>NZ_JAUEZC010000003.1:0-942500 GCF_032489995.1 Bradyrhizobium sp. SZCCHNGR1005
ACCACACCGCGCCAATTCGTCCTCGAAACAGCTGGCGTTCACGACGAAACTACTGCCGACTTTTTCAACGGAATCGGTCACGCTCGGAAGAACTCAGGTTGAGCATATGGAATCCGCTTCACCCCCAAGGAGCCGACACCTTGCAGACATGCCGGGTCAGCCGCTTGGGCCCAGAAGCAAACATCCTGCTGGTGCGCTGCGAGGCACACGTTAGTGGCGAGGCGCCGGATATTGGTGCTCTGACCTGCCGCCCCAACATGAGCAAAGGAATCCCGCCGCTGCGCCGGGCAAGCTTCCAAGGAAGAGCCCGGGATCGTGAAGACCAAAGGGCAGCGGCCAAAGCTGAAACGCCACCGTCGAGAGCAGGCCTCCGACAAATAGACATCCTAAAGTTCTTGCGTGGAAGGGCACCAATCGTTTGATCAACGCCTGATCAGCGCGGTATGTAACGACTGCAATGGGCAATCCAAATAGATAGACAAATGGCCACCCGAAGAACGGGCCGACTATCAATAGACCGCCTTCTCTTTCCATCACGCAAAAGACCACGAAACCGATCCACGGTCCCGCAAAGGCAAAAATGTACTGTCGGCGGACCTGCGCAGCTTCCATGTATCGACTGTGGTCTTATGGAATTTATATTGTATTAGCAGTCGCCGAAGTCTTTATCTGATAAAAATCAACTGGGTTGCGCTTGGTCGCTTCGGGTCAACAGGCGCCCTTTCGTTCGGGGTGCGCTGACTTCCGGTCGAACCCGGCGAGCGGACATCTTCGGCGCAGACCGGAAGGTCGCAGACGGACCAATAGCGAAAGTCGTCGCTTCGATTCTCACGATCCGTACCGCGCCATGCCTTGCCGGCATAGCTGCGGGTGACATTGGAAAGCTCGCGTTCGAAGGTACCGGCGGGGGAAACAGCGGATCAAGGAAATCTGCGCGACGTCCGTACAGCTCCCGGCGCGTTCATGTGCTGTTGCGCCGTGAAGCCTGGGCGGGCTTTGCTATGTAGGCAAGGAATCCGCTACTGCTCCTTGCACGATCAAGTAGAGTTGGCATTGACATTAATCAAAAGACGTCCACCCCGTCGGAGCTTTTTTTGTTCGTGCGCGAGCGCACGCTGGCTTGAAACCTGAAAAATTCTCTTCACCTACATAGTTCGTTCTATTGTCGATCGCTGGGCGCCGCCTTCGCGGCCAGGAGGTAACTTAGGCGAGGTCCGGAGCTTGGCGCATCGATTTGCGCAAAGGAGGACCTCATCATGAAAATCAATCGTATAGCGCCTCTTACGAGGACAGAAAGCTCCATCATCTCGGCATCTATCGCCGAGGAACATAGGTCGAGCTTCATCGGTGGAAAAATCTCTACAGGTCCGCCGGATTCCCGCTTCAACATAATCGACCAAGAGGAGTTCGGCTTTGAGACCCGAAGCGAGCAGCTTCGGACAGCCGCGCCGGCTCATGAAACCACAATCGTACCGCGGCGAGGAAACGGCTGGCGACCGTTGTTATACTGGTTGGCTGCGTTTGCCGCGATCGCAGCTCCGGTACCGGCCGTTGGTCAATCCGACGCGCAACCGGGATCGAGACTGGTCGGCACTGGCGCGGTTGGCCCCAGCGAGCAGGGCTGGTCTGTAGCACTGTCCGCCGATGGCAACACCGCCATTGTAGGGGGTAGTGTCGACAACAAGCTCACCGGCGCAGCGTGGGTCTTCACGCGCAGCGACGATGTCTGGACCCAACAGGGCAGCAAGCTGGTGGGCACCAGCGTGGTCGGACAAGCTGGACAAGGCGTCTCCGTCGCGCTGTCCGCTGACGGTGACACCGCCTTGGTCGGTGGGCCTTATGACAACTCACGCACCGGGGCGGCGTGGGTGTTCACGCGCAGCGGCGGTGCCTGGACCCAACAAGGTAGCAAGCTGATCGGAGCTGGCGCGGTTGGAAATGCCGCTCAAGGCGCCGCCATCGCGCTGTCAGCCGACGGCAACACCGCCATTGTGGGTGGGAGTCAGGACAGCTTGAGGGCCGGCGCGGCGTGGGTCTTCACGCGCAGCGGCGGTATTTGGACCCAACAGGGTAGCAAGCTGGTTGGCACCGGCGCGGTTGGAAACGCCGCTCAAGGCGCCGCTGTCGCGCTGTCCGCCGACGGCAACACCGCCATCGTGGGTGGCCCCCTGGACGACTCCTACGCCGGGGCAGCCTGGGTCTTTGCCCGCAGCGACGGCGTCTGGAAGCAACTCGGCAGCAAGCTGATTGGCACCGGCGCAGTCGGAAAGGCTGGACAAGGATTCTCCGTTGCGTTGTCCGCTGACGGCAACACCGCAATCGTAGGAGGACTCGGCGACAACAAATACACCGGTGCGGCGTGGGTCTACAGCCGCAGCGGAGCTACGTGGAGCCAGCAGGGCAGCAAGCTGGTCGGCAGCCGCGCGGTTGGAGAAGCCAGGCAAGGCCACTCGGTAGCGATGTCCGCCGATGGCAACACCGCAATCGTAGGAGGGCTCGGCGACAACTCATACAGTGGGGCCGCGTGGATCTACAGCCGCAGCGGAGCTACGTGGAGCCAGCAGGGCGATAAGCTGGTTGGCGTTGGCGCAATGGGACACGCCGAGCAGGGTTTTTCCGCTGCGCTGTCCGCCGACGGCAACACCGCCGTCGTAGGCGGCATTGCCGACAACCGGGTCACCGGTGCGGCGTGGATCCACAACCGCCGCAAAGGTACCTGGACCCAAGGACCATTCCTTGGGTACTGAGCATCATTCGGCCGCTGGCGCCTGGAATGGGTCCAGGCGCCCGGTCTTTCGCCTGGATAGAAAACCAGTGAACTCCGGAACGGCCCAAGGGCAGACCTTGCAGGAGGTCTGCCCTGGGTCAAACGCTACAGGCTAAGTTCAATCGCAGCGCGGGGCGCGGCCTCACCAACCATGATGATGGCCTCGCCCCCGTCCATGACCCCATCCATAATGATGCCCTCGACCACCGCGATGGCCCCAACTTGGGTGGCCGCCGCCGTGCCCGTAGCCCCTTACTTGGATGATTGAGCTGTCAGTATCGGTAAGTGCATGGGAGCTTGCGACCGGCATTGCCGACGCAGACAGGATCGGAGCAAGCGCAAAAGTGCAGGCTGCAAATCCTGTTAACAAAAGCCGTTTCATAACGTACTTGCTCCTTGGATCGCGTCATCGCGAAAATGAATAACGTGTCGTCACGCGGATTGTTCCATAGTGGAACGCGAGCAGATCGCGCGATTTGCTGGAGCCTATGTCGCAGATGGCTCAAAAAGCGGCGATCAGGCGCCGCGCTGTGAAAGTCTGCATTACCGCCGGCAGTGGACGGCGGAGCAAGTGTCGCAGTCGAAAATGGCCGATGCACAAAAGACCAAAGAGCGGCTTTGGTCTGAGCGATTCCCCGATACGCTTGCTTCGCGCAGGTCGCACCCGCACCGTGCCTCGCGGCGCCTCAGCCCGGCGTGAAGATGAAGTTGTTGCAGTAGTCCTTGCGCTTCCAGAACCACTCGCCGTCGCGCCGCTGATGGATGGCCACGTCGAACGCCGACAACGGCACGAGGCCCGTGGGCGAGACGAAGCTGCCGCGATACCCGAGCGCAGCGAGATAGGCGAAGACGTCGTCGATTGTCCGGCCGACCATATGCCGGGCTTCGCATTCGAAGACCAGCGCCGGCATGTCCCTTTCGAGCATCCGCCTCGCGCCATGAAAGACATTCAGCTCGCCGCCCTCGACGTCGACCTTGAGGAGAGCCACGCGCTCGTGCGGCTTGAAATAGTCGTCTAAGGCGACCACCGGGACCGTCACTCTGTCGGACCTGCCTGCCGACGACGACGGATTGAGCGAGGCGCCCGGCGCATGCCCGATCGGAATGTGGAGCTCACGCCGGCCCGACGAGGCGTCAACAGCCTTCGCTTCAACGGTCACATTGCGCAATCCGGCCGCGGCGCAGACGGCGGCCAATCGAGCCGCCAGTTCTCGCTGCGGCTCGAACGCGACGACGCGCCCCTGCTCGCCGCACCAGCGCGAAAGCCAGGAGGTGAAGCTGCCCTTGTTGGCGCCGATGTCACACACGATGTCGCCCGGCCGCAGCCGGTGCCTGATCGCGGCAAACTCCGTCTTGTGATCGCGGAAACGCGCCTTCAGGGAGCGAATGTGAAAGCGGGCTATTTCACTGACCGAGACGGCCCCCTGATCGCGGCTTCGGCTCGCCTGCGATCGACCGAGTTCTTCGCCAACTGCAATGTCGCCGTCGTGCATCCGCAAGAGTCTCCGTCCGGCCGTTCGGCTGGTTGAGGGAGATGATCTCACCCGAGATTTGCGACCGCGGTGGGGCGGCAAAAGATGCAGACGATCGTCTCGGCGACAAAATGCGGCGCCATTGCGCGATCACGATGACCGGAGAACGGATCGACTGGCGCCGATCGACAGCGACACGCCACGCGAACAGTCGCGCGGAGTGACGGCGACGCGCAGTCTCTCCACCGCCAGTCCGGGGCCTATTCGCATCCGCTCTCAGCGCGGTATCGCCACCACGCGCAGGTTGTTGGTGGTGCCGGCCTGCGCGAAGGGGATGCCGGCGACCACGACCAGAAGATCGCCGCCTTGCGCGAACTCCTCGGAGACCGCGATCGTGGTGGCGCGATCGACCATCTCCTCGTAGCTGCCGACATCCGGCGAGAGCACGCTGTGCGCGCCCCACAACAGGCACATGCGGCGAGAGGTGTCCTCGCTCGGGGTGATGGCCAGGATCGGCAGGCTCGGCCGCTTGCGCGCGACGCGCGAGGCCGTGGTGCCGCTCGAGGTATAGGCCACGATGGTCTTGGCGTGGATCGCGGACGCCAGATCGGCGGCGGCGGTGGCCACCGCATGCGGCGGGGTCTGCTCCTCGCCGGGCTGCGTCGCCTCGATGATCGAGCGGTACATCTTGTGGCCTTCGGTCGCCTTGATGATGCTGTCCATCATCGCGACCGCCTCGCGCGGATATTGTCCGCTCGCCGATTCCGCCGACAGCATCACCGCGTCGGCGCCGTCATAGATCGCGGTGGCGACGTCGGAGACCTCGGCACGGGTCGGCGTCGGCGCCGCCACCATCGAATCCAGCATCTGCGTCGCCACGATCACCGGCTTCACCGCGAGGCGGCAGGCGCGCACCAGCTCCTTCTGCCTGCCCGGCACGTCCTCATGCGGGATTTCCACGCCGAGATCGCCGCGCGCCACCATGATGGCGTCGCAGAGCTGGATGATGTCGTCGATCCGCTCCAGCGCCGCCGGCTTCTCGATCTTGGCCATCACGCCGGCGCGGCCGTTGATCAGGCCCCGCGCCTCGATCACGTCGGAGGGCTTCTGCACGAACGACAGCGCCACCCAATCGACGCCGAGCTTGAGGCCGAAATCGAGATCGGAGCGGTCCTTCGCCGTCAGCGGCGACAGGTCCAGGACCGTGCCCGGCAGGTTGACGCCCTTGTGATTGGAGATCGCGCCGGCGACGATCACCTTGGCCTCGATCCAATCGTCGCCGAGCCCGACGACACGGACCCGAACGCGGCCGTCATCGATCAAGAGATCGTGTCCCGGGGCGACCGCGGCGAAAATCTCCGGATGCGGCAGCGGGATCGACGATTTGTCGCCTTCGGTGCCGTTCAGGACGAAGCGAATGGTCTCGCCGGTCTCGACCGTGATCTTCTTGTCGCGCAAGGTACCGACGCGGATCTTCGGGCCCTGCAGATCCATCAGGATGCCGATCGGACGTCCGACTTCCTTCTCCAGCGCGCGGATGGCGGCATGGACCTTGGCGTGATCGGCCTGCGTGCCGTGGCTGAAATTGAGGCGGAACGTGTCGACGCCGGCCAGGAACAGAGTTTTCAGCATCTCCGGCGAGTTGCTGGCGGGGCCGACGGTCGCGACGATCTTAGCTCGACGATGACGACGCATGAATATGTTGCCCTTTCCGTCCCCCGATCAGGATCGCCCTGATATCGTTGACATTGGTCAGCGTCGGTCCTGTGACAAGGAGATCGCCGACTCGCGCGAACAACGAATAACTGTCGTGCGCGGCAATGCAAGCCAGAGCATCCATGCCACAATCACGGGCACGCGACAGCGTGTCCGTACCGATCACGGCGCCGGCGGCATCTTCGGTTCCATCGATACCGTCGCTGTCGCCGGCGAGCGCCCATATAGCCGCATGACCCGACAATGCAACCGCCAGCGCCAGCAGAAATTCGGTGTTGCGCCCGCCGCGTCCCGCAGCACCGCGCCCGATCGTGACCGTCGTTTCACCGCCCGAGAGCAGCACGGCCGGCGGCGCAACGGGATGACCATGTGCCGCGACAGAGCGGGCGATGCCGGCCATCACGGTGCCGAGCTCGCGCGCTTCGCCCTCGAGCGCATCGCCGAGAATGAGCGGCGTCAGCCCCTCCTCGCGCGCGACCTTCGCCGCGGCTTCCAGCGCAAGTTGCGGGGTTGCGACCAGGCGGACATCGGCCTCGAACTCACCCGGCTTCGGGGTCTCGTCCGCGCTCGCCAGCACAGTCTGCGCCGCGGCCGGCAACGCGATCGCATGGCGCGCAGCGACGGCGCGCGCTTCGGCCAAGCTGCTCGAATCCGGCAAGGTGGGACCGGAGGCGATCGCGGCCGGATCGTCGCCCGGAATGTCCGAGATAACCAGCGTGACGACACGCGCCGGCCGTGCGGCGCGCGCGAGCCGCCCGCCCTTGATCGCCGACAGATGCTTGCGGACGACGTTCATCTCCGCAATCGTCGCACCGCTCGCCAGCAACGCGCGATTCACCGCCTGCTTGTCCGCAAGCGTCATCGGCGGGGCGGGCGCGACCATCAGCGATGAGCCGCCGCCCGACATCAGCGCGATGACGAGATCGTCGGCCGTGAGCCCCTGCACGGCCTGCAGCATGCGCTGCGCGGCGGCCTCGCTGCGAGCGTCCGGCACCGGATGCGACGCCTCCAACACGTCGATCCGGCCGGCCGGCACGGCATGACCGTCGCGCGTGACCACCACGCCGGAGAGCGCGACATCGGGCCAAGCGGCATCGAGGCCGGCCGCCATCGCCGCCGACGCCTTGCCGGCGCCGACGACGATGCAGCGCCCCTTCGGCCTGTCGGGAAGCACGCGCATGATCGAGCGCCGCGGATCGGCGCTCGCCACGGCCGCGTCAAATATCCGCCGCAAGGCGGCGCGCGCTCGCCCGTCGGTCCATTCGGCGGTCATGGCCCGGGGGATCAGACGTTGGAGCCGTGGATCGCCTCGATCACGGCATCGGTCACCTCCTTGGTGGTGGCCTTGCCGCCGACATCGGGCGTGAGAATGCCGGCCGCGCAGACCTTCTCCACCGCCGCCATCAACCGTGCCGCGGCGTCCTTCTCGCCGAGATGATCCAGCATCTGCGCACCGGTCCAGAAGGTCGCGACGGGATTGGCGATGCCCTTGCCGGTGATGTCGAAGGCCGAGCCATGGATCGGCTCGAACATCGACGGGAAGCGGCGCTGCGGATCGATGTTGGCGGTCGGCGCCACGCCGAGACTGCCGGCCAGCGCGCCGGCGAGATCGGAGAGGATGTCGGCGTGCAGATTGGTCGCCACGATGGTGTCGAGGCTCTTCGGGTGCAGCGTCATCCGCACCGTCATCGCGTCGACCAGCATCTTGTCCCAGGTGACATCGGGGAATTCGGCGGCCACCTCGGCGGCAATCTCGTCCCACATCACCATGCCGTGGCGTTGCGCGTTCGACTTGGTCACCACGGTGAGGAATTTGCGCGGCCGCGACTGCGCGAGCTGAAAGGCAAAGCGCATGATTCTGACGACGCCGACGCGGGTGAAGATCGCCACTTCGGTGCCGACCTCCTCCGGCAGGCCCTTATGCACGCGACCGCCGCAGCCGGCATATTCGCCTTCGGAGTTCTCGCGCACGATCACCCAGTCGAGATCGCCGACGCCGACATTGCGCAGCGGCGAGGCCACGCCGGGCAGGATCTTGGTCGGACGCACATTGGCATATTGATCGAACCCCTGGCAGATCGGCAGCCGCAGGCCCCACAGCGTGATGTGATCGGGCACGTCGGGCGCGCCGACCGCACCGAAATAGATCGCGTCGAATGTCTTCAGCTCGGTGAGGCCGTCCGCCGGCATCATCACGCCGTGCTTCTTGTAATAGTCCGAGCCCCAGTCGAAAGTCTTGACGTTGAAGCTGATGTCGCCGCTGCGCTTGGCCAGCGCCTCCAGGACACGGACGCCGGCCGAGATCACCTCGGGCCCGATCCCGTCAGCGGGAATGGCGGCGATGGAATAGTTGCGCATGAGAAAACTCCGTTGACGAGGGATCAGTGGGTTTGCGGGGCCGGCTCGGCCTTCGCACGCTGTGAACGGGACAGCAGCAAGGTGAGCACTGCGGAGATGACGAGCAGCCCCGCGACGAAATAAAGCCCGCCATCGAAGCTGCCGGTCCGATCCTTGATCCAACCGATCACCGCCGGGCCGACGAAGCCGCCAAGATTGCCGATCGAATTGATGGTGGCAATCCCGGCCGCCGCCGCCGAGCCTGACAGGAACATCGTGGGCATGCTCCACAGTGGCGGCTTCGAGGAGGAAATGCCGACGTTGACCAGTGTGAGGGCGGCCAGCACGGCAATCACGCCGGTTGCGAGGCCGGCAAACGCAAGACCCGCGGCTGACAACAGGCAGGCCAGCACCACGTGCCAGGTGCGCTCGCCGGTGCGGTCGGAATGCCGCGCCCACAGGATCATGACGACGACTGCAACGGTCGCTGGCACCGCATTGAGGAAGCCGACCGCGAACGAAGACAGGCCGAACTGCTTGATGATCTGCGGCGCCCACACCCCGAGCGTATAGAGCCCGGCCGAGGTGCCGAAATAGACCAGTGACAGCGCCAGCACCCGGATGTCGGCGAGACCGCGCCAGATGCTGTGGCTGGCGACCGCCGCCTTGCCGGTCCTCTCGGCATTCATCGCCTGCACCAGCCAGTTGCGCTCCTCATCGGCCAGCCAGCGCGCCTGCTCCGGCCGGTCGGTCATATAGCCGAGCACGACGAATCCGAGCAGCACCGCCGGCAAGGCTTCGACCAGGAACAGCCACTGCCACCCCTTCAGGCCGAGCAAACCGTGCATCTGCAGCAAGGCGCCGGAGACCGGCGAGCCCAGCACGGTCGAGAGCGGCGCCGCCGCCATGAACAGCGCCGTGACGGCGGCGCGCTGCCGCGCCGGAAACCAGTAGGACAGGTAGAGGATGATGCCGGGGAAGAACCCGGCCTCGGCGACGCCGAGCAGGAAACGCAGCGCATAGAAGCTGACGGCCCCCTGCACGAACGCCATCGCGCCGGACACGAGGCCCCAGGAGATCATGACCCGCGCGATCCAGATCCGCGCCCCGAATCTGTCGAGCGCGAGGTTGGACGGCACCTCGAACAGGAAATAGCCCCAAAAGAAGATGCCGGCGCCGAAACCGAACACGGAGGGCGACAGGCCGAGATCCTTGTTCATGGTCAGCGCCGCGAAGCCGATATTGACGCGGTCGATGAAGGCCACGAAGTACAGCAGCATGATAAAGGGGACGATGCGCAAGGCGACCTTGCGCAACACACGCGTTTCGAGCTCCGCCGCCATCGTCACCTCCCTGCCCGGTCTTGTTGGTTGTCGGGCAACGCTATGCGGCCGGCGCGCGGCGGGTTCAATGGACCACCATTTATACAAAAAATCGATATAATCCGCGCGCCTCGTCACAGGGATCGCCTCACAGGATCTGCCCCCATGGAATTGCACCAGCTCCGCTGCTTCGTCGCCGCCGCCGAGGAGCTGCATTTCGGCAAGGCCGCGCAACGCCTGCAGATGCTGCCCTCGGCGCTCGGCCGCCACATCAAGCTGCTGGAAGAGGACCTGGCGACACAGCTGTTCGCCCGGACGACGCGCGCGGTCTCGCTCACCGAGCAAGGCGCGGCCCTGCTGCGCGACGCCCGGGCGATCCTGTCCCGGATCGAGGCGGTGGAGGAGAGCTTCCGCCGCCGCACGCGCACCGCCACGGCGCGGCGGCTGCGGGTCGGCGCGATCGACAGTGCGGCAGCCGGATTGCTGCCGGCGCTGCTGCACGATTTTCGTCGCCGGCATCCCGGCATCGCGGTGCAGCTTTCGGAAGAGAAGACGATCCGGCTGTTGCCGAAGATTTTGTCCGGCGCACTCGACCTCGCATTCGTGCGGCCGCCGGAGCGGACCGACAAGCGGCTCGAATTCCGTCCCCTGCTCGATGAGAGCGCGGTGGTGGCGCTGCCGCAGCGGCATGCACTGGCCAGGCGCAAGCTGATTTCGCTCGCGGAGCTAGCCGACCAGCCGCTGATCGTGCCGGACCGCCGCTCGCGGCCGCACAGCCACGACCTCACGATGAAGCTGTTCGAGCAGGCCGGCCTCACGCCGCGCGTGGCCCAGCTCGCCGACGAGAAGCAGACGATCGTCAATCTGGTCGCAGCCCGTCTTGGCATTGCCATCGTGCCGCGCTGGACCTCGAGGCTCGCGATCTCGGGCGTGCGCTTCGTCCCGCTCAAGCTGAAACGTGACAGTGCGGTCGGCCGGTTGCCGCTCGCTGCGGTCTGGCTGCGCGGCTCGCGCGATCCGGCGCGCGAGGCCATGCTCGCCGTCCTCGACGCCAGACTCGGCGCTTACGCGCGAGGGGCATGAGCCGATCCCCACGCCGGCTCAGCTTTGGTCCCTCTGAAGCAGAGGAACCCTTGAACGTCCTTGCGGTTGGCTGTCGAAGCGGCCGGCTGGCGCGGCCCGCAGGAATGCATCGCGTGGACAGCAAGAGCGACAGCCCTACCTTCAACCCGGCCTCGGAGGTCGCCGGCCTGTCTGACCAACAACGGCGCGAGATCCAGTCCCAGAGCCGGCCGAGCGCCGCGCTGATCCACGAGACCATACGCGCCGAAGGCGTGAGCGAGCTCGAGCGGCGCTGGTGGGCGATCCTGATTTCCGCCTTCGCGCCGCTGGGCTACACGGCCGGCTTCCTGGTGGTAGTGCTGGGACGGCAGCAGCTCTTCACAGAGAACACCTTGACGCCGATCCTGCCGCTGCTGCACCACCGCGATCTCGCCACCTTGCTTCGCGTCCTGCGGCTGTGGTCGCTGGTGCTCGTGGCCAATGTCGTCGGCACCTGGGCCGTCGCCTCCGTATTGGCCCACACCGAGATCTTCGAGCCGCGGATCGTCGATGCCTTCCTCGAGCTCAGCCATCGCACCATCGAGGGCAGCTTCGCCTCGACATTCGTGCGGGCGGTGTTCGCCGGCTGGATCATCGCGCTGATGATGTGGTTGTTGCCGGCGCTCAGGGGCGCGGGAGCACATATCATCGTGGCGATGACCTATCTGGTCGCGCTCGGCGAGTTCTCGCATATCATCGCCGACTCGGTGGATTGCGCGTTCCTGATCCAGAGCGGCAAGGCGTCGCTGCAGGACTATGTCGGGACCTTTTTCGTGCCGACGCTGCTCGGCAATGTCGTCGGCGGCACCACCCTGGTCGCGCTGCTCAACTATGGCCAGGTCGCCGCCGAGCTCGAAGGCGGCGGTGCACCATAACGTCACCGGCGCGCCCGGCTCCGGCGTGGAGCGGAACCCGCCTGCGTGCCCAGGAACTGCACCGCCGGATTGCGGGAATGTGATCGGCGATCATCGATTTGCGTGAACTACGCCGACATCCGCCGACACTCAACGATGAAGACGTCGAGGGATACGTCGCGCCGGTCGACGACCCCTGCCCTGCGCCTGGTACCGCGGACTAATCAGCGACGAGGGCGCAACGAGCGCATGCCGTCTTGACGCAACCGGTTGCCCGGTTGGGTGAAAGCTGTCAGTCTACAAGCGGTTGGTGTGCTCGTATGGCCGGAGCAGTAATGTCGCTTCTGGGGTCGGCGCAACAAGAGGTAACAGCGTCCTCCGACCTACTGTTTCGACGGCGCGACGGCGCCGCTCGAACCGGTCGGCGGCTTGCAGCGGTCGCATTTCTCGACATCGTTGGCTACACCACCCTGATGGCGAGCGATGAGACTCGCACTCACCGCCGCTGGATGAAGATCCTTGACGAGATCGTGCAGCCTCGCACGACGGAGTATCATGGCCGGATCGTCAAGTTCACCGGAGATGGCATCCTCGCCGAGTTTACCTGCGCGCTCGACGCGGTGGAATGGGCGCAGGACATTCAGCGAATGGTGCCGTCTGCCCAGGTCGAGGACGGCGAAACATCCCCGACGATCGCGCTGCGGATTGCCATCAATCTCGGCGATATTATTGCAACCGAATTCGACATCTTCGGACATGGCGTCAATGTCGCGGCGCGACTGCAGGAGCACGCGGAGCCAGGCGGCGTGCTGCTGTCGGAATCGGTATACGACGTCGTGCGCGGCGCCCTCGGAAAACTCGTGCGAGAGCTCGGCTACTTCCAGCTCAAGAATGTCGATAAGCCGGTCCGGGCCTATTCCTTGAGCGCCGACGTTCCGGTCGCGGTGGCGCCAAGCGCCGCGCATCGCGAGCGACTGCCCTCCATCGCCGTGCTCCCGCTGCAGAATTTGGGCGGCGATCCGGCCGACGATTATTTTGCGGACGGGATCGTCGAAGACATCATTGTCTCCCTCGCCGGACTACGTGAGCTCTTCGTCATCTCGCGCGCATCGACGATCAAGTACCGCGATCGCTCGCCCGATCCGGCCGAGGTTGGGCGCGCGCTCGGCGCACGGTACGTCGTGTTCGGCACGGTGCGCAGATCCAGTCGCCTGGCGCGAGTATCGACACAGGCATGCGATTCCGAGACCGGCGAGATCCTTTGGGCCGATGCCGTCGAGGTCGCCCCGGGCGAACTGTTCGACCTTCAAGACGAGATCGTTCGAAAGATCGTCACAGGCATTGCGCCCAATGTTCGAAAGTCAGAGCTGCGCGAAGCCCTGAGGAAACGACCCGACAGTTTTACCGCCTATGATCACACCTTGAGGGCGATTCAGCTCATCAACAGTCTCGACAAGCACATCTTTCTGCAGGCCCGCGACTTTCTGAACAGGGCGATGGCGGAGGACCCGAACTTCGCCATGCCGGTGGCATGGGCAGCGCGTTGGCACAGCCTCTATGTGGGTCAGGGCTGGTCTGCCAACCCGAGCGAAGATGCCGTCCGCGCCGTCGAGTTCGCGTCCAGGGCGATCGAGCTCGACGGTCAGAACGCACTTGCACTGGCGACCTTCGGTCATCTCAAGTCGTTTCTGTTTCACGAGTATGACGGCGCTCTGATCTATTTCGATCGTGCGCTCTCGGCCTGCCCCAATCATTCGCTTGCCTGGCTGCTTTCCAGCGCCACCTTGAGCTACATCGGGGATACCGAGCAGGCGGTCAGCAGAGCCGAACACGCCCTCCGCCTGTCGCCTTTCGACCAGAGCCTTTTCAGCTACTACATGTTTCTCAACCTCGCCTACTACGCCAAGGGCGACTATGAGCGCGCGGTGAAATGGGGACGGATGTCCGCAGGCGAGAACGCTCTCTACACGGCAAACCATAGGATCTTGATTGCAGGCCTCGCGGCACTGGGACGTTTCAACGAAGCCCGGGACGTCGCTGCCAAGATGATGAAGCTCGAGCCCGAATTTCGACTGGAAGCCTATGAGCGGACCCGGCAGCCGTTTCGGCATCCGGAGATCCGAGACCGGTACATGAAGCATTTGAGGTTGGCCGGCCTTCCGGAATAGACGCGGAAGCATTCCGGCCTGGGGGCAGTGTCTGTTATTGCCAAAGGGAGGATTGCCATGAGTGGTTTTGGTCTGGCGGACGGAGCAGATGGTGCTGACGGGGCAGATGGCGCAGACGGCGCCGATGGTGCAGCAACCTCGGGAGTAGTCGCCGGCCGCATTTCGCCATTGATCCGGCCGATCGGTATCTCTCCAGCCCTGGAAAAACGTACCAACGAGGATTGGTTCAGGGGTACGCGATGGCCGCCGTTCGATGTTTCGGCAGGCTTTCCCAGGACCACATGCAACAGCTTTCCCGATGGTGCATGGAGCTCATACCACTTCTCGATCGTGGTGCTCGGTGAGTTCGTGAAGGTGCAGGGCTGGGACACGATCGATCTGCAGGCCGTGGCACCTATACCCACGGGCGCCGGCCTAAAGGCAGAACTCGACGAACTGCAGGAACTGGTGGACTACCGAGCCGGCGTCATGGCCGAGGCGCTTGCTCAGATGAACAAGATCGATCTCTATTTCAGCGGCCTTTTGATGTTCAACAGGTCATCGCATCCCGCCACTTACCGTCTCGTCCAGAGCGCGCTCCGCGTCGCCCAGTTTGTGGCCATGCATTACAAGTTCAATCCGGGGCGACAACCCGGTTCAACGTCGCCGATGCCCCCGCGGCCGCGCGCTTCGCAGCTCTCACTCGCACTGATGCCGCCGATCGACGTACCAGGGCATGCGTCATACCCGAGCGGCCATTCCACCGAAGCTAACATGCTTGCAAGCATACTTGCGCAGGTGATGCCGCAGGCTGCTTCGACACCGATCGATGCCGCCGATCCCGAGAGCACGCCGCTGCGGCGTGTCGCGCAAAGGATCGCGCGCAACCGTGAAGTGCTCGGCCTCCATTATCCTTCCGACAGCAAGGCCGGGAAGCACCTGGGCGAGACCGCGGCCACGCTTCTGCTTCCATGCCCGACCGTGACCAAGCTCGTCGCGGCGGCAAAGAGCGAATGGAGCTGAGGATGATTAGACAGTTGATCGTCATGCAGTCCGAAGGGGCTGGCGACATCAGCGACGGACCTCGCCTCCCGACAGCGGGTTTGACCGCCATAGAGGCCCGTCTGCGCGCGTTGCTCGCGGAAGACGATGCGGGCCGATGGCGTGTGCTCAGCGTCCCGGACGAGAGCTGGCGCGTCCGTCTGACACAAAGGCTGCCCGAGCCTCCGCCTCCATTGAATGAACTGGTCGTCTCGATCGAATGCACCGACAGCGCCGATGTGGAGTTGTTCCGCCGCGCAGTCGATCATGCGAACGCCCGTGCGAGGGCGCAAGACAAGACCCAGCCGTTCAAGGCGGTCGGCGCCGACATTGCGCTTTCCCAGTCCGAGTTCTTTTGCCCCACCAATCCGGACCAGCTCTTGTTCGGCGACCGGGATATTGCGAGACGGCTGACGGGTGCCGACGCACTCGGTGAGCAAGGGCTGACCGGACGCGGTGTCAATGTCGTCGTCATCGACCAGGGCTTTGATGCGAGGTTGGTCAAGAATTTCGGCGGCGGCCTTGCCAACGGCGACGTTGAGCCCGGCAGCACGAGGCGAGGTCACGGACCGATGATGGTTCGCAACATCGCCGATGCGGCTCCCGACGCGATGTTCTACGACGTCCCACTGCTCCCAGCCCGCATTGGCGACGTCACGGGCTTCATCAGCACCGCCCTTCATGTATTCTATCTTCTCGATGCCTTGATTGCTTACCTGCGGCAGCTTCCTGTGCCGCAGTGGAAAGGCCCCTGGGTCTTGGTCAATGCGTGGTCGATCTTTGATCGTTCAAGCGAGCACCCGCGCGGCGACTACACCGAACGGCGCGATCATCCGCTCAACGCAATCGTAGGGACCATCGGGGCGGCAGCCGACATCGTTTTCGCCGCCGGCAATTGCGGCCAGTTCTGTCCCGATCGCCGCTGCGGGAAAGCCGACGTGGGACCAGGCAGCAGCATCTTCGGCGCCAATTCGCACCCGGACGTCCTGACCGTAGGAGCGGTCAGAACCGACGCGCGTTGGGCAGGCCGTTCGTCGCAAGGTCCGGGCCAACCACAGCTCTCGAGACACAAGCCAGATCTATGCGCACCCAGCTATTTCCGGGAGGTCGGCGCCGATGCCTTCGCCGGTAATGTCGACGGCGCCTTCCTGAGCAACGACGGCCCACCCTACCTTGCGAGCACGGGAACGTCGGCTGCATGCGGACTCGCGGCGGGCATAGTCGCGGCCATCCGCAGCGGATGCGATCAGACATCGGTGTCACCCGGCCAATTGCGACAGCTCCTGAACGATCACGCCCGCAAGGTGGAGGGCCCGAGTTGGAATGGGCAGCTCGGCCACGGCATCATCAATGTCGAGGATGCGCTTGCAGCGTTGAGCGATACAAGCGCATGAGCAGAGCAGACACGCGTTCGCTTGCGCGCAGGACGAGTCCGACGCGGTTTCACGGCCAGTCGGCGAAATCGAGCGACGGCCGCAGCCGGCCGCTCCGGGCGCGCGCCGCGACGCTGCGCCGCCACGCCCCGGGCGCCTCGCCGGTGTGCCTGGTGAAGAAGCGGCTGAAATAGGCGGTGTCCTTGAAGCCGAGCGCAAAGGCGATCTGTTTCACGGTTGCGCTGCTGGTCTCCAGTCGGCGCGCCGCCTCCTGCACGATGCGCTGCTGGATCAGCTCACTCGGCGAGCGCTGCAAGGCGCGGCTGCACAGCGCATGCAGCCGGTCCGGCGTGACGCCCAACAGCTGCGCATAATCGGCGACGCGCAACTGCTGATGATGCCGCTCCTCCACCAGCCTGCGGAAACGGCGCAGAACGTCGGCGCTGTTGCCTGGCGCAGCGCCATCGGCCTCATCGGCAAACAGCCGCCAGAAGCGCAGCACGCAGAGCGAGAGCTCAGCCGACAGGATCGCAGCGCTCGCGCTGCGCGCGGGAGCGGCGAGCTCGGCGGCGATCGAGGCGATCGAGCGTCCAACCGCTGCAGCCAGATCGGCGTCGACCGGAAAGGCAAGGATGCCGGCCACGCCGGCCAGGTCGAGATAGGCGGTTTCCGCCGATGGCGGCAAATAGCGATGCCAGCTGTCCGCGCGCAACCGCAACAGATGCGCACGCGCTCCCGCCGAAATCTCGAGCCGCTCCGCCGATCCGGCCGGCAACCAGATCAGCGCCGGTCCGGACCAATCGCTGACCTCGCCATTCTCGTGTGCCGCTGCCCTGCCCGAAGCGAGCGACAACAGGTGGATCGAAGGCTGCGCGGCCCGCGAAGTCAGTGCCCATTGCCGCTCGGCTAAATGGGAGGCGATCGCTTCGGCGGCGACGGGATGGACAACCTCGGGGGCGAGCGGCGGCCGCTCCCGGCGGCCCGGGCCGGGCTCCGCAAGGGGCAACCGGGCGCCGGATAAGTGCAATTTTTTGCCGGATCGGTCCATTGCGGGAGGGAACCCCACAGTGCTTGCTTGGTCAAGACCCGGCGGCCGCGACGACAATGCGGACAAGGAGACCGGGAAAGGGAAACGCACATCGGCACGCGGCAAGCCCGCCTGCCCAAGGGAGGAGGCTCGACATGGTTTCGGCACAGCGTCGGACATGGCTGCGCATGGCCAGCCTGACAGCATTGGCCGCGGCACTGGGGACGTTCGCATCCCCTGCCGCCGCGCAGGACAAGATCCGCATCGGCTACACGATCTCGAAGACCGGGCCCTATGCCGGCGGCGCCGGGATCACGACCTTGCCCAACTACCAGCTCTGGGTGAAGGACGTGAACGCGGCGGGCGGCATCAAGCTCGGCGACAAGCGGCTTCCGGTCGAGATCGTCGAATATGACGACCGCAGCTCATCCGAAGAGGCCGTGAAGGCGATCGAGCGCCTGGCCAATCAGGACAAGGTCGATTTCATCCTGCCGCCCTGGGGCACCGGCCTCAATCTCGCGGTCGGCCCGACCTTGAACCGGCTCGGCTATCCGCACCTCGCGGTCACCTCGGTGACCGACAAGGCGCCGGAGCTTGCCAAGCGCTGGTCCAATGCCACCTTCTGGCTCGGGACCTCGGCGCAGATCTCGCAAGGCCTGGCCGACCTGCTCGGCAAGCTGAAGAGCGAGGGCAAGATCGAGGGCACCGTCGCGATGGTCAGCGTGGCCGACCAGTTCGGCATCGAGCTCGCCGCCGCCGGCCGCAACGCCTTCAAGAAGGCCGGCTTGAAGATCGCCTATGACAAGACCTATCCGCTCGGCTCGCAGGACATCCAGCCGCTGCTCAAGGATGCGATCGCTTCCAACGCCGACACCTTCGTCGCCTTCAGCTATCCGCCGGATACGCTGGCGCTGACCGAGCAGGCGCAGCTCCTGAAGTTCAACCCGAAGGTCTTCTATGTCGGCGTCGGCACCGCGTTTCCGCTGTTCAAGGACAAGTTCGCCGGCAACGCCGACGGCGTCATCGGGATCGGTGGCTGGGACGCGGATTCACCGCTGCTGAAGGACTACCTCGCCCGCCACAAGGCCGCGACCGGCCAGGAGCCGGACCGCTGGGCCAGCCCGATCACCTATGCGAGCCTTCAGGTGCTGCAGCAAGCGATCGAAAAGGTCGGCAAGGTCGATCGCGCGGCGGTCGCCAAGGAAATCCGCACCGGCACCTTCGACACGATCATCGGCAAGATCAAACTGAAGGACGGGCTGCTGCAGGAGGTCTGGGCCGTCGGCCAATGGCAGAACGGCGAGTTCTATGGGCTCGCGCCGGCGACGCTGGCCGGCGCCCGCGCCGCCGTGGTTCCGAAGCCCGCGTGGAAGTAAGAGGCGGCTAGGCAGGCGGCCACCGGCCGCCTGCTCCGCCGGCGATGAGGCGCCGCCATGTTGCTGTTCGACATTCTCCTGCCCGGCCTTGTGCTTGGCGGCATGTATGCGCTCATCGCGCTCGGGCTGACGCTGCAATATGGCGTGGCGCGCATCATGAACCTCTCCTATGGCGAGGCGCTGGTGGCCGCGAGCTTTGTAGCGTTCGCGCTCTACAGCGGGCTGTCGCTGAGCCCGCTGCTCGCGCTGCTGCTCGCCGTGCCTGTCGCAGCGGTGCTGAACTGGCTGCTCTACCGGCTGCTGCTGGTGCGGCTGATCCGCCGCAACAAGGACGCCGGCGCCCAGGAGATCGACAGCATCCTCGTCACTTTCGGCGTGCTGTTCGTGATCCAGGGCCTGATGCTGGTCGCGTTCGGCGGCCAATATTACAGCTACAGCTATCTCTCGATCCCGGTCGTCATTCTCGGCTCGACACTGGCGGTGAACCGGCTGGTGGCGCTGGCGTTCGCGGCCGTGATCGGCACCGCCGTCTATCTCGCGCTCACGCGCACGCGGCTCGGCACGGCGATGCGCGCGGTTGCGGTCGATGCCAGAGCGGCCAGCCTGGTCGGCATCGACGTCGCTGCGCTCGCAGGACTCGCCTTCGCCTTCGGCGGCGGACTGGTCGCTGCCGGCGGCGTGCTGGTCAGCATGTTCCTGACCTTCAACGCCGCCATGGGCGTCGTCTTCACCATGAAGGCGCTGGTGGTCGTGATCATGGGCGGCGTCGGCAACGTCATGGGCGCCTTGATCGCGGGCCTGCTGCTCGGCATCGTCGAGACCGCGGTGGCGCGTCTGGTCGATCCGGGTCTCACTCTGGCTGCCACCTATGCGCTGTTCCTCGCCGTGCTGCTGGTGCGGCCGACCGGCCTGTTCGGAAAGGCCGCGCGATGACCGGCCGCAACGCGATCCTCATTGTCGTCGGCCTGCTGACCGGCGCTGCGATCCTCGCCTTCCCGCTCTATGCCAACGGCTATTATCTCGCACTCGGCATCAGCATCCTCTATTTCACGGTGCTTGCGACCGCCTGGGCGATGTTCTCCGGCCCGACCCGCTACATCTCGCTTGCCACTGCTGCATTCTTCGGCATCGGCGCCTACAGCGCGGCTGTTACAGCGGACACCCTGTCCTGGCCGCTGCAGCTCGTGGTCGCAGCCGCCGCCGGCGCGGTGGTCGCCGCGGTCACCGGGCTGTCGACCCTGCGCCTGTCCGGCATCTACTTCGTGATCTTCTCCTTCGGCCTCGCCGAGCTGATCCGGCAGCTCGTGATCTGGTATGAGGTCAACATCTCCAAATCGGTGGGGCGCTATCTGTTCAGCGACATCACCCAGGAGATGCTGTACTGGCAGCTCCTCGCACTTGCCGCCGCCGTCCTGCTCACCGGTTATCTGCTCAGCCGCTCGCGCTATGGACTGGCGATGCGCGCGATCGGGGCGGACGAGACCGCGGCGCGGCACGCCGGCATCAACGCGACGCGCGTGAAGCTCGGGGTCTTCGTAATAAGCGCCGTGTTCATGTCGGTGACCGGCGCGATGATGGCGCCGCGCTGGACCTATATCGATCCGGCGATCGCCTTCAACCCGATGATCTCGTTCCAGGTCGTGATCATGGCCCTGCTCGGCGGCGCCGGCCATCTGCTCGGCCCGCTGCTCGGCGTCGTGCCGCTGGTGCTGCTGTTCGAGGTGCTGACCGCCACACTGCCGAACCATTTCAGCATCGTGGTCGGCCTGATCTTCATCGCGATCGTGATGGCGCTGCCGCAAGGCGTGATCGGGCTGATCGCGCCGCTGCTGCCGCGCTCGCATCCCAAACCGAAAACGGCGCCCCCGATCGTCGATGGCGAGCTGCTTGCGGTCGAGGCCGTGAGCAAATCCTTCGGCGGCCTGCGCGCCGTCGACGCCGTGAGCCTCACCGTCCGGCCGGGCGACATCCTCGGCGTGATCGGTCCGAACGGATCGGGCAAGACCACCCTGCTCAACATGCTCTCGGGCGCGCTGGCCCCCACCGCCGGCACGATCCGGCTCGGTGGTACGGTCATCACCGGCCTGCCCGCGCATAAAATCGCGCGGCTCGGTCTGGCCCGCACCTTCCAGCTCGTGCGGGTGATGCCGGAGCTCTCGATCGCGGAGAATGTTGCCGCGGCCGCGCTGTTCCGTGCCGGTGCAAGCGCGGGCGGCGTGACGGAGATCCACGATCTGCTGCAGCTGGTCGGGCTCGACCGGCCCTCGGACACGCCCGCGGGCGAGCTGACCTATATCGATCAGAAGCGGCTGGAGCTCGCCCGCGCACTCGCACTGAACCCACGGGTCCTCTTGCTCGACGAATGGCTGGCCGGGCTCAATCCAAGCGAACTCGAGACCGGCATCGCACTGATCGCGCGCTTGCGCGATCGCGGAGTGACGATCGTCATGGTGGAGCATGTGATGGACGCGATCCGCGCCCTCTGCAATCGCTGCCTGGTGATGAGCGCGGGCAAGGCGATTGCCAGCGGCACGCCCGCCGACGTGCTCGCCGATCGTGCCGTCATCGCGGCCTATCTGGGAGAAGCCGATGCTTGAGGTCTCGCGTCTGTCGCATTCCTACGGCAAGCATCAGGCGCTCGCCGATATCGCCCTTCGGATCGAGCGTGGCGAAATCGTCGCCATTCTCGGCGCCAACGGCGCCGGCAAGTCGACCTTGCTTCAGGCCATCACCGGGCTGATCAAGCCTGCCGCAGGCTCAGCCATCCAGTTCGACGGCGCGGACATCGCAGGCCTGCCGCCGTATGTGATCGTCGAGCGCGGCATTGCGCTGGTGCCGGAGGGACGCGGCGTGTTCGGCGAGCTGACGGTGGCCGAAAACCTGCAGCTCGGCGCCTTCCCGGCGCGCGCCCGCGAGGGCGAAGCGCAGCGGCGCGCGCATGTCATGCAGTTGTTTCCGCGGCTGGCCGAACGCATGGGCCAGGTGGTGCGGACCATGAGCGGCGGCGAGCAGCAGATGGTCGCAATCGGCCGCGCCCTGATGTCCAATCCGGCGCTCTTGCTGCTCGATGAGCCGTCGCTCGGGCTGTCGCCGCTGCTGAGCCGCGAGGTGTTTCGCGCGCTGGAGCGCATCCGCGCCGACGGTGTCGCCATTCTCCTGGTCGAGCAGAATGCCCGCGCGAGCCTCGACATCGCCGATCGGGTCTATCTGATCGAATCCGGCCGCAACGCCGGACACGGCCCGGCGAACGACATGAAGAACAATCCCGACGTCCAGCGCGCCTATCTCGGCGGAGCGCGCACGGCGTCCGCTGCCCCCCTTTGAATCATGAAACGATGGAGAGACCGATGAATGCGATCAACCTTCTGATCGGCGGCAAGGATCAGGCCGCAGCCAACCAGCGCACCTATCAGCGCCTCAATCCGATCAGCGGTGAGATCGCGAGCATCGTCGCGGCGGCCTCGGTCGAGGACGCGGTGCGCGCAGCCGATGCCGCAGCCGCCGCCTTTCCGGCCTGGTCGCAGCTTGGACCCGGCGAGCGCCGCAAGCGCCTCAGTGCCGCCGCCGACGCGCTGGCCCGCCATGCCGCCGAGTTCACCGCACTGATGATGGCAGAGACCGGCGCGACCGCCGGCTGGGCCGGCTTCAACGTGCATCTCGCCGAAGCCATGCTGCGCGAAGCCGCCGCCATGACCACGCAAATCGCGGGCGAAGTGATCCCGACCGATGTGCCGGACAACCTCGCGCTCGCCTTCCGGCAACCGGTCGGCGTGGTGCTCGGCATCGCACCATGGAACGCGCCGGTCATTCTCGGCGTGCGCTCGGTGGCAATGCCGCTCGCCTGCGGCAACACCGTCGTGCTCAAGGCCTCCGAGATGAGCCCGGGCGTGCACCGCCTGATCGGCAGCTGCCTGGCGGAGGCCGGCCTCGGCGATGGCGTGGTCAATGTCGTCACCAACGCGCCGGAAGATGCGGAAGCCGTGGTCGAGGCGCTGATCGCGCACCCCGCGGTGCGCCGGGTCAACTTCACCGGCTCGACCCGCGTCGGCCGGCTGATTGCGGTTGCCTGCGCCAAGCATCTGAAACGTGCGCTGCTCGAGCTCGGCGGCAAGGCGCCGCTCGTCATTCTTGATGATGCCGATCTCGATGCCGCGGTGGATGCGGCCGCCTTCGGCGCCTTCATGAACCAGGGCCAGATCTGCATGTCGACCGAGCGCATCGTGGTCGACGACAAGGTAGCGGATGCGTTCGTCGCGAAGTTCGCGGCCAAGGCCAACAGCCTGCCCTACGGCGATCCCCGCACGGGCAATGTCGTACTCGGCTCGCTGGTGTCAGGCGCGGCCTGCGACCGGGTCGGTGCGCTGATCGATGACGCGCTCGCCAAGGGCGCGACGCTGGCCGCCGGCGGCCGCGGCACCGGAACGATCATGCCGGCGACCATCGTCGATCACGTCACGCCGGCGATGCGTATCTATGGCGAAGAGAGCTTCGGCCCCGTCGTCACGGTGGTGCGCGTCAGCGGTGTCGACGAAGCCGTACGCGTCGCCAACGACACCGAATACGGGCTCTCCTCCGCCGTGTTCGGCCGCGACATCGCCCGCGCGCTGGGCGTGGCCAAGCGGATCGAGGCAGGCATCTGCCACATCAATGCGCCGACGGTACATGACGAACCGCAGGTTCCGTTCGGCGGCGTCAAGGCGTCGGGTTATGGCCGCTTCGGCGGCAAGGCTGCGATCGACGAATTCACCGAACTGCGCTGGATCACGGTGCAGACCGGCCCCCGGCATTATCCGTTTTGAGAATGAGATCATGATGCGATTGGAAGGAATCGGATCATGATCCCATCATTGATTGAGCATGATCTCCGCGCAAACGCCTATGGCGTTTGTCGCGAGGGAAAAACGGTTCCACTTTTCCGGATCATGCTCTAAGGCGGCAGCGGTGTCTCGGCGATGTCGAGCAGCGCGCCGAGACCGTGGCGCAGGCTGCGCATCCGCACCTGCTCCGAGGACAGGCCGAACGCCAGCAGCGAGCGGCCCGTCGCCTCATAGACATGGCCGAACGGGAACGACGGCAGCGTCGCGTCCGGCTGGTTGGTGTCGATCAGGCCGAGCCAGTTGCGCCCCTCCGGCACCTCCGGCAGCGTGAAGTTCACGACGTCATAATGGGCGTTGTAGATCAGCAGAAGCGTCGCGTCCGAGCCGCGGCGCTTGACGCCGGTCTCCTGCGCCCGGCCGTCGAGCAGCATGCCGAAGCAGCGCGCATTGCCGTCGGTCCACTGCTCCACCGTCATCTCCTCGCCTGATGGCGACAGCCAGGTGACGTCCTTGACGCCGAGCTCCTCGTTGAGCGAACCGACCAGGAAGCGGCTGCGATAGAGGATCGGAAACGCCTTGCGCATCGCGATCAGCTTGCGGGTGAACTCGCGCAAGCTGCGTCCCTGCGGCGTGATCGCCATCCAGTCGAGCCAGGTGGTCGCGTTGTCCTGGGCATAGGCATTGTTGCTGCCGTGCTGGGTGTGGCCGAACTCGTCGCCGGCGAGCAGCATCGGCGTGCCGTGCGCCAGCAGAAGCGTCGCCAGCAGATTGCGCTTCTGCCGCTCGCGCAGTTCGATGATCCCGGGATCGTCGGTCGGCCCCTCGGCACCGCAATTCCAAGAATGATTGTTATCGTGGCCGTCGCGATTGTCCTCCCCATTCGCCTCATTGTGCTTGTCGTTGTAGGAGACGAGGTCGTTCAAGTTGAAGCCGTCATGGGCGGTGATGAAGTTCACGCTCGCCCACGGCCGGCGGCCGCGCTTATTGAAGAGATCGCCCGAGCCCGAGATGCGCTTGGCGAAATCGGCCAAGGTGCCTGGATTGCCCTTCCAGAACGCGCGCACGGTGTCGCGGAACTTATCATTCCACTCGGCCCAACCCGGCGGAAACTGCCCGACCTGATAACCGCCGGGACCGATGTCCCAGGGCTCGGCGATCAGCTTGACGCTGGAGAGCACGGGATCCTGCCGGCAGGCATCGAGGAAGCTGCCGCCCTCGTCGAAGCCGTAGGGCTCGCGCGCCAGGATGGTGGCGAGGTCGAAACGGAAGCCGTCGACCCGCATCTCGGTCGCCCAATAGCGGAGCGAATCCGCAACCAGCTGCAGCACACGCTGATGCGACAGGTTCACGGTGTTGCCGGTACCGGTGTCGTTGATGTAGTAGCGCTTGTCGTCGGGCAGCAGCCGGTAATAGCTCGCGTTGTCGATGCCCTTGAACGACAGCGTCGGCCCGAGCTCGTTGCCTTCGGCGGTGTGGTTGTAGACCACGTCGAGGATCACCTCGATGCCGTTGGCATGGAACTGGTTGACCATGGTCTTGAATTCGGTCGCGAGGGGCGTCTTCAGGTAGCGCGGCTCGGGCGCGAAGAAGCCGATCGTGTTGTAGCCCCAGTAATTGCGCAGGCCCTTCTCGACCAGATAGCTGTCGTCGATGAAGGCGTGGATCGGCAACAGCTCGGCGGAGGTGATGCCGAGCGAGCGCAGATAGGCCGGGATGTCGTGACGGGCGAGGCCGGCAAAGGTGCCGCGATCGGCGTCCGGCACCATCGGATGCAGCTTGGTGAAGCCCTTCACATGCATCTCATAAGTGACGGTGCGCTCCCACGGAATCTCCGCCTTGCGCGGCACGCCCCAGGTGAAGGCCGGATCGATTACGCGGCACTTCAGCATCAAGGGCGCGCTGTCACGCTCGTCGAAGGAGAGATCCTTGTCGGGATGGTCGAGCTGATGGCCGAACAATTCCGGTCCCCAGCGCAAGCTGCCGACCAGCTGCTTGGCATAGGGATCGATGACGAGCTTGTTCGGATTGAACCTGTGGCCGGCGTCGGGCTCATACGGACCGTACACCCGATAGCCATACACCGTACCGGGACGCGCGGTCGGCAGATAGCCGTGCCAGACTTCGTCAGTATATTCGGGCAGCTCGATGCGCTCGAGCTCGGTTTCGCCGCCGTCGTCGAACAGGCAGAGCTCCACCTTGGTCGCGTGCGCGGAGAAGATCGCAAAATTGACGCCGAGCCCATCCCAGGTGGCGCCGAGCGGAAACGGCCTGCCTTCGCTGATCGGGGCTCTTCTCAAGGTGAACACAGCCTGAGCCAGAGCATCGCTCGGCGCGGTCGGTTGATCCATGATCGCCCCTGCCCGGTTTGGGTCGTCGTTAAGATGATGCCTCAGCCGGCGTGATGACCTCCGCCGCCACGCTCTCGGTCGCGGTGACCGATGCAATCACGGCGGCCGGCGGCACGTCTGCGGGCGCCGACAGCTTGCCGGTGCGCTGCGAATGCACTTCCTTGGAAATAGCAGCGAGGGAATTGCCGATCCGGCCGACCATCTCGGTCAATTCGGCCTGCGATAACCCGAGCCGTCGTGTCACGATACGGACCTGGACCGGATCGGCAAGATCGAGCTTGTTGCGGATCGGTTGGATTTTGGGACGGCGCATCGGTTTCCTCCTGCGGGAAGCTAACCGCCGGTTGTGCGATTGGTTCCCCGCCGGCTATCTGATCCCGGCACGCAGAAAGCTCTGGATGAAGGCGCGCTGGAAGACGAGGAAGGCGAGCATCAGCGGCGCCGACGTCATCAGCGCAGCGGCCGAGATCACCGACCAGTCGACGCCCTGGTCCACCGAGGCGAACACCTGCAGGCCCACCGTCAAAGGCCGCGTCTCGACCGAATTGGTCACGATCAAGGGCCACAGGAAGTTGTTCCAGTGATAGCTGACTGAGACGAGGCCATAGGCGACATAGACCGGCCGCGCCAGCGGCAGGTAGACCCGCCAGATCGTCTGCAGCGTGGTCGCGCCTTCCATGCGCGCGGCATCGTCGAGCTCTTTCGGGATCGACTTGAAGGTCTGGCGCAACAGGAAGATGCCGAACGCCGACGCCACATAGGGCAGCCCGATGCCGGTCAGGGTATCGATCAGGCCGAGCGTCTGCAGGCTGCGATAGTTCTCCATGATCAGCACGTCCGGCGTGACCATGAGCTGCACCAGGATCAGGCCGAACAGCACCTCGCTTCCGACGAAGCGCCAGCGCGCCAGCCCGAAAGCCGCCAGCGTGCAGATCACGAACTGCGCGGCCATGATGCCGAGCACCAGCACCACCGTGTTGAGGAAATAGCGGGCGAACGGCGCAGCGACCCAGGCGTGGCTAAAATTCTCCCACGTCAGCGGCGCGAGCGGATCGAAATGCGTGGCGAAGGCGGAGGGATGGATCGCGGCCCAGATCGCGTAAAGCAAGGGCAGCGCCCAGATCAGGCCGAACAGCCAGGCGGCCGCGATCATACCCGATCTGATCAGCCGCGCGGAGGATGCCGGCCCTTGCGTCATCGGTAATGGATCCTGCGATCGAGGGCAAAGACCTGCACCAGCGCGACCAGCGCCAAGGCGGCGAGCAGCACCACCGTGAGCGCGGCCGCATAGCCGGTGTCCCAGAAACTGAACGCGACCTGATAGATGTAGAACAGGAGCATCGTGCTGGCGTTGTTGGGTCCGCCGCCGGTCATCGCGATCACCTGATCGACGACGCGGAAGGCGTTGATCAGCGCGTTGACCGCGACGAATAACGTGGTGGGCATCACCAGCGGCCAGGTGATCCGGCGAAACACCAGCCAAGCGCTGGCATTCTCCATCCGTGCCGCCTCATAGAGCACCGGCGGCACCTGCTGCAGCGCCGCCAGATAGAAGATCATGAAGAAGCCGGCCTCCTTCCACACCGTCACCGCCATCAGGGCCGGCAGCGCGGTGGCGGGATCGCCGAGGAAATTGACGCTGGAGAGCCCAAGCCCGTGCAGGAACTGGTTCAGCAGGCCGTAATCCGGCGTGTAGAAGAACAGCCAGATGTTGGCGGCGGCGACCATCGGCAGGATGGTCGGGGTGAAGAAAGCGAGCCGCAATGCTGCACGGCCCGCGATGCGTTCCTTGATCCAGAGTGCCATGGCAAGCGCGAGCGCAATCGACAGTGGCACCGTGATCAGCGCGTAGATCAGATTGTTCTTCAGCGCGAACCAGAAGATCGGATCGTCCAGCATGTGCCGGTACTGATCGAAGCCGAGAAAGGCCGGCGGCCGCTTGCCGCGGGGCGTCGCGTAGAAACTGTCGACGATGGTGAGCACCGCCGGCACGTGGGTGAAGGCGGCGAGCAGCACGACGGCCGGCAGGGCCAAGAGCCAGCCTTGCACGTGGATGTTGAAATGCGGTGTGCGGCGCTGCTGCTTCATCGACCAGACCGTAGGGCGGGCAAAGGCGCCCAGCGCCGTGCCCACCATCTTTTCTCTACGACGAGCGGTGGGCACGCTTCGCTTTGCCCACCCTACGCTCTAACGATCAGTGCTTATAGGCGGCGAGGATGCGGTCGGCCTCGGCCTGGGCCTGGTCGAACGCGGGCTTGGCCTCCTTGGCTCCGGTCAGGACTGCCTGCAGCGCATCATTGAGCGCCTTGGTGACGCGCTGATTGTCGTGGGTGGAGAGTTCGGCCACGGCATCCTTGAGCTGATCGCGGGCCACCGCAGCGGCCGGGAATTCCGCGACATACTTCTTCATCGCCTCGGTCTCCCAGGCGTCAGGCCGCGTCGCGACATAGCCGGTGGCGATGCCCCAGTCCGCGGCGCGCTCGGGCGTCGACAGGAAGCGGGCAAACTCCAGCGCCGCGGCCTGCTTGGCCTTGTCCGAGGTCTTGAAGATGTAGATGTTGCCGCCGCCGGTCGGCGAGCCGCCGCGCACCTTCGACGGCATCGGCGCCACGCCGAAGGCGAACTTGGCGTTGTTGCGGACGTTGGTCAGGTTGCCGGTGGTGGTCCACATCATCGCCGTCTTGCCTTCGAAGAAGTCCTTCGGCGTCGTGCCCCAATCGATAATGCCCTTCGGCATCACCTCGTCCTTGCGGCTGAGATCGGCGAAGAACTGCGCGGCCTCGATCACCTTGGGATCGTTATAGGCAACCTTGGTGCCGTCCTGGTTGGCGAGGATGGCACCGTTCTGCGTGGTCAGGGCCTGGAACAGCCAATAGGGAAAGCCGGAGGACGGAATCTCGAGACCCCATTGCGTCGTCGTGCCGGAGGCATCGCGCTTGGTCAGCTTCTTGGCCATGGCGACCATCTCGTCCCAGGTCTTGGGCGGCGTCTCGGGATCGAGGCCGGCGGCCTTGAACGCATCCTTGTTCCAGTACTGCACGATCGTGGAGCGCTGGAACGGAATGCCCCAGGTGTGACCGCCCGACTGGCTGTTCTCCATGAAGGCCGGGTAGAACGACTTGAGCCAGGCCGCATCGGCCGCCGACGTCGCGATCGCGTCGTACGGTTCGATCATGTCGTCGTCGATCAAGGTGAACATGTCGGTCGAGAGCAGCACGGCCACATCAGGCGCGTTGCCGGCCTTGGCTGCGGTGATCGCCTTGACGATCGAATCCTGGTAGCTGCCAGTGTAGACCGGCTTCACCGTGATGTCCGGATGCGCCTTGTGGAAGTCCGCGGCATAGCCGTCGACGATCTTGGTGATCGGGCCGCCGACTGCAATCGGATAATAGAACGTGATCTCGGTAGCGGACGCAGATGCGGCGCCGAGAAGAGCGGCCGACAGCATGGCAGCGCTGGTGAGCCGTGCGACAAAATTCATGAAATCCCCCGGTTAGACAAAGCTCGATGAGGTGGTGAAAGCGGTTCGACAATGGGTTCAAGTGCGAGACGATCGCCCGTCGTTGCGTCGAAGACGTGGGCGGCCGAGTTCTCCCAGGCGAGGCCGACGGCCGCGCCAAGTCCCGGCACCTGATCGCCGCGCGTGCGGGCGACGAGCGGGCGTTCGCCGATCATGCAGGTGACGAGCGCTTCGGCGCCGAGATATTCGACCGCGGTGACAGGTGCATGAAAATGACCGCGGCCGTCTGACGCATCCAGGGCAATGTCCTCCGGACGCAATCCAAGCACCCGCCCTCGCCCTGTGCCGGCGAACAGCGCCGGCCCGGCAGTGCCCGCAATCACGGCCGCACCGTTCGGGCCGTCGTCGAGATCGAGGAAATTCATCTGCGCACCGCCGATGAAGCGCGCGGCGAACAATGTCGCTGGCCGCTGATAGAGATCGGCGGGCCGGCCGTTCTGCTCGATCCGACCCTGGCGCATGAGGATCACCCGATCGGCCATGCTCATGGCCTCGGTCTGGTCATGCGTCACATAGATCATGGTGATGCCGAGCCGCTGCTGCAGGGCGCGGATCTCGCGGCGCAGTTCCTGACGAAGCTGCGCATCCAGATTCGACAGCGGCTCGTCGAGCAGGCAGACCGGAGCATGAGCGATCAAGGCGCGACCGAGTGCGACGCGCTGCTGCTGGCCGCCGGACAGCTGCGCCGGCTTGCGCTTGAGCAACGGCTCCAGACCCAGCAATGCCGCGACCTCACCGAGGCGCCGGGCCCGCTCCTCCTTCGCGACGCCTCGCACCGAGAGCCCGAAGGTAATATTGTCGGCGACCGAAAGGTGCGGAAACAGCGCGTAGGACTGGAACACCATCGCGACGCCACGCGCCGCTCCGGCAAGGCCGCGCACGTCGCGGCCATCGATCAGGATCGCTCCCGCCGTCGGTTCGTCGAGGCCGGCGATCAGCCGCAGCATGGTCGACTTGCCGCAGCCGGATGGCCCGAGCAGCACGACGAGATCGCCCTGCGCGACCGCAAAGGAAACATCGTCGAGCGCGACGGCGTCGCCAAACGCCCTGCTCACCGCGCGCACGTCGACACTGGTCATGATGCTAGGCGTCCAAAAGCTCCGGAACATGCGGCTTATGCCGCGTGGTCCCGCTTAAGAAGCTCTGATGAAGGTTATATGACACGCGCTCCGGCTGCAATCGGCCCGCCATGCGCCGCCGAAGCCGGAGGGAGCCCTATCGGCTAGCCGAACAAATGCGCGAGCCAGAATGCTGCACCGGCGGCGAGGCCACCGACCAGCAGCGTCTGCAGCGCCGACTTGATCTTATTGACGCCGGTGAAATGGCCCTTGATCGCGCCGAACGCGACCAGGGCAACGCCGGTCGAGACCACGGAAATACGCAACGCCGTGGTGATGTCGTGAGCCAGCATGTAGGGGATCAAGGGAATCAATCCGCCGACGATATAGGAGCCGCCGATGGTCGCTGCGCTGATCGGCGCGCGCTTCGGATCCGGGCGTTCGAGACCGAGCTCAAAGCGCATCATGAAATCGACCCAGCGCTTGCGATCGGAGGCGATGGCATTGACGACGGAGGTCAAGGTGTCGCCCTGAAGGCCATAGTCCCGGAAGATCGCCGCGACCTCCGCGATCTCCCGCTCGCGCAGATGCTCGATCTCGGCATGTTCGCGCGTCTCTTCCGCCGCATAGTGCTCGGCATCGGTCCGGGCCGCGAGAAAGCCGCCGAGGCCCATCGCGATCGCACCCGCGACGACCTCGGCGAGGCCGGCGGTGACGATCACGTCGGTACTGACGACCGCGGCGGACAAGCCTGCGGCAAGGGCAAACGGCACCGTCAAGCCATCGGCCATGCCGATCACGACGTCACGAACGCTCTCCGATGCCGTGAAATGCTTTTCGATATGCGGCGTCGCGGGCATGCGAACCTCCAGCTCTGATTGAGCGCGGCTTTCGAGTTTGAAGTTCCTGACGAGGTTCTATTCCGCCTGCATGACAATAACTAGGACTGCGCGCCCGGCATCATCCGGAGCAGAGTGCGATCGCGCAGCACGTAGTGATGCACCAGTGCGGCGGCCGCATGCAGGCCGACGATGACCATCAATCCGTTGGCGAGCGTCTCATGCAGCTCCTTCATGTTATGCATGAAGGCGCGATCGCCGATCCAGGGCGATGGGATCTCGAACAGCCCGAATACCGGCAAGGGAAAGCCGCGCGCGAATTGGGTCACGATGCCGAGCACGGGAATGGCGAACATCAGCGCGTAAGTCAGGAGATGGACCATCTCGACGACGCGTCCGGCCCAAGCTCCGAATCGTCCACCGAGCTTGCTCGGTTCGAGCGCCGGCGGCGGATCGAAGAGACGCCAGCCGAGGCGCACGAAAGCCGTGCCAAACAGCGCAAGCCCGAGCGAGATGTGAATGAACAGGCCGACCTCATGGGAGGCGCGTGGCATGGAATCGCCGAGCTCGCCGGTGAACCAGGCCGCGAGCACCAGCACGGCCACCAGCCAATGCAGCGCGATTGCGACCGCGCCATAGCCCTTGGCAGAGTTCCGCATGCGCACCGCCAATCCCCCCTTTTGCCAATGTCGATGTATGAGCCGGTGCACGCAGCGATGCAGCTCAAGCATTCCCAGCCGGATAGGCTGCCGGGATAATACGAAGCCCGCGTCGGGGGGCTGACGGCCGATGTCAGCGAATTGTCAGGATATCGGGCGCTGCCGCGAACCAATGCCCACCCCTCCCCCGGGCCGAGGGCATTTCTCGGCAGGCGCGATCTCCACCCTCGCGCCGCCAAGCTCGGAGCGGCCGATCCGAAGCTGCCAGCCATAGGCTTCGAGAACGTCTTGTACGATGGCGAGCCCCAATCCGCTGCCCGGCGCCTGCTGGTCGAGCCGGCCCCCCCGTTCCAGGACGCGAGCGATCTTTCGTTCCGGAATGCCCTGGCCGTCATCCTCGACGATGACGGCCAACGGAGCTGCGCTCGCCACGATGCGCACGGTGCTCTCGGCATGACGCGCGGCGTTCTCCAGCAGATTGCCGAGCACCTCCGCCAGATCGGTGCGGTCCATCGCGATCATCACCTCGTCGCGCACCTGGCTCTCGAAGGCGACACGCCCACCCGCCGGCGTCCGTGCCAACGTCGCGATCAGTGAAGCCAGCAGCGGCCTCAATTCGGTCGTGGGATTACCGGTCGCGCGTGCCGTGCCGCGCAGGCGCGCCAGCGCGAGTTCACGGTCGACCTGGCGGCTCATGGCTTCGGCAACCGCCTCGATATTCTCTGCAAGCTCCGTTTGGCCGAGCTCCTTCAGGCGCGTCGCATCGGCCGCGAGCGCGGTGAGCGGCGTCTTGAAGCCATGGGCGAGATCGGCGGCGCGGCTCCGCGAGCGCACCATCTCCCGCTCCTGCGCGTCGAGCAGCGCATTGACCTCCTCGACCAAAGGCGCGACTTCCGTCGGCACCGCGACCGGCAGATGTCTGCGCTTTCCGGCGCGGATCTCCGCGATGCCGCGCTGGAGCACCGCCAAGGGGCGCAGGCCGAGGCTGACCTGAACCGATGTCGCCAGCGCCAGGACCAGCGCGAGCACGGCCAGCGCAATCGACAAATCCTTGGCGAAGGCCCGGACCGCATCGGTGGAGCGCGCCAGATCCGAGGCAACGGCCGCGCGCACGCGGATGCGGCTCTCGGGATTCATCACCACGCTGCGTTCGGCGACCAGCACGCGGGCGTCGCCGGGGCCGACGATTTCGTGCTGGTGCACTTCGCTCGGTCCTGGCTGGTCGACCGGCAGGACAAGGATCGTGTCCCAGAGCGACCGTGAGCGCAGGAACTGACCGCGATCGTCGCTCACCTGCCAATACAGGCCGGACAGCGGCTCGGCGAAGCGGGGATCCGCCGGCGGCCGTGCCACGATGATGCGGCCGTCAGAGCCGACTTCGAGACCGGTCAACAATTGCCGCAGATGGACGTCCAGGTCGGCCGCAAGCGTGCGCGCGACATGGCGCTGGAACAGCACCACCAAGCCGGCGCCGGCGACACCCAGCGCGAGCAGAATGGCGACCGTGCCGGCGGTCACCAGCCGCAGCCGCAGCGAGCCCCATCTCATTCCGATGGCCCCTGGATCAGGTAGCCGAAGCCGCGCCGGGTCTCGATGATCTCGCTGCCGAGCTTCTTGCGAACACGGCGGACCAGCACCTCGAGCGCGTTGGAATCATGCTCGTGCCCCAGCCCATAGACGTTCTCCTCGAGTTCGTGCTGGGGCACCACGCGGCCGCTCTGCCGCAACAGATACGCGACCAGACGGTATTCGAGCTGCGACAGCGCCACCGGCACGCCGCGCATGGTGACTTTCATCTGGCGTTCGTCCAACGCCAGATCGCCCGAGGTCAGCACCGACGAGGCATGGCCGGAGGAGCGACGCACGATCGCCCGTAGCCGCGCAAGCAGCTCCTCGTTGCGGAACGGTTTTGGCAGATAGTCATCGGCGCCCGCATCGATGCCGTCGACGCGCTCGGCCCAGCTCGCCCGCGCCGTCAGGATCAGCACCGGCATATGCCGGCCGGCGCTGCGCCAGCGCTTGAGCACCGAAAGCCCATCCATTCCAGGCAGGCCGAGATCGAGGATGACGGCGCCATAGTCTTCGGTATCTCCGCGAAACCAAGCCTCCTCGCCGTCAGCGACGGTTTCGACCAGGTAGCCGGCAGCCTGCAGCGTTCGCGTCACATCGGACGCCAGCCGCGAATCGTCCTCGACCAGCATCACACGCATCACTTTTCCACAATCCACTCGATCTCGCCGCTATGCGGATCGACATGAACCGCAAGCACGCGACCATCACGACCGATGACCCGGAATTCATAGACCCACCGGCCGCGCTCATGCTCGATGTCGATGCCGGTCACGTCGCCGCCCAACCGGCCGCGCAGCTTCGACAGAATCTGCGCCAACGGCAAGGCATCGCCGGACTCGACGGCGCGGCGCATGGCGTCCCAGCGCTCGCGATCGCCGTCGCGCGGAGCGGCCGACGCCACGCTCGCAAGCGAGATCAGCGCGACAAGCAGCGCTGGACGCGTGAGACGTAAAAGACAATGCAGGCGCATGATCATCCCAGCCAGATTAGCACAATGCCAAATCCCGGCTGACAGATCGCTGACAGGGATCAAACCGCGCCCGAAACCAGTGCGGTGGCGGTCTACCTCGCCCGGCCGAAGCATCGCCGCGCTGAGGCGAGCAGCGTTAACGAGGTTCCACCACCTCGCCGTCTTCCTTGACGAAGCGGCCGACCGGCCTGTCCAGGAGATCGATGACCAGCTCCGACGGCCGGCAGAGCCGTACGCCTTTCGGCGTCACCACAATCGGCCGATTGATCAGGATCGGATGCTGCATCATGAACGCTATCAGTTCGTCGTCGGTCCATTTGGGATCGTCCAGCCCGAGCTCCTTGAACGGCGTGCCCTTCTCGCGCAGCAGGGCCCGGACCGGAATGCCCATCGCCGTGATCAACTCGCGCAGCCGCTCCGATGACGGCGGAGTTTTCAGATATTCGATGACGGTCGGTTCGACCCCGCTCTGGCGGATCATCGCCAGCGTATTGCGCGAAGTACCGCAATTGGGGTTGTGATAGATCGTGACGGTCATTGCCGCGCCTCCATGGCCGGTTTCGACTCGGCCGCTCCGGCTTCGTACCAGGCGCGCGTCGCCTTGACGATGCGGACCACTGACAGCATCACCGGCACCTCCACCAAGACCCCCACGACGGTCGCAAGCGCCGCGCCGGACTCGAGGCCGAACAGGCTGATCGCGGCGGCCACCGCAAGTTCGAAGAAATTGCTGGCCCCGATCAGCGCAGCCGGAGCCGCAACGCACCACGCCACACCGAAACGCCGGCTCAGCCAGTAGGCCAGGCCTGCATTGAGGTAGACCTGGATGAGGATCGGCACGGCAAGGATCGCGATGACGGCCGGCTGCCTGACAATCTGCTCGCCTTGGAAGCCGAACAGGAGCACCAAGGTCGCAAGCAGCGCGACGAGAGAGAGCGGTTGTAGCGTCCGCATCGTCCGCTCGAAGGCGCCGCCGCCGGCGTGGAGCAGCATGCTTCGCCAGACCTGAGCCACCGCCACCGGCACCACGATGTACAGGACCACCGAGAGCAGCAGAGTATCCCAGGGAACGGTGATCGAGGCCACGCCGAGCAGGAGGCCCACCAGCGGGGCGAACAAAAACACCATGATGACGTCGTTCAGTGCGACCTGGCTCAGCGTGTAGTGAGGCTCGCCTTCGCAGAGATTGGACCACACAAAGACCATCGCGGTGCAAGGCGCTGCTGCAAGCAGGATCAAGCCGGCGATGTAGGAGGAGATCTGCCCTGCGGGGAGCATCGGCGCGAAGACATGGCCGATGAAGAACGATCCGAGCAGCGCCATCGAGAACGGCTTGACCGCCCAATTGATAAAGAGCGTCACGCCGACGCCGCGCCAGTGTTCGCGCACCTGGCCCAGCGCTCCGAAGTCGATCTTGAGCAGCATCGGCACGATCATGAGCCAGATCAAGACCGCGACCGGCAGATTGACCTTGGCGACCTCGGCCGCAGCGATCGCGCCGAAAAAGCCGGGCATGACGTGCCCCAGCGCGACACCTGCCACGATGCAAAGTGCGACCCAAAGAGTAAGATAACGTTCAAAAATGCTCATGATTCAAGCCACGTCGTTACGGGAAGATGTCGCTCCTTCGGAGCGGCCGATCTCGCGCAGCCTGGTTCCTAGCGCGAGCTTGTCGATGCTCCTGAGCGGCAGGCTGGCGAAGCTGCCGATCCGATTCTTCAGATAGCGGAACGCGGTCGCAAACGCCGCCTGCTTTTCCAGCTCCGTGCCTTGGACTGCGGCCGGATCCTCGATGCCCCAATGTGCCGTCATCGGCTGACCTGGCCAGACAGGACAGGCCTCGCCCGCTGCGTTGTCACAGACGGTAAAGACAAAATCCATCATCGGCGCATCAGCAGCGGCAAACTCCAGCCAGCTCTTCGAACGCAAGCCATCGGTCGGATATTCCAGGCTTTTGAGGGTGTGCAATGTCAACGGATGCACCGTCCCTTTCGGCGCGCTGCCCGCAGAAAAGACTCGGAATCGGCCGGCTCCATCCTTTCGCAGGATCGATTCCGCCAGGATCGAGCGGGCCGAGTTGCCCGTGCACAAGAACAGAACGTTGTAGACATGCTCAGCCACGGCTTCGCTCCCTTCGCTTCGGCGGACAGCAAGGTTGCAAGCTCTCGACGACAGGCGCGCAGACCTCCGGTTTTCCGCCGCAGCAGTCCTGCAGCAGAAACAGCGCGACCTTCTGGAATTCCGCGAGATTGACGCGATAGACGATCGAGCGGCTGCGCCGCTCCGACACGACCAGGGCAGCGCGCGCAAGCACCGCCAGATGGGAGGACAGGGTGTTTTGCGGCACTTCGAGCAGGCGCGCGAGCTCGCCGGCCGGCAGCCCTTCGGGTTCGTGCTGCACGAGGGTGCGAAATGCCTGCAGGCGGGTCGGCTGCGCCAGCGCAGCCAGTGCCAGGACGGCGTCTTCGTTTTCCATATATCCAGAATTATGGATATACTGATCGATGTCAAGCGCTTCCGCGCCTCTCGACCCGAAAGCAGGTTGTCTGCAAGCAGGGAATTCAGGCGCCCGGGATCACGGCGGACCTGACGTTCGCTTCAGCATCGCCGCGATGCGCGGAAGCGAACATCAAGCTCAAGACGCCATCGGGAGACCGCCCTATTCGTGCTCCGTCCCCTTGGTGTGCACGAGATAGTCGACGATCGAGGCGACATCTGCGTCTGCCACCGGTGCCTTGTAAGCGTTCCGCATCTTGTCGACGATGGCGGTCCAGGCCTTGCGCGACATCGGCGGCTGCCGCAGCACCATCCCGACCGAATGGCAGGCCAGGCAATTGTTGTTGATCGCGTCCGCGCTCGCACCGCCGGGGAACGTACGATCCCCGAACGGCAGATCGACGGTCACCGACTTGAACGCCATCCCCGGCGAGGCCGCATCGATGGACGACGTAAGGGCCAGGATGGCGACCGGCGCGACCATGGCGACGATGAAGGATTTCGACATGGCTTGTTCCTCAGACCGCGTTGATACGGATGGTTTCTATGACGTTGCGCATGAAGCCGGAGCCGTTCCAATAGCTCTCCGTCGGCTGCACCTCGCCTTTCTCACTGGTGCAGCGCGCCATGATCCGATGCTGCCCCCGCCCGGGAGTGAATGATGTTGTCCAGCGGCGGAAGCTGTATCTGCCTTCGTCCTTGCCGAGCACTGCAGGCTGCCAGGTCACGCCATCATCGGCGGAGACCTCGACGCTGCGCACGCCGGCATCACCACCGAACGCGATCCCTCGCAATTCGAACGGCGCACCCGCGGCCACCTGCTCGCCATCGCGACGATTGGTGACGAACGAGCGCGGCAGCATGCGGTTGATCGGAATGGACTTGTAGCCGCTCTCGCCGGGCTTCACGGCCGCAAACGGCGTGTCGGGAATGAGATAGGCCTTGGTCATCCAGAAGCCGTCATCGGGCTGCGCCAGCACCTCGATGTCGTTCAGCATCTTGACCCAATAGGTCGAGTACCAGCCGGGCACGATGAGCCGCAGCGGGAAGCCGTTGAGGAGCGGGAGCTGCTCGCCGTTCATCGCATAGGCGATCATCACCTCGCCGTCCCGGGCGTGATCGATGCTGAGCGATTTCATGAAATCCGGCGCTTCCGGCACGACCTGCTGATCGAGGCCATTGAAGCGGACCGACACCGCGCCGGCCTTGACGCCGGTACGATCAAGTACGTCCTTCAACCGGACGCCGGTCCAGCGGGCATTGCCCATCGCGCCGTTTCCCCACTGCGCGCCTGCCACCCGCGGCTGAAACAGGCCGCGCGAATTGCCCGAGCATTGGTTCACCGCGATGATCTCGTAGGGCGGCATCGCCAATAGATCGTTCAGCGACAGGTCGAGGCCAGTAGTGACCTCGCCACGAACCTTGAGGCGGAACGCCGCCGCGTCGATCTCGGTCGGGATATTGGCCCAGTGCCAGCGCACGAAGAACCTGTCGTTGGGCGTCAGCACGCCCTGATCGAACACCTCGAACGGCGTTTCGAGCAGCGGCGGCCGCGTGCGCTGCAGGATCATCCTGCCCTTTTGCGGAAATGCGGCGGTCAGGCTGCGCTCGCCGCCGCCGCCGGGCAGGCCGAGATCGACGCTCTCCTCGGCCAGGGCCGGTGCCGCAAGCAGGGCAAGCCCGGCCGCGCCGATGCCGCTCATGAACTGCCGGCGGCTCTTGAGCATCGGTGTGCGATATTGAACGGACATGGTCATTCCTCCTGAATGTCCTTTTTGGGCTTCAAGAGGGAAGACGCCGGGCATCCGAACCTATTCCATCGTCGCGGCCGATCGATCCGATCGGCCCTGCCGAACAGCATCTGCATGGCAGAACAAAAGGCGCAGTACGCAGCTTCAAAAGGGACGAGGACCCGAACGCATTCGGCGGGCGCCAGCGCGTCCTTATATTTCGAATGTTTTCGAATTAGTGTTGACATCGCTGCTCCGCGAGCGCATCGTACTCCCGCCATGAAAATCGATGACGCCGCCGCCCGACTGGAAGCCCTCGGCAACACCACCCGGCTGAAGATCTACCGGTCGCTGGTGCGCGCCGGGCAAGCCGGCATGCCGGTCGGCCGCCTGCAGGAACGGCTCAAGATCCCCGCCTCGACCCTCTCGCATCACGTCAAGACGCTGGTCGCCGTCGGACTGATCTCGCAGCAGCGCGAAGGCACAAGTCTGGTCTGTCATGCGGAATACGACACGATGCGGGGGCTGGTGGATTTCCTGGTCGCGGAATGTTGCGCCGACGAGACCGGATGTGGAAACGCCAAGACCGCGGCGTAACCTATTTGGCCATTAATTCGATTATTCTAGAATAATAGGAGAAAACAATGTCAACCAACAAGACTGTCGCAATCATCGGCGCCGGCCCCGTCGGACTCGCCGCGGCGGCGCACGTTCTGGAGCGCGGGATGACGCCGATCGTGCTGGAGGCAGGACCTGAAGCAGCACACGCGGTCCGGCAATGGCAGCACGTGCAGCTGTTCTCGCCCTGGCGCTATAACATCGACCGCGCGGCCGCGCGGTTGCTGGCCGACACTGGCTGGAATTCACCGGATCCGGACGTCTATCCGACCGGCGGCGAGCTGATCGAACATTATCTCGACCCGCTCGCGACCAAGACGAAGCTATCCGGCGTCATCCGCGCCGACAATCGCGTCACCGCGATCAGCAGGCGTGGCGTCGACAAGGCCAAGTCGCGAGGACGCGAGCGCGCGCCGTTCGAGATCAGATATCGCAACGGCAAAGGCGAGGAGACATTGCATGCCGATGCCGTGATCGACATCTCCGGCACATGGTTCTCGCCCAACCCGGCCGGCAGCAACGGCCTGCCGGCGCTCGGTGAACAGGCATTTGCCGACCGCATTGCCTACGCCATGCCGGACGTGCGCGGCAGCCGGCGCAGCCGCTATGCCGGCAAGACCGTCGCCGTGCTCGGCGCCGGTCACTCCGCGGTCGGCACGCTGATCGACCTCGTCGCACTTGCCAAGGACGTGCCGGCGACCCAGGCGATCTGGCTGTTGCGCGGCAACGACCCGGCAAGAGCCTTCGGCGGCGGCAGCAGCGACCAGCTTGCCGCGCGCGGCGAGCTCGGCCTCGCCTTTGCTGCGCTGGTGCGTTCCGGACAGATCCGGGTGGAGGCGGAATTCGGCGTAGCGCAGATCACGGAGGCCGATGGCCGTCTTCGGATCAGCACCGGCTCTTCGCCGGATCGCCACGTCATCGCAGATGAGCTGATCGTCGCAACCGGCTTCCGGCCGGACCTGTCTTTCCTGCGCGAGGTCCGGCTGCAGCTCGATCCGGCCATCGAAGCGCCGGTCGCGCTGGCGCCGCTGATCGATCCCAACGAGCACTCCTGCGGCACGGTGCGCCCGCACGGTGCGCGCGAACTCGCGCAAGCCCACGAGCCCGGCTTCTATCTCGCGGGCATGAAGAGCTATGGTCGCGCGCCGACCTTCCTGATGATGACCGGCTATGAGCAGGTACGCTCGATTGCGGCCGATATCGCCGGCGACAAAGAGGCTGCGGCACGGGTCGAGCTGGAGCTGCCCGAGACCGGCGTATGTACGCGTGGCGGTGTGGAGAGCATTGCTGCCCTGCCCGGCTGCTGTGGCGGTCCGGCGCCTGCGCGCGTAGACAGTTGCTGTGCCGATGACGCGAACGCGAAGGCGGCCGGCAAGCCAGGCTGCGGATGTGCGTGAAGGAGATAACGGGGAATGCAGGCCAGGAGACTGGGCGTCGTCGTCGCCCTGGGGACAGCCCAGACGCTGGCTTGGGGATCGAGCTATTATCTTCCCGCCATCCTCGCCGACCCGATCGCGCATGATCTTGGCCTGTCCCGCAACTGGTTCTTCGCGGCATTCTCCGCATCGCTCGTGATCTCCGGCCTGCTCGGTCCTCGGATCGGCCGGCAGATCGACCGCGTCGGTGGTCGCCAGGTGCTCTGCGCCTCCAATCTGGTGCTGGCCGGCGGCCTTGCTACGCTTGGCGCATCGCATTCGCTTTGGATGATGGCGCTGGCCTGGCTGCTGCTCGGCGTCGGCATGGGATTGGGGCTCTACGATGCAGCTTTCGGCGCGCTCGGCCGCATCTACGGCCGCGACGCCCGCGGCGCGATCACCGGCATCACCCTGCTCGCGGGTTTTGCCAGCACCGTCGGCTGGCCGCTGAGTTCGTGGGGATTGGAGACGATCGGCTGGCGCGACACCTGCTTGGCCTGGGCACTCGCGCATCTCGTGATCGGTCTGCCGCTGAACCTCTCGCTGCCGCGCGCGGCGCAGGGCAACGTCGGCGACACCACCGCGGCGAAACCATCGATCCCAATGGATCGTACCATGATGCTGCTCGCCTTCGCGCTGGCGGCCGCCTGGACGGTGACGGCGGCGATGGCCGCGCACCTGCCCCGTATCGTGGAGGCGTTCGGCGCGACGCCGGCGCAGGCCGTATTTGCCGGCATGATGATCGGTCCGGCGCAGGTGGCCGCGCGGGTGTTCGAGGCCGGCTTCCTGAGCCGCTTTCATCCCCTCACCTCGGCGCGGCTCGCCTGCATCACGCATCCGCTCGGCGCCTGCGCCATCGGCCTGTTCGGCGGCGGCGCGGCCGCAGCGTTCGCGCTGCTGCACGGCGCCGGCAACGGCATCCTGACGATCGCGCGCGGCACCTTGCCGCTCGCGATCTTCGGGCCGGACAACTACGCCTATCGCCTCGGGCTGCTCGGCGCTCCCTCGCGGATCTGCCAGGCCATGGCGCCGCTCGCCTTCGGGCTTCTGATCGATTCGCTCGGGCGCGGCGTCGTCATCGTGTCCGCCGGGCTCAGCCTGTCGGCGCTGATCGCGCTGCTGCTGATCTCGGCCTCGTCCGCGGCCGAGCGCGTCAAGAAAGCGCCTGCCAGCGAAGCGGCTTGAGGTCGTCACATTTCGCTAGCGACAACGGCATCGCAGCCGCAACACCGATCAGGGCCAGATATTCAGGCCTCCAGGACAAGTTTCTTTGATCGTTTTTCACAAATCGACGGACACCGAATAAAGGCAGGTATTCCCGGAGATCGCACTGCGACCAACAAACAGTTCTGTCGGTTGTATTGATTGAAGACTCGCGGCCGCTGTGCCAAACAGGTACGAATATGGTTAGTCGCGTTCTCATTTCAAAAACATGGCTGGTCGAATGGTTGCTTCCAAGACAGCGCGCGGCAAGGTCGGCAGACCTCCCCTGGAGCGGGCCGGCGAGGTCGAAGAGCGGATCCTGGACGCAGCGAAGAAGATCTTTCTCGCGCAGGGCTTTGAAGGCGCCAGCGTCGACGAAATCGCGCAACAGGCACGGGCCGGCAAGCCGACGATCTATGCGCGCTTTCCAAACAAGGCTGCCTTGTTTGCCGCGGTGATTGGCCGGCAAGCCGCACGGAATACGCAGTACGAGAACCTCGTCCCCGAGGGCCGCAGCTTTCGCGCCAAGTTGATCAGCGTCGGAACAGCCCTGATCGAGCGCGCTTTTGCCCAGGAGACCGTCGGCCTGATGCGGACCACCATCGCCGAAAGCCCGCGCTTTCCGGAGCTGACGCGCGAGATCAGCGACAAGGCGCGCAAGCGCGCGGCGTTCAACCTGACAAAGATCATGGTCGAACTCGCAAGCCTGGAAGGCCTCGCCGGCGAGGGCGCCTTCAGCCCCGACAGGATCGAGGACACCGCGCAGATATTCCTCGACATGATCCTGTTCCCGATGCTGGTGCGCTGCCTGCTCGGCGAGGATCTCCGCACGCTGAAGAAGGAGCTTCCCGAACACGTCGAGAAGCGAGTCGATTTCTTTATCGACGCGACCACCTGAGCCGGCGCGCGCTACTCGTGCACGGCGTTCGCGTGCCGCAACTCCGGAAAGATCGTCTCGTCCTGCAGGATCACGTCCGCGGTCCGCTGATAATGCGCGGTCAGCAGCTTCACCGCGAGCTCGACATCACCGTTCAGGACAGCCGTCACGATCATGGCGTGCTCATCGCCAACCGCGCGCGACGGAAACGCCTTGCGGATCGAGAGTCGGCGGTAGCGATAAAGCTGGTCGGCGAGCTGTCCGCAGAACCCGATCAAGGATTGCGAGCCGCAGTTCGAAATCAGGACCCGATGATAGATCCGGTGCAGCCGCTCCCACTCCGGATTGTCCTCGAAGGTGGTGGCATTCAGCGAACGCGGCGCGCGGCTCAGCCGGTGCTGCGCCAGCACCAGCTGTTCCTCCCATTGCGGCGTTGCCGCCGCCATTGACTCGCGCAACGCCAGCGCCTCCACCCAACACCGCGTCTTGGTCAGTTCGGCGAGTTCGGCCCGACTGATATCCTTCACGTAGAAGCCGCGCTGCTCGCGCACCTCGACCAGTCCATCGGCCGTCAGGCGGTTGAGCGCCTCTCGGAGCGGCGTCTGCCCGGTCTGATAGGCCTCGGTCAGGAAGCGCATCTGCAGCTTGCGCGACGGCGCAAGCCGGCCGGACAGCAGGTCCTCGCGCAGCCGGTCATAGACATGGCTGGCCTGAGTCGAAGGACCCTGTCCCTCGGCCTCCGTCGATGCATCCACTTCCAATCCCCTCAGAATCTCTGGGAAGTAAATATAGACCACAGCAATGAAATCCAATAATTTATAAATTATGTTTGATATTCTGTATTTTTGTAATAAGAGACCGACAGCCGGTCTGGACGCCGGCATCAAAAACGATGCGCTGTCTCCTTCCCTGCCACCGGGATCGAGAGCGGCTGGAGGATGCGTTCATGACCCGGTTCCCGGTTACAGCTCTGCGCAGTGTCGATCTCGGCACGCCGGATCTCGCCCGTTCAGAGGCGTTTTATTGCGAGACCTGGGGCCTGGAGCGCGTCAGCATGGCCGATGGCGTCGTCTATCTGCGCGCGACCGGCAGCGATCATCACGTCGTCGCGCTGCACCGTAGCGAACGCACCGAGCTGAAGGCGGTGACCTTCCGCCTCGCGAGCAGCGACGATTTCGACGCGATCTCCCGAAATGCCATCCGCGAGGGCGCCGTGCTGCTCTCCGCACCTGGGCCAAACATGGCGCCCGACGGCGGCGTGATGATGAGCCTACACGGCCCCGAAGGCGGAGTGCTGCGCTTCGTTCATGGCGACGCGCGTCACGTGCCGAAGCCGCCACGACCGGCCCTTCCTGAGCGCCTCGCCCATGTCAACCTCAACAGCACCGACGTCGACCGCTCCGCCGCCTTCTATGAGAAGGCGCTCGGCTTCCGCCTGACGGACCGCTCCGCAGCGATGGCCTTCGTCCGTTGCAACAGCGACCACCACGCGGTCGTGATCGCCGATGCCAAGGTCAATGGCCTGAACCACGTCGCCTTTCTGATGCCGACCTGGGAAGGCGTGATGCGCGGCGCCGGACGGATGATCGACGCCGGCTATCCGATCGCCTGGGGCGTTGGGCGCCACGGCCCTGGCGACAACGTCTTCGCCTACTTCATCGATCCAGTGGGCACCGTCATCGAATACACGGCCGAGGTGCTGCAGGTCGACGACAGCTATGTCGTGCACGGTCCTGATCATTGGGTCTGGCCGCCCGGCCGCACCGATCAGTGGGGCATCGCGCCACCGAAGGCCGATCACGTGAAAGCCGCGCAGCTCGCGGTCCGCTACGCCGCCTGACCGACTGCAGTTTCTTTGTTCCACAAGCGGGTTTCGACATCCATGTCCGGCAGATCTGGCGCAAACGAATTCGAGGTCGTGGTCATCGGCTTTGGGCCGACCGGCGCAGTCGCAGCGAGCCTGCTCGGAGCACATGGGATCGCGACGCTTGCGATCGACCGTGCGCGCGAGATCTACGACAAGCCGCGCGCGATCGCGCTCGACCACGAGATCATGCGGCTGTTCGACAATCTCGGGATCGCCGACCAGGTCAGTCGCTACGTCGCCCCATTTCCCGCCTCCGAACATTTCGGCGCGCAAGGCCAATTGATCCGCCGCATCGACATGGTGCCCGAGCCCTACCCGCTCGGCTACACGCCGAGCATGGTGTTCACGCAGCCCCCGGTGGAAGAGGTGCTGCGGACCCATGTCCACACCTACCCATCAGTCACGGTCGAGCTCGGCACCACGCTGGTCGACATATGGCAGGACGCCTCGACGGTAACCCTCGTCCTCGCGCGCGAGGATGGCACCACACGCGAGGTCACGGCCGATCATGTGATCGCCTGTGACGGCGCCTCGAGCACGGTACGTCAGCGGCTCGGCATCGCATTCGAGGATCTGGAATTCGACGAGCCGTGGCTCGTCGTCGACCTCCTCGTCAACGAGGCCGCCGCGACGAAACTGCCGGCTACCGCGGCACAGTTCTGCGATCCCGCACGTCCGACGACCTACATCATCGGCCCGGGCAACCACCGCCGTTTCGAGATCATGCTGCGGCCATCCGAAGATCCGCGCGCCATGGAAGAGCCCCAGCAGGTCTGGCGGCTGCTTGCCCCCTGGCTCGCGCCGGACGAAGCCACGCTGTGGCGGGCGGCGAGCTACCGCTTCCACGCGCTGGTCGCGAGCCGCTGGCGGGAGGGGCGCGTTTTCCTGGCCGGTGATGCCGCGCATCAGCAGCCGCCCTTCATCGGCCAAGGCATGTGTCAGGGGCTGCGCGACGCCTGCAATCTGACCTGGAAACTCGTGCGCGTACTGCGTGGACAATCCGGCGAGCGGTTGCTCGACAGCTACGACATCGAGCGCAGCACTCATGTCCGTGAACTCACGACGCGCATCAAGGCGATCGGCCGCGTCATCTGCGAGCAGAACCCGGACGCAGCGTCAGTACGAGATGCCCGGATTCTCGCCGAAGGCGGCGGCGCACCGCGAACCATCACGCGCCAGGAGATCGTGCCGCCGCTCACGCAGGGCCTGCTCGCCGCCCAACCCAGCGACGCAAAGGGCACGTTGTTTCCTCAACCATGGATCCTGCGCGCCGGCGAGCGCGTGCTGCTCGATAGAGCCGCCGGCACGGGATGGCGGCTGGTGCTCGACGGAAGCGGCCCGCCCATTGCGGAGCCGACCGAGGCCCGCGCGCGCGAGGCCGGGATCAGCGTGATCCGAATCGGCGGCGATGGCTGGCACGAGGAAAGCGGGGTCGTTGCGCGCTGGTTCGAGCGACACGGCTGCAGCGCAGCTCTCGTCCGGCCCGATCACTACGTTTACGGCGTCGCCCGCGACGAGACCGAACTCGCGGCGCTACTGTCAGAGCTGAACGAACGACTGCAATAACCACAACAACAACATTCACGGGGAAAACGCCATGCCAACTTCGTCGGCCGAGACGAGCAGGAATGCAGGAGCCCGCGCCATCGCGGTTCTGATTATGCTGTTCCTGTTCCAGACGCTCAACTTCTTCGACAAGCTGGTGTTCGGCCTGTCGGCCGTACCGATGATGAAAGAGCTGGCCTTGAGCCCGAAGGATTTCGGACTGATCGGCAGCAGCTTCTTCCTGTTGTTCTCGCTGTCGGGCATGGCGGTCGGCATGTTCGTGGTCGGCCGCTTTCCGGTAAAATGGCTGCTGCTCATCTTGGCAGGCATCTGGTCGGCGACGCAGATCCCGATCTTCTTCTCCAGCTCGGTCGCGGTGCTCGTCCTCTGTCGCATCATCCTCGGCGCCGGCGAGGGACCGGGGCTGCCGACCGCGCTGCATGCCTGCTACAACTGGTTTCCGGCCGACAAGCGCAGCGTGCCGAGCGCGGTCGTGCTGCAGGGCATCAGTGTCGGGCTTCTCGCCGGTGGCCCGATCCTGACAGCCGTCATCGTCAATTATGGCTGGCGCACCGGCTTCCTCGCCTGCGGCCTGCTCGGCCTGGCCTGGATGCTGGCCTGGGCCGTGATCGGCGCCGAGGGGCCGTACGCCGCAACTCATCAGCCCGATGATGCAACGTCGGCAAGCAGGCTCTTGCCTGTGCGCGTGTTGTGGGGCGATCCGACCGTGGTCGGCGTCATCATCATGTCGACCGCGTCCTACTGGATCGTCGGGATGTCCGCGACATGGCTGCCGCCCTTTCTCCAGCTCGGGCTCGGCTACAGGCAGGTCGACGTCGGCTGGATCATCTCGGGCATCTATCTGTTCCAGTCGCCGCTGCTGCTCGGCGGCTCGTGGCTGACGCAATCTCTGCAGCGCCGCGGCTTCAGCCTGCGCGCCTGTCTCGGCCACGCTTCGGGGCTTGCCCTGCTCGCGGCCGGCAGCGCGCTGCTGCTGAGCATCGTGACCTCAGGCCCTCTTCAGCTCGCCTGCGTCGCGATCGCGTTCGCCGCACCGAGCCTCACCACGATCTTCGGGCCGGTCGCTCTCGGCGCGGTTGCGCCTGCGGCCCAGCGCGGCCGCCTGATCGTCGTGATCTATTCCGCAAACGCGGCGTCCGCACTGGTGTCGAACGCGCTCACCGGATGGATCGTGGGCGAGGCTGGCAGCAACGTCCCGCTGGGCTATGCGCACGCGATGACCTTCACGGCCGGCGTGCTGATCGCCGGCGCCGTCTCGGCCTTTGCCATGATCTTCCCTGAACGCACGATCGCGCGCTTCGCGAAATCAGCGCCAGAACAAGCCTCTCCTTCCGCCGTGCCGGCGGTCTCGACCTGACCAGCCGGCTCTTCCTGCTCGAGGACATCAGATGAAATTTGCAAGCTTCACGATCGACAACACGCCGTCCTGGGGACTGGTCGAGGGCGACGGTGTCGCCGATCTCGGGGCCGTCCTGCACGACCGCTTCCCCGACCTGAAATCGGCGATCGCCGCCGACGCGCTGAAGCAGGCGGCCGCTGCTGCGCCCGGCGCGCCGCGGCATCCGCTTGCCGCGATCGGCTTTCTGCCGGTCATTCCCAATCCGGACAAGATCCTCTGCATCGGGCTCAACTACGAGACGCACCGCAAGGAGACCGGCCGCACGGAAGTCGAGAACCCGACCGTGTTCGGACGGTTTGCCAACAGCCAGACGGGACACCTCACGAACATCGTCCGCCCGCGGGTCTCGACCGACCTCGACTTCGAGGGTGAGCTCGCCGTCATCATCGGAAAGCCCGGACGTTACATCACACGCGAAGATGCGTGGCAGCACATCGCAGGCTACGCCTGCTACAATGAAGGCAGCGTGCGCGACTTCCAGCGCCATACCCATCAATTCACGCCGGGCAAGAATTTTCCCGCGACGGGCGCTTTCGGTCCGTGGCTCGTGACATCAGACGAAATCGATGATCTCGGTCCGCTCAAGCTGCAGACCCGGCTCAACGGCCAGATCGTGCAGGAGGCGACGATCAGCCAGATGATCTTCGACATTCCGCGTCAGATCGAATACTGCTCGTCGTTCACGCGGTTGGAGCCTGGCGATGTGATCGCGACGGGTACACCGGGCGGCGTCGGGTCGCGCCGCACGCCCCCGCTCTGGATGAAGCCCGGCGACATTGTCGAGGTCGAGATCGACCGCATCGGGTTGTTGTGCAACGGCATCGCGGACGAGGCGATTTAGCCTAGCGGCTGCGTTCGGCCAGACATCGACGGCGCAGGCAAGCGCTCGCGCCGTCTTCATTCTGCTCAATGCGCCATCGGCGCGGCACCGCCGAGCTTGACGTTGCGAAGGACGAGCGCCAGCGGAATCGCTGCCAGCGAGATCAGCATCAAGGTCCAGTAGACGTCGATATAGGCGAGCAGCGAAGCCTGCGCCTGCACCGTCTGCCCGATCCAGGCGATCGCCTGCTGCTGCGCCTGCAACAGCGAGCTGCCATGGGCGCTGAAATAGTTGGTCACCTGATGCAACGTGTCCTGATAGACTGGGTTCGAAGGAATGGCGGTCTCGACCAGCCGGCTCTGGTGGAACTGCTCGCGATGCGCCAGCACGTTGGCCGCAAGCGAGACGCCGATCGAGCCGCCGGTGTTGCGGGCCGCGTTGATCAGGGCCGAGGCCTGGTCGGTCTTGTCGGGAGGAATGCCGTTATAGGAGGCGGCCGTGATCGACAGAAAGAGCAAGGGCAGGCCGACACCGAGCAGCATGCGTGAGCTTGCGAAGAACCAGAACCCGACATCGGCATAGACCCGCGTCAGATCATACATCGCGAACGCCACGATCGTGGCTCCCGCCATGATCATGTATTTCGGCTGCACCCGGCCGGACAGCCGGCCGACCACGAACATCATCACCATGGTGACGAGGCCGCCCGGCGACAGCACGAGGCCGGCCCAGGTCGCGGTGTAGCCGAAATCCTGCTGCACCATCTGCGGCAGCATCTGCGTGGTGCCGAGCAGGATCGCGCCGGTCGCCAGCATCACCAGGAAGCTGGCGCCGAATTGGCGCGTGCCCACCATCCGCACATCGATCGTCGGATTGCTCCGGCTCATCTCCCAGGGGATCATCAGCACGAACGCCGCGGCGCAGATCGTCGCCGTCGCCACGATGAAGCGGGAATCGAACCAGTCGTCCTCCAGGCCGCGATCCAGCATCAGTTCGAGCGAGCCGAGGAACGTCGCGACCAGCACGAAGCCCACGACATCGAAGCTGTGCCCCTGCGCAAGCAGCTTCCGCCGCTCCGCCACGGCCGAGGCCGGCTCGTGCAGGATCAGCCCGATCAACAGCATCGCCATCAGCCCGACCGGACCATTGATCAGGAAGCACCAGTGCCAGGAGAGGTTGTCGGACAGGTAGCCGCCGAGCGTCGGCCCGACCACTGGGGCAACGACGACCGCTACTCCGAACAGCGCGAAGGCCTGGCCGCGCTTGGCCGGCGGAAACGAGTCGGCCAGAATCGACTGGGACACCGGCACCATGCCGCCGCCACCGATCCCTTGCAGGATACGGAACAGCAGCAGCGATTGCAGATTCCATGCGAAGCCGCACAGCACCGAGCTCAAGGTGAACAGCCCCAGGCAAATCAGGAAGAAGGTCTTGCGGCCGAAGCGCTTGGCGAGAAAGCTCGAGGCGGTGAGGATGATGGCGTTCGAGACCAGATAGGTCGTCACCACCCAGGAGGACTCGTCCTGGCTCACGCCCATGCCGCCGGCAATGTACGGCAGGGCGACGTTGGCGATGGTGGTGTCGAGCACCTCCATGAAGGTCGCAAGCGCGACCAGGATGGCAATCAGCCACGGATTCGTGGCTGGCTGCGGCGCAGCTATGAGGGTGGAGGCATCGCTCATAGCACAGCCCTCAGGCGCTCATACAGCGAGGGATGCGGATCGATCCGCACAGTCGGCACCACCGACATGCCCGGACCGAGCGCGACATCGGCCGGCGGATCGTCCATCACGATCTTGACCGGCACGCGCTGTACGATCTTCACATAATTGCCGGTGGCATTCTGCGCCGGCAGCAGCGAAAAGGCCGTGCCTGAGCCGGGCTGCACGCTGGCCACATGGCCGCGGATCTCACGCTCGGGATAGGCGTCGATCTGCAGCGTCACCGGCTGGCCGGATCGCATGTGGTCGAGCTGGGTCTCCTTGAAGTTGGCGGCGACCCACACGTCGTCCGGCACGAACATGGTCAGCGCCGTGCCTTGCGCGGCGAACTGGCCCTCGGCCGCCCCGAGGTTCACGACACGGCCGGGCTGCGCTGCGGTCACGGTCGTGTAGGACAGGTTGAGCGTGGCCTGGTCGCGCTGCGCCTCGGCCTGCGCGAGATTGGCATCCGCGCTTTCACGTTGGGCCTTGAGCGATTCGAGTTGCCGCTGGGCGACCTGAAGATTGGCCTGCGCACTGGTGAGCGCCGCCTTCTGCTGGCGCAGTTGCGAGCTATATTGCTGCTCGTTCTGCACCGTGCCCGAGCCCATCCGGGCGAGATCCTGGTAGCGTTGGGCCTGCTGCTCGGCGAAGGTGAGTCCCGCCTGCGCCTGCTCGACCTGCGCCTGCCCCGCCGTGATCTGCGCCTGCTGCACCTCGACCTGGGCATCGATGTTGCGGATCGCAGCCTGCGCGGCCTTCACCTGCGCCTCGGCCTGCGCCAGCGCGATTCTATAATCGCGATCGTCGATGCGCGCGATCACGTCGCCGGCCTTGACATGCTGGTTGTCGGTGACAGGAACCGCGGTGATATAGCCTGAGACCTTCGGCGCGATGGAGAATTGCCGGGCCGCGATAAACGCGTCATCGGTGGTCTCGAAATGCGCGGCGGCGTCGTAATAGACGTAACCGGCGGCGCCCGCCGCCAGCAGCAAGGCGAGACCGACGGTTGCGCCGAGCGGGTGGCGCCGCAACAGCCCGCCGCGGGGCTTCTCCTTCGCTGGATCCTGCGGATCGGCGGGCGGCGCTTCCGGTTCCAAGGGGTGCGGAGCCCGCGCCAGATCTCCCCTCGCCTCATCGGAAGGCTGATCTCCGCGCCACTGCTTCAGCGCCCGCTCCCGGGCGGGAACGGACTGATCCGCGCCGCCCCGCGATGCGGGCGCCTCAGTGCCGGGCGCCTTTGTGGTGGTGAATGCTTGATTTGCCATAATCAGGGGTCCATATAAATAGAACGGAACCGTTTCGTTCCATACGTAAGCGGGCCGTGCTTGCGACGCAATGGCAGCGGCTGGACCTGAGACCTAAAATTTCTGTTATCGTGGGAGTTGGTGCCGCAGGCGGAATGGCGGCCCCGGTATTCAGCACCGGGATGCTACCCAGGGCAAATCGTTAACGTCATCTCGGGGCAGGCGCCGAAGCCGGTGCCCCCGGAGATATTCCGCGGCCGAAGCGTCAGAACATGCCGTTCTGATTGGCCGACTGTTCCGGGATCGGCTGCACCGAATCCCAGTGCTCTTCGATCTTGCCATCCTTCAGACGGAAGATGTCGACGATCGCATTGCCGCGGGTGCCGGGCTCGCGAATGGCGTGAACGCGGAGAATGACGAAATCGCCGTCGACCAGCACCTTCGTGATCTCGCTATGCGATTGCGGATACTTGGCCTTGAGGAATTCGATGAACTTGCGGAATCCCTCGGGGCCGTCCTCGGCGTTCGGATTATGCTGAACGTAGCTGCCGAGATATTTCGAGGCTGCCGCAAAGTCCTTGCGGTTCAGGCCCTGCTCATAGAAATCGAGCACGACCGCCTTGTTGCGCTCCTCCTGCGGCGAATAGGCCCGCTGCGCCAGCGCCGGGGCGGAAATCGTCACGACCATCGCCATCATCAGGGGGATCAGGGAGCGCCGCATTAGGTTACGTCCTTCTGCTGGAGGGATAGCGGTCATCACCATCTGCCCGCACTGCATGTCATGGATGTGTCGGCACCATCGTCAAACGCCGGCGATGCCGTCAATAGAACCGATACAGATGATGCACAGGACCGTGGCCGTGACCGACGGTGAAGCGGTCGGCAGCCGCGATGGCGTTGCTGATGAAGGCCTTGGCGTTGCGCACCGCTGTTTGGAGATCTTCTCCCTTCGCAAGCCCCGCCGCGACCGCCGAGGACAGCGAGCAGCCGGTGCCATGGGTATTGCGGGTCGCCGCGCGCGGCGCGGTCAGCCTGAGGCTCGCCTGCCCTGTGACGAGATAGTCCGTGCTCTCGGGTCCCTGGCCGTGGCCGCCCTTGATCAGCACGGCCGGACAGCCGAGCGCGAGCAACCGCCGGCCCTGGGCTTCGATCGCGGCCGCATCGGTCGCCACGGCCTCGTCCAGCAGCGCGGCCGCCTCCGGCAGGTTCGGCGTGATCAAGGTGACCAGCGGGATCAGGAGCCGCCGCAGCGCCGCGACGGCGTCTTCAGGCAGCAGCCGATCGCCCGAGGTTGCGACCATCACCGGGTCGAGCACGACATGGGCAGGCTTCCAGCGGCCCAGACTTGCGGCGATGGCCTCGACGACCGACGCCTGGGCCACCATCCCGATCTTGACCGCGGCAACGTCGAGATCGTCGAACACCGCATCGATCTGAGCGGTCACGAACTCCGGCGGCACCAGATGGACGCTGCTCACGCCGCGCGTATTCTGGGCCGTCAGCGCGGTCAGCACCGAGGCGCCGTAGACGCCGAGCGCGGCAAAGGTCTTCAGGTCGGCCTGGATGCCGGCCCCGCCTGAGGAATCCGAGCCGGCAATGGTGAGCACAACGGGCGTGGTCATAATCCGTCCTAGCGCGGGCTCCCCGCCCTCGGCAAGCGCCGCCGTGGTCCGGATTGCGTCTCGACTCCCCTGCAAAACCCTATATTTAGGTCCGACAAGCCTTTCGGAGACAGCCTGCGATGGTTCCTTTCTTCGTCCAGATCAAGTGCAAGCTCGGCCAGTCCTACGCGGTTGCGAACGCGCTCGCCGAAGCCGAGATCGCCTCCGAGATCTATTCGACCGCGGGCGACTACGACCTGCTGGTGAAGTTCTACGTCGACAGGGACACCGACATCGGCCACTTCATCAACGAGAAGGTCCAGGTGATCCCAGGCATTCAGGACACCCACACGATCATCACCTTCAAGGCCTTCGGCACCGTCTAAGCGGCGCGATGTTCGCAGCGGCCTCTCTCGCAGCCAAGTGCGGCGTCGGACATTTGCGCATCCTGCGCTGGGCGCGCATCCTGGCAGGTTGACGCCAATCCCGTGCGACCTGCTCTTATCGCCCAAATGTACCAGAGGCTCTTGCAAAAGCGCCCGCCGTTTCCGGCGGGCGCATCCTATTGAAAAGGTATGGACTGGATTTTGGTGCTAAAAAAACCGAACCGACACGCCCGCGTGTCCCGGCCGGGTCGCTTCGCGCGCGCCTGACGGCTGCCGAAGGACCCGGCCGTTTCCGGCAACTTGGGTATGAGCGTCTTTAGGCGGGCGCACGCGCCTCCGGTCAAGCCGATTGCGCATGACGGGACAGCCGATCAAGAGATTGAGACAGAAGCGCAAATAGGCTAGCGGTCGGACGCCAGAACTCGCATCCTGCCTGGGGAAAACCTTTGCGACGGCTGGCGCCGGAGCACCGCTCGCCAATTCGTGGTTGCTCGGGATTCTCTTAAGGGGCGGCTCGGAAATCGCACGATGGACGCGGCCCATGAAACGGAAGCGAATTTCGGAACCGCCGCAGCAGCAGGACGTCGTGGAGACTGAGATCAAGACGGTATCGTCGCTAGTGCCGAGCTTCGGCTTTTCGTCCGAGGGGATGGAGACCGAGGCGAACATCGCGGCCTGGCGCGCAGCCGTCTCCACCTTTTTCGAGGTCGACGAACTGGCGGCGAACGAGCCTGGCCCGTTTCGGGCCGACGTCCGCTCTTTCGCGATGGGCTCAGTGCTGTTCGGCCTTGCGCGGGCGAGCGGCCAGCATTTTCGCCGCGATACCCACACCATTGCCCGTAGCGGCGTCGACCACGTCATCATTCAGGCCTATGTCCGTGGCGGCTATCACGGCACGGCGGGCGAGCGCCCAATCCGCGTCACCGCGGGCGACATCTGCGTCCTCGACCTCGCCCAGACGTTCGAGACCTGGGCGAGCCCGTTCGAAAACCTTACCCTGGTGATACCGCGCCCGATGTTCGACGCGCGTCTGCTGCAGATGCAAGGGCTCCATGGCCTTGTGCTGGCCGCGAATAGCCCTCTGACAGCGCTGCTCGCAAGGCATCTCGAAGCCCTGCTCGACTACGCACCGCGCATGAGCTTCGAGGAGTGCCAAGCCGTCGTCGAAGGCACCGTTTCGCTGGTGTCGGCTTGCATCAGGGGCGAAATCGAGCGCCGGGACGCCGAGCGCATCGCGCCCGAGGAAACCTCCTTGTTTCGCATCCGGCAGTACATCGAGACGCAGCTCTCGAGCGCCGATCTCAACACCGAGTCCGTCGCAGCGCATTTTGGCCTGTCGCGCGCATCGCTCTACCGCCTGTTCGCGCCGCTCGGCGGCATCGCGGAATACATCCGCAGCCGCCGCCTGCATCGGGCCTTTTTCGATCTGGTCGGTTCGCGGAATACCCGGATCAGCGAAGTGGCACGGCGCTGGCAGCTCGGGACAGACGCGCATTTCGCGCGCTCATTCAAGGCTGCGTATGGGATCACGCCGCGCGCCGCACGCGAGGCCGCGCTGCTTGGCTCACAGCAACACGCATCCGAGCAGGCCGACGCAGGACTGTCCACCCTCACGCGCTGGATGCGCGGGATAGCGCCGCCACGCGAGGAATGAGCGTCACCACCGAACCGGCGCTGCTCGCTTCGGCGAATACGTCCGCGTCCTGGCCCGGCTCGGGCTGAGGCTCCTCGGCAGGCGGGCTGTCGATCGACCGCACGAATTGCAGATGGTCTTCGAGCTGACTGATCGGCATCGGACGCCCGAGCAGATAGCCTTGCGCAAAGTTGACGCCAAGCAGCTCCAGGCGCGCGAGCTGCTCCTCGGTTTCCACACCCTCGGCGGTGATCTGCATGCCGAGCCCACGCGCCAAGGTCACCACCGAGGAAATGACGGCGACGCTTTCATCGCCCTCGCTCAGTTTGGCAACAAATGATTTGTCGATCTTGATCTTGTCGAACGGGAAGGCCGTGAGCGAGCGCAGCGACGAATAACCAGTGCCGAAATCATCGAGTGCCAGAGAGATCCCGATCCCCTTGAGCTTGTCGATGAAGTTCTCGTTCTCGGCCGCACGCTCCAGGAGCACGGATTCGGTGATCTCGATTTCGAGCCGCTCGGCAGCAAGCCCGGTCCGCGCCAGCGCCGACTGGATGACATCGAACAGTTCCGCCTGCTTGAACTGCACAGGCGAAAGATTGACGGCGACCTTGACGTCATCGGGCCACGATGTCGCATCGTCACAGACACGGCCGATGATCCACTCGCCGAGCGGCACGATCAATCCGGTCGACTCCGCCAGCGGGATGAACTGATCGGGCGGCACGAGACCCTTGACCGGATGTCGCCAGCGGACCAGCGCCTCGACGCCGCATCGCTCGCGGGTCTCGACATCGTAGAAGGGTTGATAGTACACCTCGAACTGGCATTGGGCGATGGCGTCGCGCAGGTCGCCCTCGAGCGTATTGCGCGCCTCGAATTCGGCGTGCATCACGTCGTCATAGACGGTGAAGCAGCTCCGTCCGGCCGACTTCGAACGATAGAGCGCAAGGTCCGCCTTCCTCAGCAGATCTTCGTGGCCGCGGCCATGCTCCGGCGCCAGCGCAATGCCGATGCTGGTGCCGATCTCGACCCGTTGGCCGGACAGCTGGAACGGCTCGGCAATCAGCTTGGTGATGCGCTGCGCCAGGTCGGTCGCCGCGCCCCGCTGCTCGGAACAATTGGCCTGGATCAGCGCGAACTCGTCGCCGCCAAGCCGCGCCAGCACATCGTCGGCGCGCAGTTGCGATCTGAGCCGTTGCGCGACCTGCACGAGCAGGGCGTCGCCGGCCCCGTGGCCGAGCGAATCGTTGACGTTCTTGAAGCGATCGAGGTCGCACAGGAACACCGTGAACCGACCTCCGCTCGCCGCGTTGATGCGCTCCATCTGTTCCAGGAAGAACGCCCGGTTGGCGAGGCCCGTCAGCGCGTCCGTCTGCGCCAATTCCAGCACGCGGCGGTTGGCGAGCGCCAGCTGCAAGGCATTGCGGCTGGAGAGTGCGAGATAGACGGCGAGGAAGATCGTGGTGGCGATTCCGGCGGCATAGATCGCAAGCGCACGGTTGTGGGTTGCGATCAAGCCGCCGTTGCCGGCGGGAGCTGCCTGAAACGCCCAATCCGAATCGCCGATGCGCAACGTCGTCGACCATACGTTTGGGTCGGCCGGCCAGCGCTGCGGATCCACGCCCGACGATTCCAGGCCCTTCTCGGGCGGCAGCACGTTGATGGCGAGCGCCGGGCTGTTGGGGTTGTTCGCACGGATCGACTGCAGCAAGAGCGGCAGGTCGAACAGGCCGACGATGAAGCCGGTCAGATTGCGCCGTCGATCGGCGACCGTGGTCCGCGACGTGCCTTTGACATAAACCGGCACGGCAACCATGACCGCGGCGGAACGGCTGCTCGGTTGTTCCTCGAACAGGCGCGTGCGCAGCGCCGTGATCATGTCATAGTCGCGCGCCTGTTCCAGGACGAAGCGACGGTCGGGAAAGGTCCAGTAGTCGAGCCCGTAGACAATCGAGGTCTTGGGCTCGGTGGAGAAATACACCGGGAAGTACTCATCATGCTCCGGCGCAACCGCCCCATCGGGGTAGGATTTGATGCGATAAGCGGGCACGCCATCGGTGATGGCTGCGGCTTCGTATTCGCCGCGCTCCTTGCGATAGATCCGGGGGAGCCAAGCGATCCGCGTGATACCCGGATGGGCTTCGAACAGCCGGGCGCTGAAGGTCTGGTACTCGCTGCGAGTGATGTCGTCGTTCGCGGTCTCGAACCGCGTCCGCAGCGCGGTCAAGCGGCTCACATATTCGTTGAGGCCGTTCTGGATCAGAATGGCCTGCGCCTCGGCAACGCCTTCCAACTCGGCGCGCGCAAGACGGTTTTCCCAACGGCCAACCGCAACGGTGCCGACCAGCGACAGCACCGTGCCGAGACAGGCGGCTATCAGGGCCGGACGATAAAGACGGTATTTGGATGAGGCGCGCAAAGTCTCGCGCGCGCCGCCCGCACGATCATCGCCGGGCTTCTTCAGCATCCGTCCGCTGCGCACTTCCACCTGCAAATCCCGGCCCCCGTCCACACGGCTGTCCATGTTTACATGCGCTATCGGACACGCCACGGAGTTAAGGACGGTGAAAGAATGCCTGCGACTCCGCGGCGCAGCGGCGGCTTGGTTAACACGCGGCTTTCGCAGGTAGCGAAATACGTCATCATCCTTGCCCGGCCGTCTTAGCGCGGTCTTCACTCGGCCGACCTATGGTCGATGCGGACCATGCTGCAACTCATAAGACGAATGAAAATGGCGCTCTCGGGTTTGCGAACTCCCTTTTGTCTTGCCTTGCTCGGCTGCAGTCTATTCGCCGGCGTCGCAGACGCTGACGAACTGGGCGTGACCAACGACACCATCGTGTTCGGCCAGGTGGCCGCGCTCGAGGGGCCATCTGCCGCGATCGGACAGGCAACCCGGCAAGGCCTGCTCGCAGCCTTCAACGAGATCAACGACAAGGGTGGCGTGCATGGCCGCAAGCTCAAGTTGATCAGCCGCAACGACGGCTACGACCCGGACCGTTCCGTGGTCGAAACCGTGAAGCTGATCTATGAGGACAAGGTGTTCGCATTGATCGGAGCGGTCGGCACACCGACCGTGATGGCGACCGTGCCGATCGCCACCTCCAACGATGTGCCTTTCATCGGCCCGGTATCCGGCGCCGCGTCCTTGCGCGATACCGAGTTTCAGAACGTCATCAACATCCGCGCCAGCCACGCGGCAGAGGCCGAGGTCTGGATCAAATACCTGACCGAGAATCTACACCTGACCCGGATCGGCATCTTCTACCAGGATGATGCCTTCGGCCGCGATGTGCTGAATGGGGTCAAGACCTATCTGGACCGACGCGGGCTGGAGCTCGCCGCTGAAGGCACGTTCGAGCGCAACACGCGCGCGGTCGGCGTCGCGTTCAAGGTCATCAGGCGCGCTGAACCGGAGGCGGTCATCCTGGTCGGGACCTACGGCCCGTGCGCGGAATTCATCAAGATGGCGCACCGCAGCGGCTTCACCCCGACCTTCGTCGCGATATCCTTCGTCGGCGCCAACGCTCTCGCCAAGGAGCTCGGGCCCGACGGCCGCGGCGTGATCGTGTCAGAGGTCGTGCCGTTCCCATGGGACACGCAGAAGAAGCTCGTGGCCGATTATCAGATGGCGCAAAGGGCACTGGACCCGAACCAGCCGCCGGACTTCATCGCCCTCGAAGGCTACCTGACCGGACGACTGGTCGGACAAGCCCTGGAGATGGCCGGCCCCAATCCGACGCGAGCAGACCTGGTGCGGGTCATCAACGAGACCGGCCAGTTCGACATCGGCGGAACGGTCGTCGCATTCGGCGCCGCGCGCCGATCCAATCCGCCCCACGTATCGCTGACCGTCATTCAGGGCGACGGCAGCTTCCAGCTGATCGAAGGCTTCTGATTGAAGCCCGCGCTGACCGCCTGCCGTTCAGCCGGCCGGCTTCGCTGGCTTCGGCGGCCCCTCCACCGGCGGCAGTGACTTCAGATAGATCGCCATCGCGGCGCGATCTTCCGCACTGAGCTGCGAGGTGTTGCGGATCACACGCGTCATTGCGCCCCCGACGCTGTCGCCGTCGGGCAATTGTCCGCTTTCGAGGAAATAGCCGAAGTCGCTTTCGCTCCAGTCGGCCAGGCTTTTCTGAGTGATGTTCGGTACGAAGCCATGCCCTTCAGGATCCGGGCCGCCGGCAAAACGCTGCGCTGCGATGAGGCCGCCCAGCAGATTGCGCGGGCTGTGGCACTCGGCGCAATGACCGAACGTGTTGACAAGATAGGCGCCGCGATTCCACTGCGCCGAGCGTGATGGATCGGGCGTGAAGGGCTTGTCGTCGAAGAACAAGAGCTTCCAAACGCCGAGATTGCGGCCGAGGTTGAACGGAAAGGGAAGCTCGTGATCGCGCGATTTGCCGGACACCGGCGGCAGCGTCTTCATATAGGCGAAGAGATCGCGGACGTCCTCCACCTTGGCGTGCGCGTAGGACGTGTAGGGAAATGCCGGGAAATAGTGAGTGCCGGCGGGCGAGACGCCACGGAGCAGCGCATTGACAAAATCGGCTTCGCTCCAGCGCCCGATTCCGTCGGTCGGATCTGGCGAGATGTTCGGCGCATAGAAAGTGCCAAAGGGCGATGCGAGCGGCAGTCCGCCACCAAGCTTCAGCCGGTCGGGCTGGTTCGGCACCGCGTGACAGGACGTGCAACCGCCGGCGTTGAACACCTCCTGGCCATTGGCGAGATCAGGCGTGCGTGGCGCGAGTGCCAGCGACATGGCCCTTGGCAGCGTGAGCCACCAAAAGGCCATGAGCGCGGCAATACCGAGTGTACAGAGCGAAATGAGAACGCGTCGCAGCATCGCTGGTCCGTATTCAGCATGTCCTGGCAGCGTGGCCGCGAGGCGATGTCGGGGCGAGCCAGACCGGACATCGCCCCGACACGAGAAGATAGGCAGGCCGATGCAGATGCATCCGCCCGTCCTGCAGACTGCCCATCAGCTGTTCTTGAGACGGAAGGTCTCGTGGCAGCCGCCGCATTCCTTGCCGATCGCAGGCGCGACCGCCTTCAGGCTGTCGAGGTCTTTCACCTTGGCCTTGGCTTCGGTGACGACCTTGGCGAAGCTGTCGATCTTGGCTTGGAAGCCGGCCTTGTCTTCCCAGATCTTCGGCGAGGGGCTGTAATCGCCTCCGAATTTCGCCGCCTTCAGGCTGTCCGGAAACATCGTCGGCAGCTTCTTGGCGGTCTCGTCGAGCTGCGCGAGCGCGGCATTGACCGCGGTCTGGTCGTAAGGCTTCTCGCCCTTGACCATCGCGATCATCACGCCGCCAAGATTCTTCGCATTGGCTTTCATGGTCTCCTGGTCATGCTTGACCAGATCCTGCTGTGCCATCACAGCGCCTGCCCCCAGCAGCAATGCTGCAACGGCTACCACAGTCCGCTTCATCAATTCGCTCCATTGTTGTCGCAATCCCACCCAGCCTTCCTGGGCGGGGCAAACCTGTCGTTCAACCCCAGTGCCGGCGGCTTATTCCGGAATTGAGGCGGATGTCGGGGAAGCTACCTACAGACTATGACGCCGATGTTGCTCGCGAATGGCGATCCAGATCCGCTCGGGCGTGGCCGGCATATCGACATGGTCGACCTTGCACTCGCGCCACAGCGCATCGATGATCGCGTTGACCACCGCCGGACATGATCCGATCGCACCGGCTTCACCGGCGCCCTTCACCCCCATCGGGTTGGTCTTGCACGGGACGTTATGGGTCTCGAACACAAAATGCGGCGCATCGGCCGCACGCGGCAGCGCGTAATCCATGTAGCTGCCGGTGACCAGCTGCGCGTCCGCGGCGTTGTAGACCACCTGCTCCATCAGCGCCTGACCGATGCCCTGCACCGCACCCCCGTGCACCTGGCCGGCGAGCAGCAGCGGATTCAGCGTGACACCGAAATCGTCGACGATCACGTAGTTGACGATCCTGGTGATGCCGGTTGCGGGATCGATCTCGACCTCGGCAACATGGGTGCCGTTCGGATAGGTGCCGTCCGCGCTCGCGAAGGTTGCGCTGCCGCTGAGCTTGGCGGGATCGACGCCCGGGCGCTTGGCGAGATCGGCGAAACTGATGGCACGGTCGGTGCCAGCAACACGCACACGCCCTTCGGAAATTTCGAGATCGCCGACGCCGGCCTCGAGCGCTTCGGCCGCGACCTGCTTCAGCTTGTCGCCGAGTTCATGGGTCGCGCGCTGCACGCTGACGCCGCCCGAAGGAATCGAGGCCGAGCCGCCGGTGCCGAGGCCCGTCGCAACCTCATCGGTGTCGCCCTGATGGATGTGCACGCGCTCCGGCGGCAAGCCGAACTGCTCGGCCACGATCTGCGCATAGGCGGTCTGATGGCCCTGCCCGCTCGACTGGGTGCCGATCAGGATGGTGACGTCGCCATTGGGATCGAGGCGAACGTTGGCAGTCTCCTCGCCCATCGTGCCACAGACCTCGACATAGCTCGCAAGGCCGATGCCCCGGATCAGCTCATGCTTCTTCGCCGCCCTCGCGCGCTTGGGAAACTCCTTCCAGTCGGCGATCTCCATCGCGCGCTTGAGATGGGCGGCGAAGTCGCCGGAATCGTAGACCTTGCCGGTCGCGGTCTTGTAGGGCAGCGCGCGCGGCGGAATGAAGTTCTTCTTGCGGATCGCATCCACGCTCATATCGAGCTTGCGGGCGCAGGCATCGACCAGACGCTCGATCACATAGGCAGCCTCGGGCCGGCCGGCGCCGCGATAGGCGTCCACCGGAACGGTGTGGGTGAAGACGGTGCGGACGCGGCAGTGGAACGCCTGGATATCGTAGAGCCCCGGCAGCATGCCGGCACCGCCATGCGGGATATAGGGCGCAAAGGTCGAGAGGTAGGCGCCCATGTCGCCCATCAGGTCGACATCCATTCCCAAGAACTTGCCGTCCTCGGCAAGCGCCATCTTCGCGACGGTCACGTTGTCGCGCCCCTGCGCATCGCCCATGAAATGTTCGGCGCGGTCAGCGGCCCAGCGCACCGACTTGCGCAGGTGGCGAGCGGCGACCGCGAGCAGCGCATATTCCCGATAGGGAAACAGCTTCGTGCCGAAACCGCCGCCGACATCGGGGCAGATCACGCGCATCTTCTCGACCGGGATCTTCAGCACGTTCTGGCACAGGATATCGCGCAAGCGATGGCTGCCCTGGCTGCCGGCCGTGAGCGTCAGATGGTCGCGCTTGACGTCGTATTCGCAGACGGCAGCCCGCGTCTCCATGAAGCTTGCGACCACGCGCGGATTGACGATCCTGACCTCGGCTACAGCATGAGCCTTGGCGAACGCCGCGTCCGCTGCGCTCTTGTCGCCGATCGAGACGTCGAACAGAACATTGCCCGGATGATCGGGCCAGACCTGCGGTGCGCCGGGCTTGACCGCATTGGCGACGCCGGTGACCGCCGGCAAGGTGGTCCAGTTGACCTCGATCGCCTCCAACGCATCGCGGGCGTGATCGAGCGTATCGGCAACCACGAAGGCCACGGCGTCGCCGACATGGCGCACCTCGTCCTTGGCGAGGATCGGGTAAGGCGGCGCGGTGAAGGGGTCGGTTTCCAGATTGAACAGGCAGGGCAGTCCGCCGAGATCCGCGACATCGTCGGCCGTCAGAATCAGGGCTACACCGGGCAACAGCCGCGCCTGGCTGACATTAATCGTGAACTTGGCGTGCGCATGCGGCGAGCGCAGCACCAGCGCATGCAATGCAGCCGATGGCGCGAGATCATCGGTGTAGCGGCCTTTGCCACGGATCAGTGCGTCGTCCTCCTTACGGAGAACGCTCTGACCGACGCCGAATTTGATTGGAGCTGTCATCTTGTTCCACTTCCCGTTGCGTTCCTCGCAATATTGCCAGCATATTGCAGCGGATCGCCGGGCCACGCAAACGCTTCGCGGCATCCACGATTGATGCTGCGTCGCATCCGCGTGGCGGGAGGTGCCCCTCGCCGCCACGCGCACCCGACAATCAGTGCTGGTGCATCTGCTTCATCGCCGAATCGGAGGAAGCGGCCGCTCCCTCCTGCCCGACGGGACCTTGGGCCCCGACCGCGAGGATATCGAGCAGGGTCGCAACCTTGCCCGCGCGCTCGAACTCCAGCACCAAGACCGTCTCCTGTCCCTGCACCAGCGGTGCCTTGAGCCCATTCAACATCAAGTGAATCCCGCCGGGCGCGAGGGTCACCGTCTGTCCGGGAGCAATCGCAAGGCCCTGCTCCAATGATCTCATCGTCATGACGCCATCATGCGTGACCATCTCATGAATCTCGGCCCTCTCGGCGAGGTCTGAACTGACGGCAATCAGACGGTCCGGCTCGGGACCGGCATTGGTGATGGTCAGATAGCCCGCTCCGACCTTGGCACCGGCAGGTGTCGCCCGACACCAGGCCGAGGAGATCGCTATGGCGCCCTTTGAAACTCCAGCCAAGGGGCCGGCAGCCGAGAGACGCAGCAGCGGAGCCGGATATTTCAGCGTGTGCGGGTCCTGCCCGGTCGCAGCCAGCTCGACCCACTTCGTAACCCCGGTCTCGCAATCCTGGACGGCGGGAAAGGCCAGCACGTCGCCGGGCTTGAACGTGTCGGCGATGAAGCCGGAAAACGCAAACTCGTCGTAGAAGGAATCCTCCAGGCGGCCGCCGCTCCAGGTGATTTCCTTGACACCTTCGGCGAGCTGCTGGCCGTGCATGAACGGATAGGCCCGCGCGTAGGCGCCCTTCTTCACTTCGACCGTCCAGCCCGGCTTGGGCATCGGCTTCACCGCGATCATGCCCTCCAGCACCGACACGGTCAGACGAATGGTGGCCGATCCCTCGCAGCCATGCGGCACCGCCAGCACGGCCTTGAAGGATTTTCCGATCCGCGCCTCGGGCTTGTCGAGCACGACATGGGCCGAGGCGGGTTGGCCGACGATGATGGCAAGCAGACCGACTGCTGCAGCTGTGATCGATTTCAAGACATACCTCCGATCATTGACGTAATTCGCCGTCCATGCGGACGACACCTTCGAAGCTCGACAGCAACGCAAGGCGGTCGCGCGTCAGTTGCTGCTCGCTCGCGGCCAGTGCCGCCACGAGTTCGGCGGCGTCGGACGACGACACACCGGCGAGCCTGAGCGCCGCGGAATCCTTGATTCCGTCGCCGGCACACAGAACCAGGCGCCACCCGTTCGCGCCGTGCCTGAGCAGCGCGCGACCGCCGGTGGCGCCTTGTGTCCAATCCGCGATCGCGTGTCCGCCCGACACGACGACGGGATCGACCACAAGACGCGCCTCCGGCTTGTCGAAGGTGGCCATCAGCACGTCACGGACCGCGTCTTGATCCGCACCGGCAACAGCCGCATCGGCCCTCACCAACGAAGCCACGGCCATGAGGGCCTTCAGGATCGTCATCCTCATAGCCTCCACCTCATGCCTGCATAGACCGCCCGACCATTGCCGGGGTTGAACAGGGTCGAGGCCGCAGTAGCGCGGTCGATGATGCTGGTCGCCGCGATATAGGCTTTGTTGCCGAGGTTGCGGCCCTCGACATAGGCGGAAAAGTTCCTGCCGTCGTCATAGGCGGCCTTCAGGCCCCAGATCAGATAGGGCTCGGTCGTCAGCGTGTTGGCGCTGTCGACGTAATAGGCTTGCGGAATCCATTCGATGTTCGGACCGACGGAGAAGCCGCTCGGATGCTTGTAGAGCAATTCCGCGCGCAGGAAATGCGGTGGCGCGCCGGGCAGCCGGTTGTTGCCCCAGGTCGCATCGTTGACATAGCGGAAATCGCTGTAAGTGTAGGCTAGGTTGAGCCAGATCCTGTCGGGCGCGCCGGCATGGACCGCGAGTCCTTTGAACAGGCTGACGCCAAGCCCCGCTTCGACGCCCTGGTGCATCGTCCGATCGGCATTGGTGACGTTGCACGTCCCGAACGACGAATAGAAGCACTGCAGCTCGTTGCGGAGATCGGCATGGTACAACGCGAGATCCCAGGTCACGTCCGGTCGGCGGCCGCGGGTGCCGATCTCATAGGTCGTCGCCGTCTGCGCCTTGATGTCGAAGAACGGGATGGTCGGAAAGGTCGGATTGAGGAAGTTCGGCGCGACGCTTTCGCCGAAGCTGGGCGCCTCACCGCTGCGGGACACGTTGGCGAACACCTGCCAGGACGGATCGACATCCCAGAGAAGGCCCAGCTTGGGGCTAAAGATGTTGAAAGTGCTGGCGCCGGGCACGTCGCCATTGAGTGAGAAGTTGACCTGCTGCGCCCGGACTGCGTGCAGGAACTGTGCGCCCGCGATCAGCGAGACGCTCGGCACCACGTACCAGGCGTTCTCCGCGTAGAGCGTGTAGTTCTCCGGCTTCTGCAGCAGCGACGACAGCTGCGCACCCTTGTTGCCGCCGATATTGGCGAACTGATCGGCGTCGATGGTGCCGTTCAGGATGTTGAGGCCGACCGTGAAACGGTTGCGGTGCCCGCCGATGATCCGGTCGTCGACCGCGCGCACGAAGCCGCCATAGTCATGGTAGCGGTAGTCGAGCCACTGATAGATGGGATGCATCAGATGGCGCTCGACCGCGAACACGCCGAAATCGATCTCGGTGTTGTCGAGCCGGATCGTCGATTTGTTGGCGATCCGGACCGTATCGATGTTGCGCTGCCAGTCGTTGACGACGTTGGCGGTCGCGGCGGTCCTCGGCGAATTCAGCGCACTGTCCTTGGTGACCTCGCCCGGAATGCGCTGCCGGACCGTGTTGGCATTCAGATAGAAGCGGGTCTCGAACTCGGGCGAGAACTGATAGCCGAAATTGGCGCTGGCGCGCTCACCGTTGCCCCAGCCGTGATCGCGGTAGCCATCCTGACGCCAGGCCGATCCCGTCACGAAATAGTCGGCCGGACCGCTCGCGCCGCCGGAGGAGACCTGGCTACGCAGATAGCCGAAGGCGCCGGCATCGAGACGCGTGTCGAACCAGGATGCATCGCGTCCCGTCGGCATCACGAAGTTGATCGCGCCGCCGAGCGCATTGGCGCCGAACTGCAGGGCATTGGCGCCCTTGTAGACTTCGACATAACGGTAAGCCGTCGGATCGATTTCCTGGAAGTCGCCGTAACCGTCCGACGTGTTGATCGGGATGCCGTCCATATAGAGCTGGGTCCCGCGCAGGTGATAATTGCGCGACAGGCCCGAACCGCGGATCGCCAGACGGGTGTCGTCGCCCCATTTCGGCTGGGCGAACACGCCGGGAACGTAATCCAGCACGTCCTTGATGGTCTGCGCTGGCGCATTCTTGTAGGCGGTGTCCGGCACGAGGGCGACGGCGCCGGGCGTCTGCTCGATCGCGCGAGTGGCCCGCTGCGTGTCCGGCACGGTCAGGCTGGCGGAAGGCTGGGCGGGTGCGGTCGCCGGCTGGGACGCAGTCGGTTGTGGCGCGCGCCCTGCACGCCGGGCCTGCTCGGTGCTGGACCTCGCGGACCTCGCCTGTTGCGGCTGCGGCGGCTCGACATTGACCGGCGGCAGTTGTGAGCTCTGTTGCGCCTGAGCCGAGGCGTAGGATGACGACGTGACAAGGCACGTCGCCGCGCAAAGCGCGGTTACGAAACGAGACATCATGGGACCTCTGGAGAACGAAAACCTGCAAACGTCGGTTACGTGTTCTCTGGTGGTCCTTGCGAGGTGCGGGGATCGTGCAGACGGTCATCGCGCGCCGGCAGCGCCGCGGCGAGAACCTGATGGGCAGCCGCGGGGACGCGCCGGATGACGCCGGCTTCCGCCTGCGGCAGCGGCGAGGCGTGAGCTGCAAACGCGCAGATGGCGCAAAAGCCGCGATGAGGATCGGGTGACTTCGGCGCGTCGGACCCGTGGGAAATTCCGGTGTCCACGCACAGCGCTTGGGCGACGTCGAGAACCGGTGCCGACATCTGGGCCGAGACGAGGCTCGCCAGAACGACCTGCAAGGCAAAGATATAGGCGGCCGCAATGCTGACCGCCGTCCTCGCGATGCCCCGGATGTGAGTTTTCTTGATCACGCCCAATCCCCGCCTCGAACCTTATCGGCCGAACAGGTCAGGCGCAAGACAGCTCGTGTCCACAGCTCGTGTAGTTGTCCGGAAATTCGCGGAGGATGGGATAGTCCGAGCAGGTCCCATCCGTGCGTCAAAAAGGAAAGCGGGCAGCGCGCCGACTGAATTTCACAAAACCTTCGATTACGTCAGCTTCGCAGAACCAGCGCCTTGAGCCAGCGTAGGCCGAACAGGCCGAGCATCGCAGCGGCATAGATGATGGCGCCGACTACGATCAGCACGGCCAGCACAGCCTCGTCGCGGAAGCTACCGAGACCTGCGAATTGCACCTTGGCGACACCTGCGGTGAACCACAATGCTCCGGCAAGCAGGAGTCCCGTCACGGCAAAGCCGAGCAGCGAGCGGCGGAGCCGGCTATCAAACTCAAGATAGCCCTTGTGCACGGCGAAGCCGAGCACAAGAAGCAGATTGATCCAGGCGCCGATGGCGGTCGCCAGGGCGAGTCCGACTTGCGCCAAGGATCCCATCAGCAGCACCTTGAGCAGCATGTTGGCGGCAAGACCGGTCAAGGATGCCTTGACCGGGGTCGCGGTGTCCTTGCGCGCATAGAAGGTCGAGACCGCGCTGCGGATCAGCACGAACGGAATGAGGCCAACCGCGTAGGCTGCGAGCGTAGCGCCAGCCGCCGCGGCATCCCCCCGCGTGAAGGCTCCGCGCGCGAACATCGCGCGCGTGATGACATCGGGCACCGCGAGGAAGGCGGCAACGAACGGCACCGAGAACAGGAGCGTGAAATCAAAAGCGCGGCGCTGGCTCTCCATCGCCCCCTGGTGGTCATTGGCGGTGAGCCGCCGCGACATTTCCGGCAGCAGCACGGTGCCGACAGCGATCCCGATCACCCCGATCGGCAGCTGATTGAGGCGGTCGGCGTAATACAGCGCCGACAGCGCACCGGCCGGCAGAAAGGTCGCGATGATCGTATCGGCGAACATCGCAACCTGCGTGCCCATTGACCCCAAGGTCGCAGGTCCCAGGGCGCGGAAGAAGGCGCGGATGTCTTCATCGAGCTTCAGCGGCGCAAAGCGCGGCAGGCCGCCATGCCGGGCCAGATCGCCCGCCAGCAGGAAATATTGCAGAAAACCGGAGATCAACACGCCCCAGGCCGCGGCATGGCCGGCGGTCGGGAAAAACGCGACCAGCGCCAAGGTCGCCATCATCGCGAGATTGAGGAAGATGGAGGCGGCTGCGGCGCTCGCGAAGCGCTGCATCACGTTGAGCATGCCGCCGTAAAGCGTCACCAGCGTGATCAGAAGCAAATAAGGGAACGTGATGCGCGTGAGCTCGATGGCGAGTTCACGCTGGGCCGGATCTTCGGTGAAGCCGGGCGCCAGGATCGTCATCGCCTGCGGCATGAACAGCCAGGCGAGGATCAGCAGCACGACCTGCGAGGCAAACAGCAAGGTGAAGATGCGGTCGGCGAACAGGCTGGCCGAGGCCTCCCCCTTCTCGCCGTGCACATGCGCATAGGCCGGCACGAAGGCGGCGTTGAAGGCGCCCTCGGCGAAGATCGCGCGGAAATGGTTCGGCAGGCGGAAGGCGACGAAGAAGGCGTCCGCCACCGGGCCGGCACCAAGGATCGCGGCCAGCATGATGTCGCGGGCGAAACCGGTGAGGCGCGACAGCAGCGTGTAACCGCCGACGGTGAAGATGCGTCCGAGCATGCGCCGCTTCTAAAGCATCGACGGACCACTTTGAAGCGGAGAACGCGAGAGCGTCCCCTCCCCCGCTGCCGGCGGAGGGACGCCCTCGATCAGGCCGACACGGCGCCGTGCACCGCCTCGATGATCCGATCCTGCGTGGCCTCGTCGAGATAGGCGTGCATCGGCAGGCTGATCACGTCGTTCGACAGCCGCTCGCTGACCGGCAGGCCGCCGTCCGCCACCGGGAAGACCCGATACGCGGTCTGCTGATGCATCGACTTCGGATAATAGATGACCGTCGGAATACCCTGCGCCTTCAAGGCGCCCTGGAACTGATCGCGGTCGACGCCCTTCGGCAGGCGGATCGTATATTGCGCCCAGACGGAGGTGCAGCCCTCCGCCAGCTCCGGCACCTTCACGACATCGGCGAGGCCGTTGGAATAGCGCTCCGCGACCTTGTTGCGCGCCGCGATCTCGTCCTCGAAGATCTTCAGCTTCTCGAGCAGGATCGCAGCCTGGATCGTATCCAGCCGCGCGGTCAGCCCGAGCCGTACGTTGTCGTATTTGTCGCTGCCCCCACCGTGGACACGGACGCTGCGCAGCTTCTCCAGGAGCTCCGCATCGTTGGTGAAGATCGCACCACCGTCGCCGAAGGCGCCGAGCGGCTTGGCCGGATAGAAGCTCGTTGCTGTCGCAAGGCCGAAGGTGCCGATGCGACGGCCCTTGTAGCTGGCGCCAAAGCCCTGGGCGGCGTCGTCGAGCACGAACAGGCCTTCGTCCCGCGCCACCGCGGCGATCACATCGTGATCGGCGCTCTGGCCGAACAGGTCGACGGGGATCACCGCTTTCGGCTTGAGCCCGAGCAGCCTGGCGGTCGCGATGCCACGACGGAGCGAGGCCGGATCGATATTGAAGGTCTCTTCCAGCACGTCGACGAACACCGGGGTCGCGCCGGTCAGCGCGACGGCTTCGCCGGTGGCGCAGAAGGTGAAGGACGGGCACAGCACCGCATCGCCAGGACCGATGCCCTGCGCCATCAGCACCATCAGCAGCGCATCGGTGCCGCTCGAGCAGCTCACCGCATATTTGGCGCCACAGAAAGCGGCGAGCTCGGACTCGAGCTGCGCGATTTCGCCACCGCCGAGGAATTGGCAATGGGCCAGCACCCGCGCAACGGCCTCATCGATCGCCGTACCGAGCCGCTGACGTTGTGCAGCGGTGTCGATGAAGGGAATGGGCTGTTGACGCAAATGCTGGTTCATGGCTGCCGTTACGATATGAGAAACACGATTGGACTGAAGAATGCCGCGGCGACTAGCCGGCTGCACGCAGCTGCTTGCGGGCGGCGGCTTCGGCCGGACGATGGCTCGACCGCTCGAGGCATTGCGTCGCGATCTCGAGGCTCGCAACGCCTTCGTCGCCGGTGACGGCCGGCCCGGTGCCGGAGCGCACCGCGTGCAGGAATGCGAGCAGTTCGGCGCGCAACGGCTCGTCATGGCCGACCGGCAGATGGCGCATCGAGTAGCTGCCGTCCGGCTTGAAGCCGAAGCACTCGGTGACCTGGCGGGTCAACAGATCGCCCATGATGTATTTGCCGCGCGTCGCCACCGTGACGTTGCGCGCCTTGAAGGGCGTCAGCCAATTGGTGTTGATGTGGGCCAGCACGCCCGAGGCGGTGCGGAATTGCAGCAGCGCGATATCCTCGCGCTCCGCCACCGCGCTCGAGAGTTGCGGCTGCACTTCAATAATGTCGGATTCGGTGAACCATCGGATGAGGTCGATGTCGTGCACGGCAAGGTCGATCACGACCCCGACATTCGACATCCGCGGCGGAAACGGACCGACGCGGGTGATCGCGATCGACAGCAGGTCCTCGCCCGCGATCGCCTTCTTGATCGCGGCGACCGCCGGGTTGAAGCGCTCGACATGGCCGATCATCAGCGTGACGTCGGCGCGATGCGCGGCGGCGACGATGTCACGTCCCTCCTCGACGCTGGAGGCGATCGGCTTCTCAACCAAAAGATGCACCTTGCGCGCAATGCAGGCGAGCGCGATCTCGTGATGCAGATGGGTGGGCGCTGCGACGGTTACCGCATCGACACCCTCCGCGACCAGCTGGTCGAGGGTTTCGAAAGTCGCGCAATTCGCAAGATCGGTGACGCGGGCGCGGTGTGCCGGAACAGGATCGACGACGCCGACAAGATGGATATTCGGCAGGCCGGCCAGCACGCGTGCGTGATTGCTTCCCATCACGCCGGCTCCGATCACGCCGACGCGCAGCGCCTGCCTCGGTTCGGCCTTGTGGCCCGCCCCCTTCAAACTCATGTCAACGACCCCATTGATGTCCCCGATCGGCTGGCTTGCAGTGAATCCGCCGCAAATCAGCCGGGCGAAGGCTGTCTAGCACGTCGTCCCAGACGAGGCGAACGCGGAAAAACCTTTCAGGACACGATTTGATTCAAAAAGTTACATCCCGGATGCAAGAAAAACCCAGCAATGTGAAGGGGCTGCGGCAACTCGCTCACCTGATGCGGGCAAGACCTCATCCCCCTCACCAAGGGCGCCGCGGCGGTGTCCTGCGGCGCCCGCCCCGGATCGCCTGTTCCATGCACGAGCTGTTCCATACACAGAGATGTTAGGGCCATGCGGTTGCAATGATGGCGGTGGCGGGCCATCAAGCCGCGCAACCGACTGCAGCTGAGAGCAGACTGCAGCTTGAGACGATTGATGCCTTACCCTGAGTTTGAGACCCAGCTCGGCGAATTGAATGAGCGGGGCCGGTTCCGTCAGCTCCGCGCCCGCGCAGGCATCGACTTCACCTCGAACGATTATCTCGGCCTCGCCGAATCCGAGGAGCTGCAGCGGGCCGCGACCGAGGCGATCGCGCGCGGCGTGCCGGTCGGCGCCGGCGGGTCCCGGCTCCTGCGCGGCAATCATGCCGAGCATGAGGCGCTGGAGGCCGAGGCCGCACGCCATTTCGGGGCGGAGACCGCGCTCTATTTCGGTGCCGGCTACACCGCCAACCATGCGCTCTTCTCGACGCTCCCCCAGCGCGGCGACATCGTGCTGTACGATGCGCTGGTGCATGCCAGCGTGCACGAGGGCCTGCGCCATTGCCGCGCGGCACATGAGAGCGTCCCGCATAATGATGCGAGCGCCTTCGATGCGAGGCTCACGCAGTGGCGCAAGGCTGGCGGCCGGGGACGGCCATGGATCGCGGTCGAAAGCGTCTACAGCATGGACGGCGACAGTCCCGATCTCGCCGATTTCATGGCTGTCGCCGACCGTCACGATGCGACCCTCGTCATCGACGAGGCGCATGCGACCGGCGTGCTCGGTCCGGACGGACGCGGTCTCGCCGCACGGCTCGAGGGCCGGGACAATGTCATAACGCTCCACACCTGCGGCAAGGCGCTCGGCACCTCCGGCGGCTTCGTGCTCGCGCCTCGAATCGTGCGCGACTTCCTGGTGAACCGCGCCCGGCCCTTCATCTTCGCGACCGCCCCCTCGCCACTGATCGCTGCCGTCACGCGTGCCGCGCTGGCGCTGTCGCGCGAGCAGCCGGATCGCCGAGAGCGACTGGCGCAGCTCGTAGTCCATGCGGCGCGCGAGCTGAAAGCACACTGCGGCCTCGACGCATCGCCGTCCCACATCCTGCCGATCATCATCGGCCCGGACGACAAGGCCGTAGCAGTCGCAGCGGCGCTGCAGGCGCAGGGCTTCGACATCCGTGCAATCCGACCGCCGACCGTGCCCGAAGGCACCGCAAGGCTGCGCATCGCGCTCACGGCCAATCTCAGCGAGGATGTGATCTCCAAGCTGTTCGACGCGACGGCGCAAGCCTTGAGGCAGCGGTCTTGACGCAGTGCCTCATCGTCACCGGCACGGATACCGGCATCGGCAAGACCGTATTCTCGGCCGGCCTCGCCGGTGCGCTTCATGGCTATTACTGGAAGCCGGTGCAATCGGGCCTCGACGGTGAAACCGATTCCGATACCGTCCGCCGCCTGTCCGGACTTGCCGCGGAACGGATCCTGCCCGAGCGCTACCGGCTGCTCACACCGGCTTCGCCGCATCTCGCCGCTGAGATCGACGGCGTCACCATCGATCCCGACCGGCTGGAGCCGCCGGCAGCGCCCGCGCCTCTCGTGATCGAAGGCGCCGGCGGCCTGATGGTGCCGCTGACGCGCGGACTTACTTACATCGATCTGTTCGCCCACTGGCGCGCGCCTTTGGTGCTGTGCGCCCGCACCACGCTCGGCACCATCAATCATACGCTGCTGTCGATCGAGGCCATCCGCGCCCGCAACATCGGCCTGATTGGCGTCGCCTTCATCGGCGACGAGAACGCGGATTCCGAGCAGACCATCGTCGCGATGGGCCGCACCCGGCATCTCGGCCGTCTGCCCCATCTGCCGCATCTCACCGCCGAGACATTGCGCACCGCCTTCGCCGCACATGTCGATGTCGGCAGCATGCTGGAGCATGTCGCATGAGATCAGCTTCACCGGTCTGGCACCCTTTCACCCAGCACGCGGTGCAGGGCGAGATCCCGACCATCGTCCGCACCGAAGGCGCGTGGCTGCAGGCTGAAGACGGACGCCGCATCTTCGATGCGATCTCGTCCTGGTGGGTGGTGACGCATGGCCATCGCTATCCGCCGATCATGGCCGCGATCAGGGCCGAGACCGAGCGGCTCGACCAGGTGATCTTCGCCGGCTTCACGCATCCTCCGGCGGAAGCGCTCGCCCGCGAGCTGGTCGCGATCACGGCGCCGGAGCTGACGCATGTGTTCTACTCCGACAGCGGCTCGACCGCGGTCGAGGTCGCGCTGAAGATGACGCTCGGCTTCTGGCTGCATTCGGGCGAGAGCCGCCGCCGCATCCTGGCGCTCGAAGGCGCCTATCACGGCGACACCATCGGCGGCATGTCGGTGGGCGAACGCGGCGTCTTCAACGCGCCTTACGAACCGCTGCTGTTCGATGTCGGCCGCCTGCCCTTCCCGCATCAGGGCCGCGAGCAGCAGACGCTGGACGCGCTCGAAGCGGCCTGCCGCGACCACGCCGTCGCAGCGCTGATCGTCGAGCCGCTGATCCTCGGCGCCGGCGGCATGCTGATCTACGCACCGGCCGTGCTTGCCGAGATGGCGCGCATCTGCCGGCGTCATGGCGTGCTCCTGATCGCCGACGAGGTGATGACCGGCTGGGGACGCACCGGAACGCTGTTTGCCTGCGACCAGGCCGGAATCGCCTCCGACATCGCCTGCACGTCCAAGGGACTGACCGGCGGCGTGATGCCGCTCGCGGTCACGTTGTGCAGCGATCCGATCTTTGCAGCTCATTACGACGAGGACCGGCGCAAGACGTTCTTCCACTCGTCCTCCTACACCGCCAATCCGATCGCCTGTGCCGCTGCGCTCGCGAACGTGCAGACGTGGCAGCGCGAGCCGGTGATGCAGCGGATCGCGGCGCTCGCTGCTGTCCATGCCGGGGCGCTCGATCGCTTCCGCGACGACAGGCGGTTTGCGAATATCCGCCAGCTCGGCACCATCGCCGCGCTCGATCTGGTCGTGCCCGACGCCGGCTATCTCGCCGATATCGGCCCCCGCCTCTACCGCCACTTCCTCGCGCGCGACCTTCTGGTCCGCCCGCTCGGGAACACGATCTACCTGATGCCGCCCTATTGCAGCACCGAGGCCGAGATCGGGCGCGTCTACGACGCGATCGCCGCGATCGATCTCTGAACGCGGGCGCGCGTCCGCGGCACCACGGCTCACGAAACCGTGTGCGCGCGTCAGCGTAACGCCTCGGCCGCTTGCGCGAAACGACTGCAGTGAGATTTCACTCAGGAGCATCCCATGCTGTCGCGCGCGTCCGTTCTGTTCACCCTCGCTTTCGGCCTTGCGCCGCTTGCCGCAGAAGCGGCCGACCGGCCGGTCGTGGTCGAGCTCTTCACCTCGCAGGGCTGCTCGTCCTGCCCGCCGGCCAACGCCTACCTCAACGACCTCGCGCGCGACCGCCACGACGTGCTGCCGCTCGCGTTCCACGTCACCTATTGGGACCGGCTCGGCTGGAAAGACCCGTTCTCCCTGGAAGCTGCCACCGACCGCCAGGCGCGCTATGGCAACCGCTTCGGCGACGGCTCCTACACGCCGGAGATCGTCGTCGACGGCGTCTCGGGTCACGTCGGCTCTCGCCGGAGCGAAGTCGGTGCGGCGATCGATCGCGCCAAGGCTGCGAACCAGACCGCGACAGACGTGCGTCTCAGCCGCAACTCCGGCAAGCTGCAGATCGAGATCGGCCATGGCGACGGCCGCGGCCGTGTGCTGCTGGTCGGCTTCGATCACTACCACAAGACCGCCATCCGCCGCGGCGAGAACGACGGCCGCACCTTCGAGGAGCTCAACGTGGTGCGCTCGGTGCGTCCGGTCGGCGATTGGCAGGGCGCGCCACTGCGTCTCACCGAGCAATTGCCCGAGGGCGAAGATGCCGCGGTGATCGTGGAGGCGCCGGATGGCCGCATCGTCGGTGCGGCCAGGCTCTAAGTTCAGCACCATCTCAACACCGATTGAGGCGTGAGGTCTGAAGCATGAGGTCTGCCGACACCCACTGCGCTGTCGTCCCGGCCTTGCGCCTGGGTCAAGCCCGGGACGACACCGAATTTGCTGAACGATTTTTCCAAACAATAGACTACGTTCCCGCGACGCATGAGGCGCCCGAGTTGTACAGATCGCGTGCCCTCGAAAAACGAGAGGGCGCAGGGAAGGCCGGACCTCGGCTGAGGTCCGTGGCCCGCCTGCTAAAAAAATGCAGGCGGCAGGTACCACGGGTTCAGCCGGACGACCCGGCCTCCCCTGCGCGATGGTTTTAACGGCTGCTTCGCGATCTCCCCGGTGCACGGGCTTTTTGGCCACCGCCGCGCGAGGCAAAGCCTCATGCGCGGGACACCAGCGTCGGGGTATCTGGACGACGCGACTTGACCGTCCGCATCGAGCTTGCTCGCCGGCCTGCAAGTGCAGACCCCAAGCCTGATGCGTCCACCGCTCCCCGCCGCTAACGCCTCGTGACGATCGGCCGAAACGCCCCTCTTCATCGCCGCGGGATAAACGAGATCATCGTTGTGATTTGCCCGACATGGCAACGCTAGAGGCGTGCGGCAAACTGGCACGACGGGCAGTTCGGACATGAGGGGGATGCTGGGACTGCCCGTCGGGTGGGGCGTGGCGTCGAGGCCGCGAGCACGCCGGCTTGCTCCAATGACGTCGCGAAGTCCCGTCCTCTCCAATTGCGCGCCGCTCACGCCAAGCTTATATTGCTCACACGTCCATTGCAGATGGATCATTCCATGAGATCGACCACCTTGACCCTGCGTGTCGATACCAGCGTGAACGAACGGCTGGAACGTTTGGCCAAGAGCACGGGTCGTAGTCGTGCGGTTCTCGCCGCCGAAGCGATCAACGAATATCTCGACCTCAATGAATCGCAGGTGAGCGGCATCAAGCGCGCCATTGCGTCGCTCGATCGCGGCGAGGCGATCCCGCACGACGAGGTCAGGGATTGGGTTGCCTCCTGGGGGAGCGCGGGCGAGAAGCCTGCTCCCGAGCGCACGTCCAAGAACGGCTCGAAAAGCTCCCCCAAGGGTTCGTGACCCCCGTCTGGTCTCCCGAGGCGATTGCCGACCTCGTCGCTTTGCGGGCTTACATCGCGCAGGACAATCCGACCGCAGCACGACGGGTCGCGCTTCATATTATCCGGAACATCGAGACATTGCTGCCAAGTCGCCCTGAAATGGGACGGCCCGGGCGCGTTCCAGGAACCCGTGAGCTCGTGATTCCGCGAACGCCGTACATCGTGCCGTATCGGCTGGTCGACGACACGATTCAGATTCTCCGCGTCTTCCACAGTGCACGGCAATGGCCTCAGTCCTTATGAGACGGGATCGAACATAGGTCCCAGCCGATCGAGCTTGGTCGAAGAGGTCCCAGTCCTGAGTGCTATGCACTCGTGGTCGATGCAACTCGCGCGTCTCCTAAAGTTCATACAACTACAAAGGTTGTTGTTTGAGAGATTGAATGACTAACCGGGCAGCATGACATCCGCAAACATGGCTGCAATGGGCTTGAGCTTCTTGGTCATTGCGCCCCTTCTCATGATGGTGCGCGATCAGCCCGAAGCCACGGCACAGTACCGACGCCAGAAGGCGCGGTAGCCTTGCTCGACCTTGCGCGTGTAGAGCGCACCATCGCCGGCTGGCGAGCCTGCCACCATCTGCGGCAATTCGGCGCGCAGCTTGGCCAAGGCCTCCGGCTGGGCTGCGAAGTTGAGCGCGGTCGCGATGTAACCGTCGTCATCGGCCCCCACCCAGTCACCAAGGCCCACCGCGGTGACGATGCCGGCCGCGGCGCGCGAGGCCGAGCTGTTGCCGAGCTTTGCGACGACAGGCACGCCCGCCTGCAGCGATTCCCAGGTGCTGACGCCGCCATTCTGCGGGAATGGATCGAGCGAGATGTCGATATTGGCGAACTGCGCAAGGTGCTGATCGCGCGAGGAAAGACCGAGACAGGTGACGCGCTCCGCGGCGACCCCGTGGGCCACGAAGCGGCTGACCAGGCCGTCGCGCAGGAAGGAATCCTCGAGCGCACCGTGCTTGATGACGATCCTGGAGTCCGGCAGCTCCTGCATAAGCTTCGACCACACCGCCAGAGCCGGATCGGAGATCTTGTCGATCCGGTTGAACACGCCGAAGGTCACGTAGCCGTTGCGCAGCATCGGCAGCGGTGTCGGCTGCAGGCCCTGCAGCGGCTCGGTGGTGATGACGGCAGGCAGATCATGGACCTGCTCGGCGAACAGATGGCGCACCTCCGCCGGCACGGTGACCGGATCGGCGAAGAAGTAGTCGATGGTCGGCAGGCCCGTCCCGGTCCCGCTGCCCCAGGCCGTGACCTGAACCGGCGCCGGCTTGCGCGCAAACACGGTGAGGCGGTTGCCCGCTGAATGACCGGACAGATCGACCAGGATATCGACCTGGTCGGCCTCGATGCGCGCGGCAAGCTCTTCGTCCGACATCTGCCAGGCGTCGACCCAGATATCGGCCAGGGATCTGCACTGCGCCGTCATGCCGTCCTGTGTCGGCGAGCACGAATAACAGGCGAGCCGGAATTGTTGCCGGTCATGATTCCGCAGCACGGGCAGAAAGGTCAGCGCGGCCGAATGCGCCCTGAAGTCAGAGGAGACATAGCCGATGGTGAGGCGCCGTTCCGGATCCAGATCACGCAGCGGCCGAGGCCGCTGCTGAATGTGGCTGCCGATCCGCCGCCACCATTCGCGTCTCACCGCCTGGTGCTGGGCGAAGTCGCTGTCGGGCATGAAATCCAGCGCGAAGATCTTTGCGGTGATCGCATCGCCGTAGTCCGGCTTGATCTCGAGGGCCCGCTCGAAATGCCGCAGCGATGTGGCGATGTCACCCTGTTTGGCAAAACACTCGCCGAGCCAGGTCCAGGCGGCCTCGGAGACCGGGTTCTGCTCCAGCACCTTGCGCAGCGCCTCCATGGCGGGGGCGACATTGTCCTTCATCACATGGATCTGGGCCCGCCCGAGCAGCGCCACCTCCTGCAGCGGCTCGATCGCCAGCGCAGCGTCGTAATCCGCCGCCGCCGGATCGAGCCGTCCGACCTGCTGATGCAGGCGGCCGCGATGTGCCAGCACCAGAGCGACAGCTGGCTTGAGCGCGAGCGCGGCATCGAAGGCGGCCAGCGCGGCGTCGTAATGGCGCAGGTTGATGCTGACGAGCCCCTTGCCGAACAGAGCCGCGGCCTGCCGCGGATTGAGGGCGAGCGCGCGGTCGAAGCTCTCGATGGCTTCGACATTGCGGTTGAGCAGGAGTTCTGTCATGCCGCGATTGCAATAGGCGTCCGCGTAGTTCGGCCTGGCCGCGAGCGCGCGATCATGCGCCTGCAACGCCTCTTCCAGCAGGCCCATCTTCATCAGCGTGTTGCCGAGCCCGGTCAGTGCGGCCGCGAAATTGGGCCTGGCCGCGATGGCGCGCTCCTGCACGGCCCGCGCTTCCTGGTAGCGCTTGCGGCCGAACAGAGCGAGTCCAAGATTGGCCAGCGCCTCGGCGTGGCGCGGCTCGGCCGCGATCGCCTGGGTCAGCGCCTGCTCCGCGAGATCAGGCTGGCCGCTTTCCAGCGCCGAGACGCCGAGCAGATGCAGCGCATCGAAATGATCGGGCACCAGCGCCAGCGCCTGGGCACAGACCGCCTGCGCCTCGGCGTGCCGCCCGGCGCGATAGGCCGCGACCGCCTGGGGCAGCAGTGCGTCGGCCTGCTTGCGGTTCTTCTTATTGAGCCGCGCATTCTGGAAGGCGCGCGAACCGACATTGCTGGCCAAGCATGATCTCCAAAGAGGTCAACAGCTGACGCGGGGAACGCGGCGGATGCGGGTCGTCATCGGCAGTTCTCGGCGCAATAGCGCCGCCAGAAGCTGCGATAGCCCTCTTCCACCTTGCGCGTGTAGATCTCGACATTGCCGGCGGCGGAGGCCCCAACCCGCTGCGGGAGTTCAGCGCGCACCGCCGCGAGTGCGGCGGGATCGACCGCGAAACGCCGCGCGATCGCGATGTAGCCCGCATCATCCTCGGCGACCCAATCATCGAGGCCGACCGCCGTGACGATGGCGCCGGCGGCACGGGAGGCCGCGCTCATCCCGAGCTTGGCGATCACGGGCACACCGGCCTGCAACGATTCCCAGGTGCTGACGCCGCCGTTCTGCGGGAACGGATCGAGCGAGATGTCGATCTTGGCAAACTCCGCCAGATGCTGGTCGCGCGCCGAGGCGCCGAGGCAGGTGATCCGCTCCGGCGCCACGCCGTGGGCAGCGAAACGCCCGATGAGCCCGTCGCGGAGGAAGGCGTCGTCGAGCGCGGCGTTCTTGATCACGATTCTCGAGTCCGGCAGCTCCTGCAGCAACCGCGCCCAGAGGGCCAGCGCCGGGTCGGAGAGCTTGTCGATCCGGTTGAACACGCCGAAGGTCACATAGCCGTTGCGCAGCATCGGCAGCGGGCTCGGTGCCAGTCCCGGCAACGGCTCTGTCGTGATCACGGAGGGGAGATCATAGATCTGCTCGGCAAACAGCGGACGCACCGATTGCGGCATCGTGACGGGATCGCCGAAGAAGTAGTCGATGGTCGGCAGGCCCGTGCCCGTGCCGTTGCCCCAGCCCGAGACCTGAACGGGCGCCGGCTTGCGGGCGAACACTGCGAGGCGGTTGCCGACCGAATGGCCGGACAGATCGACCAGGATATCGACCTGATCGGCGTCGATGCGCGCCGCCAGTTCGTCGTCGGACATTTGCGAGGCTTCGACCCAGACATCGGCGGCCGACCGGCACAGGGCGGTCACGCTGTCCTGCTGCGCAAAGCAGGAGTAGCAGTTCACCTGGAACAGGCTGTGGTCGTGATGGCGGAGCACCGGCAGGAAGGCGAACGCCGCGGAGTGGTTGCGAAAATCCGACGACACGTAGCCGACGACGATCCGCCGGTCCGGATCGCGCTGCCGCGGCGACAGGTCGAAACGCGGAATCCTGGCCCCGATCCGCTGCCACCATTCGCGGCGCGTGGCCTGCTGAATGGCGAAATCGGCCTCAGGCAGGAAATCGAGCGTGAAGATCTTGGCGATGAGCGCATCGCTATAATCCGGCTTGATCTCGATCGCCCGGTCGAAGTGCTGGAGCGCGGTGGCGATGTCGCCCTGCTGGGCAAAGCAGGCGCCGAGCCACATCCAGGCGGCTTCGGATACCGGATTCTGCTCCAGCACCTTGCGGCAGGCTTCCATGGCCGGCGCGACGTTGTGCTTGAGCACGCCGATATGCGCCTTGCCGAGCAAGGCGGGCTCGAGGCGCGGATCGCGCGCGAGCGCCGCATCGAAATCGGCGGCCGCCTGATCCAGCCTGCCGGCCTGCAGATGGAGGCGGCCGCGCTGGGCCATGACCACAGCCGCATCCGGCTTGACCGCGAGCGCGGCGTTGAAGGCGGCGAGCGCCGCATCGAAACGGCGGAGGTTAAGGCCGACGAGCCCCTTGCCGAACAGCGCCTGCATGTGACGGGGATCGAAGGACAGCGCGCGATCGAAGCTCTGATCCGCCTCCGCGTTGCGGTCGAGCAGCAGCTGCACCACGCCGCGATTGCAATAGGCGTCGGCATAATCGGGCTTCAGGGCGATCGCCCGGTCGTGCGCCGCGATCGCCTGCTCGAACTCGGACAGCCGCCACAGCGTGTTGCCGAGCGCGGTGATCGCGGCTGCGAAGGTCGGCTTCAGCGCGACCGCGCGCTCCTGGTACTTGCGGGCCTCCTCGAAACGGCCGAGGTTGAACAGTGCGCCGCCGAGGTTGGCCTGCGCATCCACGTCTCGCGGCTCGATCGCGACCGCGCGCGTCAGCGCCGCTTCAGCATCGGCAAAGCGTCCGGTGTCCAGTGCGGACCTGCCGAGCAGTTGGAGTGCCTCGACATGATCCGGCAGCAAGGCAAGAATGTCCCGGCAGAGCGCCTGGGTGTCGGCATGGCGGCCCTGACGATAGGCCGCTGCGGCCGTCGCCAGCAGCGCGTCGGCTTGCTTGCGATGCTTCTTCTGAAGGCGCGCGTTCTGAAAGGCGCGCGAACCGACACTGCCTGCCAAGGATCGTCTCCACCGAGGTGCGATTGCGAAAACCTAACACACATGCCTGATTCGCGCGGCCAGCCCGCAGCCGCAAGCTGCGCCGCCAACGGCCCGTAGCAGCTCAGGTGCCGGCCGCGCAGAAGCGGCGCCAGAAGGTGCGATAGCCCTCCTCGACTTTGCGCGTGTAGAGCTCGACATTGCCGGCGGCCGAACTGAGGACCTGTTGCGGCAGCGTGGCCCGCAGCTGCGCGAGCGCGGCGGGGTCGGCCGCGTGACGGCGCGCGATCGCGATGTAGCCCGCATCGTCCTCGGCCACCCAATCGCTCAAGCCCACCGCCGTCACGATCGCAGCCGCCGCGCGCGAGGCCGAGCTCGAACCGAGCTTGGCGACGACAGGCACGCCCGCCTGCAGCGACTCCCAGGTGCTCACGCCGCCATTCTGCGGGAACGGATCGAGCGAGATATCGACATCGGCGAAGGCGGCAATATGCTCATGACGGATCGAGGCGCCGAGACAGGTGATACGACTCTCGGCGATGCCATGGGCCACGAAGCGCGCGATCAGCCCGTCGCGCAGCAAGGCCTGATCGAGCGCGCCGTTCTTGATCACGATCCGCGCCTCCGGCATCTGGCGCATCAGTTCCGACCACACCACCAGCACCTGATCCGAGATCTTGTCGATCCGGTTGAACACGCCGAAGGTCACATAGCCGTTGCGCAGCATCGGCAGCGGCGTCGGCTGCGCATCAGCCACCGGATCGGTGGTGATCAGGGCCGGCAGGTCATAGACCTCCTCCGCAAACAACGGACGCGCGCTCTGCGGCACCGTCACCGGATCGGCGAAGAAATAGTCGATGGTCGGCAGCCCCGTCCCGGTCGCATTGCCCCAGGCGGTGACCTGGATCGGCGCCGGCTTGCGCGCGAACAGCGACAGCCGGTGGCCGCCCGAATGGCCCGAGAGATCGACCAGGATGTCGACCTGATCGCCCTGGATGCGGTCGGCGAGTTCATCATCCGACATCTGCGAGGCATCGACCCAGATGTCGGCCGCGGCGCGGCATTGCTCGGTGACCTGATCCTTGAGCGGCGAGCAGGAGTAGCAAGCGACCTTGAAGGCTTGGCGATCCTGATGGGTCAGTACCGGCAGGAAGGTCAGCGCCGCCGAATGGCTGCGAAAATCCGAGGAGACATAGCCGATCATGAGCCGCCGCTCCGGATCCAGGTTGGATGGGGCGAGCTGCCGGCGCGCGACGCGCGCGCCGATCCGCTCCCACCACTCCCGCCGCACCGCTTGATGCATGGCGAAGTCGGAACCGGGAAAGAAGTCGAGCGCGAAGATCTTCTTGGTGATCGCCTCCTCGAAGTCAGGCTTGATCTCGAGCGCGCGATCGAAAAGCTGGATCGCACCGGCGATGTCGCCCTGCTCGGCGAGGCAGGCCCCGAGCCAGATCAGCGCCACTTCCGATAACGGGTTCTGCTGCAACACCTTGTTGCAAGCAGCCATGGCCGGGGCGACGTCGCCGTTGAGGACGTTGACATGAGCCTTGCCGAGCAGCGCGGCCTCGAGCATCGGGTCGGCAGCCAGCGCGGCATCGAAGTCGGCCTCGGCCTGATCGAAATGCCCCATCTGCAGGTGCAGGCGGCCGCGCTGCGCCAGGATCGCCGCGTTACGGGGGCTCAGCGCCAGCGCGGCGTTGAAGGAGGTCAGCGCCTGCTCGCAGTGGCGCAGATTGACGGCGACGAGGCCGAGGCCGAACGTCGCCTGCATGTGCCTGGGGTTGAGCGACAGCGCACGGTTGAAGCTCTCATAGGCGTCCTGGTGCCGCTGCATCAGCAGCTGCGTCATGCCACGGTTGCAATAGGCGTCGGCATATTCGGGCTTGGCCGCGATCGCGCGCTGGTGCGCCTCCAGCGCCTGATCGAACAGCCGCATGTTCATCAGCGTGTTGCCGAGCGTGGTGAACGCCACCGGGAAGATCGGCTTCACCGCGGTCGCCCGCTCCTGCACTTTTCGCGCTTCCTCGTAGCGCTTCTGGCTAAAGAACACGAGGCCGAGATTGATGAGCGCTTCGGCATGGCGCGGCTCGATCGCGACGGCCTGCGTCAACGCCTGCTCGGCGACATCGAGGCGACCGCAATCGAGCGCGGAGATGCCGAGCAGGTGGAGCGCCGGGAAATAATCCGGCAGCAGCTCCAGTACCTGCCTGCAGATCGCCTGGGCCTCGGCATGGCGGCCGGCACGATAGGCCGCAACGGCTGTGGGCAGCAGCGCGTCGGCCTGCTTGCGGTTTTTCTTCTGCAGACGCGCATTCTGGAATGCGCGCGAACCAATCGTGCTTTGCAAGGATGCCCCTCCGCCAGAATCTTCTGGCGAATCTAGCACGCGGCGCCTGATTCGAGAGCGGTAACCAAGCCCCTACTCGCGCCGGTAGTCATCCTCGATGCGGATGATATCATCCTCGCCGAGATAAGAGCCGGTCTGGACCTCGATCAGCTCGAGCAAGATCTTGCCGGGATTGTCCAGCCGGTGCACCGCGCCCATCGGGATGTAGATCGATTCGTTCTCGTGCACCATCGTCACCGCTTCGTTCACGGTCACGCGTGCGGTCCCGCGCACCACGATCCAATGTTCGGAGCGATGGTAATGCTTCTGCAATGACAGGCGCTGACCGGGCTTGACCACGATGCGCTTGACCTGGTGACGCTCGCCATTGTCGACCGACTGATAGCTGCCCCAGGGACGATGCACCTTGATGTGCGCCTCGGTCACCTCCGGCGCCACGGTCTTCAGCTTCGCCACCAGCCGCTTCAAGCCGTTGGCGTCCTTCTGGCGCGAGACCAGCACGGCGTCCTGGGTGGCCACCACGACGAGATCGTCCACCCCTTCGAGCGCCACCAGCGCCTTGTCGGTCACCACGTTGCAATTGCGGGAGTCCTCGAACACCGTGCTGCCGCGCGCGGCATTGCCCTGCGCGTCCTTCTCCGACAACTCCCAAACCGCGTGCCAGGAGCCGACATCGGACCAGCCACAGGAGACGGGCACGACGGCGGCCCGCCCCGTCTTCTCCATTACGGCATAGTCGATCGAAATCGGCTTGGCCGCAGCAAACCCATCCGCATCGAGGATGATGAAGCCGAGGTCGTGCCCGGCCTTGGCGACGGAGTCCGTGACCGCCTGCACGCTCGCAGCGTCGAACTTCCTGTATTCGTCGAGCAGCAAGGCGGCGCGAAACATGAAGTTGCCGCTGTTCCAGAGATAGCCATCCCTGATGTACTGCTCGGCGGTCGGCTGATCCGGCTTCTCGACAAATTTCTTCACCGCGCGCACCTGGCCCGACACGATCTCGCCGGGGCAGATATAGCCATATTCGGTGGCGGCGCGCTCGGGCGTGACACCGAAGGTGACGATCCGGCCGCTCTCGGCCGCCGCCAGGCCCTCGCGACAGGCCGCGAGAAACGCCGCAGTGTCCCGCACCACGTGATCGGCGGCGAGCGCCAGCACGATCGCTTCGCTGTCGCGCGCCCGTGCGAATGCGGCGCCGGCCGCGATCGCCGGGCCGGAGTCGCGGCGCATCGGCTCCAGCAACACGTCGGCCTCGATACCGATCTCGGCCAATTGCTCCAGCACCATGAAACGATAGGCAGCGTTGGTGATAATGATCGGCCGCTCGAACAGAGCTGCATCCGAGACCCGCAACAGCGTTTCCTGGAAGGTCGAGCGCGTGCCGAACAGCGGCAGGAACTGCTTGGGGCGTACCTCGCGCGACGCCGGCCAAAGCCGCGTGCCGGCACCGCCGCACATGATGAGAGGGATGATGCGCCTGGCCATGAAATTGCCTATCAGAAAATTTGCCCGTCAGATCCGATGATAATCACGATACCATTTGGCGAAGCGGGCAATGCCCTCTTCGATCGGCGTCGCAGGCCGGAAGCCGATGTCGCGCTCGAGGTCGGCCACATCGGCGTAGGTCGCCTCGACGTCGCCCGGCTGCATCGGAAGCATCTCCTTGATCGCCGGCCGTCCAAACTCCTTTTCCAGGAGTGATATCACGTGGGTGAGCTCTTCGGGGTGATTGTTGCCGATATTGTAAATCATCCAGGGCGCCCTGGAGCTTGCGGGATCGGGCCGGTTCCCATCCCAGTCCGGATTACCTTTCGGCGGCCGGCCGACCAGGCGGACGATCGCCTGGACCACATCGTCGACATAGGTGAAATCGCGCCGCATCCGGCCATGGTTGAACAGCCTGACCGGTTGCCCTGCCAGGATCGCCTTGGCGAAGATGAACATCGCCATGTCCGGCCGGCCCCACGGACCGTAGACCGTGAAGAAGCGCAAGCCGGTCGCCGGCAGCCCGTAGAGATGGCTGTAGGAATGCGCCATCAGCTCATTGGCCTTCTTGGTCGCGGCATACAGGCTGATCGGGTGATCGACGTTGTCCTTGACGGAGAACGGCAGCTTGGTGTTGGCGCCGTAGACCGATGAGGACGAGGCGAACAAGAGATGTTCGCAGCCATGGTGCCTGCAGCCCTCGAGGATATTGATGAAGCCTTCGAGATTGGCGTCGACATAAGCGTGCGGGTTTTCCAGCGAGTAGCGGACGCCCGCCTGCGCCGCGAGGTGAATAACGGCCGGGAAGCGATGCTGCGCGAACAGCGCCTTGATCCCAGCGCGGTCGGCCAGATCGAGCTTGACGAAGCTGAATCCGCGCTGAGTTCTGAGGATCTCGAGCCGCGCCTCCTTCAGGCGCGGATCGTAGTAGCTGTTGACGTTATCGATGCCGACAACCCGTCGGCCGTCGGCGAGCAGGCGCTGCGCGACGTGGAAACCGATGAAGCCGGCCACTCCGGTCACAAGGACGATGTCGTCTGCCATTGTCGCTCCATCATGTGCTCCGTTCCGAAGAGCACCGGCAAGTGTCTAACTATCGTGCGGCTTTCGATCTGGCCTTCGCCCAGACAACTCGCGGCGATACTGATCGAATTGTCAGGGCCACAGTCCTTACGGCCGCCACAGCTCGATCACGGCCGGCTTGGCGGAACGATCGAGCCTCATCTTGACGTCGAGGACAAGCCCGCTGCCGTCGCGCAACAGCCGCTGCACCAGCGCCCAACCGTCGCCAATATAAGCATCATGCGCCACCGCCAGCACCACGGCATCGGCCGGGCGCAGCTTGTCGAGCGCCGTCAGCGCCACGCCATATTCGTCTTCGACCGTCCGTTCATCGGCCAACGGATCGGCGATCTGCACGTCGACGCCGAACGACTGCAATTCCCTGACGATATCGATGACCCGCGAATTCCGGATGTCGGGCACGTTCTCCTTGAACGTCATGCCGAGAATCGTCACCGTGCCGCTCTGGCCCTTGCGACGTAACAGCCCGCGGATGCATTCGCGCGCGATCCGCCGTCCCATCTCATCGTTGATGCGGCGTCCGGCCAATATCACTTCGGGATGATAGCCGGCCTTCTCGGCGCGATAGGTGAGATAATAGGGATCGACACCGATACAGTGGCCGCCGACCAGCCCCGGTGAGAACGGCAGGAAATTCCATTTGGTGGCGGCGGCCGCCAGCACATCACCGGTATCGATCTCGAGCGCCTGGAAGATCAGCGACAGCTCGTTCATGAAGGCGATGTTGAGGTCACGCTGGGTGTTCTCGATCACCTTGGCCGCTTCCGCCACCTTGATCGACGGCGCGCGATGGATGCCGGCCGTGACCACCGAGCCATAGACGCCGGCGACGATGTCGAGCGTCGCGGCGTTCTGCGCCGAGACCACCTTGGTGATGGTTTCGAAGCGATGCGTCTTGTCGCCGGGATTGATGCGTTCGGGCGAGTAGCCGACATTGAAATCCACGCCCGCTTTCAGGCCGGAGCCGCCTTCGAGGATCGGGACGCAATCCTCCTCGACTGCGCCGGGATAGACGGTTGACTCATAGACCACGATGTCGCCGCGCTTGAGCACCGCGCCGACCGTGCGCGTCGCCGCGAGCATCGCCGACAGATCCGGCCGGCTGGCTTCATCGATCGGGGTCGGCACGGTGACAATGAAGAAGTCCGCGCCACGCAGGTCGCTCGGCTCGCTGGTGAAGCTCAAGCCCGGCCGTTTGAGATCGGCGCTTTCGACCTCGCGCGTGCGATCGAAGCCGTCGCGCAGCTCCGCGACACGGCCGGCGTCGATGTCAAAGCCGGTGACCGGGCAGCCCCCGCGCGCAAAGGCTGCGGCGACCGGAAGGCCCACATAACCGAGGCCAATCACCGCAATCTTCCGGCCATGAGACATAAATTGATTTTCCAGACGTTTTCGAGGCCATTGACGCCACCCCGGCGACTGTTTAGCCACCGTAGCAACGGGACCGCAAGGGGTGCACCGCTGGAACGGTGAAAGCCTCTCGTGACGGGTCCGATAACCACACTCCGAGAGCCACGCCGAGACGAATTGGGCGTCTCACCCGGCTTGGACGGACCGAATCAGGGGCAAAGCCGGCCTGAATGCGTGCCTTTCTCATCCTTTTGCTTCGGATCGCGGTATCCCTGGCCCTGCTCTATCTTGCCCTGCGCGGGATCAATTTCGCCGCCATCCGGGAGCGACTGAGCCAGATCAGCCTCGGCTGGATCGTGCTCGCCGTTCTCATCACCTTGGTGCAGATCTTCATCGGCGCGCTCCGGTGGCGGGAGATTTCCGCGCTTTGCGGCGCGCCGCTGACCGATCTGCAGGCGTTCCGCTACAACATGATCGGCGCGTTCTTCAACCAGACCCTGCCGTCGTCGATCGGGGGCGATGCCGTGCGGTTGTGGCTGATCGGCCGCACCGGCGCCGGCTGGCGCGCGGCGAGCTATTCGATCCTCACCGACCGTGCGGTTGGGTTCATCGCGCTGGCGCTGATCATCGTCGCGAGCCTGCCTTGGAGCTATGGCATGATCGCGGACGAGAAGGGCCGCCTCGCATTGGTCCTAGTCGACATGGCGGCCCTGGCCGCCGGTGCAGGCTTCCTGATCTTCGGATATCTGCCGGGTGCCTGGATCAAGGCATGGTGGCCGACCCGGCACGTTCATGCCTGCTCCGTGATCACCAACAAGGTGATCTTCGGCAAGACGACGGGCGTGAAGGTCGCGGTGCTCTCCTTGTCGATCCACGTGCTTGCGGTCGTGATCGCCTGGTGCGCGGTGCGCTCGATCGCAGCACCTGCCGACTTCGAGCAGTTGTTCATGCTGACGCCGCCGATCATGCTGATCACGATGCTGCCGATCTCGATTGCCGGCTGGGGCGTACGCGAGGCAACGATGATGGTCGCGTTCGGCTACGCCGGGCTGGCTCCGGCCGACGGCACCGTGGTCTCGATCCTGTTCGGGGCCGTCTATTTCATCGTCGGCGGCATGGGCGGACTGGTCTGGATCTTCAGCGCGGAGAAAGGCGCGGGCGCGATGAGCATTCCGGCCGCCGCCCAGGACTGAACCGTCCGTATCGAACCGGCTAGCGCGCCGTCACCCAGGCGTCGTGCCAAGCTTCGGCCATCAGCACGTTCCACAGCCAGTAGGCATGATTGTGCCGGCCGCTGAGGTGTTCGCCGAACATGCGCGACACCCGCTTGGGCTCAAACAAGCCCTGCCGCTGCAGCCGCGCCGGCGACAAGAGATCGCCGGCCCAGGATTTGAGCGGCCCGCGTAGCCACGCATCGAGCGGAATGCTGAAACCTGTCTTGGGACGATCGATCAGCTCGGAGGGAACGTGGCGGTACAGCACCTGCCGGAGCAGCCATTTGCCGCGTCCCTCCCGCACCTTCATGCTCGGCAGAACCCGCGCAGCGAATTCGACGACATCCTTGTCCAGGAACGGCACCCGGGTCTCGAGCGCCACCGCCATTGCGGCGCGATCGACCTTCTGCAGGACATCGTCGCTGAGATAGCTCAAGGAATCGGCCAGCGTCATCCGATCGAGCGGATCGAGCGGCGCATCGATCCGCATCATCTCTTCCGCCGCCCAGCTTGCCCTCTCCTCGCCGTGCAGAACGCTCACAGCCGGCTCGCCATCGATCGAACACAGCGAGCGATACATCTCGTCGAACGAGTCGGCCGCGATGATGCGGGCGAGCTTGGCGACCTGATCGCCGGCGTGGCGCACGTTCAACCGCGCCGGCAAAAGCGGCTGCAGCAGCTTCAGGATCGTATCAGCCGGCTCCGGCGCAACGGCGCCGAGTAGCGTACCAGCCGCTCGGCGCAAGGTCACCGGCAGGCGGCCCAAGCGCGCCTGCAGCGCCCCGCCCCAGACATGCCGGTTGTATCCGCCGAACAGTTCGTCGCCAGCGTCTCCCGATAGCGCCACCGTCACATGCCGGCGTGTCATCTGAGACACCAGATGGGTCGGAATCTGGGAGGAGTCCGCGAACGGCTCGTCATACATGCGCGGCAAACCGGGGATCACGTCCATCGCGGTCTTCGCATCAACGTAGATCTCAGTATGCGCGGTGCCGAGATGGGCTGCGACCTTGCGGGCATCCTCCGCCTCGTTATAGGCACCTTCGGCAAAGCCGATGCTGAACGTGCGGACCGGCTGGCTGGCCTGGGCCTGCATCAGGGCGACGACGGTCGAGGAATCGATGCCGCCGGACAGGAACGCGCCCAGTGGCACGTCGGATAGGCATTGCCGCTTGACCGCAATGGACAACAACCGTTCGAGTTCGTCGATCGCCTCGCGCTCGTCGATCAGGCGCCGGCGCTGCGCGGCCATGACCTGATCACGCAGCGACCAATAGGCTTGCGGCTGCGGCAAGCTGCCGGACCTTGCATCGGCCGCGAAGGTAACAAAGGATGCCGGCGGCAGCTTTCGGATTCCATTCCAGATCGAAGCCGGTGTAGGCACATAGGAATAGCGCATGAAAGCGGTGAGCGCCGAACGATCCAGCACGGGCGCCCAATCCGGGTGCGCCGCGAGCGCCTTCAATTCGGAGCCGAAGACGAGATCCGCGCCGCTCCAGCCATAATAGAGCGGCTTTTCGCCAAAGCGGTCACGGGCCAAGGTCAGCGTACGCGCATCGGCATCCCAGAGCCCGAACGCGAACATCCCGATCATCCGTTGCAGCGTTGCCGGGATGCCCCATTGCCTCACGGCCGCGAGCAGCGTTTCGGTGTCCGAATGGCCGCGCCAGTTGGGCGCGGCGCCGGCTACCTCCAACTCCGCACGAATGTCGAGATGATTGTAGATCTCGCCGTTGAAGGTCACCGTGAAGCGGCCGCATGCGCTGCGCATCGGCTGCGCGCCGGCCTCGGACAGGTCGAGGATCGACAACCGCCGATGCCCGAACGCAACGCCCGCCTCTGCCTGGGTCCAGAGTCCCGAGGCATCGGGGCCGCGATGCGCCAGCGCTTCGGTCATCCGGCCGGCATAACCGGCTAACAGGTTTTCATCACCACCGCCGGGGCGGAGCAGGCCTGCTATGCCGCACATGGCGTACCACCCAAGCTGCGTGCACTGCGCCGCATCGTTCAGCCTTCCGTCGGTGGGCCGGCCAGGAACTCGTCGCGGTATCGGGCGAGAAAGTCGAGGCTCGGCCGGCTGGTGCCATAATAATACGCTGAGCTCAGCTGACTTTGCCAGCGCGACAACAGCGCCTCCGTGTCATATCCGGCCTCGAATTCCGCGGCGCGTCCGCTTGCCAACTCCACCACCTCCTTGGCGGTCTGCAGGATCTCCTCCGTCGAATTATTCCCGGGGTGTGCGCCGCTGCGGCCGAGCACAGCCGCATCGAACACGCGCCAGCGCCAGGGCGAGGATGTGAGCTGGCGCTGGGTGAGCATGGTCCCATCGCGCAAGCGAACCGGTTTCAGCGCGAACCGAACATTCTTGTTCCAGAGCTGCGCGTCTGTCGTGATCGCATTGACGATGGCGCAGGGCACCCCGAAGCTGATCGCGACATTGGTCAATCCGGAGGTCGTCCCGATGAACGCCCGCGCGTGCCGGATCAGATGGATGTCCATCAGTTCCGAGCGGAAATCGCTCAATGCATAGTCGATGGTCCGTTCCAGGGGCGGCAGCTTCGGCGAGTTCGGACCGCCGAGTTTGATGACCCAGCCGCCTTGAGCCGTGACGTACCGGATCGCATCCAAGGACGTCTCGATCGGCGCGTTCCGATGGCTCTGCCCGGTACCGTTGAACTCCAGATAATGGGCGGCGTCACGGGTATGCAGGCACACATACCAATCCTCGGGCCCCATGCCCCAAGCCTGGCGCATCTGCCGAAAGGCTGCGTCTGCAGTGCCCGCTGAGCCGTAAACGCGATCATAGGCCTCGCGCAACGGATGCCCGCGCCCCTGCCGCTCCCACTCGGCAATCGCAAGCGCGCCGGCGTCCTGCCAAGGCACGACGCGTCCATCCGGCAGACGGAAGGCATTGAAATTCAGCCCGTACCAGCGCTGCAGCGAAAGCAGCTCCTCGCCGAGCTGTTCAGACACGGTCTCTCCGATCACGACCACCTTGCCGAGCTCTTCGAACAGGCGAAAGAAGGCCGGATTGGCAATCAGCTCGGGACGCGCCACCAGCACCGCCCTGCCCGACCACCATCCGAGCTCACGCATCCGAAACAGGATGTCGAGCATTCCGAGATGGCCGATCTGGGTCGACCACTCCTCCGGAATCAACCAGAACTCGCCAAGCGAAACCCCGAGTTTCGCGAGCTGAGTCTCCAGCGCCGACGACAGCTGCGGCGGCATCTGCCCCTGCAGCTCGGATTGCGCATCCAAAGCGCGTTCATAGAGCCGCACACCGACCTCGCCGCGGCCGACATGGGTGACGCGCTGACCGGCGAAGTTGCAAAGATCGAACAGTCGCCCGGGCTCGCGGCAAAGAAAATCGAGAGGATTCGGAAGATATGTATTTGATGGGCGTGCCGCGATGTTCTGATGCGGGCGCAGCAAGGACAGATCGTTGCGGCATGCCCAGAACATGCTCTCGAGCGCCGCAGCCTCGTCGCCGACAATCATGTCAAATGCAGCCTTCAGAAACGCCAGTCTCGCCAGGGACTGCACGTGTTCCTGCTTGATCTGCGGCACGATCTCGCGGGCTTTTTCAAACTCGCCAAGCTCAAATATCGATCGAAGCAGCGCATAAGAGAGATCCGCCGAAACCGAAACGAGCCCGGCCGCGATGATCCGCTCGTACGCTTCCGCATAGGCCCCGATTCCAACGAGCACCCGGCCCGCCGATTTGCTGAAGGGACGGCAAGGTGCGCTCCAAAACCGAAAGTCGGGGCGATCGGCGAGATAAGATACGACATAGGGAAAATAGGCCTGACACAGACGCCCGCGCCCCCGAAGCTGCAAGGCATCGCATCCCACGAGGATCAGAAAGACGGCACGATGAGGTAGCAGATTGAGCAGCTTTCCGACGATCAGGAAAGCCAGATAAATCGAACGCCGGGACCGCAGGCCACCGACCGCTTTTCGGAATGCCATGCCGCTATGCCTTCCAAATCGACGAATCCATCGTGCCCGCCTCTCTTCCGACGGGCGAAGAACCGACCGTGCGCTCACTGCTCATGTCAGATGAAACGCTGGCTCCGGCTCCCAGGTTTAAAAAATCGATGCTGCCAAGAGCGGTTCGGCCGCCTCAGCCCGCAGACCAATACTGAGAATTGATCACCTTCAGTTGAAGCAACTATCATAGAGCGTGGCTCGATCAAAGCGGAAGATGTTGAGTTCGTTGCAGATGGCCAAGTAACAACCAACGTGCCGCATATCCGCGCAGATGTGTAGATGGCCATTGAATAGAGACCCAGATATCCGGCACAGGCCCAGGCATCATTGATCACAACTGGGCCACAAGAATTCGATTGCCGGTTACCTTGAGCGACCGATGGCCGGCCAAGGCAGGCGTTAGCGACTCGCTCGAGGCTGCCGCGAACTGATGTCGCCGAATGCCTGCTTGAACGCTTCGGTCTTGACGAGCTCCGCCGCAAGGCGCTTGGTAAACTTCTCGGCTCCTTTTTTATCGAGATGACCGCCTCCGTCGACGGTCGTAAGACCATCAAATGACGGCGAGATGAACTCGACATTCAACGCCTTGGCCAATTGCACCGCCTGCTGCACGCAAGCCTGGCTATGCGGCACCAGCATGAAGACCACGTGGCCGCCGACCTCCCGCAGAAAAACCCTCGCGTAGTTGACGATCTCAGGCGTCGTCTGACAATTCGGATCGCGAGCCAAAAGCATCGGCTTGTTACCGTCGGCAACATAGGCCGGATTGGCATCCAGCGTCATGTCTCCATTCGAGACATTGCGATACAGGCCCGTCGGCGCAAACTGGCCATTCTGCCAGGCCGCAACGATATCCTCGATGCGCCATCGCGTGTTGCGGCCGACGACGGTGCGATAGCCGGTTATTCGATTACGCCTGACGGCCTCGACCGGTATCTTCTCGGGTCCCAAGGTCACATTGAGATCGCTGCTGAAGAAATGCACAAACTGATCATCGACATTGATCACCCAGAGCGGGACCCGGATGTTCCAGCGATTGATCACCTGTCGGGAAAACTCGCCGCCACGGATACCGACGAAGCCCATGTTATAGATCTTCAGCCGGTCCAGCAGAGGAGCAGACTGCAATGTCCCGCGGTCGATCGCGTAATTTACGAAAGACGGCCCTAAAAACACGATATCCGAGGCCTTCACCGCGGCGACCGAAGAGCCGACATTGCTATAAAAAACATCTTGATCCTGAATTTGGGGAATTTTTCTGCCCCCGAAATCGCGATACCAGTTCGCGTCCGCGGGGCGCGCGATTTGAGAGAAGTAGTCCGGAACGGCTCCGCCGCTGGACGGCAATATAAAGCCCGAGAAAATGAACCCCACGACGAGGAACGGGCAGACCAAAATGCCCAGATATCTCCGCGCGGCACGCTTGAACGTGAAGCTTTGAGGCGTCAATTCAGCGCTTTTGATCATGAGCAACCGAGATTAAGGGCAAGGAGGACGGCCCGTCTGAGTTGTGCCCCCCGCAGAAACCTGATGTCCGTGGAACACGGGACGCGAGCTCTTGCTCGCAACTTGATTGCCCTTCGACGAAGCGATCTGCAGATCGGCCGCGCCTCATATCGTCGACCACGACGACGGTACGGCCCGATTCGCACCTGAAACCGAATCCAGACTGGGTGACATCACAGGCGCGAAGGTGGCCATGTCGGAACGGCTCGATCTCTGAACGACATGGATTGCAGCAGCAGCGATCAGACGTGGAGGAGTCAGAAGCTAATGGGTTGGAATGAGGAAGACCGACAGAGAAGACCGACAGACAAGGGTTCCGCAACGGGCTGCGCAGGCCCTCAACCTGTCCATACGTAGCTATAACAGAGCGGCTGTGAGGCGCAAGACGAGAACCTGCGGGTTTCCTCTGGAATCTTGATGACCGATATGTCCACGCGTCCAACCACAATTTCACCCCCGCGCGTGTCGGCCGACGAGAAGATTCCACCCAAACTTGGCAGACGTGCCAATCATTGATAAATCGCAGTCACATTAAGCAACGCGGGGAAACACTCACATGCTCTTCACGCAGTTTGAGTTTTTGTTCCTGTTTCTCCCTGCAACCTTGGCGGGTTATTTTCTTCTGGCCCGGTTCGTCGAGGCGCCCGTTGCGCGGCTGAGCTGGCTCGCCCTCGCCTCCCTGACCTTCTACGGCTACTGGGATGTGCACTTCGTTCCGATCATCGTGGTGTCCATCGTCTTCAACTACGCGATGGGGCTGCTGATCGCGCAGCAAAAGGGTAAGCCCCGCGGCTGGCTGTTCGCGGTCGCGATCGCCGCCAATCTCGGCGCGCTCGCCTTCTACAAATACACCAATTTCGGCATCCAGATCTTCAACGCGATTACCGCATCCAAACATCCTGCGCTTGCGATCGTGTTGCCGCTCGGCATCTCGTTTTTTACGTTCACACAGATCGCCTATCTGGCTGACGTCTATGGCGGCTATCCGCACGAAGGAAGCTTCGTGAAATACGGCCTGTTCGTCACCTATTTTCCCCACCTGATCGCCGGGCCGATCCTGCATCACCGCGAGATGATGCCCCAGTTCGGGTCCGACGAAAGCCGCAGAATATCGGCCGAGAAGATCGCGATCGGCCTCACCATCCTGACGATCGGGCTGTTCAAGAAGTCCTTCATCGCCGACAGCTTCGGCCTGATGGCCAGTCCTGTGTTCCAGGCCGCCAACTCGAATCACCTGCAGATGGCCGACGCCTGGGGTGGAGCGCTGGCGTATTCGCTGCAGATCTATTTCGATTTCTCCGGCTATTCCGACATGGCGATCGGCATCTCCACCATGTTCGGTATCAGGCTGCCGTTCAATTTCGATTCGCCCTACAAGTCGCAAAGCATCATCGAGTTCTGGCGCCGTTGGCACATCTCCCTGTCCCGCTTCTTGCGCGACTATCTCTACATTCCATTGGGAGGAAACCGCCACGGCGAGCAGCGCCGCTACTGGAATCTGTTCTTGACGATGCTGCTCGGCGGCCTCTGGCACGGCGCGGGCTTCACCTTCGTGATCTGGGGCGCGCTGCACGGACTGTTCCTGATCATCAACCATCGCTGGACCGCGCTGACGCAGAAGCGTCCCGCGCTCGAACGCTTGAGCCGTTCCTTCTGGTACCCTGTTGCAAGCCTCTGCCTCACCCAGATCGCGGTCGTCCTCGCCTGGGTGTTCTTCCGTGCCGACAATCCGAATGCCGCGATCCGGGTGATCAAGGGCATGATCGGACTGTCCAACCCGCAAAAGATCGGCCCGACGTCACTGGTCGATCACCGGGAGATGCTGATGATCTTGGCGGGCTATCTCGCCTGTCTCGCGCTCCCGAACGTGAACGCCATGTTCGCGCAGTGGAAGGTCGGTATCGAGACCTACCACAATCCCCGCCCGTGGAGCCTGCTGAACGTGAGCTGGCGCCCATCCGTCGTCTGGGCGGTGGGAACATCGCTTGGCCTCGTCGCGGCCATTTTGATGAACATCATCGCCGGGGATAACTCGCAGTTCCTGTATTTCCAGTTCTAATGCCTGGCCAGGTCGCGCGGAGCCCGAGCTAGTAGCACTCACCAATCAACATCGCAGCTCCAAGCTCGCGGTGTTGGGAGCTCATTCCGCACGCACCTTCGGAGCCATAGTATCGCAACACGCACATGATACCCACGAGACCCGCCGCCAACGCGAACACGGCGGCCCCCACCAAAATTGTCCTCAGCATTCCAGCACTCGATACAAATCGGGTTCCATAATACCGGAACCGTGGTGCAATACCAGCGGGTTCCCGACCGCAGTTGTCCCCAACCCCGAAATTACACGGATTGTGGAACCATTAGCCTCCTAGATAGTTGCCTTGCGCCTTCGCAACTTGCGGGAGAATCATACCGTTGCTGCCCTATTCCGCTGTTGTCTTGGCGCTATACGCCGTCCTGTTCCTTCCGCTGGTTGGTACGCTCGAATGGGCCGGCTGGCGCCTGGGCGCCACAGTTCCACTTTCGACCATTGCCGGGGAACAGCAGGCCGACCACAAGGTGCTGTGGCTCGGTAACTTCAAGGACTACGCCCCCTATAAGCTCGAGCGGATCAAGCTGGTCCGGCCCGAGGTGCTCCTGGTCGGAAGCTCGCGTTGCGGCCAAGCCCGTGCGCAGATGTTTCGTCCCTATAACGCGTATAATGCATGCCTGACGGCGTGGCCACTCGAGCATATCGTCGACTTCGTCGATCGGGCGACGTCGGATCGCAGGCCCCGTGTGGTGATCGTGGCGCTCGATTACTTCCTGTTCGGCGACTGGCTGGCCAGCGTCTGGCGCAAGGAGCGAACCATGGACTATCGCCAGGGCATCGACTCCTACCAGCGCAAGCTGCACGACGTAGTAGATTTCGGCGTGCGTACGAATTGGCGCTGGGACACCATCAAAGCCGCCGTTACCGGGGATGAGTACGAACCGATCGACCACAACCGACTGATCGGAACCGAGGCCATCCGTGGTCAGTTCGGCTTCCGTGACGACGGATCGATCTTCGTTGCTCCAGGCTATCGGCTGACATCCTCCGAGACTCTGGCCAAGGGCGCCGAATACGTCACATCGTCATTCCCTGGTGCTCAGCATCTGAGCGATTTGCAGTTCCGGCAACTCGCGCGCCTCTCGGAGCTGGCGCGGCAACGCGACTTTAGCGTCGTGGCCGTCCAGTACCCCTTTCTGAAGAGCGCGACTGACTTCCTCGACAATGACGAAACCTACCGGCCCTATTCAGGCCTGTGGCGCGAGTTGCGGAGCGAAGCGACGGTCCAGCGGCTATCCGAGCTTGGCATTCGTTTCTTTGATATGAGCCGTGCGCCGTTCGCGGCGGATGCCGGCAATTTCTTCGATCCGGCCCATCCATCGGAACGTGGCATGCTCCGCACCTTCCTCGCCTTGCTCGATCATAAGGATTTCCAGGAACTCTTTCCCAAGATCGACAAGAAAGCCCTCGCGGCCGACCTCGAACGGTCCGCCGGCGAACCGTTCGATCTCTATCATTGAGAATTCGCCGCCCGCATCGGGAGCGATAGGTGCGGAGCAGTCCGACAATTCACATTGCCGGCCTTGCCCGCACAGCCTGCCTGAAGGCATTTGTCTTGATCAGTTGCGCGGCGAGTTCGCGTGTAAATCGCTGCGCTCCATTCCTGTCGAGGTGACCGCCGCCGTCGACAGTCGTCAGCCCGTCGAACGAGGGCGCGATGAATTCCACTCCGAGCGCGTCGGCCAGTTCACGTGCCTGCTGCACGCAGGCCTGGCTGTGCGGCACCAGCATCAGCACGGCACGACCGCCGATCTCACTCAGAAACCGCTTGCCGTAAGCAACGATATCCGCGTTGGTATGACAGTCCGGATCGCGCGCAAGCCGCATCGGCCCGTTACCGGCGGCGAGATAGGCGGGATTGACGTCAAGGGCCATATCGCCATTGGCGACGTTGCGATAGATCCCGATCGGCGAAAAATGGCCGGTCTCGAGGGCAGCGATCGCATCCTCGACCCGCCAGCGGAGATTGCGTCCCACCACCGTCATAAAGCCGCGGATCCGGTCACGTTGGACCGCCGCGATCGGCACCTTTTGCGGCCCAAGGGTGACATTCAGGTCATCGCTGAAGAAATGCACGAACTGATCGTCCACATTAATGACCCAGAGCGGCGCGCGGATCTTCCAGCGTTCGATGATCCGGCGAGAGAATTCGCCGCCACGCAGACCGACAAAAGCAAGATTGTAAATCTTGAGCCGATCGAGCTCCGGAGACGACTGGAGGGTTTGGCGATCGATGGCGTAGCTGACGAACGATGGGCCGAGGAATACGATATCCGCATTCTTGACCGACGCCACGGAAGATCCGATATTGCTGTAGAAGATATCCTGATCCTGAATCTGGGGTACGCTGCGCCCACCGAAATTGCGATACCAGTTGGCATCGCCGTCGCGTGCGATCTGCGAAATAAAATCGTGCGCGGTACCTCCATCGTAGGACAGCCACGACGCCGTAAGCGCGATAAGCAGCGCAACGGCGGAACAGCTCCCCGCCAATGCGACCAGGTAGACGCGTAGATTGCGGCTCCTGGGCGGGAGCTCATTCAGGGTGCGAGCGGTAGTCGCCATCTTGCAGGTAGGACCTCCCGCGGCGCGCTGGTGCCGAGCGCGCTCCGCAGCCAAGCGCGACAGGGTGCTTCGATCATCGTGTATGTCACCCACGCCACTGCGGTTATGATCGCGACATACAGGCCGAGGCGCAACACAAATTCTACAACCGACGGTGTGTCCGGGTTTCCGATCATCGCGGGCCGAATGAGAAATGGATGCAGAAGATAGATCGAATAGCTGCATTCCCCGCCGACAACCACGGCCCGCGTCGCGAGAAAGCCGGCATGGCCATATCGGCTCGCCGCAACGAGAATGACCGAGAAGCAGATGACCTCGACGAGCCGCACGGAGATTTCGATCCAGACCGCGAAGTCGCCCCATCCGGGTTGGAGGAACAACGCCACCGGCACGGCTAGCAGCCCGGCCACGGCCAACCAGAACAAGACAGCGACGACGGCCTGCTCTCGTTCGCCGATCTTCCTCGTTTCCAGCTGCATATAAGCCATTGCCGCAAAGCAGCCCGCCAGAAACTGAGAGATGTGCAGATACGGTGAATAATAGGTCAGCCACTGCATCCCGCCATCGCCGAGACTCGGGGCGATCGCTCTCAGCAAAGCTGTCCCATGACTAAAGGACGCCCAGATCGCGACCGCAAAGACCAGAAGATTGAGCAGCGCAAGCAATGCGATCATCGGCGGCCGATCGACCCTCCGGAGGCCAAAGCACGCTAACGGGAATAAAAGATAGAAGAAGAGTTCGACGCTGATCGACCAGAGGTGCTGCAGCGAGGCGACCACGGCGACCATCATGGTTCCTCCGAGCGCCGGAAACCAAGCCTGGGTCATCGTCAGGATGAATCCGAGCGAGCGAAGGTCGACACCGCGCGACACCATGAAGTAGCCGACGATGCCGAGTACGACGACCGCATACATCGGATAAAGGCGCGCAAACCTCGCCACGGCAAACTCGCGCAATGCGCCGCTGAGCGGCATCGTTCGGAAGCTCGCCGCATAATTCAACCACAGCACGAACCCGCTCAGCACGAAAAACAGCGTCATGCCGACGCTGCTGATTTGCGCCACCAATTGCGACAGCCAGTCCTGCCGCAGCGACAGTGCCCCGTGCCCCACCGCCACCGTCGCCGCCGCAACAAAACGCAGGCCGGTCAATGAGCCGATGAATTGTCTTCCCCCCACTCCCACTCCGGACCCCTCGAATTGGATCTTCGCCAATCGTTCATAGCGGCATGTTTAAGGCTTCGCGCCAGGATTGTGTCGAACGCAAGACCAAGTTATGTGTTGGTCGGCACCTGCCACCATAGACGCGTCGACATTGCGAACGGAACCATTGATGGTGCGATCCGGAGGACTTCCCTTGATTTCTCAGGCTGGAGCGGAAACCGGGGATTCGCCTCATAAACGCGCTTCTCTGAACCGATCAGTTGAGGTATCGGTCCGGCCTCGCCGTCGAATCGGCGGGACTGATAGCACGCTTGCCGGCTATTATGCGTCGGAATTCGAGTAAGCCGGAGACGAAACCCTTGGACCACCTGATCGATACATCACGTGCGGACCAGGTCTGTCAGACGATCCGCGCCTCGTGCGAGCCCGACCAGACCATTGCGTTCGTCTCGGGTAATTTCAACGTCGTCCACCCCGGGCATCTGCGGCTTCTGAAGTTTGCCGCCGAGCAGGCCGACGTCCTGGTGGTCGGCGTCAATCCGGATTCCACGCCCGGCGTGACCCTGACGCAGGATATGCGGCTCGACAATGTGCGCTCGATCTCTTTCGTGCACCACGCGGTTCGCCTGGAGGATTCCGCGGCAGCCTTCATCCGCCGGCTTCAGCCGACAATCGTGGTCAAGGGGAAGGAGTTCGAGGATCGCGCCAATCCCGAGCAGGAGGCGGTGGACGCCTACGGCGGCAGGCTGCTGTTCTCCTCCGGCGAGTTGCGGTTCACCTCGCTGGCGCTTTTGGAACGCGATGCCAATATCGACATCTCCACGGTCAGGAAGCCGCTCGAATTTCCCAAGCGCCACGGCTTCGACATCTCGCAGCTGAAGGGCCTGCTCGGTAAGCTCGCCGGCATGCGGGTTGCCGTAATCGGCGACCTGATCGTCGATGAATACGTCACCTGCGATGCCGTCGGCATGTCGCAGGAAGATCCGACCATCGTGGTGACCCCGCTGATGACGCGTACCTTCGTCGGGGGCGCCGGTGCCGTCGCGGCCCATGCGCACGGCCTCGGCGCCGACGTCAGCTTTTTCACGCTGGTCGGCGAGGATGAAGCCGCACATTTTGCCCGCAGTACGCTCGAACAGCACGGCGTCAATTTCCAACATTTCACCGATCAGAGCCGTCCGACCACGCGCAAACAGCGTTTTCGCGCACTGAACAAGACGCTGCTACGGGTCAATCATCTGCGCCAGCATGCGGCCGATGCCGACATCCAGAAGCAGATGCTGACCGCCGTGGAGCGGGCGCTCAAGACCAGCGATCTGTTGCTGTTCTCCTGCTTCAATTACGGCTGCCTGCCGCAGGATTTGGTGGATGCGATCGCCGACCTGGCACGGGCGAAGGGGGTCATGATGGCGGCCGACAGCCAGGTCTCCTCGCAAACCGGCGATGTATCGCGCTTCAAGGGCATGACCCTGCTGACGCCGACCGAACGCGAGGCCCGCGTCGCACTCAACGACTTCATCTCCGGACTTGCGGTCATCAGCGAGCGGCTGGTCGAGCGCGCGCGAACCAAGAATCTCGTGATTACGCTCGGCGCGGAAGGCGCACTGATCAACACGATGGCAGACGGTACATTCACCTCCGATCGCCTGCCCGCCTTCAATCCCTCGCCCAAGGATGTCTCCGGCGCCGGCGATAGTTTCTTCATGGCCTCCTCGATGGGCTTGCGCGCCGGCGCCGATGTCTGGCAGGCTTCCTATCTCGGCTCGCTCGCGGCGGCGTTGCAGGTGTCGCGGGTCGGCAATCTGCCGCTGACCACCGCGGAGCTGGTCAGGGAAATCGACGAGACCGGCTTCAGCCAAGAGTAACGGATGCTTTGATGCGCGCGCTGCTTCTCGCGGCTGGAATTGGCAGTCGGTTGCGCCCGCTGACCGATACGACGCCGAAATGCCTGGTCCATATCCATGGTCGCCCGCTGCTGGATTACTGGCTGGACCTGGTGTTCGAGGGCGGCGTCGAACGCGCCTTGCTGAACACCCATTGGCTTGCCGATCAAGTGCGCGCCCACGTGGCGCAATCCCCTTGGCGCTCCCGCATCGACCTCGTTCATGAGGATGAATTGCTGGGGACCGGCGGCACCGTCCTCGCCAACCGAGACTGGTTTGGTCGCGAGCCGTTCCTCGTCGCCCATGCCGACAACCTGACCGACTTCGATGTGGCCGCCCTGATCGCCGCTCATCGCGGGCGACCGGCCGGGTGCATCATGACGATGCTCGCGTTCCGCACCGACGATCCGAGTTCATGCGGCATCCTGGAATTGGATCGTGAAAACAGGGTCATCGCCTTTCATGAGAAGGTCCAGAACCCGCCCGGGAACCTCGCCAACGGCGCCGTCTACATTTTCGAACCGGAGGTGATCGAGGACGTTGCGGCGCTCGGAAAGCCGATCGTCGATCTCTCCACCGAAATCATCCCGAACTATTTGGGACGAATTTTATGCGTGGAAACTGCAGGTTATCATCGGGATATCGGCAACCCGGAAAGCTTGCGCCGGGCGCATTTGGAGTTTAAGCACAAGCCGCGCCATGGTGGGGGCGCTTGAGGGCGGCTAACGTCGCTGGGGCTGATCGCGTTTTCCTGCCATAATTGATAGGGTGCGCCCGACCGAGGTCGGGAGGCGGCAGCGAGCGACGGGGAAATCGGCAAATGAAGATATTCGTGACCGGTGCATGCGGCTACAAGGGGAGCGTGCTGGTTCCCAAGCTCCTGAAAGCCGGCCATCAGGTGGTCGCCTTCGACATCATGTGGTTCGGCAACTTCCTCGATCCGCATCCCGACCTTACGGTTGTCCAAGGGGACGTTCGCAACCCCGATCAGATCGATCTCAACGGCGTTGATGCGATCATTCACCTGTCCAGCGTCGCGAACGACCCTTGCGGCGATCTCGATCCCAAGCTGACATGGGAGATCTCCTGCCTCGCCACGATGCAGCTCGCCGACCGTGCCTACCGCCACGGCATCAAGCGTTTCATCTACGCATCGTCGGGCAGCGTGTATGGCGTGAAGGAAGAAGAGCAGGTCACCGAGGATCTCGAACTGCTGCCGATCTCCGAATACAACAAGACCAAGATGTGCGGTGAGCGTATCGTGCTGTCCTACAAGGACGACATGGTCGTGCAGATCGTGCGCCCCGCCACGGTCTGCGGCTACTCCCCCCGGCAGCGCCTGGACGTCTCGGTCAATATGCTGACGATGCAGGCCTTGATGAACGGCCGCATCACCGTATTCGGCGGCGATCAGACCCGGCCCAACATCCACATCGACGATATCACCGACCTCTATCTCTTCCTGCTCGATCACCCAGAGCACACCGGCGTCTACAATGCCGGGTTCGAGAACATTTCGATCCTCGACATCGCCAGGCTCGTCACCAAGCACGTGCCGGCGGAGGTCGTGGTGACGCCGTCCAACGACCCTCGCAGCTACCGCGTCAATTCCGACCGCCTCCTGGCAACCGGCTTCCGCCCGAAAAAAACGGTGGAAGACGCGATCAAGGAGATCATCGGGATGTACTCGCAAGGTCAGCTCAAGAACGATGATCGCTGGTACAATCTCAAATGGATGGAAAAGGAAGTCGTGAAATGAACGTCCTCGCTTTCCAGACACCCGGCAAGCTGTTCGCTGACTACACCAGCCGTTTCAGCACCGTTCTGCAGGACTTCGACTGGAGCCCGGTCGAGCGTCTCGCCTATGAGCTACGCGATTGCTGGCAGACCGGCCGCCAAGTGTTCTTCTGCGGCAATGGCGGCAGCGGCGGCAACGCCAACCACCTCGCCAACGATTATCTCTATGCGCTGTCGAAGACGCCCGGTTCGGGCCTGCGCGTGCACTCGCTGGCGGCCAATCCTTCCGTCATCACCTGCCTCGCCAATGACGAAGGCTATGACCAAGTGTTCTCGCTGCAGCTCGCGGTGCTCGCGCGCAAGGGCGACGTGCTGATCACCTTCTCCGGCTCCGGGAATTCGCCGAATATTCTGAAGGCCCTGGAAGAGGCGAAGAAGCTCGGCATGACCAGCTATGCCGTGCTCGGTTTCTCCGGCGGGAAGGCCAAGGCGCTCGCCGACGTGCCGATCCACTTCGCCGTCAACGATATGCAGATCGCCGAGGACGCCCAGATGGTGATCGGCCACATGATCATGCAATGGCTGTACGCCCAGCGTGGCGACATCACCCCTGCACGTGAGGGCTGACGGACCAAACGATGGCGGGACACGAAAAGTATCTGATCCTGGGCTCGAACTCGTTCTCGGGCGCGACCTTCGTCGACTTCCTCGCGGCAGCCGGTCACGACGTGATCGCGACCAGCCGCTCCGACGAGCCGCACGACGCTTTCCTGCCGTACAAATGGCAGAAGCGGCCGGGCAGTGTGCGATTCAAGCGGATCGACCTCAACCATGATCTCGACGCGCTGAAGGCGCTGCTGGCGGCCGAGCGGCCGACCCACGTGGTGAATTTTGCAGCACAGAGCATGGTCGGCGAGAGCTGGCTCTATCCCGACCATTGGATGATGACCAACGTCGTCTCTGCGGTGCGGCTGCACGACCTGCTGCGCAACTATGACGGGCTCGAGCGCTACGTTCACGTCACCACGCCCGAGGTCTACGGCTCGACCGAGGGCTGGGTGCGCGAGGACGCGCCGTTCAACCCCTCGACCCCCTATGCGGTGTCGCGCGCCGCTGGCGACATGAGCCTGCGCACCTATTTCGCCAACTACCAGTTCCCGGTGGTGTTCACCCGCGCGGCCAATGTCTATGGCCCGGGGCAACAGCTCTACCGGATCGTGCCCCGCACCATCGTGGCGGCGATGACCGGCCAGAAGCTGCGCCTCGACGGCGGCGGCAAGTCGGTGCGCGTGTTCATCCACATGACCGACGTGTCGGACGCTACCGTGAAGATCGGGCGCAAGGGCACGCTCGGCGAGACCTATCACATCTCCGGCTATGAGCTGGTCTCGATCCGCACCCTGGTCGAGATGATCCTGGCTCGCCTCGGCAAGAAGTTCGAGGACTGTGTCGAGATCGGACCGGAGCGTCCCGGCAAGGACACCGCCTACACGCTCGACAGCTTCAAGCTGCGCACCGAGCTCGGCTGGCGCGACACGTTCTCGCTTGAACAAGGCATCGACGACGTAATCGCCTGGGCACGCCGGTTCGAGGCCGATATGGCCAAGCTGCCGACCAAGTACGACCACAAACCCTGACGCCCCCGACGACCCCGCGCTTCGTTTGCGAAGCGCCACTGGAGAGCACGATGAACGTTGCAGTCCGGAGCACCGCGAGCAGTCCTGATACGGCTGCGCTGAAGGCGCAGGCCGCCAGGCTGCGCGGCAAGATCATCGAGATGTCGCACAAGGCGCAAGCCGCCCATCTCGCCTCGTCGCTGTCCTGCGCCGACGTCCTGACCGCGGCCTATTGGCACGTGCTCAACATCGATCCCGCCAAGCCGAGCGATCCCTTGCGCGACCGCTTCATCCTCTCGAAGGGCCACGCCGCCGCGGCGCTGTTCGCGACCCTGGCGATTAAGGGTTACTTCCCGATCGAAGAGCTCGATACCTATTGCCAGGACGGCGGCCGGCTGGCCGAACATCCGCCCGCGAACCTGTTGCCCGGCGTCGAGGCCGCCACCGGCTCGCTCGGCCACGGCCTGCCGCTCGGCTGCGGCATGGCGCTGGCCGGCCGGATCAAGGGCGAGACCTACCGCGTGTTCGCGCTGCTGTCGGACGGCGAGAACAACGAGGGCTCGGTGTGGGAAGCGGCGATGTTCGCCGCCGCCCAGAAGCTCGAAAACGTCTGCGTCGTCGTCGACTACAACAAGTGGCAGGCGACCGCGCGCTCCAACGAGACGCTGATGCTGGCGCCTTTGCGCGACAAATGGGCCGCCTTCGGCTGGGATGCCCATGAGATCGACGGCCACGACGTCGGCGCACTGGCGGAAGCCATGCAGAACATCCCGAACGGCTCCGGCAAGCCGGTGGCGCTGATCGCGCATACCGTGAAGGGCAAGGGCGTGTCGTTCATGGAGGACGACAACAACTGGCATTATCGCGCGCCGACTGCGGACGAGGTGGTGAAGGCGTTCAAGGAGCTTGGCCTGTCATGAGAAACGCATTCGCTGACGAACTGACCAAGCTCGGCAACGAGGACAGCCGCGTCGTCATGCTGTCGGGCGACATCGGCAACCGCCTGTTCGACAAGTTCAAGGACAAGCACCCGTCGCGTTTCTTCAACTGCGGCGTGGCCGAAGCGAACATGATGGGCGTTGCCGCCGGCATGGCGATGAACGGCCTGCGCCCGGTCGCCTACACCATCACCCCGTTCGTGACGACGCGCTGCCTGGAGCAGATCCGCACCGACGTCTGCTATCACGAAGTACCGGTGACGATCGTTGCGGTCGGCGCCGGCCTCGCCTATTCCGGCCTGGGCCCGACCCATCACGCCTGCGAGGACATCTCGTTCCTGCGCTCGATCCCGAACATGGTCGTGATCTGCCCGGGCGACGCCTTCGAAGTACGCGGCGCGCTGCGCGCGGCCATGCAGCAGGACCGCCCGGTCTATATCCGCATGGGCAAGAAGGGTGAGCCGGTCGTTCACAAGGGCCCCATTGCGGATTTCAAGATCGGCAAGGCCATCACGATCGAGGAAGGCTCCGACGTCTGCCTGCTCTCGACGGGCAACATGTTGCCCGAGGCGATCGAGGCCGCGCACAAGCTGAAGGATAAGGGCATCTCGGCCGAGGTCGTCAGCTTCCACACCGTCAAGCCGCTGGACGACGAGAAGCTCAAGCAAGCCTTCGCCCGCTTCAAGCTGGTCGCGACCATCGAGGAGCATTCGCTGATCGGCGGCTTCGGCGCCGCCGTGTCCGAGTGGCTCGCCGACAGCGAAACGCAGCACAAGAAGTTCCTGCGCTTCGGCACGCCCGACGCCTTCTTCAAGAAGTCCGGCGAGCAGGAATATGCCCGCGAGGTGCTCGGGCTCACCGGCCACCAGATCGCCGACAAGATCGCCCACGCGTTGAACTGAGAAATGTCATGAAGACCCAAGCTGCGCTCCTGGTCCAGACCGGCCAACCCTTGGTCCTGGCCGACATCGAGACCCCGGCCTTGAAGCCCGGGCAGGTGTTGGTCGAGATCGCCTATTCCGGTGCCTGCGGCACCCAGGTGATGGAATGGCGCGGCGACAAGGGCGAGGACAAATGGGTCCCGCACTGCCTGGGCCACGAAGGCACCGGCACGGTGCTCGATATCGGCAGCGCCGTCACCAAGGTCAAGGTCGGCGACAAGGTCGTGCTGTCCTGGATCAAGGGCAGCGGCATCGAGGCCGGCGGCGCCGTCTATGACTGGGACGGCAAGAAGGTCAACGCTGGCGGCGTCACCACCTTCCAGCGCCATTCGGTCGTCAGCGAGAACCGCCTGACCCTGCTGCCGCCGGACCTGCCGATGGATGTCGCCGTGCTGCTCGGCTGCGCGGCGCCGACCGGCATGGGCGCGGTCTACAACGTGCTCAAGGTCCAGCCCGGCGATGCGGTGGCCGTGTTCGGCACCGGCGGCATCGGCCTGAACGCGCTGATGGCGGCGGCGCTCGCCGGCGCCATGCCGGTGATCGGCATCGACCCCAACCCGACACGCCGGGCCTTGGCCCAGCTCTATGGCGCGACCCATGTGATCGACGCCTCCGGCGACGTGCTCTCCGAGATCAAAAAGATCGTGCCGCAGGGTGTTGATCTCGCGGTCGAATCCTCCGGCATCCCCGCCGTCATGGAGCAGGCGATCAATTCGACCCGCCAGCAGGGCGGCCGCGCGGTGGTGATCGGCAATGCCAAGCATGGCGCGGTGCTGCCGCTCAATCCCGGCGTTTTCAACCAGGGCAAGAGCCTGCTGGGCACCTGGGGCGGCGACAGCGTCCCGGATCGCGATTACGGCCGCTACGGACGGCTTCTGAGCTCCGGCCGCTTCCCGGTGCGGGATCTCCTGTCCAAGCCCTACAGCCTCGCCCAGGCCGACCAGGCGCTGCAGGACCTTGCCGCCGGCAAGGTCGGCCGGCCGCTGATCGACATGTCGCTGGCTTAAGTCCAGGCCATGCGGATCGGGATCGACTTCGACAACACGATCGCCTGCTACGACGGCGTGTTCCACGCCGCCGCGCTGGAGCGCGGCCTGATCCCGGCCGACCTCGGCCGAGACAAGAACAGCGTGCGCGACCACCTCAACGGCTCCGGCCGCAAGGACGACTTCACGGAGCTGCAGGGCTATGTCTACGGCGCCCGCATGGACCTGGTGTCGCCCTACCCCGGCTTCGCCGAGTTCGTCGCCGCGGCCCGGGCCGCGGGCCATGACCTGTTCATCGTCAGTCACAAGACCAGGCACCCCATTCTCGGGCCGAAGCACGACATGCACGCCGCCGCGCGCGGCTTCCTGACCGATCGCGGCCTGATGGGCTCGGGGGCGGCGCAGATCGATCCGGCGCGAGTATTCTTCGAGCTGACCAAGGACGACAAGGTCGCCCGCGCGCATGCGCTCTCCTGCGAGGTGTTCGTCGACGACCTGCCGGAAATCCTGGGCATGAGCGGCTTTCCGGACGGTACGCGCAAGATCCTGTTCGATCCGGAAGGCCAGTTCGCAAGCCAGGCCACGCCGTATGAGCGCCGCGGCTCCTGGGCGGAAATCGCGGCGGATTTCGCCCGTGAACGCGCCTGAGGCGGTCAACGAAACCGATGCCGCGCTGCTGGCGCTCGCGCAGCGCCTGACGGCGCAGGCCGGCCGGCCTGCCCCCAAGGCGCTGACCCGGCTTGCCGGCGGCCGCAACAACCAGGTCTACCGTCTCGAGGCCGACGACGGCCCGCTGGTGCTGAAGCGCTATTTCACCGACGCCCGCGACAGCCGCGACCGGCTCGGCGCCGAATGGAGCTTCATCAGCCACGCCTGGTCGCGCGGCATCCGCGCCGTGCCCGAGCCGCTGGCCTGCGACCGTGCCGAGCAGGCCGGGCTGTACAGTTTTATCGAAGGGCGCAAGCTCACCGCAGCCGAGCTGACGCCTGGTCATGTCGAGGCCGCGATCGAATTCGTGCTCGCGGTGAATGCCCGGCCCCGCCCCGCTTTGGCGCCGGGATCGGAGGCGTGCTTCTCGCTCGCCGAGCACATTGCGACCGTTGAGCGGCGCGTGGCGCGACTCGCGACGCTCGATTCCGAGGTGCCGCATGTCGCGGAGGCCCGGCAGTTGGTGTCGGCGCAGCTGCAGCCGACCTGGGCGGCCGTGAAGGCGGGCATTCTGAGCGGCGCCTCCGCCGAAGGGCTTGCCTTGGACGCAGCCATTTCCGCCGATCAAAACTGCCTCTCGCCGTCCGATTTCGGCTTCCACAACGCGCTGATCGACGATGCCGGCAAGCTCACCTTCCTCGATTTCGAATATGCCGGCCGCGACGATCCGGCCAAGCTGGTCTCGGACTTCTTTTGCCAGCCGGAGGTGCCGGTGCCGCTTGCAGTGCACGAGCATTTCATAGAGCGCCTGACCCAGGGACTCGGGCTCGATGCCGCGAGTGTGGCGCGCTGCCGCCTGCTGCTCGATGCCTACCAGATCAAGTGGACCTGCATCATCCTCAACGACTTCCTACCGCTCGGCGCGGCCCGCCGCGCCTTCGCTGACACCGGCGCCTGGGCCGAGCGCTGTGCCGCGCAGCTCGCCAAGGCGGAGGCGAAGCTCGAGCTGGTCGGCGCCGACGACACCCCGTAATCGAACATCCCCACCTCTCCGGAGAAATTCATGGCCTATCGCGAGTTCGTCAGTCTCGTCCACAAATCGACCAAGCGCGATTACCTCGCCCGCGTCACCCAGCGCGACAAGGCGGACGTCGCGGAAATGGCGATCAAGTACGACTACGACTATTGGGACGGCAGCCGCGAGACCGGCTATGGCGGCTACAAATATGACGGCCGCTGGCGCAAGGTGGCCGATGCGATGATCGCGACCTACGGCATCAAGCCTGGCATGCGCGTGCTCGACGTCGGCTCCGGCAAGGGCTTCATCCTGCACGATTTCCGCGAGGCCATTCCGGATCTCGAGGTCGCCGGCATCGACGTCTCCTCCTATGGCGTCGAGCACACGATGGAAAGCGTGAAGCCGTTCTGCCAGGTCGGCACCGCGGCCAAGCTGCCGTTTCCCGACAAGCATTTCGACCTCGTCATCTCGATCAACACGCTGCACAATCTCTACAACTACGATCTCGACGCAGCGCTGCGCGAGATGGAGCGCGTCAGCCGCGGCGCCAAATATCTCTGCGTCGAGGGCTACCGCAACGAGCGCGAGAAGGTGAACCTGATGTACTGGCAGCTCACCTGCCGCATCTTCCACACCCCCGAGGAATGGGCCTTCGAGTTCAAGCGCTCCGGCTACACCGGCGACCACGAGTTTATCTTCTTCGAATGAGCTGAGGTACAGACGTCAGCCGGCCTTCTCGCGGCGCATTCGGCGCCCGAGTTCTGCGACCGTACTCCCCTCTCGATCGAGAGGGCGCAGGAAAGGCCGGGAGCTGGCCGCCCCCATGGCCCCCGTGCAGACAAGAATGCACGGGGCAGGAACCACAGGTTCAGCCGAAACATCCCGGCCTTCCCTGCGCGGTGGGTTGACGGCTTACTTCGCGCTCTCCCTGGTGCACCGGGCTTTTTGGCCACCATATCGCGACAACGCGCTGACGCGCGTTGCGCTGGACACCAGCGTCGGGGTGTCAGGACCACGCGACTTGACCGTGCGTCTCGCCGTTGTCGTCTGCATGATGATCATGCTCAACGCCGATCCGCCCACCGCCGCCCACCTCCACGTTCGTGACGATCGCGATCCGCCCCTCTTCATGAGGTGGGTTGCGCAAGAGAATGCTGGTGATTTGCCCGACACGCCAAGCGAAATCTTTTTGCGCGACATCTGGACAGAGGTGATCGTTTTGAACGTGCTGGCGAAATCGCTTTTTGGGCGCAGTATGCACTCAAGAGATTGCTTGAGCCGTTGGTGATGAGCCTCCAAGGCTGCCATGCAACTCCGGGTAAGCAACACGAATTCGGCCTGTGGCCGTGATCCACCTGTAGCGTCCCTCTACGAAGGGGTCCGGTTCGGATCCGGACCACGTCAACCTGGAGCCCGGGCTGCAGCGTTCCACCATTGCAGCGAGTGGTTGATCAACGGTCAATTGCAGGATATGGCTGGCCTATCTGCGAAGCGGCATCGTCGGAATCGACATCTTCTTCGTTGTCTCGGGTGACCTGATCACATCGATCATCGTCATGAAATACATGCGCGACGAGCGTCTCGATCTGCCCCACTCGCACTCACAATAGGACGCCCTGAGGCAACGTAGGAGAGAGGGAGCGGCCAAAAAGAAAGCTACAAAACATCCGGCCGATTTTGCGAATTTCGCAAAAAAACTCTATAGAGAGCGGGCGCTTGCGACAAGGGTGGAGGGGACAACCGATGACCAAATCGTTGAAGGTGGCGATCGCCGAGGGCCTGCCGCCCCAGACCCTCTTCCGCCTGCGTTCCATCAAGCGCGCACTGATGGGCCAAGCGCCGCTGGAGCCGCCTCAAGCCGGTCCCAGTCGCCAGCCTGAACCGACACCACCGAAGCCTGAGCCGGGACCGCCGGCCGTCGAACTTCCGCCCCAGCCCGAGCCACGCACCAAGCAGACCGAGGCGCTCGAGCGGCTCGACGCGCACAAGATCAGCGCCCCCTATCTATTTTTCGACGTTGACGACGTGCTGATCCTGCCGGCCAAGGAGATCGCGCGCACGCTGACCCTGAGCGTGATGTACATCAATAGTGCCGACGTGAGGGGCGACATCGCTGAGTTTGGCACCATGGGCGGCTTCACAGCGCGTACGCTCGCCAATGCGATGGTCTTTGACCCGCGCTACCAGCCAAATCAACCGCTACGGAAACTTCGTCTCTTCGACAGTTTCGAAGGCCTGCCGGAAATCACCGCGACGGTCGACCTCGAGTCGCAGCACGTGAAGTCCGGAACCTGGTCCAGGGGCGGCTGCCGGATCCTTAGTGCCGCCGAGTTGCAAACGATGGTCGAGGCGATCATTCCGCCGAGCCGGGTCCAGATCTACGAGGGTTGGTTTGCCGATACCGTCAAGACGCTGCCCGACGACACTCGACTTGCCTTGATCCACTTCGACGGCGATCTCTACTCGTCGACCATGGATGCGCTGGTTCCTTGTTTCGAGCGCGGCTTTGTCTCCAAGGGAGCAGTGATCTGCTTCGATGACTGGAATTGCAACGAGGCCGATCCGGAAGCCGGTGAACGGAAGGCTTGGGCAGACCTCGTCAACCGGTTCAAGATCGTCGCCAGCCACTCCGGCGACTATTCGATCCAGGGCACGAAGTTCATTATTCATTCCTACCGCGGGATGAAGCCACGGTCGGCTTGATCGTTCGGCTTGAGTTCGCGACCTACTTGCAGACACCAGCGCTCCCGGGGCCAGAACGAGATGAGCTGTCCGTATTACGCGCTTCCGCCGACCAGCTTTTGGCGTCAGGCCGTCGCCGATCGCTCGAGCTCGGATCTAAATCCTCATTTGGAGTCCACCTTTCGGTTCGAGCACGACGCGCGCATTGCGTCGGCAGGCAGTTGCTTTGCACAACACATTTCTCGTGCGCTGCAGGACCGCGACTACAATTACTATGTGACCGAAAAAGCGCCCGGATACCTGACGCCCGAGCAGGAGGAGCGCTTCGGTTTTGGCGTGTTCTCTGCTCGTTACGGCAACATCTACACGACATTGCAGCTTCTGCAGCTGCTCCAGCGAGCGTTCGGCGCATTCAAGCCGGCAGATCAATTCTGGACCAACAGCGAGGGTCGCGTCTTCGATCTGCTACGGCCCCGCATTGCCCCCAAGGGGTTCGCCTCGATGATCGAGGCGGAGGCGGATCTCAAGCAGCACCTCAAAGCGGTGCGTCAGCTGATCGAGACTGCCGACGTCTTTATCTTCACGCTCGGATTGACGGAATGCTGGGTATCCAGAGTGGACGGCACCGCGTATCCGACCTGCCCGGGTTGTGGCAGCGCGGGCGACTACGACGATTCAAAATACGCGTTTACAAACCTCTCTGTCGCTGAGACCACGGCCTATCTTACCGAAGCCGTCAACCTGATGACGGCGGCCAATCCCAAGCTGCAGATCATCCTCACCGTGTCACCGGTGCCGCTCGTGGCGACGATGGAGCCGCGCCACGTTCTGCAAGCGACGACCTATTCCAAGAGCGTGCTTCGTGTGACCGCGGAGGAGATGGTGCGGCGCCACGAAAATGTGCACTATTTCGCGTCTTATGAGATCATCACGACGGCAAAGAACGCCAGCGTATATTTTGCCGAAGATGCACGCTCGATAACCGCGGACGGCGTGGCACGCGCGATGCAGGTGTTTTTCGCACAATTTGCCGCTGAGCGCGACAAAACGGTGCCTTCCGGGCGTACCGTAGACTTCCGCGAGGCAGCATCACATGGGCCACCCTCTCATATCGTTTGCGACGAAGACGATTTTTACCGTGCTCTTGCGGCCAGCCAGTCGCGTTGAGACAGGGGCCCTTCAGGACCGATAGAAGGAAGCTGCAGCGTGGAAACCGAAATCGAGACCGTTCTACCGGTCTACATCGTGGGGGACAGCCACTCGCTTCCATACCGCAACATGGTCTTCCGCGAGAGATGGACCGGTTCATGGGTGATGGCCCGAACGCGATATGTTCCGGGCCTGACCGCCCACGACTTCTTCAATCCGGCGACCGGAGAGTTTCATCCGGAATTCATCGCATTCCTGGAATATGAAGGGCTCGTACGCGCGGGCCGCGCCACTCACCTGTCCACGGACGAGGTCGATTTCGCCATCGCAAAGGCTGCAGGACAGCCCATGCGCCCGCCCTTGATCATGATCACGCTCGGCGAGATCGACGTGAGGGGGCCGATCCTGCAGCTGTTGAAGGATACGCACGACTTTGTGCCTCCTTTCCCGACGACGATGCCCTTGCTGGATAAGCCGCTTGTTCCCTGGGACCTTATCGAGGAAGCGATTGAAGCGCGCCTCGGGCCCTTTATTGCCGGGCTGCAGCAACTTGTCGCGGCCGGCTTCAGGCGCGTCTATGTCCAAAGCGTCGTTCCTCCGACGCGCCAGGAAGCGCGGGTCAGGCAGTTGCAGAGCTACGATTGCCCGGTCACCGTCCGCACCAAGCTGGTCCAGGCATTCAACTGGAAGCTCGGTTCGAAAGTGAGATCACTCAACCTCGTCATGCTGGATCGCTGGTCCGACCTGACGGAAAATGATCTGCTGCGTCCCGAATACGATTTCGACGGGGTGCATCTGCCTCCCAAAGGCGCACGCCTCCTACTCGAGGCGCTGATCGATGATGCTATCGACAGCCGAGGCCTGCTCGCCAATCATCCGCGTTATGAGCTTTACTACCGAATGGCGTGCGGACTCGACCCTTTTGCCTCGAACACCCCGGACGCCGCGTAAGGATATCTGGCTATGACTTCGATGATCAGCGTCGCCAAGCAGAGGCTCAAAGGCGGTCTCAACCAGGCTCTTAGCAGCCTCGGCTACAGACTGGTACGCGCCGAAACACTTGACCGTCTGACGGCCGCCCACTCCCCTTCCGAGGAAGCACGAGAGGTGCAGCCGGTCATCAAAGCCGCGGCAGATGCGCGCAGGCTGACGCTGCTCCCGGCAGCCAACAAGCCGCCGGCCATGTGTACTGCGCTCGCTCCCAAATTCGATCCGCAGAGGACACCCAGTCAACTCGCGGACAAGGTGCTTGCCTTCCAGCAGGATGGGGTGACGGTGATCAGCACCAACCCGGAAAAGGCAGCCAATTTTCGTGAAACCGAACGCTTCGACAGGGGAGTGGGCAACCTCCATTCGTCGTGGGACTGGGCCGGCAACAGCGTTGCTCCGTATACCACCGACCTGCAAACAGGCCTGCCCTCCCCGGCGCTTCTCGACTATCTCCACTCTCTGTTCAGTGGCGGCGATTTCGAGTCGTTTTTCCGGGGCGTCCTCGGGTGCCCGGCAAAGGTCGCCAACGTCCGTCTGGTGCGCTCTCTGCCGCACCTGACCGATGGGGTGGGTCCGCAGGAATGGCATAGCGACGGCTGTCCGGCCGGCGTCATTCGCGGCGTTCTCTATCTCTGTGACGTCGACGAGCAGACCGGGCCGTTCCAGTATAAGGATGCGGCCGGCCGAGAGCACACGGTGCTGGGGAAAACCGGCGACCTTCTCGTGTTCGATGCGACCCGCTTGATGCACCGCGGCAGTCCGCCGAAGCACAAGACCCGTTCGGCAATCGATCTGGTGTTCATGCCACGGATGCCCGACGAGGAGATGAAGGTCATGGTCGTCGGCATGAACCACTGGCCCGCGGATCCGTTCTTCTACAAGATGCCGAAAGAGCGGACGCAGGACCCCGGTAATACCGGTCCCGATCAGCGCAAGATCGCCAGCCTATATTGACCGCGCCCGCTTGCCGAGCTTCCCTCGGACCGTTAAGCGGATGGTCATGACGCGGATTGGGCGGCTCGACCACCACGACGGGCGTCTACTTGAGTTTGACTGAGTTGCACCGCGTCGGAGAATTACGCATGCTCACTTCCTTCAAATCAGCGCTTGCAAATACGCTTCCACCGGAAGCGCTCTACTGGCTGCGATCGGTCAAACGCGCCGTCATGTCCGAGCCGCCGCTGCCCTGGCCGTATGTGACGACCACGGAGATCACCAAGGTCGAGACGGTGGCACCTCCGCCTCCGCCTCCGCCTGTCGACGATGGACGGCCGATCCAGGACATCGCGCTCGAGAAGTACAGAGCCAGACAACTACCTTCGCCGGCGTCCTACTATACTTATGAGGACGTTCTTATCCTTCCCGCGAAGGAGATCGCGAAGACTCTGACCCTTTGCGTGCAATACATCAATAGCTCCCATGTCAACGGCGACGTTGCCGAATTCGGCACCATGGGAGGCTTCAGCGCGAGGGCGCTTGCCACATCGATGGTCTTCGATCTTCAACGGCAGCCGCTTGCCAAGAGCGCGTCCGGCGAAAACCCCTTCCGCGTGCTGCGGCTGTTCGACAGCTTCGAAGGCCTGCCGGAAATCACCTCTCCTATCGACCAGGTCTCGCCGCATGTCGTCTCCGGCGCTTGGGCCAAAGGCGGCTGCAAGGTGCTCGCCGCGCCCGAGCTCCGTGCCGTCATCGGCAAGATTCTCCCGCCGCATCGCTTCGAACTCTACGAGGGCTGGTTTGCCGACACCGTCAAGACGCTGCCGCCGGAGACTCGCTTCGCGATGATCCATTTCGATGGCGATCTTTATCAGTCCACCATGGATGCGCTGGTGCCGCTGTTCGAGCGAGGAATGATCTCGACCGGTGCGGTTCTCTGTTTCGACGATTGGAACGCCAATCGCGCGCTTCCCAACGTCGGCGAACGACAGGCGTGGAAGGAACTGGTCGAGATGTTCAATATCGAGGCCACCAGCGGCGGCGATTACTCAGTCGGAGGAACGAGGTTCATCATCCATTCCTATCGCGGCGTGCCGGTCGACCCGGTCTGAGGACGCCCTCCATCAGGGCCGAGGATGCGGTCCAGCGACCGAGACGCCAGGAAGATCGCGCCGGGCACCGTCAGGTGCCCGGGATCGAACGCAGTCAATTCCGAGTCGTTCGGGCCGATCCGGGTCAGACAACCGTCGTTGTTGCAGAAGACGTCCCGGACGGAAATGTACTCGATGCCGAGTTCTCGTGACATCTCCTGCAGCAGCCGATCGCGCCCCCGCGTCCATTCGTCGGTCGAGCGATAGAAGCTTCGGGCCGGCAGTACCTCGCCAGTCTGCCGGTAATAGTCGAGGACGTTGCGCGACAAGCCTGCGCCCTGCCAGCTTGGCGGAGGTCCCATCAGCACGATCCTGCCGACGCTCAGGGCTTTGAGCATCGCCACGGTACGCGGCAAGTCCTCGCGCAGCACGGGCTCCGCGTGCCCCCAGGTCGCATCAAGAACGACCACATCGGGCCGCAGACGGCCAATGCGTGACAAAACGTCATCATTGATGCTCTTGCAGAACGGCCGCTCCGGCAGACTGTAACCGATCAGAGGCGGACAGGCCGAGGCCGTATACTGGGCGACCTCATAGCCGCGCTCGGCGGCGAAATGGAGCAAGCCGGGATAAAGGGCCGCGCCATAGGAATCGCCCCAGACCAGTACCAGCGGGTGACCACCATGCCCTGCGCATTCCGAGGCGAACTCCGAGGCAGGCTGAAGCAGCAAGAGGCATTTGGCACGGCGCCAATGCACGGAGGTTTCGGTGCCCGATAGCATCAAGCCTTGGATCTGCCGAGGGAAGCGCATCGGAAGGCCTCGGGTATCCACAGCGGTCATTCCGACCAGCCAGATTGCCGCCATGGCCGCAACCAGTGGAGCAACTCGCCACCCCGCCGGCGCCGATCCAAACCTGATCGGCCGCTCGATAAAACGGTAGGTCAACCACGCCAGCGAGACGCTCACGGCCAGAAGGCTGAACGTCAACGATATCGGCAGCGGCCCGTCCCACTGCAACTTCGCGAATGCAATCAGTGGAAAATGCCAGAGGTACAACGGATAGCTGATCAGTCCCACAAAGACGAACCAACGCGCCGACAACAGCCGATGTACAGGCGTATCGTCCGTCCCAAGCAAAGCCGCCGTTGCAAGGACGGGAAGCATCATCCGGATGCCCGGCCAGGGTGAGCGGGCGCCAAACATCCAGAACGTGAGTATGATCGCGGCCACCCCGGCGATCGCAAGCGGCGATCGAATCCTTCTCGTCGCGCCGACGGATCTCGCCGGGACCCACAAGGCCAATCCAGATCCGACGAGAAGCTCCCATCCTCTGGTCGTCGGCGAATAGAATGCCCAGGCGGCGTCGCTCGCGGGCGTCCAGAGACAAGCCGCAAACGAGCAGACACCCAATAGGATCACGATCTTTAGCCGTTGTGTCGGCCAAGCCGAGATCAGCAGCAGGGTGAGCGGCCATACGATGTAGTATTGCTCCTCGATCCCGAGCGACCAAAGATGGAGCAGCGGCAGGCGCTCCGCGCCAGGGTCGAAATATCCGACGATCTGGCCATACAGGACGAAGTTTTCAATGAAGACCGCAGCGCCCTTAACGTTTGCGCCGAGCGCTTCCATCTCGTTGACCGGAAGCAGGAACCAGCCCGCCGCGAAGGTGGCGATCACCACGATCATCAGCGCCGGAAAGATCCGCAGAACACGGCGAGCATAGAACTCCAGGATACTGAAGCGTTTCGCGCGCAGTTGCCGGTCGATGATCCCGGTGATCAGATAACCGGAGATGACAAAGAAGATGTCGACACCGGCAAAGCCGCCCGGCGCCAGCTTCGGAAAGGCGTGATAGATGACCACCGCGATCACCGCGAGCGCGCGCAGCCCATCGATGTCCGGCCGATAGGCCACACCGTGCATCGGGTTGGCGCCGAGCGAATGATCGGCCCGCAAGGCCAGCTTCGGATCAGCGTGGTTGAGCATCGTGCGTACTCAGCCCCTGAAACGCGCTGGTCCTTTCCAAAGCGCCAACGAGGTCGCGCGTGAAGTCGGTCGCACCGTTGCGATCGAGATGACCGCCGCCGTCCCAGCTCGAATAATTCGTTCTTGGCGGCAACGCGGTCTCGACCCCGATGGCCTGCGCGATCTCTTTCACCTGGGTCAGGCAACCGTGGAAGTTCGGCACCAAGGTCAGAACGACCGGCGCTCCCAACGACGCAACGAAGGCCCGCGCGTTGGCAATGACATCGGGCGTGGTGTGACAATCGGGATCCCGGGTCATCTTCACGCCGGGATTGCCATCAGCAAGAAAGCGCGGAAACGAGCTCATGTCGGCGGCGCCCGTCTCGTCGCTACGATCGAATTTCGGGATCACGCTCGCTTTGGGCGGGACGAGCTCGCGGCGCAATTCTGCCGTGGCACGCTCAAACCTCCAGCGCAGGTCCCGGCGTATGACCTGATGGTACGCCTCGAAATAGCTGAGCCGGGTCGCCGGGATCGGCCGAACATCCGCGCCGAAGGCGCGCGTCAGGTTGCGGCTGAAGAAATTACCCCCGCCCCCACCATCATCGGCATTGAGAATCCATAACCTTGGATGAAGACCGTACTTTTGAATGATCTGCCGCGAGAACTCGCCGCTCGCGACTCCGACAAACGCCATGTTGTAGAACTTCAAACCATGGGGCTTTTCAAGGCGCTCGCGAACGACGTCCCCGTCCAGCGCGAAAGATACCAGCGACGACCCTAGGATCACGACATCCGCCTGGCGGACATGCTCGATCGAGCCGCCGATGTCATGAAAGAAAAGATCCTGGTCCTGGATCTCCGTGACGTACTCGCCCGCAAGGTTCTGGTACCAGCCCGGCTTGCCGGTCGGGCTGATCGCCGCGAAATGATCGCCGGGTTGAGCAGCCAAATATAGGCAGCTTCCACCCGCGATGAGGCCGATCAAGGCCAGGACGCAGATGACGTAGAGCGCAAAGCTTCTAGCCGAGACGTGAGTACTCGCTTTCCGAAGTTCGTGAATCACCCCAGCCCCCACCTTTCACGAACCTCGGAAAGCCACGGGTACTAACAGCAATATGATCTCAATACCGTCTTTCGATCTGAAGTCCCTCAGACGAATTTGCCGCCCATGATGCAGAGGCTTCAGATCGGCGGTAAGGGGAGCCAGAACCGGACCGCGCAAACCATCCAAAACTATCGCGCCTTTCCTTGCTCGATGCACGCACAGCTCCATCGCGAGCCGCAAGACACCTAGCGTCCGAGATCCGGCAAGGCATCCAGCACCTGCCGGGCGACGAAGATCGAAGCGGGATAGGTCAGATGCCCCGAATCGAACGTTGTGATCTCGGACGCGTTCGGCCCGATCCGAGTCAGGCAGCCGTTCTCGTTGCACATCAGCCCGCGAACCGAAACATAGTCAGCCCCCAATCGTCTTGCCTGCGCAGCGAGGAATGCATCGAACGGCTTCGTCCATTCATCGACGGTGCGAAACCAGGTCCGCTCCGGAAGAATGGTCCGGGTCAGGAAATAATAGTCCAGCAGGTTCGCGGGCAGCCCGTCGCCCTGCCAAGTCGGCGGTGGCCCCACGATCACGATGGTCGACACCCCCGCCTCCCTCACGAGCGGAATGGTGCGCTCCAGACCGAGACGGACATCGTCGTCGCTGGCCCTCCATGTGCCATAGAAAATCACCACGTCGGGCTTCAACTCGGTCAGATGCCGCAACACCGCATCGTTCGCGGGCTTGCAGAGCGGCCGTTGGGCATTGACGTAGCCGATCAGCGGGGCGCAGGCCGAGATGGCGAACTCGGCGACGTCGAAGCCGCGCTCGGCGCCGAAATGAGCCAGTCCGGGATATAGCGAGGCGGCATAAGAATCGCCCCACACCGCGACCAGCGGGCGGCGGCCTGCGCCCATGCATTCCGGAGCGAACTCGCTCTGATCGGCCATCAGCAGGCACTTGCCGTTCCGCCAGCGGAACGCAGTCTCGCTGCCGTCGAGCATGAATCCGCGAACTTCGGCCGGGATACGCGCTGGCAAGCCATTGGTCCTGTCGGCCACCACGCCGACGACCCCCAGCGCGATCATGCCGCCAACCAGGCCGCCGACCTTGAGCGGCACCAGCCGTCGCCCGAAACGAATCGGTCGCTCAATGAGCTGGTAGGTGAGCCATGCCAGCATCACGCTGCCGATCAGTATGCTCCACATCACCAAGGGAGCGACACCATCGACGAAGTGGATGCGGGCATAAGCCATCAAGGGGTAATGCCAGAGGTAAAGCGGGTAGCTGATCAGACCGATGAAGACGACCGGCGCGGCCGAGAGGATGTAGCGGTGCGTGTGCGTGCCACTGGTTGCGATCAACGCCGCGGCAGCCAGGACCGGCGCCAACGTGTACCAGCCCGGATGCGGGATCTGGCGGTTATAAAGCCAGAATGCGGCCAGAAGCGTCAGCAAAGCCGCAGGGGCGATCAGCTCCCGCCCGAGCCTGGCCGGGAACGCCGTGGAGAACCCGGCGGTCGCCTGCCGTCCATTGATCCACAACGCGAGCCCCGATCCGACGAGCAGTTCCCAGGCCCGGGTCACCGGCAGATAGAAGGCGTAGTCGGGCGAATATCGTCGCACGATCACGCACGCCAGGAACGATGCCGCAGCAAGTGTGACGGTGATCAGCAAGCTTCTGCTCCGCCGCGAGCCGATCAACATCAGCAGCAACGGCCAGACGATGTAGTACTGCTCCTCGATGCCGAGCGACCACAGATGCAGCAGCGGCTTCTTCTCGGCGGCGAGATCGAAATAGCCGACCTGCCCGAGCAGGACGAAATTCTGCGCGAATATGGCGCCGCCTGCGATGTTGGTGCCCAGTGACTTCAATTCGCGCGGCGGCAGGATGTACCAGGCGATCAGGAAGGTGACCAAGACCACTGTGATCAGTGCCGGAAAGATGCGTCGGATACGACGGGCATAGAAATCGGCAATGCTGAACGTCTTCGACAGCATCTGCTTATGGATGATGCCGGTGATCAGGTAGCCGGAGATCACGAAGAAGATGTCGACGCCGTAGAATCCGCCCGGAACCGAGCCGGGGAAGGCGTGATACAGCAGGACCGGCAGCACCGCTATCGCGCGAAGGCCATCGATGTCCCGGCGATAGCGAAGCGGCGTGGCGTGGGCCTCGTCGGAGGCAAGGATCGAAGGCACGATATTCATCGGCGCGCGAACTCTTAGGAATCAGCCAGCAGCGAAGCGGAATATTTTTCCAGGAAGTAGCGCGAGGGACGCGAACTGCCGAAGAATCCCGGAACATGTACCCGCGTTTCCCAGGCATCATCGACAGGCTGAATGGCCGGACGCCCGGACGAGAGATCGAGAACCTCCTTGGTCGTCTCGAGAATCTCATCGGAGCTGCTTTCGCTTACCGTGAGGCCTGCGCTCCTGACCGTCTCGTAGGTCGGGAATGTCCATCGCCACTGCTCTGACGTGACGTCGCTCAACGACAACATCCGCCCCTCCGCGGTATGGACCGGCTTCAAGGCAAAGCGTGTGTCCTTCGACCATAGCAGCCCGACCGAACTCAGCGCATTGACCATCGCGGTCGGAATCCCGAAGCTGGATGCCACATAGGCAAAGCCGGACGTCGTTCCGATGAACATGCGCGCACGCCGCATCAGGTGGATATCAATTTCCGGCACCTGATCTTCGGAGCGGGCATAGTCGATCACCCGCGGCATTTCGGGCATCGGCGGCGCTTTACGACCGCCCATGCGGATGACCCAACCGCCGATCGACGTGATGTAGCGGACGGTATCGAAATAATTGCCGATGTTCGAACTGCGGATCGATTCACCGACGCCGAGCGTTTCTCCGCGCGCTTCGGCATCACGCATATGCAGACAAACGAACCAATCGTCGGGAGCAAGCCCCCATTTCTCGCGGAGCGATTGATATAGAATCTCGATCCGATCATCAGCCTGCATACGCGCGTCGTAGATGTCACGAAGCGGGAATCCCCTGCCTTCGCGCTCCCATTTCTGAAGGGCCATCGCGCCTGCATCGTTCCAATACACGCAGCGGCCGTCCTGGAATTCGAAGGCCTGATGGGAGTCGCCCAGGAACGGTGTCAAACTCGCAAGCTCGAACCAGACACCGGCAGATACGTTTTCGCCGAGCGTAAGCGTTGGACAGATCTCCGAAAACAAGGAGAGGAACGGCTTGTTGGCAATCCTGTCCTTGTAGGCGAGCAGGACCGGCTGTCCTTTCCACCATCCCATGCTCCGCATCATCAGGTGCACGTTGAGGTGACCGTTATGACCGATCAGTGCGCTCCAGTCCGGGGATAGCAATCTCACATCGCCGAGCTCCGCTCCGATCCCGTCCAGCACGCGCTTCAATTCGGGGGATGGCTTGGGAAGATGACGGCGAAGGCGACGTTGGGTGTCCAGACCACGCCGGTACACAAGGGGCACCTTATCCCCTTCCCCATTGTGGTAGGTTCTGAGCAGGAGTTCGCGATAGGCATAGAACAGATAGACATCGAGACAGAGGGCGCGATCCGGAAAATACGCAGGAAAATGCTCCCAATACTGTCCAGCCTCGTCCAACTTTCCGAGCACGCCGGCCGTATCGGAAAGACCAAGGTCCTTCATCAGACGCTCGATCACCTCCCGGTCGCGAAAGAAATAAGGAATGAATTGCTCGACCGGAACGTCCCTCGGAACTTGATCGAATTCGACGTGCCCCCGAAAAGCGCGCTCCTCGTATTGGAAGTTGCGATGCTCCAACATCAGCCGAACGAATGTACGCAACGAATGCGACCTCTCGGCGGCCCGAGGCCAATCCAAAAAATGCATCTGCGTCAGCAGATCCATCGAGTAACCATCCCCGACCGCACCCGTGGCTTGCAGTGCGATTTCGGCGATCGAATCATCGCTGTCCCACTTCAGCCGGCGGAAAAGGGGCAGCGCTTCTCTCCGGTAGCCGGAGAGCAGGAGATAGAAGGCAACCTCGTTCGGGTATCGTTTCCAAACACGACTGCGAAAGATCCAACTCAGACGGCTGCCGAGAAAGGGACCGCAGAAAAAGACGAAATGCCGGTCCAATGCCGGATGCTGGAAGAAGTGACGAAACAGCATCGTCAGACGAAATCGGGCCCCGAAAGGCAAGAGCGTAAAAGCCAGATTACGCAAAAAATGCCGGGCCGGAACCCGCCTGAGAAGGCCGAGCAGAATGGGATAAAGTCTGCCGAATGTTCGTTCCGCGGGCGTCCGACGGAGGACCAGGGAGCTGTCGACGGACAGGCTCTCGGTCGAGATTGTATCGAGCGGCAATCGCACCTCCAGCGCGTTCACAGAACAGCGAGCAACGATTACTGTGAAGCCCCCACCCGATCAACCCGAATCCGCCCAATATGCCATCGCTCCCGTGTCTGAGAGCCGCCGCCTTTGATAAATGCCTCACGTAACATGAGTTGCGCTTGTATCGAGAACAACGTAACATAGTGACCTGAGATTTCCCTCAGTTTTGCAGAAGCAGCCAGTTTGGGGCGTGCCGCAAGTCCATCCGACTTCAATGAATTCGCTCGCCGGTGTCGTGGGCCTTTCCACGACATTCCGATGTCGCCGCCTTTGCTTGTGTAGCGGTTTCGGCAACAGCGGACAGGCTGACGGCTTGTTCAAGCGCGATGTCATCGAGTGCAATGCCTGCCAATTGGTTCAATTGAGCGAAGCACCGCCGCCGGACTTGCTTGCGCCCCAGGTGCCCCGGATCCGCCACAGCGAGCCGTGGCACAGGACCGTTCGCATCCCCTTTCCTGTTACGGCTGCAAGCGCCCGGACTGGCAGCAGACGCAGTCGCGCTCTATGCTCCTGCCAGGCTCGGGCGCTATCCCCATCCGGAAGCCCGACGGGCCTGTCTCAATGCGAGGCGGTTGGCTACAGAAGCAGCGCTGCACGGAACCTTCGATATCGTCAGGGGCCCTAGAATGTTCTCCGAGTCCATTCATCCCAATCCGCCCGGGCGTTCCGCGCCACGCCTGCGTGATCTCCGACGATCGTTGAAATCGAACCTGGCCGCGCATGCTGTGAAGGCAATCGGCAGGTTTCTCAATGCAGCCGGTCGGGAACGGGCGGAATCTTTGAAGGACCTGATCTTTGCCCTGATGACGTTCAAACAGGCATTCATGGTCACACTCATTTTTCACCGCTATGCGCACCGGAATGAATTTGACCGGCAGTTTCGGTATTTCTGCGGTCCCGACCTGGATAAGGAGATGCAATGGGTGCTCGCCAGCGGCCGCTCGGATCTGTACAGCAATGAGCTGATCCTCTTCCTCCTCATGTGCGAGAAGGAGAAACGCGTTCTGGAGCTGTTTCCCAACATCGATTGGGATCGGGTCGACGACGAGTTCATGGACGCGATCGGCAAGCTGACGAAGAAGCTGACGTCCGGCTATTTCATGGAATTGCTGGCGCAGGCCCACACGATCAATTGGACTGTGCTCCGACCGCAGCACCTCCGCCTGTTTGCCGAGCTGATCAAGATCATGCTGGAGCATCGAACCTTCCGTTTCGAGCAGATGTCCTTCGAAGGAAGGCAACGCGATGCACGCAGAGACGGTGATCCCGAGCTGTTCGAAGCTCCCCTCGACCGCTATGTCCCGGAATTCTTCTGCGACAAAGAACTGATCGAGACCCTCGTCATTCAGCTCGGCCTTCCCAGGCACGACGATATTCTCACCGCACGCGAGGACCGCGGCCAATATTGGGAGCGTTTTCCCGCCGACCATCCGCAGCGGAAGGTGTTGTCGGAAATCAACCTCTTCTACGCCTATCGCAATCTTCTGCTGACAACATATCACAGCGGGGAGGGTTTCCACGTACCGCAGGTCTATATCAAGCTGAGGGAGACGCAGCAGCGGCTGCGCCGTCATCTTCCGGCTCCCAGCCCTCAGCTCAAGGCCATTCTGAAGAAGCTCGACACCGATTTGTCGGACGTCAAGCTTCTCTCTCCGGACTGGAGCGCGTTGATCGGCCACAACGGCCACCTCAACGTTCATCTGATGATGCGGGAGATGGGGTGGTGGCAAGGCCAGCCGATGCTCCTGGCCTACAAGGACCGGATCGCCAACAAGCCGTTCCTATCGTTGTTCTCGGATATCTGTCCAACGCTGACCTTGGGCGAGAACGTCAGCGCCGGAGTGTGGCACGAACTCGCCAGCCTCACGCCGTTCATCGGCGATTCCCATCAGGCATTCCAGTTCGAGGACGGACGGGCCGTGTACTGGAACGATGCCGGATCACTTGCCCTCCAGCAATGGGAAAGCCGGCAACGGACCTTTCCGCTGCGCGACATCTACGATCGCCGCCTGCTCGCCGACGATCGCGTCGAGCAGACTTACCAGGAATATCGGCGCAGATGGGGTATGGCCGACGGCGACTGGTTCGTCTGCCTGCACGTGCGGGATGCCCAGGCGCGGAACGATACCGAGGGTGTCGGCGAATCCATCCGCAACGCCTCGCTCGCGACTTATCTCGATGCGGTACGCCACATCACCGAGTGCGGTGGCTGGGTCGTGCGGATGGGCGGTCGCAGGGTGCCACCATTTCCCATGATGGACCGGGTGATCGACTACGCCCGCAGCGACGATCAGTTTCCGGAAATGGACATCCATCTGATGCGTCGCGCCCGCATGTTCATCGGCACGACCTCCGGCTTTGCCTATGTGGCAAGTAGCTTTGGCATCCCGACGGCTATGGTGAATGCGTTGAGCTCGATCGGTCTGTTGTGGTCGAGGGACACCCGCTTTGCGCTGAAGCCGGTGCACAGGGCGGACGGAACCATGCTTTCGCTAAGCGAGTGGACGTCGGAGCAATATCGCTGGGCTTACCCGACACATGAATCCATGGCGCGTGCTAGACTCGCCGTGGGCGAGAGCAGTTCGGACGAGATTCTGGAAACCGTGCGCGAGGTCCTCGACATCTCCGATCCCCGGCGGAAAGGACCTCCCCCCGGCGTCGACGGCAGCTGGGAGCGTCACGTTCAAGTGCCGGGCTTCTTCGGCAGCTCGCGGCCGAGCAAGTATTTCTTGGAAAAGCATGCACAAAACCTGCTGAGAGAGTCCTGAGGAACAGCGCGATGTATGAAGAACGTCGCGAGGCCGCTCACCATGGCCAACGCCGCTGTGGATAGGCTTGATACGCGCCCCTGCCGGCCCATTCTCCACTATCGACCTTGACGATCAAGGAACGCAGATGGCCGCTGTCGCTATCGAGCTAATGGTCGTGGTATGGCCGCCCGAGGAACATTTGTCGGCGGCGAGGTCAGTCCAGGCGCCAAGAAGGCGTCTTCGTACTTGCAGAGATAGTAATAGCTGATCGTACTCGCGCCATAATAATGTGGCATCGTGAGTTGCTCGTCCCAACGCGACAGGAGACGTTGCGAGTCAGCCTTCGTCGCATGTCTGGATGCCGGATTGACGACCTCCTCGGTGACCGCGCGGATTTCATCGGACGTGTTGTTGAGCGGCTGCGCTCCGTTGCGACGGAGAACGCAGGCGTCGAACAAGCGCCAGCGCCAGGGAGTCGACGTGAGCTGCGCTTGTGTCAGCATCGTTCCGTCCGCCAGGCGCACCGGTTTCAGCGCAAACCGAACGCGGCTGTTCCACAACTGCGCATCCGTCGTGATACAATTGACGAGGGCGCTTGGGATCCCGAAGCTGATCGCGACATTCGTCAATCCCGAGGTCGTGCCAATGAACGCCCTGGCGTTCCGGATAAGACAAATGTCCATCAAATCGGATCGGAAGTCGCTCAACGCATAGTCGATTGCACGGTCGAGCGAGGGAAGTCTGGGTGAATTCGGACCGCCGAGCTTGATCACCCAGCCGCCCCTCCCGGTGATCGCGCGGATCGCATCCAAATAGGTATTGATCGTCGAATTGCGATGCGTCTGGCCGGTCCCATCGACCTCGGAATAATGGGAAGCATCGCGGGCGTGCAGGCACACGTACCAGTCGTCCGGATTCATGCCCCAGGATTCGCGCATCCGCCGAAAATCGTCCTGCACTTTCGGCATCGCTCCGAAGATGCGGTCATACTCGTCGCGCAAGGGATGGCCCCGGACCTCCTTCTCCCATTGCACGATGGCAAGCGCCCCAGCTTCCTGCCACGGCACGATCTCGCCGTTCGGCAGTTGGAACACATTGAAATTCATGCCGTACCAGCGCTGCAGAGACAGGAGTTCTTCGCCGACCGCCTGGGACACGGTTTCCCCGATCACGACGACATCGGCAAAGCGTTCGAACAGCCGAAAAAACGTCCTGTTGGCCACCAGGTTCGGTCGCGCGACGATCAGCGGCTTTCCCGCCCACCACCCCAGGTCACGCATCCGGAACAGGATGTCGAGCATGCCGAGATGACCGATCTGGGCCGTCCATTCCTCCGGAAGGATCCGCAATTGGTCCAGCGGGATCCCCAACCTGCCTAACAAGTGACTGACTTCTGCGGACACGGCCGGCGTTGCCTTGCGCAGTTCCGACTGCGCCGCAAGCGCTCTCGCGAACAGGCGGATGCCGAGATCGCCCCGGCCGACATGGGTCACGCGCTGGCCCGTGAAGTTGCAGAGATCGAATAGCCTGCCCGCGGAGCCGCAAGCGAAGTCGAGAGGATTAGGACGGTAGTTCTGCGCCGGACGCGACGCCATGTTTTGGTGAGGACGCATGTAATCGGGGACACCACGACACGCGACTGACATGCTTTCGATCGCGCCGGCTTCGCTGCCCGCTATGATCTCGATCATGCCTTTGAGAAAGACGAGATGACACTCCAGTTCCGAACCTGATCTCAGAGACAATTGCGAGGTCAGCCGATACGCCTTGTCGAACTCTCCAAGCTCGAAGAGCGAGCGAACCATCATGTTCGCCAAGTCCGGCGAACGGGCTGCCAGCCGATCCTGCACGACCAGATCATAGGCTTCCCGATTGGCCCCAATCCGGACCAAGAGCTCCGCCGACTGCACCGGAAAGCACCATCTCAGTGATCCCGCGAAATGCTGGTCTGGCTTCTTCGCCAGCAGAGAGGCCACATGGACCTGATAGGCTCTTTCGAGCAGGCGACGGCCGCGAAGTTGTCCGATCTCGAAGGAGAATAGGATCAGGAAGGCCAGGCGAGGCGGCAGAAGGTTCAGAAGGCTGGCAGCCCAAGCGTTCAGGATGCGCGCCCATCGCTGCGCCTGCAGCAGGGCCAGCTCTCTCGAACGCACAAGTCCGGCCGGCAAATCCTCTGGTGCGGGGAACAGCTCGACGATTCCGCGTCTACGCATTAGGCCCAGCAGATCAAACGACGCTTTGAAGCGCTGCATCGATACCCCAACTCCGCCTCACACGGCGCCATGTCCGCGTTCTGAAACCCACGCGGCCTGCGACAGACCAGGAGAAAGGCTATGCTGTTCGTATCCAGAACCTCTCGAATTGACGGCCAGCAACACAGGCGGCCTATCTGTTAGAACCGTCAAGTCAACCCACGACCAATGATCGTGATGACCCCATGAACCCATTCGGCGATCGGCAAGAGCCCTGCCTTGTCGACAATCAGCAGAATTGTGGACCACAAAGCCAGCCACTCGAGCACGATCCGGCCAAGCCCCACCGAACTGAAGACGAAAGCCGTAAATCCCGCCAGCACGGAGTTGAGGAACCCTGCGCCGGCCGCAAGAAGAACAAAGAAGAAGACCGTACTCACGCAGATGATGCGCAAGATCGACCTTAGGACTTGAACCATATCTTTCACACCGGTGCCCCCCTCTTACCAACGTCAAATTATGTAACGAAACAGTTGTCGGTAAACGCTCCCAAGTATCGTGTGCAGCATCTCACCTAAACGGATGTACGATCTGAATCGGGAAAGCTCCGAGTCGCCGGTCCGATTCGGGACAAGCTCATGCGAGCGTGATTTTCGCATCGGGCCATTACGGTGCAACCCAAAAGTGAGTTCCTTCGTGCAGCGAATTCGACGTCCGCGTCCCCTCGCCGCGGCACTTCTATCCGCTCATTTCGATCCGAAGCTGCACCAGCTGCTGTTCCCAGGCCGCCAACATTCGCCGAATGGCATTCCAGAAGGGGCAAATCTTGGCTATCAGCGAGCACTCGCGCGAAGTTCATAGACAACGCGGATTTCTGTCCTACCTACACACCCGTTCGCGTCTGTTGCAGGCCGAATATTTTACGTTGTATTGTTCCCAAGTACACTGCTATTGCGGTTGCCTGCGGATGGCAACATCCTTTGCGCGGCCGGCGCCCTGGATACAGTGGCGACCGAGCCAGTCTTTTTGTTCGAGCAATCCAGCTGAACCATGCCCACCCGATCATCGTCCAGCTGCCGACTGTGCGGTCAGCCGATCACCACGCAGGCGCTTTCGTTCAGCGCCCTCCCAGTCTGCAACCGGTTCACGCCTGACGGCCGCGTCGAACACCGGATGACACTCGACATCGTCGAATGCGACACCTGCCGGCTCGTCCAGCTCCGCGAGGCCCCGCCCTCAGATACGCTGGTCCCGACGGTTCCCTGGATCCGATACCGCGAGCCGGAAGGCCATCTCGATGTATTGGCCGGCGAACTGCTCGCGCTGCGGCCTGAGGCCCGCAACGTCCTCGGCACCGGTCCGTTCGAGCAACCCCTGTTGTCGCGGCTCGGTGCACGCGGTCTCGCCGCAAGCGCGCTGGCGCTCGACCTTCCCGCCGTCGAAGGCCGTTTTCCTTATCTGGAAAGCTGGCAGGCCATGCTCAACGGTTCCGACCTCGCAGCTCGCGCGGCGCAGCTCGGCACCTTCGACATCGTCTCCTGCCGCTACATCCTCGAACACGCGCCGGAACCGGTTCGCGCACTCCAGGCGCTGAAGCAGCTGCTTTCCAACAATGGGCTGCTGCTGATCGAAGTCCCGGACAGCAGCAAGTTCGTGGCCGCTCGCGACTACTGCTTCCTGTGGGAAGAGCACAGCAGCTATTTCGTCGAGGAAACTCTGCGCGACCTGGCCGCGGTCAGCGGCTATCGGGTGGCGGCCCTGCTGCGCTACCCGGGGGTGCTGGAGGATGCCTTGGTGGCCGTCCTGGAGAGAGCGGATACGGCCGCCCTGCCGCCAGCAGCCCGCGGCCCCTCCGCCCTGTTTCAGGTCTACCGTGACAATTTTGCAACCACCCGGGCGCAGCTGCGCAGCAGGCTGTCCGCCTTTGCTGGTCCGGACCGGACCGGCATCGCCCTGTTCGGCATCGGCCATCACGCCATCATGTTCGTCAACGCCTTCGGCCTCGCCGACCTGATCGCGCTGGCGGTCGACGATGATGCGGATAAGTCCGGCTTTTTCCCCCCAGGCTTCCACAGGCCTGTGGTAGGCTCCGAACGGCTGCTGGCCGACGAACGGATCAAGCTGTGCCTGTTTGCGGTCGCTCCGCATATCGAAGGCAAGGTGCGCGACAAGCTCGCCCCTCTTGCCGCCAGGGGCGTGCAATTCCGCTCGATCTACGCCGCGCTCGACAATTCGATCCTGAAGGACCCCGCATGACGCTCGTCCAGAAATCCCCCGAGGTCTTCCTCGCCGAGGGCCCGATTGCCGCCGTGGGGCCGGCCGAGATCGAGACGCTGAAGGCCGCAGTCAAGGCCAGCCCGAAGCGGCGGGCGCGGATCAATGCGCACCCGGACGGCGAAGACACGCTGCATGAGATGATCATCGCGATCGACGCCAGCTCCTACATCCGGCCGCACAAGCACCCCGGCAAGAGCGAGGCCTTCCACATCGTGGAGGGCGAGGTCGACATCGTCGTATTCCGCGACGACGGCGAGATCGACCGCGTCGTCGAACTCGGCGCCCCCGGTGGCCGCCGGCCGTTCTATTACCGGATGTCGAATGCGTTCTTCCACACCCTGATCATCCGCAGCGATCTTCTGGTCGTGCACGAGATCACCAACGGTCCGTTCCGCCCTGGCGCGTCGGTGTTCGCCGATTTCGCGCCCGAAGACAGAGACACCGCCAAGGCTGCGACCTATCAGGCCGAGCTGGTCCGGCGGGTCGCGGCCCTGCAGGACGCCGCGGCATGACCCCGCATGCCGTCGTCGTCGGCGGCACCCGGGGTCTTGGCCGGGTGGTGGTCGAACGTTTCTTGGCCCGCGGCTGCGCGGTCAGCGTGGTGTCGCGGCAGCGCCCCGCGGACTTTCCCGATCAGGCCGGACTGCGCCACTTCCCTGCCGACCTGGAACGCAGCGAGGGCTTCGCCGGGTTGTGGGACCGGGTCGCCGAGGCCGGTGGCCCCATTCGCTATCTGGTGTTGAGCCAGCGCTTCCGCGGCCAGGGCGACCCCTGGGCCGGCGAGATCCAGGTCGGCCTCACCGCATCGCGCGACCTGATCGAGGGCTTCGCCAGGCATTTTGCCGATGCGGGAGACCGCGGAATCGGCGTGGTCAGCTCGGTCTATGCCGAATTCGTCGGCAGCTCGCAGCCGGTCGGCTACCACGTGGTGAAGGGCGGCCTCAATGCGATGGTCCGCCATTATGCCGCAACCCTCGGCCGGCGCGGCATCCGCGTCAACGCCATCATGCCGCTGACCTATCTGAAGCGCGAATCGCGGGTATTTTACGAGCAGAACGAAAAGCTGATGGACACCTATCGCCGGCTGGTGCCGCTCGGCCGGCTCGGCACGGCCGAAGAATGCGCCGATGCGCTCGATTTCCTCTGCAGCGAGCGCGCCTCCTTTATCAACGGGCAAAGCCTGTTTCTGGACGGCGGGGTCTCCACAGTCTGGCAAGAAGAGGTCGCCAAGAGCTTCGCGGGCCTGTAAAAGCGGCCGCGATTTTGCTTCGGCCGACCGTCCCTTGCCTCTCAAGGGATCGCCAACCAAGGACACGACATGCAGCACGTCAAGCACAAGACCGATTGCCGCCTGTGCGGCTCGACCCAGCTCGAACATGTGCTGCCGATCAGGCCCTCAGCGATCGGCGACGCCTTCGTCACCGCCGAACGGCTGAGCGAGAAGCAGGATCTGTATCCGCTCGACTGCTACCTCTGCCTCGACTGCGGCCACCTGCAGAATCTCGACGTCGTCGATCCCGACATCCTGTTCCGCGACTACACTTATCGCACTTCGGTCTCGTTGGGCCTGGTCGAGCATTTCAAGCGCTATGCGCAATCGGTGGTTTCGACACTCGGCATCCCCAAGGGCAGCCTCGTGGCCGAGATGGGCAGCAATGACGGCTCGCTCCTGAAAGCGTTCAAGAACGAAGGCATGCGGGTCCAGGGCGTGGACCCCGCGCGCGACATCGCCGCGGCCGCCACCGCCGACGGCATCCCGACGATTCCCGACTTCTTCACCAGCGCACTGGCTGCCAAGATCAAGTCCGACCAGGGCGAGGCTAAGCTGTTCTGCGCCAACAACGTATTCGCGCATATCGACAACATGTCGGATGTGGTGAAGGGCATCCGCCTGCTGCTTGCCGACGACGGCGCCTTCGTGTTCGAGGTCTCCTACATCGTCGACATGATCGACAACATGGTGTTCGACACCATCTATCACGAGCACGTCTCCCATCACGCGCTGATCCCGCTCGAGACCTTCCTGAACAAGCACGACATGACGCTGTTCCAAGTCGAGCGTACCGCGACCAAGGGCGGTTCGATCCGCGCCTTCGCGCAGCCGAAATCGACCGGCAAGCGCCCGCGCTCGGCGGAGCTGTCGAAGCTGATCGCCGAGGAAGAGCGGCGCGGCATCACCAAGCCCAAGATCTACCAGGACTGGTTTGCGGCGATCGAGCAGTGCAAGCGCAGGACGCTGGCCTATCTCGACAAGGCGATCGCCGAGGGCAAGCTGGTCGCAGCCTATGGCGCCTCGACCACCACGACCACCCTGCTCTACCACTTCGAGCTGGAAAGCCGCGTCAAGTTCATCGTCGACGACAATCCGCTCAAGCAGGGCCGCTACAGCCCGGGCGCCCATATTCCAGTGCTGCCTTCGACAGAGCTTGCGACCAGAAAGCCCGACATCGTCGTCATTCTCGCCTGGATCTACGCCGACCCGATCCTGAAGCGGAACCAGGCCTATCTGGAGGCCGGCGGCCGTTTCCTGGTGCCCCTGCCGGAGCCGCGGGTCGTCGAGGCATCCGGCTCGGTCGCGATCTGAACCGCTTGGCAAGCGCTGCGCCGCCCGGGCCGCCGCGCTTGCACACGCTTCGCGGAACGGTTGACAGTCTCTCCGGAACATGGTGCAGCAAGCGCCGTGGCAGCGCCGCCGGCGAGACTCCGGTTTGGCATTTTCGCCTGGCCAGCCAAAGACTTACGACACTTGACGAGGTAGCAGGATGACCTCCGTGACCGATGGACAGGTCGAACGGTTTGTGGTCGCGGAAAGGCCGCGCTTTTCCTGGGCGCGCTGCCGCGCCGATATTGCCCCTATCGTGACCCGTCACGTCACCTGGCGGGCGCTCGCCATGGGCGACATCCGCTCCAAATACCGCCGAACCCTGCTGGGACCGTGGTGGATCACAGCCACCAACGCGATCACGGCGCTGATCATGGGCACGGTCGCCGGCCGCTTCCTCGGCGCTGACATGAAGACCTACCTTCCGCACTTCATGATCAGCATCACCATCTGGAATTTCATTTCCTCCTCGCTCAGCGAGGCCTGCTACACGATGATCAATGCCGGCGGCATGATCAAGGCAGTGGATATGCCGATCGTGATCCACGTGATGCGCATGGTTCAGCGCAACCTGATCATCTTCCTGCACAACATCGCCATCATCCCATTCATTTGGCTCGTCTTCCCGTGGTCGATCGGCTTTGCGAGCCTGCTCAGCGTGTTCGGGTTGGCGCTGGTCTACGTCTTCATCGTCAGCGCATCGATCATCGTTTCCATGATCTGCGTGCGCTATCGCGATGTGCCCCCGGTGATGGCCGCCGTGCTGCAACTTCTGTTCTTCATCTCACCGATCATCTGGGAGCCATCGCGAATCCAAGGCGGCGATCTGATCGTCGGGATCAACCCAATCGCCTACCTGCTGGCGATCACCCGCGATCCCCTGATGGGCACCGTCCCGAGCCTGACCAGCTGGGCCGGCGCCGTTGGATTCATCGCTGTACTGACCGGTGCCATGGTCTACATCTACACGCGCTATCGCGCGCGCGTCGTCTACTGGGCCTGACCCGCCCGCGAGGATTGTTGGACTCGTCTATCATGACTTTGATTGAAGCCAAGAATATCGGCATCGAGTTTCCGGTGGCACCGCCGAACGCGCGCTCGTTCCGCCACCTCGCCATCAAGGCCGCCTCGCGGGTCGGCGGCAAGGTGTCGAAGAACGAAGGTTCGTTCCAGTTCGTGCAGGCCCTCGACGACATCAGCTTTACCTTGAAGCAGGGCGATCGTCTCGGGCTGGTCGGCCATAACGGCGCCGGCAAGACCACCCTGATCCGGGTGCTGGCCGGCATCTATGAGCCGACGCGAGGATCGTTACGCGTCGTCGGCCGCAATGTCCCGATGTTCGATATCGGGCTCGGCATGGACGAGGAGGCATCCGGCTACGAAAACATTCGCACTCGCGGGCTCATCCTCGGCCTCAGCCCGGAAGAGATCGAAGAGCGCGTGCCGGAGATCGTCGAATTTGCGGAGCTCGGCGACTATCTCGAACTGCCGATTCGCACCTATTCCTCCGGCATGCTGCTGCGGCTGGTCTTTTCGATCGCCGTCTCCATCCACGGCGATATCATCCTGATGGATGAGTGGATCGCAGTGGGCGATGCGCAGTTCCGGAAGAAGACGCATGAGCGGCTGCAGGACATGACGATGCGCTCCGGCATTGTGGTACTGGCTTCGCACGATCACAGCCTGTTGCGCGACACCTGCAATCTCGGCCTCTATCTCGAGGGCGGACGGCCGCGCGCCTTCGGGGCACTCGAAGACGTGTTGAAGGAGCTGCCGGCTGCCTGAGCAGTCCAACGCCTGAACGATGCGGCGGGATGTGACGTGATGACCACCAGGACTGCATCGCTGTCGCCCCCGCGCGTCACGCTCGTCGTTCCAAATTACAATCACGCGCGATATCTGCCGGAATCCCTCGGCAGCGTCGCCAGACAGACCCGGGCTCCCGATCGCGTCCTGATTATCGACGACTGTTCGACCGATGACAGCATCGCCGTCATCTCGCGATTCCTGGTGGACAATCCGACCTGGCAGCTCATTCGGCACCAGACGAATCAGGGTGTGGTGCGTGGCCAGAACGAAGCCCTGGCCATTGCGGATACCGACTGGATCGGTTTTCTCGGCGCCGATGATGCCCTGCATCCGACCTATCTGGAGAAAGCGCTGGCGCAGGCAACGCGCTTCCCCGAGGCCGGCCTGATCTGCGCCTGCTGCGAAATCATCGGGCCTACAGGAGCGTCGGATGCCCGCATGCTGCGGCCGATCATGCTGCCGGCGCCGCAATCGACGATGCTGCAGCCGGCTGACGTCCGGCACATTCTGCTCGCGGGTGATAATTACTTCTCCGGCACCGTGTCGCTCTACCGGCGCGAGGCGCTGCAAGCACTCGGCGGCTTCGACGTCAGCCTCGGCTCCTTCTCCGACGCATTCCTCGCGCGCCGGCTCGCCCTCACCTATGGGTTCTATTTCATCGCGGAGATCCTCGGCTACTGGCGGATCCACGGCCAGAACTACTCGACGGCCACCGCAACCGACCCGACTGCTCTGGAAACCAAGCTGGCCGAGATCAGCGCCCGCATCTCCGACAGCATTCTGTTCCCGCCCGGCTACGGCGCGCTGTTCGCGCGCCGCAATCGCTTTGGCGCGGTACGGATGGTGCTGGGGACGGATGCGCCTGCGTCTGCCAAGGCGGCGCATGCGGCCGCCCTGCTCGATGGCGGCCCGTTTGATGCGCATCTGCTACGGCTTCTGCTCCGCTTCGGCGCTGCCGGCCGCCTCGCCGCGCTGGCTTGGGCCACGCTCCGGACGCGACCGATGTCGCTGATGCGCCTGCTCGCCCAACGCGCGAGGCGCGGTGCGATCGTCGCGGCAACGCCGGCCTATCGTGCCCCATGACCGCGCGGGCCCCCATCGGCACTCTCCGGCATCGCCTGACCAGGCTCCAAACGAGCCACGCCACGGCCGAGCCACGCCCGGTCACGCCAAGTTCACCGGCTCAGACCGACGAGAGACAAGGCAGACGATCGACCAAAGCTTGGCTGACGGGGCTTGCCTTTCGCTTCTACGGCTTTCTGAGCGCACGCCGGCGCCAATTGCTGCCGCTCACGATTCGTGCGGCCAACTTCATCGATCGCAGGATGATCGCGGCACCTGCAGGCCCAGCCCTTTTGCGCTTCACGGAGCACAGGCTGGCGCGTGGCTCACGCATCGGCGCGATCGCCGCACGGCTGATTCTCATAGCGCTGGCGGGCGCGGCCCAGATGCACCTTGCGGCCAGCCGCAAGCCGAGCGCGCTGCGCGCGGCACGGCTGCTCAACGTGATCTTCCGCGCCCAGGTCCGCGCGCGACGCGGCCTCGGCCCGCAGGCCTATTTCACGACGCTTGCGCTCTGCAGCGCCTACGACCGCATCGTTCGCGAGGTCCCGCATACGGAGGAGATCGACAGCTTTGCGATCAATTTCGCGGTCGGCGTCGCCCACATGTACCGCGGCAATTATCCGGTCGCGGAGCATTTCCTGAAGCGAGCGGCGGCCTCGGGCGACAGCAACGCCCTGCGCAAGCTCGGCTGCGTCCATGTGCTAATGCACGATCATGCGAGCGCGGCCGAATGCTTCGCCGCGTCGGTGAAGCGCGATCCCCACTCGGTCATGGCGCATCAAAACTATGCGGGCGGCTATGATCCATCGGCTTACAGGCCGAGCGCCTGGGAGCTACAGCACGCCGGCGAGCTCCTGATCTATGACAATCTGATCCAGCTCGGCGAAAACTTCTATCATCAGGGCCGCTACGAGGACACCTTCCGCTGCTATCAAGCCGCGCTCGACCATCAGGATGCGCTAGCGCAGAGATGGTCGATTCCGGACGAACTCCTGGAGCGGATCAAGGGCGTAAGCATCAACTTCAAGCCCAACCTGCCGGTGCGACTGCTCGGCTACGAGTGGGTGACCTTGATCGGCCATATCGGCTTCATCGACTGCCATCTGCGTATGGCCGAGCTCGGCATCGTGCCGGCAGCCAATTACGTGCTGCTGGCGCCTCCGGCGAAAGTCATCAATCAAGCGTTCCTAAACCTGTTCGCCCCGCATCTGACGATCATCGAAGATCCCGCGCTGGTCGATGACCTGCTTCCCTATCAGCGTCTGGTCGGCGATCAGTTCATCGCAGTGCGGGGCGAAGATGGTCTCGCCGAGCCTTGGGCGCATGCGGCGGCGCGTGCTCAGGTCGCCTGGGCGGAACAGCGGCGCGCTCCAATTGTCACAGTCCCGCAACAGCTTCGCGAGGCAGGTCGTGCCAAGCTGCGCAGCGCCGGTGTCACCGCCGACTGGTTCGTTGCGATGCACATCCGCGAGGGCGGCTATCACGGCGACGGACCGGGCACCACACGACAGCATCGTTCAGCCAATGTCGGCGATTATCTGGAGGCCATCGGCCACATCACCTCGCGCGGTGGTGCGGTGGTCAGACTCGGCGACCGCAGCATGACACCGCTGCGCGGCCTGCCCGGCGTGTTCGACTATGCCCATAGCGACATCAAATCGGCCGAGATGGATCTTTTCCTCTGTGCGGAGGCACGCCTGTTCGTCGGGACCACCTCAGGCCTCACCACTGCTGTGCAGGCGCTCGGCACACCGATGCTGCTCGTCAACTGCATCTCCAATGACTGCCAGTTCTGGCACGAGAAGACGGATTTCACCCTGCGGCCGGTCTACGACCGCCGGGCGCGACGTTATCTCTCGCTGCGCGAGACCTATCGTCAACCGTTGCAGGCGCTCCTGATCGATACGGGTGTGCTGGCACGGCACGGGCTTGAGATCCACGCCAACCGACCCGAGGACATCACCGCCGCCGTCCGTTACAAGCTTGATTGTCTGGACGGAAGCACGCGGCCCTTGCGCGAGGGCGGCGCGCTGCTCGATCGGTATCTCGTTACACTTGCCGACAATCCCTACAATTTCGGCGCTGCACTTCCGGTGCCGGCCTTCCTCGCGCGGATACCGGAGTTGCTGGACCCAATCGGCTAAATCCGCATAATCGGCCGGGTGGGGATCAGGGGTGAGAACCAGACTTTAATTTCTCGAAAAGACTCTCCCTTTGGTAGGTAAGGGCACGACGGTGCGATTTATTTTGCTTCACCCGTGATCGTCGGGCGCAAATGCGCCCTCATCATGCGTGAGCTTTGCGAGCATCTGGAACCAGAGCGATGACGGGGCTGACTTCTGCAGACAACAGCACGGCCGACATGCCTCCAAGCACGCCGGTCAACCTTCCGGAAGAGGCCGTCCAGGCTCAGCCTGCGCAAGGCAGTTTCGGCGGTATCGGTTCCGTGGTTGCCGTCACATCCGGCGGATTGACCATCAATCTGCTTTTCGATGCGGCCGCGATGGCTGCTCCTGCCGCGTTCCGCGCCGGAATCCAGCAGGCGGCCGCGATCCTGAGTTCAACCATTTCCGACCACATCACGGTCAATCTCAAGATCGATTACAGCGGCACTGGTGGCGGCGCGGGTGCGACCCCAGACGTCGGGCAGTGGCAGACCTATTCGAACGTCCGAGCCAATCTAATCAATAATGCAAGTCTCGGAGATACGACGTTCAACGCACTGCCATCAGGATCGACCTTCCAAGGGCAATCCTACGTTGCAGTTTGGAACTCGCAGCTGAAGCTGTGGGGAGTTCTTGGCGCCAACGACACAACGACGGACGACGGCAGCGCCACCTTCGCCACCGATATTGATCCGAACCTTCTCGTCGGCGTCGCACTGCATGAGCTGACCCATGCGTTCGGCCGCGTGCCCTACGGATCGCAGCCTGACATTTTCGATTTCTATCGGTTTTCGAGCCCAGGCGTGGCGCTGCTCACGGGCGGCGCAACCGCTTCGCCGGCCTATTTTTCCCTCGACGGCGGCTACACCAAGCTTGCCGACTATGGTCAGAACTCCGACGCGAGCGACTTCCTCAACAGTGGCGTGCAGGGCCCAAACGACCCGTTCAACGAGTTCTACACGGGCAGCACCCTGCAGATGCTGACCGCGGTCGACCTGAAGCAATTGGACGCGCTGGGATTTCATCTCACCTCCGCTACGCCGGTGACGATCGAATCCTTCGGGTCAACCAGCTTGCTGCAGTCCAGCTTTGGCTATTTCCTCAATCCTGTCGCCGGCGGCACCGGACCTCAGCTTAAGTTCGGCGGCAGTGCCTTGGCCCCAGGGCAACTGGGTGGTTGGACACCGATCGGCGCGGAAATTACGGGCAGCGGCTACCAGATCGCATGGAAGATGGCCGGCGCCGACCTTTATACGATCTGGAATACCGACAGTAATGGCAACTACACGGGCAATGCGATTGGCGCAGTTGCGGGTGGCAGCGCTGCTCTGGAAGGATTCGAGACCAGCCTCCATCAGGATCTAAACGGTGACGGCATCATTGGCGTTACGACGACCGTGATCGAATCCTTGGGGTCGACGAGTCTCGTTCAAGTGGCCAATGGCTATTTCCTCGATCCGGTCGCCGGTGGCGCCGGACCGCAGTTGAAATTCGGCGGGGCCAACTTGGTGGTCGGCCAGCTTGGTGGCTGGACTCCGATCGCCGCCGAGACGACGGGTAGCGGCTATCAGATTGCATGGAAGATGGCCGGCGCCGATCTCTATACGGTCTGGAACACCGACTCCAACGGCAATTACATCGGCAATGCGATAGGTGCTGTCCCGGGCGGCGACAGTGGGCTCGAGGCGCTGGAGACGACGTTTCATCAAGACCTCAATGGCGACGGCACCATCGGGGTAGTCAGCACCGTGATCGAGGCTCTGGGCTCAACAAGCTTGGTACAGGCGGGCTCGAACTATCTTCTTGACCCGGTCGGCGGCGGCAGCGGTCCGCAGATCAAGTTCGGCGGGTCCGTGCTCTTGGCTGGGCAGCTAGGTGGATGGATGCCCATCGGCGCCGAGATCACAAGCAGCGGCTACGAGGTCGCCTGGAAATTTCAGGGCTCGGATCTTTATACCGTCTGGAACACAGATAGCAGCGGCGCATACACCGGCAATGCGATCGGCGCTGTCAGTGGAAGCAACGCGTCTTTAGAGGCGTTGGAAATCAGCTTCCATCAGGATCTGAATGGCGATGGCGTTATTGGCATTCCAACCACCGTCATCGAAAGCCTTGGTGCAACGAGCCTCGTCCAATCAGGCACGACATATTTTCTGAACCCCGTCGGCGGCGGCACCGGCCCGCAGATCAAATTTGGCGGTTCTGCCGTGGTCGTTGGCCAAATGGGCGGCTGGATGCCGATCGGCGCAGAAGCTGCTGGCAGCGGCTATCAAGTCGCTTGGAAGATGACGGGCGCAGATCTGTATACCGTCTGGAACACGGACAGCAGCGGAAATTACGTTAGCAACGCCATCGGCGCAGTGCCCGGAGGCACCGCTTCGCTGGAAACGCTGGAGACGAGCTTCCAGCAAGATCTCAATGGCGACGGCACGATCGGGATCCCCGCCCATACTGTCATGGCCGCCGTGCAATCGGCAGCAGCTGCTTCCCCTGGCGCCGCACTGCCGTTCGTGCAACCTGTCGCTCAGGATAATTTCCATTTCGCAGGCGATGGCGCAAGCGGCGCGCTTGAATACGGGACAGCAGCATCCGGGCCGACGATCAGCGGCAGTGCTCCCCAGAACTCCATCTCTGCAGCAGTGTTTGCATCCCTTCCGACTCCCGCGCATTTCGGCCAGATCGCCGAATTTAATTTTGCCTCCACGGGCAATCCGACCATGTCAGCGACTCAGCCGGCCCCACTTCCGACCCTTAGCCACGACATGGCGATCGCGGTGATATCGCATGCGGTGCATGACGCGATCACGATCGAACCGATGACGACAGCAGAACTGCTCGCGCATTTCTCGAATTTCCATTTGCTCTGAGCGGGCCGATCCCCCTCGCCGAACGCGCCGGCTTGCCGTATATGGCGCCTCCGAGCACCGTTATCGTGAACCGAATGCCCCCGCCCACCCCTATCCCGCCGCGACGGCTCCTCTATGTCGCGAACGAGGATTACGCGTTTCTGATGCATCGCCTGCCGATGGCGCGCGCCGCGCGCGACGCCGGCTACGAGGTGCATGTCGCCACCAATGTCAACGCCGGCGCGGGCGCGATCGAGGCCGAGCGCTTCGTCCTGCATCCGATCCCGTTCCAGCGCGGCGGCCTGTCGCCCTCGGCCGCACTTCCGACGGTCCGGGCGATCCGGGCGGTTGCGACAAGGGTCAAGCCCGATGTCGTTCACCACTCCGGCCTGCAGGCGAGCGTGCTCGGCTCGCTGGCGGCGCTCGGCAGCTCTACCCCCGCGGTCAATGCCATCACCGGGCTGGGCTATGTCTTCACCTCGACCACATTGCGCTCGCGGCTGATGAAGCAGGCCATGGTGGCGTTGCTGCCTCGCCTGATGAACCGGGCATCCAGCGTCGTGCTGGTGCAGAACCCGGACGATCGCGATGCCTTGCGCGCACTCGGAGTCCGGACGGACAAGATCACCCTGATCCCGGGTTCCGGCGTCGATACCGATCGCTTTCAGCCGCTGCCCGAGCCGGAGGGACCGATCAGCTTCGGCTTTGCCGGACGCCTTCTGACCGACAAGGGTGTCCGCGCCCTGGTCGCGGCGCATAGGCTCCTGCACTCCGAAGGCCTCGATTTCAACCTCCTGATCGCCGGCAGCCCCGACCCGGCCAATCCAGCCTCGGTCTCGCCCCAAGAGATCGAGCAATGGCAGCGAGAGCCTGGGATCACGCTGCTCGGCCATGTCAACGACATCGCCACATTATGGCGGCGCTGCCATATCGCCGTGCTGCCCTCGCACCGCGAGGGCCTGCCGGTGAGCCTGCTGGAGGCGGCTGCCTGCGGCCGGCCGCTGGTCTCGACCGATGCGCCCGGCTGCCGTGAGATCGCGATCAATGGCGAGACAGGATTATCCGTGCCGATCGAGAATCCGGCCGCGCTGGCGCAAGCAATGAAACAGCTGGCGCAATCGCCGGAGCTGCGGGCGCGCTATGGCCAGGCTGCGCGGCAGTTGGTCGAAGACAAGCTTTCAGCCAAGATCATCGGCCGCTCGGTCGTCGCACTCTACGACCGGCTGACGTCCCGCTCACCGGTTGCATCATGACAGCCGGTCTTCCTGCCCTTCTCGTCGTCGCGCTGAGCGCAGCCGCGATCTGTGCGGCCCTGATCGTCCTGCTGCGCCCGCTGCTCCAGCGTTACGCGCTTGCCCGGCCGAACGCCCGCTCCTCACACAAGGTGCCGACGCCGCAAGGTGCCGGAATCGCCGTGATCGCGGCCACGCTTCTGATCGGAGGTGGCTACGCATGGACGACCGGCGCCGCTCCGCCCGTACTGCTGCTTGCCGCCACGCCGCTGATCGCCCTGGTCGGGCTGGTCGACGACGTCAGGCCGATCCCCGTACTGCCGCGCTTGCTGTTACAGGCAATCGCAGTGGGCCTCGTCGTTCTTACGGCTCCGGGCGAGCTCAGGCTCGTGCCCCCCTTGCCGCTCGCACTGGAGCGCGCACTTCTGCTGATCGCCGGGCTGTGGTTCGTCAACCTCGTCAATTTCATGGATGGGCTGGACCTGATGACGGCAGCCGAGGCGGTGCCGATCACGGCGGCACTGACGGCACTCGGCGTGTTCGGCCTGTTGCCATTGTCAGTCACGCTCATCGCGGCTGCGCTGTGTGGCGCCCTGCTCGGATTTGCGCCGTTCAACCGGCCGGTGGCAAAGGTGTTTCTTGGCGATGTCGGCAGCCTCCCGATCGGGCTTCTGCTCGGCTGGTGCCTGCTGGAGCTCGCCTGGCGCGGTCATATCGCGGCTGCACTGTTGCTGCCGCTCTATTACCTCGCGGATGCGACCCTCACATTGCTGCGGCGGATGCTGCGAGGCGAGCCATTCTGGGCGGCGCACCGCACGCATTTCTACCAACGCGCGACCGACAACGGCTTTACGGTCGCTCGCGTGGTCAGCGACGTCTTCGCGCTCAACCTCGTGCTCGCTGCTCTCGCGGGCCTATCGGTGGCGCTTACATCAGGGACGGCAGACGTGATGCTGCTGATCCTCGGAGCCGGTGCGGTCGCCTTCGCGCTGCACCGGTTCGCGCGACCACGGGCGATGGAAGCCTCACGCCGCGGTTGACCCGAACTCCGGCACGGCGTCCTTCAGGATCGCCTTGATCGCCACAGGATCATGCTGACCGATCGCCTGATCCAGGCTCGCGATCCACGCCTTCAGCACCTGCATCGGCGGCTCGTTCGGTTTGGCGGCCATGATGCCGGCCACGCCGATCTCGACCGGCGGCTCCTCGCTCGCGAACAGGATTTCGTTCAGGCGCTCGCCGGGCCTGATCCCGGTGAAGACGACCTCGATGTCATAGCCGGGCTGCAAGCCCGAGAGCCGGATCATGCGTTCGGCGAGTTCGACGATCCGCACCGGCTGGCCCATGTTGAGGACGTAAACCGAGACGCCCGGCCGCTCCGGCGCGAGCGCATGCGAAGCCGCGGTGATCACGAGATCGCAGGCTTCGCGGATCGTCATGAAATAGCGCACCATGTCCGGATGGGTGACCGTCACCGGGCCGCCGGCCTCGATCTGCGCCTTGAATTTCGGCACCACCGAGCCGTTCGATGCCAGCACGTTGCCGAAGCGGACCGAGATCAGCCGCATCGGCGACCTGCCGCCGTGCCGCTCGGCCAACTCGCGGTCCAGCGCCTGGCAATACATTTCGGCAAAGCGCTTGGTGAGCCCCAACATCGACACCGGCTCGATCGCCTTGTCGGTCGAAATCATCACCATCGCTTCGGCGCCGGCCGCCACCGCCGCATCGGCGACGTTGATCGAGCCGAAAATGTTGGTCTTGACGCCCTCGCTCCAATCGCGCTCGAGGATCGGCACGTGTTTCAGCGCCGCGGCGTGGAAGACGAGTTCCGGCTTGAACTCGGAGATCAGGCGGAAGACCCGTTCGCGGTCGCGGATATCGGCGATGCGCCCTTCAACGGCGGCTGCGCCCTCGTTCGCCGCCGCGAGCGCCTCGGTGATCGCATAGAGCGCCGGCTCGGAGTTCTCCAGGATCAAGAGCCGCGCCGCGCCGAAGGTGACGGCACGATGGCAGATCTCCGAGCCGATCGAGCCGCCGCCGCCGGTGACGACGACAGCCTTGCCTCTCACCAGCGCTTCCAGCCGCGCATAGTCGATCTTCTCGCTCGGACGCAGCAGGAGATCCTCGACCGCCACTGGCGCGAGCCGCGGCGCATCGCCGCTTTCGAGCGAGGGCAGCCGGCTCACGATCAATCCAAGCCGGCGCGCCCGCATCAGAAAGGTTTCCGGGTGCAGTTCCGGCTCGAACGCGGACGGTGCCATCAGGGCGCGTGCGATCGGCTTGCCGCGCCGGGCGAAATCGGCCGCAACATCCTCGATGTCGTCGATCCCGCCCAATACCGGAACGTTGCGGATGATCTGGCCGCGATCGGAAACCGCCGGCGACAAGATCCCGATCGGCCAGATTCGCTTGACTGCGCCGCTTTCGATGCCGCGCAGAACCACCTCGGCATCTGCCGTGCGCCCGACCAGGAGCGCGGGCGCGGCATCGTCGGTCCTGGCGTGATGGCGCACACGCGTGTAGCGGAAATAGCGATAGGCAAAGCGCAACGCGCTGAGGGCAAAAATCTCCAGAAACCAAAACAGGATGATGGTGAGCTTGCCGAGGAAGAACGTGCCGCGCACGTTCGGCGCGACAATGACGTAGTCGAGCACCAGGAGCGCAAGCGTCAGCACGGTGGCGACACGGACGATGTTGAGCGCATCGGGCAGCGAGATGAACCGCCATTTGGTGGTCATCAGCCTGGAAACATAGAAGACGATGAAGCTGAAGACGACGAAATAGGGTACGATCTGCAGAAGCAGCGGAGCCCGGTCCCAGAACGCGCTGGCGCCCTCGAAGCGGATGTAGAATGCAGCGAACAACGCCGCCACGCTGGCCAACAGGTCATGCGCCGCAATCAGGATGTTGCGATACGTCAGATGGGACAGACGTGTCATGCCGTGACCGACCCGTGAATCAAACCCTGCGTCATGCCGCGGCACTCTTCGATGACGTATCCTGCAGCCGGGCTTTCAGCATCATGCCGCCGGCAACCCCCACCCCCATGACATACATCCAGCCCTCGTGGAAATCGAAGATGTGCGAGTTGAACAGCGAGGTGAAGACGTTCTGCACCACGACCAGAAGACCGATCCAGGCGACGAGCCCGTCGCCCCGGAACAGCAGCAGATGCGACAGCCACATCGCATAGAGGATAATGATGCCTAGCAGGCCCCATTGCACGGCGACGTTGAGGGTCTGATTGTGCGGATTGCTGATCACCTGCCCCGAGGCGAGATCGGAGCGCCCGCTGGCCGCCAGCTCGAACAGATGCCGCGTCGATCCGCTGCCGTGGCCGATCACCGGGGCCTCCGCAAAGAAGTGCAGCGACTTGCGCCAGAACTCGAGGCGCTCGCCGATCGAGGTGGTGGCACGGTCTTCCTTATAGGCCTGGTATTCGCTCGTGAAGGTCGCGACCTTCTGCCTGAGCTGCGGTGAAACCGTCCAGGCGGCAGCGCCGAGCGCAACCGCTCCCAGCAGGATCAAAAGGTTTGCTCGCCACCTCAGATGCATGAGGCCGAAGACCGCGAGCATGATCGGAATCGTCACCAGCGCGGTGCGTGAGGTGACGACGAAGAGCATGTTGGCGAGGAAGGCCAGCATGAGCACGAGCATCAGCAAGGCAAGGAGCCAGCGCTTCTCGCCGACGAAACGCGCCATCGGATAGGCCAGTGCCACCGCGCAGAGCGAGAATTCCTGGCTTTGATCGATATAATTCTTCACGAAGATGCCACGATCCGCGTTCGGCTTCAGCGCCAGTGCCGGATCGAACGCGACCGCGGTCGACATCACGACCATCAGCGCGCAGGAGCCCAGGAAGGCGACAAAGACCCAGACGCCGCGCTCCGACCGTTCGAAATGATAGAACAGCGCCGGCAACACCAGGAGCTTGGCCGCGGGGCCTACCGCATAGAGGCGCGCCCCCCAGGGGACGTCCGACCACAAGGTCCCGACCAGCGCGAGCCCGAACAATGCAAGAGGTGCGATCGAGATCGGCCGCCGCAGCGAGCGCCAGAAGGCGTCGCGATCGAGATGCGGCAGCATCGTGATCACCATGACGACGCCAAGGATGGACACCAGCGAGGTCGACCAGGGCAGCGCGGCCGCGAGCAGGACCGCGACCACATCCACCGTGGTCCGCCAGGCGGCGGGATCGCGCCAGCGCCGCAAGGGCAACACGGCTGCGGAATGGCTGGTCAGCGCCGTCATCGCTTGGTGCCCCGGGCGCGATCGACCAGAGCGGTCGTCGAAAAACCTCTGACGATATCGACCAGCATGACGTGGCCGCCCGCGGCCTCGACGATTTCGTGCCCGACCACCTGCTCGCGGGTGTAGTCGCCACCCTTGACCAGGACGCCCGGCTTCACCAGCTCGATCAGGCGGATCGGCGTGTCCTCACCGAAGATCGCCACCGCATCCACCGCCTCCAAAGCCGCCAGCACTTCGGCGCGCGCACGTTCATCCTGCACCGGGCGGTCCTCGCCCTTCAGCCGCTTCACCGACGCATCGCTGTTCAGGCCGACGACGAGACAGTCGCAGGCGGCGCGCGCGGCCGCGAGCACCTTGACGTGACCGGGATGCAGAATGTCGAAACAGCCATTGGTGAAGCCGACCCGCAGGCCCTGCGCCCGCCACGCCGCAAGGCGCCTCTCCAGATCACTGTCGTCGCGAACGATCTTCTCCTCGGCAGCGAGATAGGCATGCGGCAAGACCTTTCGCCGGAGTTCGGCAGCCGTCACACTGGCTGTGCCCTGCTTGCTCACCGCAACCGCTGCTGCGGCGCTCGCCATCCGCAGGGCGTCCTCCCATTCAGCCCCCGCCGCGAGCGTTGCGGCCAGCACCGCAACCACCGTGTCGCCCGCGCCCGAGACGTCGCACACTTTCACCGGATAGGCCGGCACGTGCACGGGCGCGCCGTCGCGCGGCACCAGGGTCATGCCGCGCTCGCTCTGGGTGACCAGGATCGCTTCACAATCTGCGAGCCGGATCGCATCCTGTGCCGCAGAGGCGATCTCCTGCTCGGTGTCGGCGCGGCTGCGCGTCGCTTCCGAGAACTCCTTGCGGTTCGGCGTCAGCAGGCTGACGCCGCGATAGATCGCGAAGTTCGCGCTCTTGGGATCGACGATCACGCGCTTGCCGGCTTTGCGCGCCGCGTCGATCGCGTGGCGGATCACGCGCGCGGTCAGCACCCCTTTGGCATAATCGGACAGCAGCACGATATCGGCACGCTCGATCAGCGGCAGGATCGCATCGATCAGCTGCTGTTCGATCGCGGCGGACGCTGGCGCCGCGCGCTCCCAATCCGCACGCAGCATATGGGTCGAGAAATGTTCGGACACGAAGCGCACCTTGCGCGTGGTCGGCCGCGACCGATCGGCGACCAGCACGCTCTCGATGCCGGCTTCCCGCGCCAGCTCGGCCCGGAGCTGCTGACCGGCCTCGTCGTCACCGATCAGCCCGACGAAGATGCAGCGCGCGCCGAGCGAGGCGATGTTGCGCGCGACATTGCCGGCCCCTCCGATATTGATCTCGCTGCGCTCGACAGCGATGACGGGCGCCGGCGCTTCCGGCGAAATCCGCGACACCTCGCCGTAGACGAATTCGTCCAGCATCAGGTCGCCGACGCAGAGCACGGTCTGGCGGGCGATCGCTTGCGACAGGGCATCGAAATCGAACATTGCTTGGCGTCTTCTGTACCGGAATCAGCGGAAGCGATCAGTCGCGTCGAGGTAGCCTTTGACGTAATGGCCAACGGCATCTTCGAGCGGCGTGAAGCCGCCGTTATAGCCGGCCGCAAGCAGCCGATCGACCTCGCTCTGGGTGAAATACTGGTAGCTATCGCGAATCGCCTCGGGCATGTCGATGTATTCGATATTGGCCGTGGTGCCGAGCGCCGCATAGGCCGAGAGCATGAGGTCCTTGAAGCTGCGCGCTTGGCCGGTCCCCACATTGAACAGGCCGGACACCGAGGGCGTGGCGAGCAGCCACACGATCACCCGGACGACGTCGTCGACATAGATGAAGTCGCGCCGCTGGTCGCCATCGGCGATGCCCTCGCGATGCGACTTGAACAGCTGCACGGGCCGGCCAGCCTTGATGTCGTCGAAACGACGGGCCAGCACGCTCATCATCGAGCCCTTGTGGTATTCATTGGGCCCGAACACGTTGAAGAATTTCAACCCGACATGCTGCGGCGGCAGTTTTTCGTGCCGCTCGGTACGGGCGGCGATCACCATGTCGAACAGGTGCTTGCTCCAGCCGTAGAGATTCATCGGGCGCAGGGGCTTGAGCGCGTCAAGCGACGGTTCGTCTTTAAAGCCCTGCGCGCCATCACCATAAGTGGCGGCCGAGGAGGCGTAGATGAACGGCGTTGCGTTGGCGGTGCACCAGTCGAGCAGCCGCAGCGAGAAGCGGAAATTGGTCTCGATCACCAGATCGCCATCGATCGCGGTGGTCTCGGAGATCGCGCCCATGTGCAGGACGGCGTCGAGCCGCCGCCCCTTCAGCCATTCCGGCAGGTCGGCCGGCGGAATGAAATCGGCGAGCTGCCGCTTGGCCAGATTGCGCCACTTGCCCTCTTGGCCGAGCCGGTCGCACACAACGACGTCGGTCCGTCCGGCATCGTTGAGCGCGGCGACCAGATTTGACCCGATAAACCCCGCCCCGCCGGTCACCAGCAACATTCTTCACCCGTCCCGCAGTCAATGTCCCTTGTAAGGCCCCTTGCCGTAGCGCATGCGTGGGCAAAGTGTAAGCGGTTTGCGCGACGGCTTTACCTTGCGCAGCCGAGCGGCTACCAGCGCAGCCGGAGCGCAAGCGAACAAAGAATGAATCTCAATTCTAAAGAGATGAACATTGCAACGGAACCGGGCGAGACCGGCCCGATCCTCATCATTCCCTACATGTGGATCGGCGATTTCGTCCGTGGCCATACCGTCGTGCGGGTGTTGAAGGAGCGCTGGCCGAATCGGCCGGTGGATTTCCTGACCACCTCGCTTTGCGCACCGCTCATCGATTACATGCCCGGCGTGCGCGCCGGGGTTGTCTGGAACCTGCCGCGCAGCCGGCTGGCATTGGCGCAGCAATGGCGACTCGCCGCCATCCTGCGGGAGCGACGCTACCAAACCGTCCTGATCATGCCGCGTACCTGGAAGTCGGCGATCGCACCCGCGCTGGCCGGTATCCCGGAACGGGTGGGCTTTGTCGGCGAATTCCGCTTCGGGCTGCTCAATCGCTGGCGCTGGGGTGAAAGAGCCCTGCCCCGCCTGATCGACAAGAACGCCGCCCTGGCGCTGCCCGAGGGCGCGCCGCGGCCACCGGAATGGCCGGTGCCGCAACTGCGCGTTCCGCCCGAGGAGGTCGAGCGCTGGCGGCAGGCCAATGGCGTCGGCAACGGCCCCGCCGTCGCGCTGGCGCCCGGCTCCGTCGGTTCGGGCAAGCGCTGGCCCTATTATGGCGAGGCGGCCCGCCTGCTGGCGGAGCAAGGGCTCGACGTCTGGGTGGTCGGCGGCCCCGGCGAAAAGGGGCTGGCCAACGAGATCGTGGCGACCGGGGGCCCGCGGGTGCGCGACCTGACCGGGACGGACCTGCGCAACGGCGTGTTGGCGCTGGCGGCCGCACGCGTCGCGATTTCCAACGATTCGGGGCTGATGCATGTCGCCGCGGCCTTGGGCACGCCGACCATGGGGATTTTCGGTCCGACCAGCCCGCAGCTCTGGGCGCCGCTCAATGAGCTTGCGGCGATCGTGCAAACCAAGACCCACGTGCCCTGCCAGCCCTGCCATCGCCCGGTCTGCCGCATGAACGATCATCGCTGCATGCGCGATATTCCGGCCGCCGAGGTCGCGGAAATCGCCACGCGCGTGCTGTCGGAAGTTGGCGCGCGCGCCGCGCGCTGAAAAGGTCGAGCATGTACGGACGAGAGAGCCAAGAGCATGGGTGAGATCAGCGCGACGCACAAACCCGCCGCGTTTCTCGATCGCGATGGCGTCATCAACTACGACGACGATTATATCGGCACGCGCGAACGCATCCGCTGGATGCCGAACGTCGCCAAGGCGATCCGGCGGCTCAACGCGTCGGGCTATCACGTCTTTCTCTTCACCAACCAGTCCGGCGTCGCCCGCGGCCTGTTCACCGAAGACGACGTCGTGACCCTGCACGACTGGATGTGCGCCGAGCTCGCCGCGCAAGGCGCTGTGATCGACGACATCCGCTACTGCCCGCATCACACCGAGGGCACGGTCGAGCGCTATCTGCAGCCGCATCCCTGGCGGAAGCCGTCGCCGGGCATGATCCTGGACCTGATGGCGCATTGGCCGGTGCGGCACGAGGGCAGCTTTGTGATCGGTGATCGCGCCTCCGACATGCAAGCCGCACAGGCGGCCGGATTACCTGGCTTCCTATTCGCAGGCGGCGATCTCGACGCTTTCGTCGCCGACGTCATCGCTCAAACCAGCGTACGGTAGACGGCTGCGATCTTGTCGGCTTCAGCCTCAAGGCTGAACCGCGCGACCACGCGCGCGCGGGCGCGCTCGCCCATCGCCTGCGCTGCGGCGGGATCGCGCATCAGCGGCTCGAGCGCGGCCACGAGCGCGTCGACGTCGCCCGGCGGGACCAGCACGCCCGTGACGCCATCTTCGACCACGATCTCCGCCGCACCGGCACGTGATGCCACCAGCGCCGCACCGACCGCCATCGCCTCGATCAGCGTGAGGCCAAAGCCCTCGTTGCGCGAGGTGAAGGCATAGATCGTGAGGCGCTGATACCAGCGTTGCACCTCGGCGATCTCGAGCTCGCCGGTGATGACGATGCGTTCGTTAAGGCCCGCTGCGACGATCTTCTTCTTCAACTCGTTTGCAAACGGCATCTGCTCCGGCGTCACCGCGCCCACGAGGACGGCTGAGAAGTCGGGATAATGCGGCAGCAGCCGGCACATCGCCTCCACGAAGACGTCGCTGCCCTTCTGCGCGCGGACCCTGCCAAAACATCCGATCGCGTAAGCGCCCGGCAACCCACTCTCGGCAAAAGCCGCCGCACGATCAGTCGGCGGCGCATAGACGTCGGTGTCGACGCCATGCGTGATCACGGTCGCCTCGCGCTTGAGGTAAGAGGCGGAGATGTCGCTGGTCGCGATGATCGCGTCCATCTGCCGGATCAGCCAGCGCGTGATCCAGGTGTGGTGGCGCTGCGCGGCCGAGGTGAAAACGAGCTTGAGCGGCCACCCCAACGCGCGCAACAGCACGCCCACGATCATCTCGTTGTTGCGCCTCGCATGCCAGATCAGCGGCCGCCGGCGGCCCCACAGCCGCAGCAGATCCGCCAAGCCCATGCGCGCGATGCCCTCGGGCGCATGGGAACCAAACCACGCCGCACTGCAGCGCATCGCCAGTTTCGGTGCAACCATGCGATTGGTCGCCGTGACTCCGGAATAACGCCTGTGCAGATTTGGCACGATGACGTCGACATCAGCCGACGAAACGGGTTTTGCGGGCACGTTGAGCTCCAATTCGGCAAGGCCCTATACGCAAGATTAAGCATAGAAGCCAGTTCGCGGCTCTCGAAACCCCTCCTTCACCGCGCAAGCGTTAGTTTGCGGCAAAACAACAGGGATCGGGTCAAACAATGACCGTGCTCGTGACTGGCGGCGCCGGCTATATCGGCAGCCACACGGTGCTCGCGCTGGTGGAAGCCGGCGAAAGCGTCGTGGTGATTGATAATCTCTCCACCGGCTTTTCCAACTTCGTCCCGGACGGGGTGCCGCTGTTCATCGGCGATTGCAGCGACGAGAATCTCGTCGATGGCGTGATCGGCCAGCATGGCATCAGCAGCATCATCCACTGCGCGGGGTCGGTCGTGGTGCCGGAATCGGTGCGCGACCCGCTGCTCTATTATCGCAACAACACGATGACGACACGCAGCTTGCTCAACGCCGCCGTGCGGCGCGGCGTCGGCCGTTTTGTCTTTTCGTCAACGGCCGCGGTTTACGGCGATCCGGACCAGGTGCCGGTTCCGGAGACGGCACGGACGCGCCCGACGTCGCCTTATGGATCGTCTAAATTGATGGCGGAGATCATGCTGCACGACGCGGCCGCCGCGTATGAGTTGAGTTACGTCGTGCTGCGCTACTTCAATGTGGCCGGCGCCGATCCGATGGGCCGGATCGGCCTCGCCACGGTGGGCGCGACGCATCTGTTGAAGGCTGCGGTGGAGGTGGCCACCGGTCAGCGGGCGAAGATCGACGTCTATGGGACGGACTACCCGACTCCCGACGGCACCTGCATCCGCGACTTCATCCATGTGGCCGATCTTGCGGATGCGCATCGTGCGGCGCTGGCTTATTTGCGCGGCGGTGGCGGCTCAGTGACGATGAACTGCGGCTATGGCCGCGGCTATTCCGTGCTGGAAACCATCGAGGCCGTCAGGAGGGTCTCGGGCCGCAACATCCCGCTTCAATACGCATCGCGCCGCCCCGGTGACGTCATGACCATGGTTGCCGATCCCAGCCAGATGCGGCAGCACTTGGACTGGGCCCCGCGTTACGACAATCTGGACACGATTGCGGCCCATGCCCTCGCCTGGGAGGAGAAACTGCTCCGCGAGCGCAACGGCGAGGTCCAGCATCTGGTCTCCGCGTAAATTGACCGCCCGCGCAAGCCCTTATTGGGCTTGAAAAAGCCGTCCCAAGCGGGCATGCAGCCCGTTGCTGCCCCGGCGATTTGCCCGGGGCAGCGAGGGACCAGAATGGCCGAATTTCCGAAGAAGATCACCGACGATCCCTATGGCGCCGCGATCCTGATCCGCCGGCTGATCATGGAACAAGGCGTCGCCTATTGGCGGCGTTATCTGGCTGCCTTCTCGCTGATGGCGATCTCGGCCGGCGCGAGCGCGGGCGCCGCCTACATCCTGGGACAGGTGATCAACAAGGCCTATGTCGACAAGAGCATTCCCGGTATCGCCGTGCTCTCCGGCGTTACCGTACTTCTGCTGTTCGTCAAGGGCGTGACGACCTACGGCTACGCGGTCATCCTGTCCAAGATCTCCAACGCCATCCTCGCCAACAATCAGCGGCGGCTGTTCGGCAAGCTGATGAACGAGAGCATCGGATTCTTTTCGGAGCGGCATTCGTCCGAATTCCTGGCCCGGCTGACGGCTGGCGCGAAATCGATCACCGACGTGCTCAACATGCTGATCAACGCGATCGGCCGCGATCTTTTGCTCCTGATCAGCATGATCGCCGTGATGGTGGCGCAAGACCCGCTGATGTCGTTTTTGGGATTGGTCGCGGTGCCGCCGGCCATGCTGGTGCTGCGCAAGCTGGTCAAGCGCATCAAGGGGCTGGCCTATCACCAGTTCACGGGCACCGCCGACATTCTCGAGACCATGCAGGAATCGCTGCAGGGCATCCGCACCGTCAAGGCATTCACCCTGGAAGAGACGATGCGCGCGCGCATCGACGAGAACATCGCCGTCGTCGAGCGTAACGCGAACAAGATGGCGCGGGTGTCCAACCGCTCCAATCCGCTGATGGAGATGCTCGGCGGCTTCGCAGTGGCCGGTTGCCTGATGTATGGAGGTTATGCGGTCGTGGCGCTGAACGCCACACCGGGCCAGTTCTTCTCCTTCATGACGGCATTCCTGATGGCGACCGAGCCGGCCAAGCGGCTTGCCCGGCTCAACATCGATCTCAACAGCCAGTTGGTCGGCGCCCGCATGCTGCTCGAGGTGGTCGACAGTCCCGCGACCGAGCAGCCCGACGACGACAAGCCGGTGCTGAAACTGACGGAAGCCCGGATCGAGCTGCGCGACGTCAGCTTCGCCTATCGCAATAAGGAGCCCGTGCTCAACCGCATGAGTTTCGTTGCCGAGCCGGGCAAGGTCACGGCCCTGGTCGGCCCATCCGGCGGCGGCAAATCCACCGTGCTGGCGCTGTTGTTGCGCTTCTACGACGTGGCCGAAGGCGAGATCCTAATCGACGGGCAGTCGATCTCGCAGGTATCGCGTCGCTCGCTGCGCGAGCAGGCTGCCTATGTCGGTCAGGACGTCTATCTGTTCCGCGACACCATTCGCGCCAATATCGCCTTCGGCAAGCCTGGCGCGACCGAAGCCGAGATCATCGAGGCGGCGAAGGCGGCCTGCGCCCATGACTTCATCATGGGCTTCCCGCTCGGCTACAACACGCCGGTCGGCGAACTCGGCACCCAGCTCTCCGGCGGCCAGCGCCAGCGCATCGCGGTGGCGCGGGCGCTGATCCGCAACGCGCCGATCATCCTGCTCGACGAGGCCACGGCGGCGCTCGATTCGGAATCCGAACGTCAGGTGCAGGAAGCGATCGAGCATCTCTGCCGGAACCGCACCACGATCGTCATCGCCCATCGGCTGCACACGATCATGCATGCCGATGCCATCCTGGTGGTCGAGGCCGGCGAAATCGTCGAGCGGGGCCGGCATGACGACCTGTTGCGCCGGGGTGGCCGCTATGCTTCGTTCTTCCGCCTGCAGCAGCGCGACATGGGACCGAACGTGATCCCGTTGAGCGCGACCTCCTGATCGTCCGTTCCACCGCACCGAGATACTCCCATGAGCGCCACGTATGTCATCCCGGCTCTGCCGCAGCCGTCCCTCTCTGTCGCCGGCGAGACCGGCGCGTTTCCTGTGCGCCGCATCTGGTGCGTCGGCCGCAACTATCTCGAGCACATCCGCGAGATGGGCAATGACGAGCGCGACCCGCCCTTCTTCTTCGCCAAGCATGCGGACATGCTGGCGCCCGACGGCGCCGTGATTCCCTACCCGCCTCTGACCAAGGACCTGCATCACGAGGTCGAACTCGTGGTCGCCTTGAAGAGCGGTGGCCTCAACATTCCGGCCGAGAAGGCGCTCGATCACGTCTATGGTTACGCCGTCGGCATCGACCTGACCCGGCGCGACCTGCAGCTCGCCGCGCGCAAGAAGGAGCGTCCCTGGGAGGTCGGCAAGTCTTTCGACCACTCCGCGCCCTGCTCGGCCGTGCTGCCTGCCGCGAAGATCGGCCATCCCGCCAAGGGCAAGATCTGGCTCTCGGTCAACGGCACCGAGCGGCAGAAGGGCGACCTCACCGAATTGATCTGGAGCGTGCCGGAGATCATCTGGAAGCTGTCGCAGCAGGTCGAACTCGGCGCCGGCGACATCATCATGACGGGCACGCCGGCCGGCGTTGCGGCCGTGGTGCCGGGCGACAAGATCGAGTGCGGCGTCGACGGCGTCGGCACGCTCAAGGTGTCGATCGGCGAGCCAGCCTGAGCGGCAGACGGACTCAAACAAAAGGGCCGCGCGGATACCGCGCGGCCCTTTTGCTTTGATCGGTTCGCTGCGAGGTCAGCGAAACGCCGACGCCACGATCAGCCCGACGATCGCCACCGTCAGCGTGTACTTCACGGCGTAGTAGACCGTCCGATTCCATTCCTTCGCCTTGCGGGTGGCGAGGTGGAATTCGTAGAGCTTGCCGAACACCTTGTTCAGCACACCGACATGCTCGCCATCGACATTCTGCGTCGCCGAGGCCTTGACGATGTGATGGCTGACCCAGCGGTTGATCGCGGTCATGAAACCATATTTCATCGGACGCTCGACGTCGCAGAACAGGATGATCCGGTTCTGGTCGGTCGCGTTCTCGGCGCTGTGGATGAAGGTCTCGTCGAACATGAAGGCTTCGCCGTCGCGCCAGACGCAAGGCACGCCGTCGACCAGGATCCGGCACTTGTCCGAATTGGGCGTCACCAGTCCGAGGTGATAGCGCAGCGAGCCGGCGAATGGATCGCGGTGGGCGCCAAGCTTGCCGCCCGGCGGCAGCATCGCGAACATCGCGCCGTGTACGCTCGGGATCGAATTCAACAGTTCAACCGTCTTCGGACAGAGCGTGCGCGCCGACGGAAGAAAGTCGTCGTACCATTTGAGATAAAAGCGTTTCCAGCCACTCTTGAAGAACGAGTAGAAGCCCCAATCATTGTTCTTGGCCGCCGCGCGGATGAAGCCCTCGTCGAACAGGCGCACCGCCTCCTCGCGAATCGTCTCCCAATTGTCGGTCAGCTTCTGCAGCTCCGGAAACTGCTGGACCGAGATGACGGGCTCGTTCGGCACGGCGGAACCGGCATACATCAGCACGTTGTAGGGCGCGAGGTAGGTCGAATGGTCGCCGAGCTGGCGGGCGAAGCGCAGCCGCTGCTTGCCCCGGAAATGTACATAGATCGTCGAGCCGATGAGGATGTAGAGGGCTATGAGCTGTGGCGCGAAAAGTTGTTTCAGCATGTCCGGTTCCATCAACCGGCCGGCTCAGAGCGAGGAGCAGGACCCAATCCGCTCCAAACGGGGGTGATCTGATGCTGGCCGCGAGGCGCAACATAGCCGGAAGCGCGGAGTCCTGCACCCCCTGGGGAGCGTCTTGTGATCACGGAAGCCACGCAAAACTCGCAGCGCGTGCTCTCAGGGCAACAGCTCGCCCCTCGATTGACGCTGCCCCGCACGTCGCTTAGCCGCGCGCCAGTTCCTGCAGGCCCCTGAAAGTGAGTCGCTTGGGGTCCCTGACACCGGCCAGATACAGCCGGCGAATGAAAGCGGCGACCGCCTCGCGTTCGCAACCGGTCAACGCGACGACGGCATCCACCGCGGTCTTCTGAGCGTCCATCGCAGTTCTCCTGCCGTGGGCACCCGGCAGGCCAAGGTTTCACGATTCGCTTAATGCGGCGTTAACCATGTGCATGAGGCTCCCCACCTCGGCGTCAGAGCGTGCGGAACTCTTCGGCACGTCCCGTCGGCTCGTGATCCGCGACATACAGCTTCGACCGTCTCGGACGCCACGGTGGCGTGATCACCCGCCGCTCGAGATCACCCATGTTGCCCATGCGCTCCGCGAACCTGACGGCAAATCCGTCCGGAAACACGCGAGTGACACGCCCCACGCAGCTGCCCACCGCAAGCGGGGTTCCGATCGGAGGCTGCAATTCGGAGGACACTGCGGCACCCGATAGCGAGGCATCGATCACGAAACACGGCACACTGCTGCCATCGGCCAGCGTCAATGCGGAGTGCGGCGAGTTCGGCACAAAGCGCGCGTGCCTGCGCGCGTCTTGGATCGTCGGGTCCTTCTGCTTCTTCTCCAGCCAGACCAGCTTCTCGGCGAACTTGGCGCGCTGAGCGCGCGTCATCTCCAGTTCGAGCAGGAAGCCGCCATGAATGGTGTCGCTGATCTCGCCGTCGAATTTTCCGAAATCGCGGAAATACGAACTCAAGCGATCGCCGATCTTGCCGACCACGGGAGCATCGAGCAGCATGCGAAACGGCGACACGCGCGTGGTACGACAGGCGAAGCTCCGCGGCTTCCCTTGCGGATCATACCAGTTTCCCAATGTGTAGGAGCCTGCAGCCTGAAGCCTGACTGCACGCTGTTTAAGGAATCGGGCAACCGACATTGCGCCCCCTCGCCTCGCGAAGAACTGGAATGGTTTCCTTCCGTCAACGCGCTGTCGCTTGCTGCTTGCGGGATGGCTTGCTGCGCGATGGCGACCACGGCCCGCGCCGAAGACATTCGGGATGGGACTGCATTGACGCGCAGATGCTGCGCGCAAAATACTAACGTACGCTGAAAATGAAGATTCAGATTTGCCCCATGGGATCATACGTTCGATCCCTTTCCATTTCCTGAAAATCAGGCTCCGTTCAACTACGGATTCGCGAACTTTGGCGATCTGCAATCCGTCTCGCCAGGAAATGGCGTCACATCCCTGAACGCTGCACAGGCCGGCACCGCACATCGATAAGCGCTGCTTGCGTCGATAGCGCCGGACTCATTCTCTCGTTGAGTATCTGCACTGAGATGAGAACGCCACAACCTATGAAGCGCTCGCGCCGGCGCATCACCTACCTAGACGCGCAGTTACAAATTAGAACAACTAATAACACGCTCACATGGCTGTACGTGCTCTCAGAAATAACGCCACGTTCACCATCGCTGCAATCGCCATGAGCGGCGACCTCGGTCGGTCCAGGATTGCAAGTTCGCTTATACTATTGGCCCTTAGTCCTACGAGAAGGGGGCCGTCAGCCGGCTTGGTCGCATCCCCGGCGCAATGAGTTAAGAGTAGTAACGCGTATGATGACCGCACGCATCGTGGTGCTGACCATCGCCCTCGGCGCGGGCGGCATAGCGGCTTACCTCGTCAGTAGTGCCGATAAGCAGCAGGAGCCGCCGGCCGCACCCGTCGTGCAACTGCCGACCGTAGAAGTACTGGTCGCAAAGGCCGATATCGGATTAGGCCAGGCGATCAAGCCCGGCGACCTGGTCTGGCAGACCTGGCCGGAAGCCGCGAGCAACATCTTCATCCGGCGCAGCGACCGTCCCGATGCGGCCAACCAATTGGTCGGCGCGCTTGCGCGCACCCCGTTCCTCACGGGCGAGCCCATCCGTGAGCAGAAACTGGTGAGGGCCGATGGCTCCGGCTTCATGGCCGCGATCCTGCCCGCCGGCATGCGCGCGATCTCGACCGAGATATCGCCCGAGACCGGCGCGGGCGGCTTCATCCTGCCGAACGACCGCGTCGACGTCATCCTGTCCAGGCGCGACCGGACCCCAGACCGTCCCGGGGCCGAGTCGGTCAGCTCAGAAATCATCCTCTCCAACGTCCGCGTGCTCGCGATCGACCAGGCGCCGAAGGAAAAAGACGGCCAGAACACGGTCGTCGGCAAGACCGTCACGCTCGAATTGAAGCCTGACCAGGCAGAAACGCTCGCCCGCGCGCGCCAGTCCGGCACGCTGGCGCTGGCGCTGCGCAGCATCGCCGACGTCAACGCGACCGACGTCGGCCCAGACACCAAGGCACCGCGCCGCGGCGCAAGCATCGAGATCGTGCGTTACGGCATCCCAAGCTCGCAAACGGCACAGAAGTGACCGAAAGGAAGCAACAGATGAACTGCGGGCAAATTCCCTCGAAGCTGCGGGCCGCAATCGCCCGCGCTCTCGCCGCCTCCGCCATCGTCGGCTTGACCCTCAACCCGGCGCTCACGCCGGCCATCGCTGCGGACGAGCATGCGGATGCGCCGGTCGTTTCGGCGGGATCGTCGAAGGTGCGCTTCCTGTCACTCGGGATCGGCAAGTCGATCGTGATCGATTTTCCGCAGGACGTGAAGGATGTGCTGGTCGCCGATCCGAAGATCGCGAATGCGGTCGTACGCTCGGCACGGCGCGCCTACATCATCGGCGCCGCGGTCGGCCAGACCAACGTCGTGTTCTTCGACGCCGACGGCCAGCAGGTCGCCGGCTACGATATCGCGATCAAGCGCGACCTCAACGGTGTACGCCAGGCGCTCAGTCAGAGCGTGCCGGGCGTCAAGATCGACGGCGTCGGTGACGGCGTGATCCTGACCGGCTCGGTGGCGAGCCCGGTGGAGGCGCAGCAGGCCGGCGACATCGCCGCAAGGCTGGTCGGCGGCGCCGACAAGGTCGTCAACTCGATCGTCGTGCGCGGCCGCGACCAGGTCATGCTGAAGGTCAACGTCGCCGAAGTCCGCCGCGAGATCGTCAAGCAGCTCGGCATCGATCTCAGCGCCAGCATGACCTACGGCACCGCGGTCGTGAATTTCAATAACAGCAATCCGTTCACCGCCTACGGCAAGTCGCTGGTCAATGGGAATGGCTTGAACGTCGCCGGCGGAGGCCTGTCCTCGGTCAGCGCGACCATGCGCGCCATGGAGACGGCCGGCGTGGTCAGGACATTGGCCGAGCCGAACCTGACCGCAATCTCCGGCGAGTCCGCGACCTTCATCGCCGGCGGCGAATTCCCGGTTCCGGGCGGCTATGCCTGCGACCCCAACACCCGCGTCTGCACGACGCAGGTCACCTACAAGAAGTTCGGCATCTCGCTGAATTTCACGCCGGTCGTGCTCAGCGAGGGCCGGATCAGCCTGCGCGTGATGACGGAAGTCTCCGAACTGTCGAACGACAATGCGATCACCGTCTCCTATGCGCTGACCCCGAGCCAGACGTCGTCAGTGACGATCCCCGCCCTTCGCACCCGGCGCGCTGAAACGACGCTCGAGATTCCGTCAGGCGGCTCGATGGCGATGGCCGGCCTGATCCAAAACCAGACCAAGCAGGCCATCAATGGCCTGCCGGGCGTCGATCAGCTGCCGGTGCTGGGTCAGCTGTTCCGCAGCCAGGACTATGTCAACGACGAGACGGAGCTGATGGTGCTGGTGACGCCCTATGTGGTGCGCGCCGTCGCCCAGAACGAACTGTCGCGTCCCGACGACGGTTTTGCGCCGGCGACCGACTCGGAGTCGGCGCTGCTCGGCCGGCTCAACCGCCTCTACGGCGTCGCCGCGCGGATCGAGCCGGTCTCCGGCCGCACCGCCGGCTTCGGCTTCATCATCGATTGAGATTGACGGCTTGAGGGGACGGGGGATCCACCATGTCGAAACCAGCAGCAAGCACAGGCCATAGGACCTTGCGCCTGGCCGGCAGCCTTGGCGCAATTGCTCTCGCGCTCGGCGCCTGCACCTATACGGGCAATGAGGTCGTCGCGACGATCCCGGATGACTACAAGATGCGGCATCCGATCGCGATCGAAGAAGGCCAGCATGCGATGGTCGTGTTCGTCGGGAGCGGCCGCGGCGGGCTGACCGCACCGCAGCGCAACGACATTGCGGGCCTCGCGCGCTCCTGGCGCCGCGAGGGCACCGGCGCCATCGTCGCCGATGTTCCGGTCGATACGCCCAACGCGCGCGCCGCCGCTGACACCTATCGTGAAATCCACGCGATGCTCGCGGCCGGCGGCGTTCCCGCCCACGCCATCAAGCTGCACCACTATCAACCTGACGACCCACGCCTGCTCGCGGCGATCAGGTTGAGCTATCCGAAGATCCGGGCGGTTGCCGGCCCGTGCGGATTGTGGCCCGACGATCTCGGGCCGAACTTCAACAATCCCGGCTACAGCGACAACCTGCATTATCAGAATTTCGGCTGCGCCACGCAGCGCAATCTCGCCGCGATGATCGACAACCCGGCTGATCTCGAACAGCCGCGTTCCGAGAGCGCCGCCTATACGCCGCGGCGCTCGGCTGCGTTCGAGAAATATCGCAAGGGCGAGCCGACCGGGATCACCTATCCGGATGCCGAAAAGGCAAAGCTGAGCGACGTAGGCAAATGATCAACGCTTCCCATCAAAGCCAGGATGAGCGGCCCGGCTCGGCCCATCCGGCCGCCGACGATCACATCGCACCGGTCCCGCGCGTCTCCGTGCAGGCCTTCTGCGAGACCGAGCAGACCTCGGCCGCAGTTCAGGCCGCAAGCCAGGATCGCCGGCTCGGCAAGGCCCATATCACGATCAAGATGGGCGGCATCGCCCGGGCCATCGAGACCTATCACTCGCAACCGACACCGAACGTGATCGTGTTGGAGACCCGAACAGGCGGCGACATTCTCGGCGGCCTCGACGAGCTCGCCGGCGTTTGCGACCCCGGCACCCGTGTCGTGGTGATCGGCGGCCCCGACGATACAGTCGCCTATCGGGAGCTGGTCCGTCGCGGCGTCAACGATTATGTGGTCGGGCCGGTCGAGACGCTCGACATCATTCGCTCGATCTGCAGCCTGTTCTCGGCCTCCGAAGCCGTGATCACCGGCCGCATCGTCGCCGTGGTCGGCGCCAAGGGCGGCGTCGGCGCCTCGACGGTCGCGCACAATTTGGCATGGACGATGGCGCACAATCTCGCGCTCGATTCGGTCGTGATCGATCTCGACATGGCGTTCGGCACCGCGGGGCTGGATTACAACCAGGACCCGTTGCAAGGCATCGCCAACGCGGTGTTCCAGCCCGATCGGCCGGACACCGCGCTGATGGAACGGCTGCTCGCCAAATGCACCGAACGTCTGAGCCTGCTTGCGGCACCAGCGACGCTCGAGCGTGTCTATGATTTCGGCGCCGAGGCGTTCGATGCGATCTTCGACACGCTGCGCATGACCCAGCAATGCATCGTGCTCGACGTCCCGCATCAATGGTCGGCCTGGACGCGTCACGCGCTCATCAACGCCGATGACATCCTGGTGGTCGCCGAGCCTGATCTGGCCAATCTGCGCAACGCCAAGAATCTCTTGAGCGTGCTCCAGGCCTCGCGCCCGAATGACCGGCCGCCGCTTTATTGCTTGAACCAGGTCGGCATGCCGAAGCGCCCGGAGATCGACCTCAAGCGCTTTGCCAAGACGGTCGAAGCCGAACCGGTGGCGACCATTCCGTTCGACTGCAAGCTGTTCGGGACCGCCGCCAACAACGGCCAGATGATCGCGGAAATCGCGGCGCTCAGCCGCACGCCGAAACTGTTTCTCGGCATCGCCAACCGTCTGACCGGCCGTGTCGATCCGAGGCCGGCACGTGGCTCGCTGCTCGCGCCGATCGCAAAATTGCTCGGCGCCAAATAGCTCAGTCGGTACGACTGAGCATCTTGGCCAGCTCCTTGTCGGGCTGGCTCGCCACAGGCCCCTTCGCGACCGCCTTCTGCGCCGTCTGCTTGCGGGCGAGCAGTCGCTTCAGATAAGTCACATTGGCGTTCGCCTGCTCGGCCGGTACGCCGGCCCGCATGATGTCTTCAGCTTCGCTGACCCGCCCCTGCAGGCCGACCACCACGGCGAGGTTGGTCCTGACCCGCTGATCGGCGTCCGGGCGAGCGTAGGCCTTGCGCAGAGTCTCCTCCGCCCTCGGCAAATCGTTGGAGAGCGCATAGGAAAGGCCAAGATTGGATAGCACGGACGGATCGCCGGGCGCGATCTTCAACGCGGTCTCATAGTATTGCCGCGCTTCCTCCTGCCGCCCGAGCTGATCCAGCACGGCGCCCTGCGCCGACAGGATGCGCCAGTCCGGATCATCAGGCGAATGCGCCCGGCTCAACACGTCGAAGGCCTGTTGGAAGTCGCCGTTGTCGGCGAGCGCGCGGCCATAACCCGCGAGCAGCGCCTTGTTGGCGGGATTGGCAAGGGTCGCCTGCTCCAGCACCGCGACCGCCTGCGAGCGCTGGCCGGTGGCACGCAAGGCACTGCCATATTTCAGCGCGATCTCAGGATCGCGCGGATTGCTGCGGTAACGCTCGCGATAGAGCTCGACGTCGGCCCGCGGATCGGAGCTGCTACTCTTTTCTGCATTGCCTCCGAGCGATCCCGTCACCTCGCCGAGATCGACCGTCTGGCAGGAGGCAAGACCCAGCAGCACGACCGCGAACGCCGTCGCAAAGACGGCCGGTCTGACCAGATGTTCGGAGCGGAGCGGCCGTGAGCGCATGCGACTGATCAATCGAGGACGACAGGTCAGGCACGCTCACATATTAACCCTAAGGGCTCGTTAAGATGTTCCGGGATGGCCAGCCCATCCCGGGTCTAATCGATGAACTCGGCCCCGAACTCGCAGCCGATCCGCCACGCCAGCCGGCATTTGCGCGAATGATCCGGCCCGAAGATGATCGTAAACTGCGGCGGCACCTCGACGAATTCGGCGATGACCTTGACGCCGCCGTTCGAAATGTCGGTGATGGTGCAATCGCGCGGCAGATTGCCCGTCCCCCAATGGATCTTCGCAAGCCTTCTGCATAGACGGCGTTCGCTCCTGCGACGGTTCGCCAACATCTCGATCTCTCACCCGCTCACCAGTCCATCCGATGACGACAGTTTTAGGAGCGAAACGTTGGGATCTCGCTAGCGTGATGTCGCGGAATGTAGCCATCGGCTTCGTATCTTGTTTAGCATCGTGATCGGCTAGTCACCTCATTGCATGAAGCGGTCGAAATAGGCGGCGAGCTCATGGTGAGCGTCGAGCGGCAGCACGTGGGCGACATACTGGTCCGGCCGGACCACCACCATGCATCCCGCCTGCCGCGCGATACCGCGCATCGCGAAAATATCCTGGCCGCTCTTGAGGTCGGGGCAGAACATCTTCTCGTAGTCGCGTAAGCCGTAGCGGCCCTTGCGCGGCAGCAGCAGCGCCGGCATCGCCTCGATCGCGAGCTCGCGATGGCCTTGCTGGAACACAGCGCGAAGATCGATTACGGCATCAATGTCGGTACCAGCCGGCGTGTATCTCTTGATCGGCGACTCCGGGCTCTCGCTCAGGAACGCGCACAGCGCACGGATCGCCGAATTGGGCGCGGTCGGATCCTCCGCGCCGGCAAAGGCGAAGATGCGGAAGCGCCCGTCGGCTTCGACGACATGGCCAAGCTGCACCGGCTTGGCGTCACCGAGCCGGATCACCGGCGCGGAATGGAAACGCTTGCCGATCACAAATCCTTCGGCGAGGCGCTGATAGGTCGCCTCACCCGTGAGCAGTGAAGGTCGATAATGCGTCGCGGTGCCGGCCGTATAGCGCCCATGACGTACGAAATAGCTCTGGGTCTGCGCCGGGTCGAACCCGCCGCCCTTGGCGGCCGAGGCGAGAATTCCCGCCCATTCGCGGTCAAAATCGATCAGCTCCTTTGCGATCGCCTGACGTTCGGCGGAATAGCTGTGCAAGAGCTCCGGCTTGGCACGCTTGCGCAGCACGGCAGCCAGCTTCCAGCCGAGATTGAAGGTGTCCTGCATCGAGACGTTCATCCCCTGCCCCGCCTTTGGACTATGCGTGTGGCAGGCATCGCCGGCGATGAAGACCCGCGGAAGCCTGGTCCCAACCTCCGCATCCGGCACGTCGTCGAACTTGTCGCACAGGCGCTGGCCGATCTCATAGACCGACCACCAGGCCACCTCCTTCACCTCCAGCGTATAAGGCTTGAGAATCCGCTGCGCCTTTGCGATCAGATCCTCGACGGTGATGTTGCGGTTGGCAACGCGTTCGCCGACGTCGAGCTTGGCCAATTCAACATAGAGGCGGACCAGATAACCGCCCTCCCGTGGAATCACCAGCAGGCTGCCGTCCTTGGCCGACTGGATCAGCGACTTGAATCTGATATCCGGGAAGTCGGTGACGACAAGCACATCCATCACGCCCCAGGCGTGATTGGCGGAATCGCCATGCAGCTCACGCCCGATCGATTTGCGCACCGTGCTGCGCGCCCCGTCGCAGCCGACCACATAGCGCGCCATCACCGTCTCGCTCTCGCCCTCATGGGCGGGATCGATCCGCTCGAGCCGAACGGTGACGGCATGGTCGTCCAGGCCGGTGGCCCGGTCGGTGGAAAGATCGGCGAGCCGCCTGGAGTAGTAGGGTTCGAGCTTGGCCGCCGAGCGGCGCATCACCTCGAGGAAGAAGTCGTGCACGCGAGCCTGGTTCAAGACCACATGCGGCATCTCCGACAGCCCGTCCTCGACGTCCTGGACCCGGCCGCTGCGGGCGATGTGCTCGCTGCGCGCCTCGTCCGGCTTCCAGAACGTGGTCTCGTTGATCCAGCAGGCTTCCTTGAGCACCCGCTCGGCAAAACCATGGGCCTGGAACATCTCCATGGTGCGGCAGGCGATGCCGTCGGCCTGGCCGAGCTGCAAAGGACCGGCCTTCTGCTCAACGATGCAGGTCTTGATGTCCGGAAACGCCGCGAGCTGGGCGGCCAGATTCAATCCTGCCGGCCCGCAGCCGATGATCAGCACGTCGACCTCGTCGGGGACCGCGCCGGCTGCGCCGGGCGCTGGAATACGCGCCGCGGGATCGGCAATTTCCGGGTCGCCCGGCTGGAATCCATTGAGATGAAACTGCATGAGACGTTCCTCCCCGCCTTCTGATATTGATCAGTATGCTGATCATCAGTATACAAGTCAACCAGCTCCTGGAGAGATCAGGTGACAGACACAAACGACATGCCCGGCCACCTGGCCCGCCGCTTCCAGCAGATCGCGGTGGCGGTGTTCCTGAACGAGGTCGAGCACGCCGGCTTCGACCTCACCCCGGTGCAATATGCGGCGCTGGCCGCGATCCATGCCAATCCGGGCATCGACCAGATCACCCTGGCCGGCCTGATCGCCTATGACCGCACCACGATTACCGGGGTCATCGACCGCCTGGTGCAAAAGGGACTGGTACTGCGGCAGGCGTCCAGCCGCGACCGTCGTGCACGCGAGCTCAAGATAACCGACCAGGGTGCGCGGACCTTTCGCGCCATCACGCCGGCGGTCGAAACCGCGCAGCAGATCATGGTGCGCGGACTGACCGGGGCGGAAGCCAAGGAACTGGTCCGCCTGCTGCAGAAGGCGATTGCCGCCGGCAACGAGCTCAGCCGCGCGCCGCTGCGGGAGGGATCGGGAGAACAGAGCTGACCGGGCTGCGCCAGAAGCTCGAGTTCCAGGTGACGGTATCTGGAGCGAACGTCACGAATACCGCATCACGCCGTCATCGACCTTGCCGAAACGCAGGGAAACGATGTCGAGCGCGTAATTCTGATAGAGCCGCCACGGCCGTTTCGAGCCCTGCTTCGGCAGCTTCGCGATCGAGCGCTGCACATAGCCGGAAGTGAAATTCAGCGACGGCATCGGCTCCACGGTGGGATCGTCATTGTGCGGCCGGCACTGCTTGTAACCGTGACGATCCATGTAGTTGATGAGGCGACAGACATAGTCGCAGGTCAGGTCGCATTTCAGCGTCCAGGATGCGTTGGTATAGCCGAGGGCGGCGGCGAAGTTTGGCACATCGGAATACATCATGCCCTTGTAGTTCAGCGTATCAGCGAAATCGACCTTGTGCCCGTCGACCACGACCTCGATGCCGCCCAGCACCTGCAGCACCAAACCGGTCGCGGTGACGATGATGTCGGCCTCGAGCTCGCTTCCGTCCTGCAGCCGGACGCCCTTCTCGGTGAAGCCATCGATCTCGGCCGTGACGACAGAGGCCCGCTTGTCCCGGATCGCCCTGAACAGATCGCCGTCCGGCACCAGGCAGAGCCGCTGATCCCAGGGATTGTAACGCGGCGTGAAATGGGTGGCGATGTCGTAGTCGGGCCCGAGCGCGGCGCGCACGCCGCCCAGGATCAGCTCCTTCACCTGGTGCGGCTTGCGCCGGCTGAGCTGGAAGAAATACATCGAGAACAGCACGTTGCGCCAGCGGATCAGGTGGTAGGCGAGGCTCGCCGGGAGATTGCGGCGCAATCTGTTGGCGAGCGGGTCCTGTGCCGGGCGCGACACCACATAAGTCGGCGAGCGCTGCAGCATGGTGACGTGGGCGGCCGTTTTCGCCATCGCCGGGACCAGCGTCACCGCGGTCGCGCCTGAGCCGATCACGATCACGCGCTTTCCGGCGTAATCGAGATCCTCCGGCCATTGCTGCGGATGCACGAGGCGGCCTTTGAAGTCCACAGTGCCTTTGAACTCCGGCAGATAGCCGGCCTCATATTTGTAATATCCGGCACACATGAACAGGAAATTGCAGGTGAAACGCACAATCTCCGGAGCGCCCTCCCCTGCACTGCGCTCCGCCTCGACGGTCCAGCGCGCCTCCTCCGACAACCAGGTCGCGCGCGTGACGCGATGATTGAAACGGATCTTCCGGTCGGCGCCGGTCTCGGTCGCGGTTTCGCGGATATAGTTCAATATCTGCGGGCCGTCGGCGATCGCCTTTGACTCTTTCCAGGGCTTGAACGAATAGCCCAGCGTGAACATGTCGCTGTCGGACCGGATACCGGGATAGCGAAACAGGTCCCAGGTGCCGCCGATTGCGCCGCGCCCTTCCAGGATCACGAAGCTCTTGGCCGGGCATTTGTGCGTGAGGTGATAAGCAGCACCGATGCCGGACAGGCCGGCGCCGACGATCAGCACGTCGAAGTGCTCTGCGGACATGGGTTTTCCTTTGGGGTTTCCTTCAGGTTTCAGGCTGTTTTGCCCTTGTTTGCCGTCAGACTGACGATACGCATCCGTCCTGTCAAATCGGCGAGCGAGGCCATTCGTATTCGGTCAACCCTCCTGATCTATGGATGGCGTGTCCGATGGCTTTGCGCAGGACTGGATCTGAGATCGTGACGAATGAGGCTGATCGGCCCGAGAAAGCACGCGAGGCTCGCGAGCGCGAGCTTGCACGGTCGCAGCGGCTTGCTGCCGGATCGACGGTCGCAGCGATCCTGATCGCGCTGGCCTCGCTGTTCGGACCGCAGCCCGATGGCATTCTGCTTGCGCTCCTGGTCGCGCTGCCCCTGATCGCAGCGCTGCTCGTGGTCGCATGGCGCGACCGGTTCCGGATCGGGCTCGGCACCGGCTCCGCACAGGCCAACCTGGCCGGGGCCTGTGCCGTAGCGGCCGGCGCCCTGTTCGCCCGCACCTGGCTCGATCTCAATCTGGTGAGCTGGCTGCCGCTGATCGCCTTTGCATTCGCGGTCGCGGTGATCTTCCTGCTCGCCGCCGCTCGCTTCGAGCCCAACCTGGCACGGCGCTGGTGGCGCCTCATCGCCGCCGCGGCCTTCGTGGCGGCCTACGCCTTCGGCATGCTCGGGCAATTCAATCAGCGGCTCGACCGCTCGCCGCAATCGGTGTTGCGCAGCCAGGTGCAGGGCAAGCATCTCGGCCATGGCCGGATGGCGACCTATCATCTCACGCTGGCGCCTTGGGGACCTTTCACCAAGCCGAGTGACGCTACGGTGTCGCAGGATCTCTACGCGCGGCTGCAAATCGGGGATTCCGTCTGCATCAGGGAACGCGACGGCGCGTTCGGGATCGCGTGGCTCACGGTCAGCGCGTGCCGCTAGGCGCAATTGGAGAGGAGCTTTCGATCAACGAGACTCCACGATAGCGCCAGCCTGGCCGCGAACCCGCCGAGGCCGGTTCGGATGAACAGCGGCCGGTCCGCCTCCTGCGATCGGAAGGAACGGACCGCCGTCAGAGAGTCCTATTTCAGCGGCAAGAACAACTCCGCGACCGTCTCATGCTCAGGCACCTCCGGGAAGAAGCTCAGCCGCTGACAGTAGATCGGGAAGTCGCGTGCTTCCTCGCCGCTAGCCGGAAGCCAATCGCGATAGAGGTAGAGCGCGGCGGGCTCCAGATTGTCGGTGTTACCAACGACGCGCAACACCGCGCAGCGTCCGCCAGGAATCTCGCCCGCCTTGATGGGCTCGCCGTTCGCTTCGATTGTTTGATCCGTCCCCACGCAAAGATCCACGCTATAATCGGCAGGCGACGCCGGACGCCGCTCGGAACGCCAGACATTGAAGGTCGGGTGGCTCTTTGGATGCAGGCCAGCGGCTATACGCCACGCGATGAACCGCTGGATGGTGGCGCCGAGCATCGCCGGGTCGCCCCGATGTTCCATGATCGCGACCGGCGTCGTAGGCACATCGCGAATCGTCACATCGTCAGCGGTAAACGTCTTCTGCATGAGCTTGCTCCTTGCATTGTCGAGAGGCCCGAAGGCGGCAAGCCACGGCTCCCAGTCGGGAGACTTCCGGAACGATGAAGGCGATTGCCCGAACCTTTGCCGGAAGGCGCGGGCGAAGGCGTCCGGCGCGTCGTAGCCGGCATCCATCGCGATGTCCGTGACGCTTTCGGCATCCCTATAGGCCAGCCGATATGAAGCGCGCTTCAGGCGGGCGAGCTGGATGTAGCGATGCACGGACAGTCCGAAGGTTGCCGTGAACTGCCGGTGGAAGTGATACTTCGAGTAGGCAGCGACGCTGCTCAGCGCGTCCAGGTCCAGATCGTCATCCAGATGCCGGTCGATGTGATCGAGCACCCGCTGCATCCGAGCATGGTAGTCTTGAAGCGCCGCCTTCATCGTCCATCCTCCGTGGCAGCACCAGCTAAGCGGATGCAGACATGACGCGCCCGACCGATCTTGCGGTTTTGTCATTGCGGTCGCAGGCCGTCACCAGGGGTGTTTGCGGGCCGGTGCCTTCATATCGTTCCGGACAAGGAGAATGACCGCCGAGCCGAGTCGTGCAGAGCTGCGATCAGGCGTTGCATTTCGGCAACGGTTCCCCGAAAACGCCGGCTGGGGCTAGCCTGTGCTATTGCGCCCCCCTTCCGTGATCCAAACAATCGACCCGCATCGCAGGCTCGGCTTGCGAGTCTGGCCCATGTAGCCCTCAGGAGGCTGGGATCATGAACGCACGATTTGCGGCGGTTGCGTTGACGTCTTGCCTGTCGGTCCTGCTCGTTAGCCAACTTTTTCCGTTGCCGACCTTGATGAGCTTGATGGACGCCAGCGAGGGAGGCGAGACACCGATCCCCGGCCGCAGCACATCGGCACTGGACGGTGCGGCCACGTTTGCTCCGGCGCTGCAAGCCAACGCCGCGCCGCAGGCGAGCGAGGCACCCCAACTCATCGAACCACTGCGGGCCACCGATACACCGAGGGCTGTCGATGCTCCGCGCTCCGCAGCAGCACTGCAATCGGTCGGCGTAGCGACCGCCGCCGCAGCACCGCAGATCGTGGCCGCAGAGGTCGGCGAGATCGCGTCAGCAACCGTGACGCCCCCGCTTGTCATGGACGCCGCCCGCCATGCCGGCACAACATCCGCGGCAGCACCGGTCGCCGCGGCTGCGGATGCAGATAACACAGCCACCGCAGAGCAAGGACGAACGCCCGAGCCCGCAGGATCGCTCCGAATGGCCTCCGCCGATCCGAGTGAGACGCTGCCAGCCGAGACCGCGGCGAAGCCGGACACGCCCGCCAGCGTGCGGGACCACACGCCCGAGACCCCGACGGCTGACGACCGCACAGCAAGCGTAAGCGCGACCGAAGCCGCCGACGAGTGCTTCGTCATCGAGACCTGTGTCGATCGCTATCTGTGGACGCTGTATCAGCGCGCGCCCAAGGAGGATTCGATCAAGGTGCACGAGCGCCGCAGCGTGACGGTGAAGCGGAAGGGCCGGTTGGTCTCCGTCGCCAGAACCTTCATCAGGCTGGTTGACGAAGACTTCACGTGGAAGGATCCCAAGGCGGCGGACAAGGCCAGCCTGTCGCTGATGGACTACGTGATCGGCGGCATGGACCGGGGCTTCAAGCTGAAACTGTTCTACACGCTGCACGCCGCGGAGGCCGCTGGCCTCTCGCCCGGCATCACCAGCGCATTCCGTGACGACTACCGGCAATCGATCGCCAGCGGGCTGAAGGCGGCCTCCGACAGGTCCTATCATGGCGGCAGCTTCCGTGGCGGCTATGGCCATGGACTCGCGGCGGATATCGTCAGCGTCAAGGGCGCCACGCGCGCAGAGCGCTGGACTTCGACCGAACAGCTCTGGAAGTGGATCGACGTGCACGGGCAGGAATTCGGCATCGGCCGGCCCTATCTCGATCGCGATCCGCCCCATGTCGCCCCGATCGACGGCCAGGAATATGCCTCGCATCGCGGACCGGCCGTTCGGCACGTTGTCGCCGAGGCGAATAGACGCAAACATCTCGCCGCGCGTCGCGAGCACGGTGCAGGTAAGCACGTCAGAGCGGCAAGAGCGACCGCCATCCGATCCGCGCGGGCGGCGCGCTCTCGCGCGACCTAGTGTCCCGCGCCGGCAGTCGTATCAGTTTGCGGCCGGCTCATTTGCGAATGTCAGTGCCTTGCCCGCCTGCCGTTGCGCGCGATCGTACCCCACGGCCAAGCGGACCAGCAGCGCGAACACCGGGATCAGAAATGGCGGGCCGAAGGTCAGGTCGGTGTTCTTGCCGATCGAAGCTGCGACCAGCGGCAGCAGCAGCACCGCGGCCATGGCCGCCCTGATCCAGGCTACCGGCGCCTGCGGCCGCCTCTCCTCCGTGTGCAGCCAGACCACGACGAAGGCGCCGACCACCAGATCGTAGTGCTGCAGATAGGGAATCGCGAGCCAGGTGCCGACGATCAGCAGGGCGTAGCGGATATGCCGCGGATGGTCGCGCCACCATGACCATGCCACGACGCTTGTCGCGATGATGGCGGAGACGGCCTGACAGCCGTAGGCGAGTTCGAGGCTTGCGCCGAAGCGGCGCGCGAAGACAAACACCGAGACCATCAGGCGCCAGATGTCGGTGCTGTCCTCCAGGATTGCGACGCGCAGGATCGGCAGGTTCCTGAGATAGTCGGTCCACGGTTCCAATCCGAATGCGATCACGCTCGCGGCAACGAGCATCAGCACGGTGACGCCGCTGGACACGAGCGCGCGCCATTGCCGACCAGCAAGCAGCGCCACCGGCAGCATCAGCGCCAAATGCGGCTTGAAGGCGAGCAGGCCGAACAGCATGCCCGCCAGGACCGGCCGGCGCTCGAGCAGCACCAGCCCGCCACCCAGCAGCGCGGCGGTCAGGGCGCCGTTCTGCCCGAGCATCGCGTTGATGAATACCGCGGGCGTCGCCAACGCCAGCAGCAGCACGCCCTCGCCGCTCGCGGCCTTGAGCGCGCGATAGAATGCGTACCAGGTGCCGATCAGCCACAGGCCCAGCGCCGGCACGTAAGGCAGCAGCGCCAGCGGCAAGGTCAGCAGCAACATCACCGGCGGATAGGAATAATGATAGAGGTCGAGCGTGGGCCCCACCACGGACTGCTCGAAGGCATGGAAGCCCAGGAAATCGTAAGCCCTGGCCGCATGGCCTTGCAGCGCCACCGCCGCACCGGACCAGTAATTGATGAAATCGTCGCCTAACGGGCGCTGCACGCCGTCGGTCAGACCGAGGCGTGTTTGCCGCAACAGGTCGACGACATAGACGACGCTGGCCGCAGCGATCCATACGCGCGCGAGGCGGCGCAGCCGGTTGAGATCGCCCAAGGCTCCAGCGGCCTGCGGCGCCCCGTGAGCCGAATAGTCGAGCGAACTCATGGCCGTACTCCCGAGCGATTGACGCTGAGGAGCCATGCTAGCGTGAGGGTTTTAGGAGTCCCTTAACTTGGTGGGCGAAGGCGTGGCGCGCGAACGCCGACACGCCACCGATCAACGCGCCGGCACCGCTTCGGCCGAGATCTGATCCCTGACCGCAGCCTCGAACCGGCTGGCGGAGGGGGCAAACGTCACGCGTGTCTCTTCGTGGAACGAGGAGAAGATGCCGATCACTGCAATGGTTCCGTCGATATCGGCCAGGATTGGCGAGCCGGAATAGCCATGGTTCGCCAGGCAGTGGAGGATCAACAGCCGCTCGTCATTAGTGATGTCGGCGCGGCAATTGCGCTGCTCGGTCGGCGAGTAACGCCGTTCCTCGCCGTAGCCGATCTCCGAAATCCTCCCGGCCTCGGCCACGGTGCGCAGCTGCTCTCGCGTCAGCGCCTTCACGGCAATGGGCCGCGACGGCAGCGCCTGTTTGAGAACGATCAACGCCCAATCCGCCGGGGCTCGATCCAATGTCCACTGGTCCAGCGGGGTCGGAACGAAATCCCTTGCGACGATCAGCCGCTCTGCCGCCGCCGACGCGGCCGGCGTCCCCTTGTCCATGCCGAGAAGAAAATGGACGTTGCCGGGACTGACCGGCGCGGTGCCGTTGAACAGGCAGTGCGCGGCCGTCAGCACCAGCCGGGGCGCCACCAGCGTGCCGGTGCACCAGGCGCCGTTCGAATAACGGGCCACCGTGACGACGCCGATCGCGGATGCCGGCCAGGCGGTGGGATCGACGATCGCGCCGAGATGCCGGTCTAGGCCGAGCAGATCCTCACTGCGCGGACTGGCGATGCTCGCGACGCTCGATTCGAGCTTCGGCTTCCATTGCGTCATGATGTCCTGGGCCTGCGCGCGCTCGGCTTCGGTCAAGGCGAGCCGCTGTACCGCGCGGCCGGCCGTGCGCACCCCGGCCTGGCCCGCCATGACGACATAGGCATAGCCATGGACCACATCCTTGGACACGCCGCGGCCATCCAACAGCATCAGACCGAGCATGTATTGCGATTGGGCAAATCCCTGTGCGGCCGCGCGTGCGAACCAGCGCGCAGCTTCCGCGTCATCGATCCGCACGCCTTCGCCGTTCACATAAGCCAGGCCAAGGAAATGCTGGGCGATGGCAAGCCCCTGCTCCGCGGCCTTGCGATACCAGCCGGCCGCCACGGTCGGATCGCGCGGTAGGCCCCAGCCATTGGCCTGCATGAAGCCAAGATCGAACTGCGCGCGCGCATCACCCTTTTCGGCCAGCGCCGACAGGACTTTCAGCGCGGGCGCATAGTCGCCGCCGTGGGCCGCAGCCACGGCAACGTCGAGCTCGGCGGCGTGCACTGGTCCGACGAGGCCGAGAAACAAGATGAGGAGTGCGAGAGCCCTGTTCTTCATATTGCCTACCAGCCGAACACACACCTTTCTCGGCACCGAGATTGACCAGTTCATGTCAATGCGAGGCGACTTGCAATCGATCGGAGGAGATTATGTGAATCCGGGTACCAAGGACACCGACACGGCGGCGCAGCGGCGCCACCGCCCCGCCTATCGCGCCCCGCCGCCCCGGCCGCATTGCGCATGTCATCGGCCGATAGCTCTGCTCGCCGGGATGGAGCTGCGCCAGCCAGCCGCGCGTCATTCCACGGCCGCAGCTACATCGCGATTGCGACTTATTTGCAATCGTCCCATGACGCTCAGCTTCACTGGGTTTGCACATGAGGTGAAGCTACCTTCACTGTGGCAGAATTGATCCACCGGCACAGGAGTCCACGAAGCCTCGCGTGCTCCATTGCCAATTCGATGCGCGCTCCTGTAGGAAAATTCGAAGGGGGAGCGTCAGTCAGTGGCTCGACGGGGGCGTCAACTACACAGGATCGAAACAGTGAGGCGCAAGGCACGCTTGCGCACGCTGTGGCGTCGCGAGTTGGTCGCGTCCGCTCTCGCGCATATTTCGATCCTACGAACGGCGCGATCGCGGCTGTGCAGTTCACTCGTGTGGTTCGCGGCATGGGCGCTGATCTTCCAGTCGACCCTGGCGTTCTGCGCGATGGGCGCGGCCGTTTCGGGCCCCGACGTCACCGCCGCAATCATTTGCCAGAGCAGCGCTGATCATTCGGCGGCCGACGATAGCGATGCAGCCGCCAAGCAATGTGCGAGCTGTCCGTTTTGTGCGCTCGGACGCAGCGTCACGCTCCCTCAAGCCTCGATCATCGCTCTGCCGATCCCGGTTGTGGTGGCGATTCTGGTCGGGCGCATCGATGTCATATCGCCGCTCCCGCCTGCGCATGACCTGCCTGTCGCCCGCGGGCCGCCGGCGACCGCCTAGGCTGTCTCTTCCACACATCTGAACGCGTGACGATGCGGCCGGCATCAGCCGGACGAGCTGACTGCTGCTGTCTCGCGGCAAGCTCGGCCATGCCTGCAGCCGCGATGTCGCGACCACTTTTCACGAAGGCCACAACGCGCCTGCCGCCCTGCGCCTTCCTATCCGGAATCCGAGATCCCATCATGCACCACCGTTCCACACCCGCCCGGCGCCGATTGCTCCGTTCGACCGCCGTGCTGACATCGCCGGCACTGCTGGCCTTCACCATGCCGGACCTCGTGCTTGCGCAAGACGAAGCGCGGGGTCGCGCAGCCGCGACACTGCCCCAAGTGATCGTCACAATGCCCCAGCACGGCCCGGCCCGCCGACCGGCGATCCGCCGCCGGGGCGCGCATGCCACAGCAGCAAACCCGGCGAGCCAGCCCAATCCGACACCGCCGCCCGCGGTCTCGCCCGACGGCATCGCCACCCCACCCGGCAGCACCTCGGTTGAAGCGGGCGACATCCTGGCGAAGCGCGCCACGACGAACGACACCGCCGCCCTGTTCGCGGACGTCCCGGGCGTCAGCCTGTACTCGGCAGGCGGCGTATCGAGCCTGCCCGCGATCCATGGCCTCGCCGACGACCGCCTGCGCATCAAGGTCGACGGCATGGACACCATCGCCTCGTGCCCCAATCACATGAATCCGGCGCTGTCCTACATCGATCCCAGCCAGATCGCCGCGGCCAAGGTCTGGGCAGGCGTCACGCCGGTAAGCGTCGGCGGCGACTCGATCGGCGGCACCGTGGCCGTCACGTCCCTGGGGCCAACGTTCGCCGCGCCCGGTCAAAGCCTGCTGACCAAGGGCAATATCGGCACGTTCTACCGCAGCAACGGCAATGTGCGCGGCGCCAACCTGTCGGCGACCATGGCGACGGAGAACTACAGCGTCAGCTACAGCGGCGCGGCCGTCAAAGCGGACAACTACACGGCCGGCGGCAACTTCAAGAACTTCGTTCTGAGGAGCGCCATCACGCCCGTGCTCCCTCTCGACCAGGTCGGCTCATCCGCCTACGAGACCCGGAATCACCTGCTGGGGATCGCCTGGAACAAAGACGGTCAGCTGATCGAGTTCAAGGCCGGCATTCAGGAGGTCCCCTACCAGCTCTATCCGAACCAGCGCATGGATATGCTCGGCAACGACGCCTACAGCTTCAACCTGCGCCATCTCGGCAGGTTCGACTGGGGCGAGCTGGAGACCCGGATCTATCATCAGTCCGTCCATCACTACATGGATTTCGGCGGAGACCGGCTGTTCTCGTACGGCACGCTAACGCCGCCGAACACGACCGGCGCGTCCTACCCGGTCAATGGCATGCCGATGTACACGCGGACCAAGACCAACGGCGCATCGTCCAAAGCCGATATCGAGCTGTCGCCCCGCGACGTGCTCCGGGTCGGCGTCGATCTGCAGACCTATCGTCTCGACGACTGGTGGCCGCCGGCACCCGATTGCGGCGTGGGCAACTGCATCGGCGGGATGGCGCCGCTGACGTTCTGGAACATCAATAACGGCAAGCGGGACCGCGCCGGTGTCTTCAGCGAGTGGGAGGCCAGATGGAACCCGGCCTGGCTCTCGCTGCTGGGCGTGCGGTTCGAGCGGGTCGAAACCGACACCGGCCCCATCGTCGGCTACAATACCAGCACCACGCCGCTGACATCGGGCTTCATGTCCGGCATGTATGAGACGAGCTCGGTCGGCTCGCGCGCGGCGTTCAACGCCATGGATCGTGCCCACAAGGACAACAATGTCGATCTGACGGCTTTGCTTCGGAACACGCCGAACGCCAATCTCACCTTCGAGTTCGGCGCGATGCAGAAGACGCGTTCGCCGAACCTCTATGAGCGCTATTCGTGGTCGCGCAACGTGATGGCGCTGGAGATGAACAACTTCGTCGGCGATGGCAACGGTTATCTCGGCAATCCCTATTTGAGGCCGGAGGTCGCCCACACCGTGAGCTTCACCGGCGCCTGGCACAGCGCCGACCACGAGGCCGAGATCCGGTTCACGCCTTACTACACCCATGTGCGCGACTACATCGACGCTGTACAATGGAGAGCCGCGACGAACACCGCCGCCGTCCCTGCCGTCGCCAACCAGTTCGTGATCATGAAATACATGAACCAGCAGGCGCGCCTGTACGGATTCGATCTGTCCGGCAAGCTTCCGCTCGGCCGGACTGAGATCGGCGAGTTCGGTCTGAAGGGGGTCCTCAGCTACACGAACGGCAGGAACCTCGATACCGGAAGCGGCCTCTACAACATCATGCCGCTCAACAGCAAGCTGACGCTCACGCACCGGCTCGACGGCTGGGACAACGGTGTCGAGCTCGTGATGGTGAGCAGCAAGTCCGACGTGTCCGCCGCCCGCAACGAGCTCAAGACCCCGGGCTACAGCCTGGTCAACCTGCGCAGCAACTACACCTGGCAGAAGCTGCGCATCAGCTTCGGCGTCGAGAACCTATTCAACAAGCTCTACTACCTGCCGCTCGGCGGCGCTTATCTGGGCGAAGGCGCGTCGATGTCGTTCAACAGGGAGGCCGGGACCGTCGGCCCGGTCGGCAGCGGCGCATCGGGCACCGCGAGCATGTGGGGCACCGCCGTTCCCGGTCCAGGTCGCTCGTTCTATCTGGGTGCGAACCTGGAATTCTGACCGGCCCATTCGGACCAATCCGGACCGTTACCGTCCCGGACCTGACAGAACCGAATGAGATCGGCAAAAACGCCGATGGCCGGGACGAGCCCGGCCATCGTGAGAAATCGTTCCGGGGTCGCTTCGCGCCCCGGAACGACGATCACCTGATCAGTAGCGATAATGGTCCGACTTGAACGGGCCTTCCTGCTTGACGCCGATATAAGCCGCCTGGTCGGGGCGCAGCTCGGTGAGCTTGACGCCGATCTTGGCGAGATGCAGCCGCGCCACCTTCTCGTCGAGCGTCTTCGGCAGCACGTAGACCTTCTTCTCGTACTTGCCCTGGTTGCAGAACAATTCGATCTGCGCCAGCGTCTGGTTGGTGAAGGAGGCCGACATCACGAAGGACGGATGGCCCATGGCGTTGCCGAGGTTTACGAGGCGGCCTTCGGACAACAGGATCATGCGCTTGCCGTCGGGGAAGGTGATCTCGTCGACCTGCGGCTTGATGTTGGTCCACTTCAGGTTCTTCAGCGAGGCGACCTGGATCTCGTTGTCGAAATGGCCGATGTTGCAGACGACGGCGCGATCCTTCATCGCGCGCATATGCTCGATGGTGATGATGTCCTTGTTGCCGGTCGCGGTGACGAAGATGTCGGCGCGCGGCGCGGCGTCTTCCATCGTCACGACCTCATAGCCTTCCATCGCCGCCTGCAGCGCGCAGATCGGATCGACCTCAGAGACCAGCACGCGGCAACCGGCCTGGCGCAGCGAAGCGGCCGAACCCTTGCCGACGTCGCCGAAGCCCGCGACCATCGCGACCTTACCCGACATCATGACGTCGGTGCCGCGGCGGATGCCGTCGACCAGCGATTCGCGGCAGCCATAGAGATTGTCGAACTTCGACTTGGTGACGCTGTCGTTGACGTTGATCGCCGGGAACAAGAGCGTGCCGGCCTTCTCCATTTCATAGAGGCGATGCACGCCCGTGGTGGTCTCCTCGGAGACGCCCTTGATGTTCTTGGCGATCTCGGCGAACCAGCCCTTCGGCTTTTCCTTCAGGAGCCGCTTGATCAGCGCGTAGAAGATCTCTTCTTCTTCTGAGCCCGGCTTGTCGAGGAAGGCGGTGTCGCCCTTCTCGGCGCGCAGGCCGGCATGCACCAGCATGGTGGCGTCGCCGCCGTCATCGAGGATCATGTTGGGCGTGCCGCCGCCGTGCCAGTCGAACAGCTTGGCGGTGTAGTCCCAATATTCGGTGAGCGTTTCGCCCTTGACCGCGAACACCGGAATGCCGCGTGCGGCGATCGCTGCCGCGGCGTGATCCTGCGTCGAATAGATGTTGCAGGAAACCCAGCGGATGTCGGCGCCGAGCGCTGCCAGCGTCTCGATCAGCACCGCAGTCTGGATGGTCATGTGCAGCGAGCCCGCGATGCGCGCGCCCTTGAGCGGCTGCTTCGGGCCGTATTCTTCCCGCGTCGCCATCAGACCGGGCATTTCGGTCTCGGCGAGCGAAATCTCCTTGCGGCCGAATTCGGCGAGCGAAATGTCCTTGACGATGTAGTCGGTGAAGGCGGTCATGTGGGTTCCCTATATTCTTCCGAGCGGCTCTTGCTGCGCGACCGGACTGCAATCCGTTCTCGTCATGCCCGGCCTTGTGCCGGGCATCCGCGTCTTGGCTGCAACAGAAGAAAGACGTGGATGGCCGGGACAAGCCCGGCCATGACGGCTTAGGTGTGTTGCAGCGGTCTTCTCAAACGACAAAGTCACAACTGCGCTTCCTGCAACCCTCCCCACCGGGGAAGGGTCGCAGCGCGAAGACTTACACCGCGCGCTTGAACGGCTCGACGAGGTCGGTCTTCTCCCAGGAGAAGCCGCCCTCATTGTCGGGCGTGCGGCCGAAATGGCCGTAGGACGAGGTGCGCGCGTAGATCGGACGGTTGAGATCGAGATGGCTGCGAATGCCGCGCGGCGTCAGATCCATCACCTGCGCAGCCGCCTTCTCGAGCTGATCCTCGGAGACCTTACCGGTGCCGTGGGTGTCGATATAGATCGACAGCGGCCGCGCCACGCCGATCGCGTAAGCGAGCTGCAGGGTGCAGCGTTCGGCAAGCCCGGCGGCGACGATGTTCTTGGCGAGATAGCGCGCGGCATAGGCCGCGGAGCGGTCGACCTTGGTCGGGTCCTTGCCGGAGAAGGCGCCGCCACCATGCGGGGCCGCACCGCCATAGGTGTCGACGATGATCTTGCGGCCGGTGAGGCCGGTGTCGCCGTCGGGACCGCCGATGAAGAACTTGCCGGTCGGGTTGATGTGCCAGATCGTGTCCTTCGTGATCCAGTCCTTCGGCAGCGCCTCGCGAACGTAAGGTTCGACGCGCTCACGCACCTGCGCCGAGGTCATGTCCTCGACCAGATGCTGGTGCGACACCACGATCTCGCGCACGCCGACGGGCTTGCCGTTCTCGTAGCGCACCGTGACCTGGCTCTTGGAGTCCGGCCCCAACACCTTCTCAACTCCGGAGTGACGCGCTTCGGAGATCAGGCGCAGGATCTTGTGGGCGTAGAAGATCGGCGCCGGCATCAGATCCGGCGTCTCGTTGCAGGCATAGCCGAACATGATGCCCTGGTCGCCGGCGCCCTCTTCCTTGGCTGCGCCCGGCTGCAGCGCGTCGACGCCCTGCGCGATGTCGGCCGACTGCGGATGCAGGAGGATCTCGATATCGCAGGTGGCGTGATGGAAACCTTCCTGCTCGTAGCCGATGTCCTTGATCGCCGCGCGCACCACGCCCTCGATCTGCTCGTTGGTGACGGACGCAGGCCCGCGCGTTTCACCCGCGATCACGACCTTGTTGGTGGTGGCGAGCGTCTCGCAGGCGGCGCGGATCTGCCACGGATCGATGCCGGCCTTCGGCCCCTCGCGGTAGAACAGGTCCACGATCTCGTCGGAAATCCGGTCGCAGACCTTGTCCGGATGGCCCTCGGAAACCGACTCCGAGGTGAACAGATATGACGCGCGCATCAAGCAACCCCTTCTTCGCCGCCCACGGCGGTCATTGATATTGATCCCGAACCGTCAGTCGCGACGCCGCGAGATGACGTAGGACTCGTCGTAGAACCACAACCCGTTATGCTTCCGCAGCACCTCCCTGGCGGCATCGAGCGCACGCGCGCTATTGGCGATCTCCGTCAGGCGGTCTTCCTCGATCTGGGCGACATACACCGCCGCGTTCCAGGCTGCAAAGGCCGTCGAGGTTCCGATGGCGCCGGTGACCTCGTTGGGCAGAGCTTCCATCTCATACCTGAAAATCGAGCGATTGTCCGCATAGGCATTAAAATTTAAGTCTCGCCCACTGGACCCCAGCTCGTATTTGACCGCCCGCAGCAGTTCATGGCGGCTGACCGAGAAAGGATTTTCTCCGGGCCACACCGCCTGGATGATTTCCAGGCCCGGATCCTGGCCATGGGAGTGGATTCCGATCAGCCGGCCGCCCGGTTTCAAGGCACGCGCCAAGGGGGCGATGATCCTTTTGGCGCGGAAGTTCACCGAGGACCGGGCGCGATAAGGCTGCGAGGCGATGACGAGGTCGAAATTGGCCTCGACCCGGCCGGCGCGCGGGACGATGGCATCGAGCAGGAAGCGATGGTCCTCGCGATAGAGCACCAGCGCCACCGGGCGCTCATAGATCGGCATGCCGGTGCGCGGCGACACCGAGGCGCGCCAATTCTGCTCTAGAAACGGCTTCAGCGCCGCGATCTGGGCTTCGAATTCGCCTGACGAATCGCCCTGCAGCACGACTTCATGCCAGATCATGCTGGCTGCCATCGCCGGCGACTTCGGGGTCAGCCACGGCGCCTCGGCGTAGTTCATGTTGGTGAACACGAACACGCTGGCGGGATGCTCGTACAACCGGTCCGGCACCTTCTCCAGCGTCAGCCGGACATCCTCCAGGCTGAGCTCCTTGCCGGCGACATAGAATGGAATGTGCGGAAAGCGGCCATGCATGGTCCGCAGCACCTTGGACAGCACGGTGCCGTCGCCGACGCCGGCGTCGAACACCCGCAAAGCCGGCGGCCGCGGGTGGATGCTGGCAAGCTCGAGCCCGACCCGCTCGGCCACCACCCGCTTCTCGCTGCAGGTATGGACGAACAGCAGGTATTTCTGCCGGTTCTCGAAGAAGCGGAAATTGCTACGCGGATCGCGCTTCTCGGCCACGACCTCGAGCCGCGGTGGCGGCAAAGTGCCGGTCGAGGCTGCAATATAGGCCTGGATGCGATCCAGCGTGTCGATGGTGATGCGCTTGCCCTCGCGCAGGCGATGCACCAGCTTGCCATCGTTCACCGCGCGCCGGCCGAACGTCGATTCCGCCATGTCGGACTGGCGGCAGAACTCCGAAATCTGGGCGAGCAGCTGGTCGTTCTTCATCGGCCGGAGGCGTGGGATTGGAGAGTGGGCAACGCCCGATCAAGTCTGCGTCCTAGCACCTTCTGCCCACCGAGGGAATGGCTGATTCCGACCCATCCAGTCCTGCAGACAGCCCCCTTAGGGAGACACTAGGGCGCGGCTTGGGCCGCCCTCCAAACAAAAGCGGGACCGGAGAAATTCCGGTCCCGCTCGGGTCTCAGATGCGGTCGGGTGATCAACGCGGGTTTACCCGCCGATCACTTCCCTGCCGATCACTTGCCCCAGATTTCCTCGGCAAGCTCGACGCAGAGGCGCAGCTTCGCCCACTGCTCTTCCTCGGAGAGGATATTGCCTTCCTCGGTCGAGGCGAAGCCGCATTGCGGCGACAGCGCGAGCTGCTCGAGCGGCACGAACTTGGCCGCCTCTTCCATGCGGCGCTTGATGTCGTCCTTTTTCTCGAGCTCGCCGACCTTCGACGTGACGAGACCGACCACGACCACCTTGTTGCCCTTGGGCAGGAAGCGCAGCGGCTCGAAGCCGCCGGCGCGCTCGCTGTCGTATTCCAGGAAGTAGCCGTCGTAATTGGTGTTGGCGAGCATGGTCTCGGCCACCGGCTCGTAGCCGCCGGAGGAGATCCAGGTCGAGCGGAAATTGCCGCGGCAGACATGGGTCGTGATCACCATGTCGGCGGGCCGCTCGGCGATCGCGTAGTTGATGATGCGCGAATAGATCTGCTGCAGGCCGTCCGGATTGTCGCCGCGCTCGCGGGCCTTCTTCAGCTCGTCCTGCGAGCACAGATAGGCCCATACCGTGTCGTCGAACTGCAGATAGCGGCAGCCGGCGTCGTAGAACGCCTTCACCGCCTTGCGATAGGTCTTGCCGAGATCCTCGTAGAACGCGTCGAGATCGGGATAGACATCCTTGGAGATCGACTTGCGGCCGCCGCGGAAATGCAGCACCGCCGGGGAAGGAATCGTCATCTTCGCCGTCACATGCGCAGTGTCGGCGTGCTTCTTCAGGAAGCGGAAGTGGTCGAGCATCGGATGATCGGCCGGGAAGTCGAGCTTGCCGATCACACGCACCGCGTCGTGCCGGGTCTGGACGCCCGTGAACTGGATGCCGGCATCGGGGTGGAACAGCTCGCAACCCGTCAGCTTGGCGAGGAAGTCGAAATGCCACCAGGAGCGGCGGAATTCACCGTCGGTCGCCAGCTTCAGGCCGGTCGAGGCCTGGCGGTGCACGACCTTTTCGATCTCCATGTCCTCGATCTTGCGCAGCTCGTCGGCGGTGATTTCGCCCTTCTCGAGCTTGGCGCGGGCGTCCTTGATCTTCTGCGGGCGCAAGAGGCTGCCGACCTCGTCGGCGCGGAATGGGGGCTTTGTGCGTTGCATTTGCTCACTCCTTGGAAAGGTCGACGCATTGATATGATTATTGGATCGGCCGACTGATCTGTCTTTGATCCATGTTGACGTTGCGTCCCCAGGTCCGGCCGCCGGCCATCCCCGGGCTGCGCCATCACCTACCGCGTATCCGTTCGGTATACAATTCCGTTGAGAGAGAATGGCCAAGCGGCTCCGGCATACCGAAGGCCCCATTGGGCGCGGTGGGTGATTCCGCCAATTCTGCTGCAGGTTCGACCATTGCGACGCTCCCTGCCTGACCCAGCGACCGGTGAGAGAGCCCTCACCTAGCCCGCGACAATGATCGCCTGAATACCGAATGCGGCAAGTTGCGTCGACACCGGCGCAATCAATGCACGGCGGCGCCGGCCACGCCGAGATGCCGCTCCAGCGGCGCCGGGTCGGCCTTCAGCGCGCTCGATGGCGCATCATGCACGATCATGCCGCGCTCCAATATCACGACGCGGTCGGCGAGCCCCAGAATCTTCTGCGCATGCTGCTCGACGATGATCGAGCACAGTCCGCCGGCGCGGCTGATGGTGCCGATGGCGGCCAACAGCTCCTCGACGATGATCGGCGCCAGCCCTTCGGTCGGCTCGTCCAGCAGCAGCACTTTCGGATTGAGCGTCAGTGCGCGCCCGATCGCCAGCATCTGCTGCTCGCCGCCGGAGAGCTGGTTGCCGTAATTGCTGCGCCGTTCCTTGAGCCGCGGGAACATCCCGTAGACCCTCTCGACCGTCCAAGGTCCCGGCTGCGCCACGGCGGTCATGTTCTCCTCCACCGTCAACGAGTGGAAGATATTGCGCTCCTGCGGCACCCAGCCGATGCCGCCGCGGGCGCGCTGGTCGGCGCGCAGACTAGTGATGTCTCGGCCGGCGAGCGCGATTCGGCCCGAAAAGCGCCGGGTAACGCCGACGATGGAATTGATCAGCGTGGTCTTGCCGGTGCCGTTGCGCCCGAGCAGCGCGAGCACCTGGCCTTCCGGCAGCTTCAGCGACATGTTCGGCAGCACCACGGCCTGGCCGTAGCCGGCGCGCAGATTCTCGATGGCAAGCAGATCACTCATTCACGCGGCCTCGCCGAGATAGACCGCCTTCACCTGCGGATCGCGCGCGACCTCATCCGGCGGGCCCTCGACCAGCAACGCGCCCGAGACCAGCACTGAGATGCGGTCGGCAAAGGAGAACACCAGGTCCATGTCGTGTTCGATCAAAAGTACGGTGACGTCGCGCGGCAGCGCCGCGACCGCGGCCAGGATGTCCTTGCGTTCGCCCTCGGGCACGCCGGCGGCGGGCTCGTCGAGCAGCAAGACGCGCGGCTTGGCCGCGATCGCGACCGCGATCTCGAGCAACCGCTGCTTGCCGTAAGGCAGGGTCGAAGTCTTGTCGTTCATGACGTCGAGCAGGCGAAAACGCCCCAGGGTCTCGGCGATCTCGGCCGTGACGTCGTCGCGCGTTCCCATCCGCCGCCACCAGTCGCCGCCGCGGCCGAGCCGTTCGGACACCGCAAGCCCGATCGTCTCGAGCGGCGTCAGGTCGGGATAGAGCTGATTGATCTGGAATGTCCGGGACAGACCGCGCAGCACGCGCTTGTGCACCGGCAGGTCGGTGATATCGGCGCCCTCCAGCAGGATGCGCCCCGAGGTCGGCTGCAACACGCCGGTGAGCTGGTTGATGACAGTGGTCTTGCCGGCGCCGTTCGGCCCGATCAACGCATGGCGGGCGCCGGTTGCGATTCGGAGCGACAGATCGCGGGTGACCCGCAAGCCTCCGAAATTCTTCTCCAGATTCCTGGTTTCCAGCGCGATGGTCATGGCGCCTCGTTGTCGGACAGAGCGACCACGGCCTTACGGCCAGCGAGCTGCTTGAGCACCAGATTCGGCACATATAGCGCGGCAGCATGAATGCGCTGGCGTCCGACCAGCACGATCACCACCAGCACGAGCCCGATCCAGAACATCCAATATTGCGGCGTGATGGTCTGGAACACCTCCTGCAGGATCCTGAACACGACCGCGCCGATCAACCCGCCATAGAGATAGCCGGCGCCGCCGATCACCAGCACCAGCATCAGATCCGCCGACTTCTCGAATGCGAACACGTCGAGCGAAGCGATCGCAGTGGTTTGGGTAAACAGGGCACCTGCAACGCCGGCATAGAACGCCGCGACCGTGTAGATCGCGATCAGCCGGCGATTGACGGGAATGCCGACCGCCGCAGCCCGCAACGGATTGTTCTTGATCGCGCGCAGCGACAGGCCGAACGGCGAATGTACGATCCGCCGCGCGAGCAGAAACAGCACGAACAGCACGGCCAGCGCATAGAAGAAGCCGGTCCTGCCGAACATGTCGAACTCGAACAGGCCGAGCAGCGGCTTGATGTCGATGCCCTGCAGACCATCGGTGCCGCCGGTGACGTTGGAGAAGCGCTCGGCCAGCGCCTCCAGGAGCAGCGCGATGCCGAGCGTGACCATCAGCCGGGTCAGGTCGGCGCCGCGGATCACCAGGAAGCTGGTGACGAATCCCAGCAGCATCGTGACGAGCCCCGCGACGATCAATGCGAGCAGTGGCTCATCGATCAGGCCGTGGGCCGACAAGAGGCCGGCGCAGTAGGCGCCGACGCCGAAGAACGCCGCGTGTCCAAGCGAGACGATGCCGGCATAGCCGAGGATCAAGTCGAGCGAGAGCGCGAACAGCGCGAGCCGTACGACCTCGGTCATGATCAGGTAGCGCGACGGAAAGGCCAAGGCGCAGGCCAGCACGACGACCCAGAACGCAACTTCGCTCCAGTGCCAGCGGCCATGCTGGCGCGCGTGATAGGCGACATCGGTCTGTGCGGTCATTTCAAATCACCGCGCAGCGGTGCGGCCGAACAATCCGTTCGGGCGCCAGATCAGAATCACGATCATCATGGTGTAGATGACGAAGGGGCCCATCTTGGGCACGTAATATTTGCCGGCAACGTCGCCGATGCCGAGCAGCAGCGAGGCCAGGAACGGGCCTGTGATCGAGGAGGAGCCGCCGACGGTGACCACGATCAAGAAGTAGATCATGAATTTCAGCGGGAAATACGGATCGAGCCCGAGAACCTCGGCGCTGAGGGCGCCGCCCAGGCCAGCGAGCCCGCAGCCGAAAGCGAAGGTGAAAGCGAACACCTGCGGCACGTTGATGCCGAGCCCGCTTGCGGCGCGCGGGTCATCGACCGCGGCGCGCAGGCGGCTGCCGAAGCGGGTCTTGGCCAGAACGAGTTGCAGGAGCACCGTGAGCAGACCGCAGATCAGGACGATCATCAGCCGGTAGCGGCCGATGCCGACGCCGAACACGTCGAACTGGCCTTCCAGCACCTCCGGCAGTTTGATGAAGATGCGGGACGACCCCATGATGTAGTCGACCGCGGCGACCGACATGAACACGAGCCCGATCGAGAACAGTACCTGGTCGAGATGGCTGCGCGTATAGAGATGGCGATAGAGCGTGCGCTCCAGTGCCGCGCCGATCACCGCACTCGCGACGAATGCCAGCGGCAGCGCGGCGAAGAACGGCCAGCCGGTCTGGTTGACCAACACCGCGCAGACATAGCCGCCGGCCATCGCAAAGGCGCCGTGGGCCAGATTGACGAAGTTCATCAGGCCGAGCGTCACGGCGAGGCCGCAGGCCAGCACGAACAGCAGCATGCCGTAGGCGACGCCATCGAACAGATTGGTGAGAACAGCGGTCATGGCGTCTAAATTCGGTCCCCGGTCTCACCCCTTCCTCTGAAGGGCGCGCATACCATGCTTGCTCGGTCCAGCCTCCCCCGCCTGCGGGGAAGGTCGCATCGTATCGAAGATTCGATGCGGGTGGGGGAAGTCTCTCCACCCGGGCAGCGTGCCGTGTGGCGCCCCCACCCCAGCCCTCCCCCGCAAGCGGGGGAGGGAGCGCACCGTCCGTGCGCCCCGGGATGACGCCCTTCGGCGTCACTTCTTCGCTTTACCCGGATCCTTGACCGCGTTGAAGGTCTCGAACTCGACGTTATAGAGCTGGCCGTTCACCTTCTCGACCTTGCGGACATAGACGTTCTGGATGATGTCACGCGTCTCCGGATCGATCGAGATCGGGCCGCGCGGGCTCTCCCAGGCCATGCCCTTCATCGCCGCGAGCAGCGAATCGCCGTCGGTCTTGCCGCCGTCCTTCTTCAAGGCCTCGTAGATCAGGTGGATGCCGTCGTAGCCGCCGACCGCCATGAAGCCCGGACGGCTGCCAAACGCCTTTTCATAGGCCGCGACGAACTCCTTGTTCTTCTCCGAGGGATGCGCCGCCGAATAGATGTGCGCGGTGACGGCACCGAGCACGGCATCGCCCATGTCCTTGAGCAGGTCGTCGTCGGTGACGTCGCCCGGTCCGATCACCTTGATGCCGCTCTTGTCGAGCCCACGCTCGGCATATTGCTTCATGAAGTTGCCGCCCTGTCCGGCCGGCACGAACACGAAGATCGCGTCGGGCTTGGCATCCTTCATGCGCTGCAGAAACGGTGCGAAGTCCGGATTGGCGAGCGGCACCTTGACTTCCTCGACGATCTGGCCGCCGCCGGCAGTGAAGTGCTCCTTGAACGAGGCCAGCGCGTCATTGCCCGGCGCGTAGTCCGAGGTCAGGGTCGCGACCTTCTTGATGCCGTTCTTCGCCGCCCAATCGCCGATGATGGTAGAGGACTGCGGCAGGGTGAAGCTGGTGCGCACGATATACGGCGACTTCTCGGTGATAACGGAGGTGCCGGCCGCCATCACCACTTCCGGGATCTTGCCCTGAGTAGCCAAGGGCGCCGCCGCAAAAGCCGCAGGTGTCACGCCGAAACCGGCGATCACATTGACCTTGTCGTTGACGATCAATTCCTGCGCCAGCCGCTTGGTGTTGTCGGGCAGCGCGGCGTCATCCTTGAGGATGATCTGGATCTTCTTGCCGGCGACCGTATCGCCGTTCTGCTGCATGTAGAGCTTGATCGCATTGTCGATCTGCTTGCCGGTCGACGCCTGGCCGCCGGTCATCGGCACGATCAGCCCAATCTTGAAGACGTCCTCGGCCCGCGCGGCGCCGCAGGCGACCGCCGTCCCGACCAAGGCCGCACTCGCCATCGCCAGTAATTTGCCTCTCACAAACATACCCAATTCCTCCCTGGGTCGTTCAGGACCCAACGGTCCCCGGCCATTCTTGTCTGCTCACCTTGACACCACGCACGATGTCGGGCGCATCGCTGCGGAATAGCCGCGACATTGTCAATGGCGACAATAGGGGAAGCCTGCGACCAAGTGGGGCACAGCGCCGAGGCCTTGCCAAATAGTGGTAAATCGTTACCAAACTCACGAAGCGGCGAATTGACCGATCAAGGCGGAGCCTCCAGGGTTCGGCGCGCAACCCGCCACGCGAAGGATTCTCGACTGCATGCCGGCCCGTCTTCAGTTCGTTGCCAAGCTGTTCGCATCCGCACTGCTCGCGGCGAGCGTCGCCGGCTGCGCCTCCGTCAACGAGAAGGTCTCGGCCGGCATGGGCGATTACATTCCGCAATGGGCCGGCGGCCTGCCGCGCGATGCCCCACCGCGCCCGGGAACCCCGGAATACGATCAATTCATCAAGGAGCGCGAGCGGCGCCGGCAGACTCCGGCCGCCGAACGAGACAAGGAGACGCAGTCAAACCCCAACGCGCAGACCGCAACACCCGCGCGGTAACACAACCCGTACTGCACTTCCCTCCAGAATGCTCTCATTATTGGCTTCAATGGGAACACCCGTTCGCCTTCGCGCCTTGACTTCGCCCGGCTCGGAAGCCACGCAAGGTCCTGTGGAAAGACACATCGAGCAACAACAGAGAAGCCTGGTCATCGGCGGCAGCGGCCTTGTCGGCAATTATTTGCTCGACCAGTTGATCGCGCGCGGCGAGCGTCCGTTGACGCTCATGCGCTCTGCCCCCGCCAGATCCGATGTCGGTTACCTGCCCTATGATCTGGAACGGCCGGCACAGGCCGAACCGCCGCCATTCGACACGCTCTATTGCACCGCGCGCGCGACATTGCTGGCTCCGGCACTGCCCCATTTCATACGTCCCGGCCTGCAACGGCTGGTCGTGCTGAGTTCGACCAGTATCTTCACCAAAGCGGACAGCGAAGAGCAGAGCGAGCGCGACGGCTGGCGCTCACTCATGGAAGCCGAGCGCCAGATCGCCGCGACCTGCACGCAGAGCGGGATCGGTTGGACCATCCTGCGCCCGACGCTGATCTACAGCGAAGGCCGGGACAAGAATATCACGCCGTTGTCGAGGCTTATCCGGCGATTCGGCGTAATGCCGCTGGTCGGTGGCGGGAGGGGCCTGCGCCAGCCGGTCCATGCCGAGGACCTTGCAAGCGGTATGATTGCAGCTGCGGCGGCGCCCGCCGCAACCGACAAGATCTACGCGGTGCCCGGCGGCGAAACCCTGACCTACCGGGAAATGATCGGCCGCATCTTCGATGGGCTCGGAGTGCCCCGGCGCACCCCGTCCGTCCCCGCCCCGCTCTGGCGCACGATGTTCCCGCTGCTCAAGCCGCTCTTTCCCGGCGCGAATGTCGCGATGGGCCTGCGCATGATGCAGGACATGGCGTTCGACGCCACGCCGGCGATCAGGGATTTCGGCTGGAGCGCACGCGACTTCCGCCCACTGTTCGATTAATCCACGAACACCACGGTCTTGCGGCCGTTCAGGATGACACGATCGTCGAGATGATAGCGGATGGCGCGCGCCAGCACGCGCCGCTCGATGTCGCGGCCCTTGCGGACCAGATCATCCGGCGTGTCGCGATGGCTGATGCGCTCGACGTCCTGATCGATGATCGGACCTTCGTCGAGATCGCGCGTGACGTAATGGGCGGTGGCGCCGATCAGCTTCACCCCGCGCTCATAGGCCTGGTGATAAGGCTTTGCGCCCTTGAAGCCCGGCAAGAAGGAATGATGGATGTTGATGCAGCGGCCTGAGAGGCTCGCCGACATCTCATCGGAGAGAATCTGCATGTAGCGCGCCAGCACCACGAGGTCCGTCTTGGTCTCCTCGACCAGCTTGAGGATCGCCTGCTCCTGCTCGCGCTTGGTCTCCCTGGTGACCGGCATGTGGTGGAAAGGGATATCGCCGAAGTCGATACCGGCGTAGGTCTCACGGGGGTGGTTGGAGACGATTGCGGTCGGGACCATCGGAAGATCACCGGTGCGCCAGCGATAAAGGATATCGACCAGGCAGTGGTCGAATTTCGACACCAGAAGCATCACCCGCCGCTTTGCGGCGCGATCGCGCAGCTGCCAGTCCATGTTGAACCGCTCGGCGATCGCGGCAAAGCCGGTCTGCAGCGCCGGCAGGTTGACGGCGAGATCGGCGGCGGTGAACACCACGCGCATGAAGAAATGACCGGTCTCGAGATCACCGAACTGCTGGGCGTCGAGGATGTTCTGGCCGTTATGGGCGAGGAAGGTGGAGACGGCCGAGACGATGCCCGGGCGATCCGGGCAAGACAGGGTCAGGACATATTGATGGTCGGGCATGGCGACGGGGTGACCAGGATGACGTGAGGGATCAGGCAAGGGCGGCACCCTCGCTTTCGCGCCCTGCTCTATCACCGACCCTGCCCTTGCGCCAACGCCCCAACAGGGGTCAAGATGAACAAACCGTGCTGCATTTTGTTCGAGCTCCATCATGGCTGACAGGCTCACCGGCTACCGCATCCTGATCCTCGAAACCCGCGAGGAGGCGCAGTTCTCCCGGCTGCTCGCCGAACAGGGCGCCGAGGTGCTGCAATGTCCGATGTTCACGATCCATGACGCGCCGGATCCGGCGCCGATCGAAGCCTGGATCCACCGCTTCATCGCCAAGCCCTGCGACGATCTGGTGCTGATGACCGGCGAAGGACTGCGCCGGCTGATGACTGTGGTGCGGCGGCTCCAGGTCGAGCCGGCCTTCGTTGCCGCGCTTGGCGGCGCCCGCAAATTCACTCGCGGCCCCAAACCTGGCCGCGCCTTGCGCGAGCTCGGGCTCGAGCCGCAGGTCACGACCGAGAAGCCGACCTCCGAAGGCGTCGCAGAGCTGCTGTCAGGCTACGACTTGAAGGGCCATCGTGTCGGCCTGCAGCTTTATCCCGACAAGGACCACAGCGCGCTGATCGGCGCCATTACGGCGCGCGGCGCCGAGGTCGATGCCGTGCTGCCTTATGTTTACGACGCCAAAGCGGCGGATGCCAATATTCTCACCGCCGTGGAGGAGATGGCCGCGGGACGGATCGACGCGATCGCACTGACCAGTTCCGGCCAGCCGCGCCGGCTGTTCGATGTCGCCAAGGCGCATGGCGTCGAAGACCGCTTGCGCGAGGGACTGAAGCGGACGCCCGTCGCATCGGTCGGCCCTGTCGTCACCGAGGAGCTCCTGGCGCATGGCGTCAGCCCGACGATCACACCGGCCGGCGAGGCCTACTTCATGAAGCCGCTGATCTCGGCCATGGCGGCGGCGCTAGGCGCGAAGCCGCCGCGCAACGCGACCTCGACATAACTGCCGTCATTGCGAATAAAAGCAATCCAGACCGCCAGCGAAGACCGGACTGCTTCCACGCCGACGCGCCTCGCAATGACGTTGCCCTACTCCGCCGCCCGTCGCGTCTCCCGCAAATAGGCCTGATACGCGCGCCTGATCCCGTCCTCCAGCGCGGTCGACGCGCGCCAGCCAAGGCTTGTCAGCCGCGAGACATCGAGCAGCTTGCGCGGCGTGCCGTCCGGCCGCGACGGATCGAACGCAATGGCCCCGGTATAGCCGACCGCTGCCGCTACGACGCGGGCGAAGTCGGCGATGCTGATGTCCTCGCCGGTGCCGATATTGACCAGCTGTGGATCGGAATAGGTCTTCATCAGATGGACGCAGGCGTCAGCCATGTCATCGACATAAAGGAATTCGCGCCGCGGCGTGCCGGTACCCCAGACCACCACTTGCGGCGCGCCCGCCACTTTGGCTTCGTGAAAGCGCCGGATCAGCGCCGCCACCACGTGGCTGTATTCGGGATGATAATTGTCACCGGGACCGTAGAGATTGGTCGGCATCACGTTGATGAAGTCGCAAGCGTACTGGCTGCGATAGGCCTCGACCATCTTGATGCCGGCGATCTTGGCGATCGCGTAAGGCTCGTTGGTCGGCTCCAGCGGTCCGGTCAGCATCGCATCCTCGCGCAGCGGCTGGGCCGCGAGCTTCGGATAGATGCAGGAGGAGCCGAGAAACATCAGCTTCTCGACGCCGTTGAGATGCGCGGCGTGGATCACGTTGGCGGCGATCGCGAGATTGTCATAGATGAACTCGGCACGCAGCGTGTTGTTGGCGACGATGCCGCCGACCTTGGCGGCGGCCAGAAACACCACCTGCGGCTTCATCCTGGCGAACCAGGCGAACACGGCGGCCTGGTCGCGCAGATCCAGCTCACTGCGGCCGGCCGTGATCAGTTCAACATCCTCGCGCGAAAGCCGCCTGGCCAGCGCACTGCCGACCATGCCGCGATGGCCGGCGACGAACACCGTCTTGCCGGTGAGCTCAAATGGTATTGCTGCCATAGCTCATGCTGCCAAGGGCCACCTCTCGCCGGGCGGCTGCCAGATCGCTCGCCACCATTTCCCTGACCAAGTCGGTGAAGCTCATCTTCGGCTTCCAGCCGAGCTTGTCGCGCGCCTTGCTACAGTCACCGATCAGCAAATCGACCTCGGTCGGACGGAAATAAGTCGGATCGATCCGCACTACCGTCTTGCCGGATTTACGATCGATCCCGATCTCCTCGACGCCCTCGCCGCGCCAATCGATGCAGCGATCCACCTCGGCGAAGGCGAGCTCGACCAACTCGCGCACTGAATGCGCCTCGCCGGTGGCCAGCACGAAATCGTCGGGCGCATCAGCCTGCAGGATCCGATGCATGCCCTCGACATAGTCGCGGGCATGGCCCCAATCGCGCTTGGCCTCGAGATTGCCGAGATAAATGCTCTCTTCGAGCCCGACCTCGATGCGGGCGACGCCGCGGGTGATCTTGCGCGTCACGAAAGTCTCGCCGCGGATCGGGCTCTCATGGTTGAACAGGATGCCGTTGGAGGCGAACATGCCATAGGCCTCGCGGTAGTTCACCGTGATCCAATAGCCGTAGAGCTTCGCACAACCGTAAGGCGAGCGCGGATAGAATGGCGTGGTCTCCCGCTGCGGGACCTCCTGCACGAGCCCGTAAAGCTCCGAGGTCGAGGCCTGGTAGAACCGCGTCTCCTTCTCCATGCCAAGGATGCGGATCGCCTCCAGCAGCCGGAGCACGCCGAGGCCATCGGCATTGGCGGTGTATTCCGGGCTTTCGAAGCTGACGCCGACATGGCTTTGCGCCGCGAGATTGTAGATCTCGGTCGGACGGATCTGCTGCACCAAGCGGATCAGATTGCTCGAATCCGTCATGTCGCCGTAATGCAGCAGGAATGGCACATTGTCTTCGTGCGGGTCCTGGTAGAGGTGATCGACCCGGGCCGTGTTGAAAGATGACGACCGCCGCTTGATACCGTGAACGGTATAGCCGAGGCCGAGGAGATATTCGGCGAGATAGGCGCCGTCCTGCCCGGTCACCCCGGTGATCAGCGCAACACGTCCCTTGCACTCAATCGCCATGCCCTCTCCAACCGCTTGTGCCGGCACCTCCGCCGGTCGCTCTTGGGACCGCCCCTTAGCATCCGGAGCCCGCCAAGCGTAACCTCGAACTTATCAGTATCAGCGCTTTAGGTATCGGAATAGAGGCTGATTGTTACTCACCGTAACCGCGCAGCCGGTTCAGATCCAGGATCGTGACGCCGCCATATTCAAGCCGCAACAGGCCTTCCCGCTCCAGCATTTTCAGGCATTGGTTGGCATTCTGCCGGGATAGGCCGGAGAGCGCGCCGACCTCCTCCTGCGTGATCTCCAGATGCCGGGTCGTGTTGGGGTAAAGGATCGGGTTGAACAGCGAGGCGATGCTGCGCGCCAGCCGCGCCGTGGCATCCAGCGTGCGGCCATATTCGACGAGGCCGATGAACTGGCCAAGCCGCTCGTTGAGCTGGGTGACCAGGAACCGGTTGAAGCCGACACTGTTCTCGAACAGGCGCATGAAAGTGCCGCGGTCCATCAGCGCAAGCCGGGTGTCGCGCAGGGCCACCACGTCGTAACGGCGCGGCTCATTCTTGAGCATGCTGCCCTCACCGAACCAAGCCCCCGCGGTCATGCCCGTGAAAGTCGTCGCCTTGCCGCCGCGGGACACGATGCTCATCCGCGCGAGCCCGGAGACGATGCCGGTCCAATAATCGAAATGGTCGCCGCGCAGGAAGATGTGTTCGTTGGCCGCGAACGAGCGCTCGACGATGCCGCCGCAAGCGGCCTCGATCTCCTCTGGCTTCAGATATCGCGACCACGGCGCGATGCGCTCAAGATAGTCCTGACCAATCAAACCTTCATCTCGTCAATTCGGAGCCTGTTTGACCATCTTGCTGCAACGCAGCAGGGCTGCGGCGATTTTCACCAGGCAATTGTCGGGCGCAAGACATTTCCCAGCCGCGCTTTCCTCTATTCACGACCGTGTGCGTCGTTGATGCGGATCAGCGCGCGGCCGATCCTTCGTCGGATAGCGTTCGACCGGCGGCCGGGCTAGGATCACCGGCAACGCGAGAAGAGCACAAGGACCCAAGAGCGCGGCAAGCGCCGGGGAGCCTCGGGAGGAAAGATTGGACTATACGTTGGAAGCGCGCGCGGTGTCGCTGCGGTTCGGCGGCGTACGGGCGCTGACCGATGTCAGCTTCGGCGTGCGCGAGGGCGAGCTGTTCTCCATCATCGGCCCGAACGGCGCCGGCAAGACCTCGATCGTCAATTGCATCTCCGGCCGCTACAGACCGACCGAGGGCCGGCTGTTCCATCGCGGCCGCGACATCACCTCGCTGCCGCCAAATGCGCGGGCGACGCTCGGCATCGGCCGCACCTTCCAGAACCTAGCTTTATTCCACCACATGAGCGTGCTCGACAACATCATGGTGGGCCGTCATCACCTCTTGAAGAACAACTTCCTCACGGGATCGCTGTACTGGCTGACCGGCGCGCGGCGCGAGGAGCTCAAGCACCGCGAGAAGGTCGAGGAGATCATCGACTTCCTCGACCTGCAATCGGTTCGCAAAGCCACCGCCGGCACCCTCTCCTACGGCCTGCGCAAGCGCGTCGAACTCGCCCGCGCCATGGCGCTGGAGCCGCATCTGATCCTCCTCGACGAGCCGATGGCCGGCATGAACTTCGAGGAGAAGGAGGACATGGCGCGCTACATCGTCGACCTCAACGAGGAATACGGCATGACGGTCGTCATGATCGAGCACGACATGGGCGTCGTCATGGACATCTCCCATCGCGTCATGGTGCTCGATTTCGGCCGCAAGATCGCCGACGGCGATCCGGCCGCGGTGCTCGCCGATCCCCATGTCAAACGCGCCTATCTCGGCGAAGAGGACGAGCTCCTGGTCGATCCCGACGACGTCGCCGAAGTCGCGGAGAACGCGGCATGATGGATTATGCTGCCAGGGTCGCACAGGCCGACACCTATCCCAAACTGCTGCGGCTCAATGCGCGCGAGCACGGCAAGGCGGTCGCGCTGCGCGAGAAGGATCTCGGGCTGTGGCGCGTCTTCACCTGGGCGGACTACCAGAGGCGCGTGCGCGACTTCGCGCTCGGCATGGTCGAGCTCGGGCTCGGCAAGGACGACGTGATCGGCATCATCGGCGACAACCGGCCGGACTGGGTCGCGGCCGAGATCGCCACTCACGCGATCCGGGGCTTGAGCCTCGGACTGTATCGCGACGTGCTGGACGAGGAAGCTGCCTATCTCCTCAACTATGGCGAAGCGCGGCTGGTGTTTGCCGAGGACGAGGAGCAGGTCGACAAGCTGTTGAACCTCGCCGACCGCGCGCCGAAGCTGAAGCATATCGTCTATTCCGATCCGCGCGGGATGCGGAAATACGACGATCCCAGGCTGATGCCGGCCGCCAAGCTTGCCGAGCTTGGCCGTAGCAGGGCAGCGCGTGACCCCGATCTCTACGACCGCCTGGTGGATGCGACCGATGGCGAGGATTGCGCGATCCTCTGCACGACGTCGGGCACCACCTCGCACCCCAAGCTTGCGATGCTCGCGGCTGGCCGTGTGCTGCGGCATTGCGCGACCTATCTCAGCTTCGATCCCAAGGGGCCGGACGACGAATATGTCTCGGTGCTGCCGCTGCCCTGGATCATGGAGCAGGTCTATGTGCTCGGCAAAGGACTGCTCTGTCGGATGAAGGTCAACTTCGTCGAAGAGCCCGAGACGATGATGAACGATTTCCGCGAGATCGCGCCCACCTTCGTGCTGTTCGCACCGCGGGTCTGGGAGCAGATCGCGGCCGACGTCCGCGCCGGCGTGATGGACGCGACGCCCCTCAAGCAGCGGCTGTATCATCTCGGCATGTCGACGGGACTCGCGGCGCTTGAAAAGGGCCAGCATTCGCGCTTTGCCGATCTCGTGCTATTCCGGAGCTTGCGCGACCGGCTCGGCTTCACGCGGCTGCGCTCGGCGGCAACCGGCGGTGCCGCGCTCGGCCCTGACACCTTCAAGTTCTTTCGCGCCATGGGCGTGCCGCTGCGCACGCTCTATGGCCAGACCGAGCTGCTTGGCGCCTACACGCTGCATCCGGACGACAAGGTCGATCCCGACACCACCGGCGTGCCGATGGCGGCGGACATCGAGATCAAAATCAATGCGCCCGACAGCCAGGGCATCGGCGAGATCGTGGTGCGCCATCCCAACATGTTCCTGGGGTACTACAAGAGCCCGGACGCCTCGGCTGCGGATATCAAGGACGGCTGGATGCATTCCGGCGACGCCGGCTATTTCAATGCCGCCGGGCAGCTCGTCGTGATCGACCGCATCAAGGATCTCGCGGAAACCTCGCGCGGCGAGCGCTTCTCGCCGCAATATATCGAGAACAAGCTGAAATTCTCGCCCTATATCGCCGAAGCCGTCGTGCTCGGCGCGGGCCGCGACCAGCTCGCGGCGATGATCTGCATCCGCTATTCGATCATCTCGAAATGGGCGGAGAAGAACCGCATCGCCTTCACCACCTACTCCGATCTCGCCTCGCGCAACGAAGTCTATGCGCTGCTGCAGAAGGAAGTGGAAACGGTCAATACGACGCTGCCGCCGGCGCAGCGCATCGCGCGCTTCCTCTTGCTCTACAAGGAGCTCGATGCCGATGACGGCGAGTTGACCCGCACCCGCAAGGTGCGCCGCAGCGTCATCAACGAGAAATACGCCGGGATCATCGACGCAATCTATCGCGGCGAACCGCGAATTCCGGTCGATACCGTGATCCGCTTCCAGGACGGCACCACCCAGCGCATCCGCACCACGTTGCGGGTAGTCGACATGTCGGGCTACGGAACAATCGCGGAGGCCGCGGAGTGAGATTGCATCAACAAAGCAAGGTGCGCTTTGCTGCGCCCTCCCCCCTTGTGGGAGAGGGCAGCTCCGCTGCCTACCCCAAGCTTGGTCGGGTGAGGGGTCTCCATCCTCTTGCTCGCCAGCCGAGAGAACCCCTCACCCGGCTGCGCTCCGCGCAGCCACCCTCTCCCACAAGGGGAGAGGGCTGCAGCGCGCCCGCACGATCATGAACACTTCCTTCCTCATCCAGCTTCTCGTCAACGGCCTCGTGGTCGGCACGCTCTACGGCGTGGTCGCGATGTCCTTCGTGCTGATCTACAAGGCGACGCAGGTCGTCAATTTCGCGCAGGGCGAATTACTGCTGGTCGGCGCCTGGGTGTGCTGGGCACTGCTGACCAAATTCCAGGTGCCGTTCTGGGTCGGTATGCCGCTGACGCTCGTCTTCATGTTCGTGTTCGGCATCGCGATCCAGGTCGTCATCCTCCGGCCGATGATCGGCGAGCCGATCATTTCCGTCATCATGGTCACGATCGGGCTTTCCACCGTATTCCAGGCCGCGCTGAAATGGATGTTCGGCGTCAACCCGCAGCCGTTCCCGCCGGTGTTCGCGAGCACGGCGATCGACATTTTCGGCCTGCAGATCCAGACCGTCTATGTGATGAGCCTTGTCGTGTCGCTCCTGATGATGCTCGGCATGGCCTGGTTCTTCCGTGCCTCCAAATACGGCCTCGCCATGCGCGCCACCGCCTTCAACCAGCAGGTCGCACAATCGCTCGGCATCTCCGTGAAGAACGTGTTCGCGATGGCCTGGGCGATCTCGGCCACCGTCTCCGCGGTCGCCGGCGTCGTCGTCGCGGTCGTCAACGGCGTCTCGTCGGGGCTGTCCGCCTATGGCATCAAGGTGTTTCCCGCGGCGATCCTCGGCGGGCTCGATTCGATCGGCGGCGCCGTGCTCGGCGGCATCATCATCGGGCTTCTGGAAAACGTCGCCCAATATGTCGACAGCCAGTATCTGCACTGGGGCAATCTGTACGAGATTGCGCCGTTCTACGTGCTGATCATCATCCTGATGATCAAGCCCTACGGCCTGTTCGGCACCCATGACATCGAGCGGATCTGACTCATGGTAGTTCGTTCAACGATCCCCGCCGGTGACTACCGCACCTCCTACGCGGCGGACACCACCATTTTTCCCACCCGGACCAGCCGCAATTTCGCGATTGCGGGCGTGGCGCTGCTGTGTTTCGCGCCGCAATTGTTCTCCGAATACTGGCTCTCGATCTCGATCCAGATCGGGATTTTCGCGATCGCGGCGCTCGGCCTCAACATCCTGGTCGGCTTCACCGGGCAGATCTCGATCGGGCACGCCGCCTTCTTCCTGCTCGGCGCCTTCACCTCGGCCTATATCAACAACACCTATGCGATCCCGGTGTTCTTCGCGATTCCGCTCGCCGGTGTCGTCACCGCGTTGGTCGGGCTGATCTTCGGCATTCCGGCGGCACGGCTGAAAGGTCTTTATCTCGTCATCGCCACGCTTGCCGCCCAATACATCCTGCTCGACTTCTTCTCCCGCGCCGAGTGGTTCTCCGGCGGCTCGGTGCCCGCCTCGGCCAACCCGTTCTCGATGTTCGGCTACACGCTGCGCGGCGACCGGCAATATTTCTATGTCGTGCTCGCCTATCTCCTGGCCAGCTACATCCTGGTCACCAATCTGATGCGCACGCGCGACGGCCGCGCGCTGGTCGCGATCCGCGACCACTATCTCTCCGCCGAGATCATGGGCATCAACCTCACCAAATACCGCACGCTGTCGTTCGGTCTTGCGGCCTTCTTTGCTGGCATCGCCGGGGCGCTTTACGCCCATTACCAGCTCGTGATCTCGCAGGAGGGCTTCGGCATCGAGCGCTCGATCCTGTTTCTCGCCATGATCATCATCGGCGGGGCCGGCTCGATCATGGGCACCCTGATGGGCACCGCCTTCGTGGTGCTGTTGCCGGAATCGATGGAGTGGATCAGCCTGCTGCTGAAGGGCAGCGCCATCGATCATGCGCTGGCGCTGAACAACAACATCACTTTCCTGCGCGAGATCGCGATCGGCCTCATCATCATCGGCTTTCTGATGTTCGAGCCGGACGGGCTCGCGCATCGCTGGCGGCAGATCAAGGCCTATTGGAAGCTCTACCCGTTCTCACACTAACAAGGGACCGGCGACAATCCGGCCCGCATATCAGGAGGAAGCGATATGACGATTAAATCTCTATTGAGCTCGGCGGCGCTCGTGCTTCTGGCAGGTACGTTCGCATCGCAGGCGCAGGCCGAAAGCGGGCAGATCGCGATCGGCCATCTCGAGGATCTCTCGGGCGGCACCTCGGACGTCGGCACGCCCTACGGCCAGGGCGTTGCCGATACCTTCGCCTGGATCAACAAGAATGGCGGCATCGGCGGCAAGCAGGTCGCGGTCGACAGCAACGATTATGGCTACCAGGTGCCGCGTGCGATCGCGCTGTACAAGAAATGGTCGGCGCCGGACAACAAGGTCGCGGCGATCATGGGCTGGGGCACCGCCGACACCGAGGCGCTGACCGGCTTCCTCGCCAACGACAAGATCCCGGACATGTCCGGCTCCTATGCCGCGGCGCTTACCGATCCCGAAGGCGCCAGCGGCAAGGCCAAGCCCGCGCCGTATAATTTCTTCTATGGCCCGAGCTATTCGGATGCGCTGCGCGCCGAGCTGACCTGGGCCGCCGAGGATTGGAAGGCCAAGGGCAAGCCCGGCAAGCCGAAGTTCGTGCATATGGGCGCCAACCATCCCTACCCGAACGCCCCGAAAGCGGCGGGCGAAGCGATGGCGATCGAGCTCGGCTTCGAGGTCCTGCCTCCGCTGGTGTTTGCGCTCTCGCCCGGCGATTACAGCGCGCAATGCCTGAGCCTGAAAAGCTCCGGCGCCAACTACGCCTATCTCGGCAACACCGCCGCCTCCAACATCTCGGTGATGAAGGCCTGCAAGAACGCCGGCGTCGACGTGCAATTCCTGTCCAACGTCTGGGGCATGGATGAGAACGCGGCCAAGACCGCGGGCGATGCCGCCGACGGCGTGATCTTCCCCTTGCGCACCGCGGTCGGCTGGGGCGGCGATGCACCCGGCATGAAGACGGTGATGGAGATCTCGAAGATGTCCGATCCGTCGGGCAAGATTTATCGTCCCGTGCACTATGTCGCTGCGGTCTGCTCCGCGCTCTACATGAAGGAAGCCATCGACTGGGCGGCGAAGAACGGCGGCGCCACCGGCGAGAACGTCGCCAAGGGCTTCTATCAGAAGAAGGATTGGGTCCCCGCAGGAATGGCGGGCGTCTGCAATCCCTCGACCTGGACCGAGAAGGACCACCGCGGCACGCTGAAGGTCGATCTGTATCGCGCCAAGGTGACCGGGCCGACCGACGGCGACCTCAACGACCTGATGGCCAAGGGCACGATCAAGCTCGAGAAGGTCAAGACCGTCGAGCTGCCGCGCAAGCCGGAATGGCTGGGGTGGTAGTTTGCGACTGAGTTGGCTCAGTGCTGACCACAACAAAAGTCGTCATCCCCCGCGCATACGGGGGATCCAGTACGCCGCGGCTTCTCAGGCGATCCCCGGCGTCTCTGGAATACTGGATCGCCCGCCTTCGCGGGCGATGACAGCGAGAATCATCGGACATGGTTGAAACCCTCGACAGGCCCAACGCAACACCGCCCTCTGCCGCGGCGCCGCTCCTTTCCGTCCGCAACATCGAGGTCGTCTATGACGACGTCATCCTGGTGCTGCGCGGCTTGAGCCTCGACGTGCCGAAGGGAGCCATTGTCGCGCTGCTGGGCGCCAACGGCGCCGGCAAGTCGACCACGCTGAAGGCGATCTCGGGCCTGCTCAAGACCGAGGACGGCGAGGTCACGCGCGGCGAGATCATATTCGACGGCGCGCGCATCGACGGCATCGATCCCGAAAAGATCGTCCGCCGCGGCATCTTCCAGGTCATGGAAGGGCGCCGCATCATCGCCGACATGACCTCGCTCGAGAACCTCAAGCTCGGCGCTTTCACCCGCAGCGATCGCGAGGTCGCCTCCGACATCGAGATGGTGTTCAACTATTTCCCGCGGCTGAGGGAGCGCACCGGGCTCGCCGGCTATCTCTCGGGCGGCGAGCAGCAGATGCTGGCGATCGGCCGCGCACTGATGGCGCGGCCGAAGATGATCTTGATGGACGAGCCGTCGATGGGGCTGTCGCCCCTGCTGGTGAAAGAAGTCTTCGCCATCATCAAGGAGATCAACCGCGACCTCGGCGTGACCATTCTCCTGGTCGAGCAGAATGCGCGCGCGGCGCTGTCCGTGGCAAGCCACGGCTACATCATGGAACAGGGCAAGGTGGTGCTCGACGGCACCGCGGATAGCCTGCGCGACAATGAGGACGTCAAGGAGTTCTACCTCGGCGGCGCCGGCGACCAGCGCAAGAGCTTCAAGAACCTGAAAAGCTTCAAGCGGCGGAAGCGATGGCTGTGAACGAGATGTCTCAACATCGTCATGGCCGGGCTTGACCCGGCCATCCACGCCTTGAAGCACGCAGGACAGACGTGGATGCCCGGGACAAGCCCGGGCATGACGGCACAATATCTGAGGACCGGATATGCCCCCCCATTACGACGCCCTCGAAACCCGCGATCCCGACGTGCGCGAGCAGGACCTGTTCACGCGCCTGCCCGCAGTGCTGCGCGCGGCGATGCAGGCGCCCGCCTATGCCGAGCGGCTCAAGGGGATCGATCCCACCGAAATCACGGACCGCGCCGCACTGGCGCTGCTGCCGGTGCTGCGCAAATCCGAGCTGCCGGCCCTGCACAAGGCAGCGCCGCCCTTCGGCGGTTTTGTCGCGCCGGCGCCCGGAAGCTTCGCGCGCCTGTTCACCTCGCCTGGTCCGATCTTCGAGCCGGAAACGAACCAGTGCGATCCCTGGCGCGGGGCACGTGCGCTCTACGCCACCGGCTTTCGCCGCGGCGACGTCGTGCTCAATACGTTCAGCTATCATCTGACGCCCGGCGGCTTCATCTTCGATGCGTCCGCGCGCGCGCTCGGCTGCGCGGTGATCCCGGCCGGCCCGGGCAATACCGAGGCGCAGTTCGAGCTGATCGAGGCCTACCGCCCGATCGGCTATAGCGGCACGCCGGACTTCTTGAAGATTCTCCTCGACGCGGCCCAGAGCGCCGGTCGTGACGCCTCCTCGATCAAGCGTGCGCTGGTCTCCGGCGCGGCGTTTCCGCCGTCGCTGCAGGCCGAGATCAAGGCGCGCGGCATCGACGCCTATCAGGCATTCGGCACCGCCGATCTCGGCATCGTCGCCTACGAGACCGCGGCGCGCGACGGCCTGGTGGTGAACGAGGATCTGATCGTCGAGATCGTGCGTCCCGGCACCGGGGATCCCGTGGCCCAAGGCGAGGTCGGCGAGATCGTCGTTACCTCGCTCATATCAGAACATCCCTGGATTCGGCTGGCGCTCGGCGATCTCACCGCCGAGCTGTCCGGCCTCAGCGCCTGCGGACGCACCAATATGCGGATCAAGGGCTGGATGGGTCGCGCCGATCAGACCACCAAGGTCAAGGGCATGTTCGTGCGGCCGGAGCAGGTTGCCGAGATCGCCAAACGCCATCCGGAGCTTGGACGTCTCCGCCTGGTGGTGACGCGCAGCGGCGAGACCGATCTGATGACGCTGAAGGCGGAATGTTCCACGCCGAGCGAGGCGTTGCAGACCGAACTCACCGCGACGTTGCGCACCGTAACGAAGCTCGGTGGAACCGCCGAGCTGGTCGCGAGCGGCTCGCTGCCCAACGACGGCAAGGTCATCGCCGACGAGCGGTGAGTGAACTCGCGCGGCGCACTCCCTTTCCTCGCACGCGGCGCGAGGTTGAACCGAATTCGCAGGAACCTATTAGGAACGCTCGCTGCCCAGCCCTGCACCAGCAACATAGGCGTTCGCGCAGGCATCGCTCCCCGGCAATTGCCGAGCCCGATACCCTCTCCTATACAATCCGGTCTCGCGTCTTCCGGAGTCCTCGTCCATGGCTTTCCCGCGCGCCTCGCAGGCCCTGTCCCGCTTCACCGTGCTCGACCTGACCCGGGTCCGCGCCGGCCCGACCTGCGCACGCCAGTTCGCCGACTGGGGCGCCAATGTCATCAAGATCGACGCGATGATGGAGAATGGCGGCGAGTCCATGGGCGGTCCGCGCCAAGGTGCCGATTTCCAGAACCTGCACCGCAACAAGCGGGCGATGACGCTGAACCTGAAAGATCCTCGCGGGGTCGAGGTGTTCATGCGCCTTGCGGCGAAAGCCGACGTCGTGATCGAGAACTACCGGCCCGACGTGAAGACCAAGCTCGGCATCGATTACGAGAGTGTACGCAAGGTCAATCCGCGCATCGTCTATGGCAGCATCTCCGGCTTCGGCCAGGACGGCCCTTATCACAAGCGGCCGGGCTTCGATCAGATCGCGCAAGGCATGGGTGGGCTGATGTCGATCACCGGCGCCCCGGGCCAAGGCCCGATGCGCGTCGGCATTCCCGTGGCCGACCTCACGGCCGGGCTGTCCTGCGCGATGGGCATCCTCACCGCGCTGCTCGAGCGCGATGTCTCCGGCGAAGGTCAATGGGTGCAGACCTCGCTGCTGCAGGCGCAGATCTTCATGCTGGATTTCCAGGCCGCGCGCTGGCTGATGGAAAAGGACGTCGCGCAGCAGGCCGGCAACAACCACCCGACCAGCATCCCGACCGGCGTGTTCAGGACCTCCGACGGCTACATCAATATCGCCACCACGGGCGGCCGGATCTGGGAGCGCTTCTGCCAGACCCTCGGCGCGCCGGAGTGGATCGACAATCCCGATTTCGCCACCGCGCCCGCGCGCTCGAAGAATCGCGACGCGCTGAACGCTGCGATCGATCAGCACACGGTGACGAAATCCACCGAGCAATGGGTGAGCGAACTCAATGCCGCCGGCGTCCCCTGCGGCCCGATCTACTCCATCGATCAGGTGTTCGAGGACGCACAGGTGAAGCACCTCGGCATGGCGCAGCCTGTGCCGAATGAGGAGGGCCGCGACATTACTTTGGTCGCGCAGCCCTTCACGCTGTCGCGCACGCCGAGCCGGATGGCCGCTCGCCCGCCGGAATTCGGCGAGCAGACCGAAGACGTCCTCTCGGAATTCGGCTTCACCGATGGCGAGATCGCCGACCTCAGACTGCATCGGGTGGTCTGAGCGGCTGCAATGTGACGAAAAGCGGGCCCGCTTCCCGCTGTGGCCCGAATGTCACCACGCCCGAACTTCAGAGTTGGCCAGATTGAGGTCGTTCCGGGACCGCGATATGCTCTTTTCGTCAATGGAGCCGGCCACAATCGATGGCTGGCTCCGCCCGGGAGCCGGTCCATGAGCGCAACAGAACTGAAGGATTTTCTCGCGGCAATGGACGCGGCCCGTCAGGCCAACATGGCTGCGCTGGAAGCTGCCGGCGGACTTCTTGAAGATAACTTCGACGAGGACGTCAGCCCTGCTATTTTCTGCCGGCCCGCGACCATCCACTAGGCCTGGGCCGAGCCGCCTTACGGCGGCTGCTTTGCCCCTCGACAATTCTACGACGAATTACGCTTCAACCTTCGCCGCCGGATTCCGCATCTTGAGGCCGGCGACCAGGCGATCGATCAGCGGCCAGAACAGCAGCAGGATCGCGAGCGTCGTGATGGTGCCGACCAGCCCGTTCGACCAGAACACGCGCATGTCACCGCTGGAGATGATCATCGATTGCCGGAACGCGTCCTCGGCGCGGCTGCCGAGCACCAGCGCCAGCGTGAACGGCGCCAGCGGAATCTTGATCTTCTTGAAGACATAGCCGACCACGCCGAAGCCGAGCATCAACCAGACATCGAACATCGCGTTCTGGATCGCATAGGCGCCGATCGCGCAGGACACCACGATCATCGGCGCCACGGCCGCGAACGGCACCCGCAGGATCGAGGCGAAAATCGGCACCGTGGTCAGCACCAGCGCCAGGCCGACGACATTGCCGAGATACATCGAGGCGATCAGGCCCCAGACGAAATCCTTGTGCTCGACGAACAGCAGCGGTCCGGGATTGAGGCCCCAGACCATCAACCCGCCGAGCAGGATCGCGGCCGTGCCGGAGCCGGGAATGCCGAGCGCGAGCATCGGCAGCAGCGCCGAGGTGCCGGACGCGTGCGCGGCGGTTTCAGGCGCAAACACGCCCTCGATGCGGCCTTTGCCGAAGCTTGCCTGATCCTTTGAGAAACGCTTGGCGAGATTGTAGCCCATGAACGACGCGGCAATCGCGCCGCCCGGCGTGATACCGAGCCAGCAGCCGATCACCGACGAGCGCAGCAGCGTCATCCAATATTTCGGCAGATCCTTCCACACCGACAGCACCGTGCGCAGCGAGATCGAGGCGGCATGGCCATGCAGCGCCAGCCGCTCCTCCATCGTGAGCAGGATCTCGCTGATGCCAAACAGGCCGATCACCGCGACCAGGAAGTTGATGCCGCGGAGCAGATCAGTCGAGCCGAACGTCATCCGCAGCTGTCCGGACACGGTGTCCATGCCGATGCCGGCGAGCAACAGTCCGAGCGACATCGAGATCACCGTCTTGTGCTTGTCCTCGCGGCCGAGGCCGACGAAGGAGCAGAAGGTGAGCAGATAGACCGCGAAGAACTCGGGTGGCCCGAAGCGCAGCGCAAAGGAGGAGATCCACGGCGCCAGGAAGGTGATCAGCAGCACCGCGACCAGCGAGCCGATGAACGACGAGGTGAAGGCTGCCGTCAGCGCTTCCGCCGCCCGGCCCTGCTGCGCCATCGGATAGCCGTCGAAGGTGGTCGCCACCGACCAGGCTTCACCGGGGATATTGAACAGGATCGAGGTGATGGCGCCGCCGAACAGCGCGCCCCAGTAGATGCAGGACAGCATTACGATGGCCGAGGTCGGATCCATCGTGAAGGTCAGCGGCAACAGGATCGCAACACCGTTGGGTCCACCGAGCCCCGGCAGCACGCCGACAAAGATGCCGAGCACGAGCCCGACCATCATCAAGAGAAGCGTCTTCCAGGTCAGGAGGACGGCGAACCCATGCAGCAGCAGGCCTAAGGCTTCCATTCAGAATTTCCACTTGCCCCGTCATTGCGAGGAGCGAAGCGACGAAGCAATCCAGGAGTTGTTCGCCTCATTTCTGGATTGCTTCGCTTCGCTCGCAATGACGGTTGGTGAGAGTATTGGTTAATACCCGAACATCGCTTCCAGCGGTCCCTTCGGCATGATCACGTCAAATACAACATCGAACGTCACGAACATCACCGCGCTGAAGACGAAGGCCGTGAGCAGCGACTTCCACCAGGCGATCTTGCCGACCAGCCGCATGAAGCCCGCTATCAAGAGGAAGCTCGCGACATAGAGCCCGAGATACTGCATCGCGATGCAAAACAGGAGCGTCGGCACGAACACCGCCAGCACGCGCCGCAGCTGGGCCCGGGTGACGAAGGTCTCGCCCGCTTCCTTGCGCGACAGCACGGCGGCAACGATTCCATACAGGCTGGCGCCGCCGAGGATCACCGAGAGATAGAACGGGAAATAGCCGGGCTCCGGCCCCGTTGCGTCCCAGGACGCGCCGGTGCGCCAATTGTCGTAACCGAGCGTGATCGCAAGCGCGAGCAGCAGCAGCGACACGCCGATGTCGACGGACCGGTTCGAGGTGACGGCAGGCGAGCCCTCCTCCGGCGCGGTCGGATCGTCGACGTCGATTTCAATGTCGATCTCGGTGTCAGACATTGATCAACTCACACGGTCATCGTCCGCCACCGGGTGGCGCTCCGGAGCATCACTTGGCGACAAAGCCGGCTTCCGTCATCAGTTGCTTGTTGAGCGCACCGTCGTCCTCCAGGAACTGCAGCATATCCTTGCCGGTGAGGAACACCGGCTTCAGCGCCTGCTTCTCCATGTAGTCCCTGTATTCCGGCGTCTGGACCAGCTTGTGGAACAGGTCGACATAGAACGCCTGCTGCTCCGCGGTGACTTTGCCCGGCAGGAACATCGCGCGCAGCATCAGATACTGCACGTCCAGCCCCTCTTCCTTGCAGGTCGGTATGTCGTGCCAGGACTGCGTCTCCGTGACCTTGGCGGTGTAGGAGATGCGCTCCTTGTCGAATACGCAGAGCGGGCGCACCTGACCGGCCCGCCAGACTTCCAGGTTCTCGGAGGGATTGTTGACGTTGGATTCGGTGTGCTCGCCGACCAGCTGCGTGGCCGCCTCCCCGCCCGACTTGTAGGGAAGATAGGCGAACTTGGCGCCGGTCTTCTGCTCGACGAACATCGTCAGCACATGATCCTCGCGCTTGGAGCCGGTGCCACCCATCTTGAACGGCGTGCTCGAGGCCTTCGCGGCGGCGATGAACTCCTTGACCGTCTTCGGACCGGAGACATTGTCCCACAGCACGAACTGGTCCAGCGCGATCACGGCGACCGGGGTGAGTTCATGCCAGTCGAACGGCAGCTTCGCCGACAGCGGCAGCATGTAGATAAGCGAATAGGCGATGATGATCTTGTTCGGATCGCCCTCGCTCGACTTCATGTACATCAGCGCTTCGGCCCCGGAGGCGCCGCCCTTCAGCGACACCACGACCGGCTGCTTCATCAGATTGTTCTTCTGGATCGCGGCCTGCATCATCCGCGCCATCTGGTCGGAGGCGCCGCCCGCACCGGCGGCGACCACGATCTCGACCGGCTTGGTCGGCTCCCAGCCGGCCGAAGCCGGCACAGTTGCGAACAATACGGCGCTCAACGCCGCGATCGTGACGATCTTGCGCAAATGTTTCATCCCCGGTTCGAGTCCGCTTGCACCCTGCTCGGATACTGCGGACTTATTTTGATTAGTTCAAGCCGGCTTGCGATCTGCAACCTCGCGACTTTCGCATAAGGTTGCAGACCGCCTTTGTACTACTTCCCTTTCCAGTTCGGCGTCCGCTTGTTGAGGAATGCGTCCATACCTTCGCGGAAATCCTCGCTCATATAGGCGCGCAGGATCAGGTCCTCGCCTTCGTCACGCGACAGGGTGCGGCGGATGCGGCGCACCGCCTCCTTGGTCACTTCGAGCGTGATCGGCGCATGGCCTGCAACCAGCCGCGCGGTTTCCAGCGCGCGCCGCTGCAGCGTCTCGACATCGGGCACGATCTCGTTGAGCAGGCCGAGCGCAAGCGCCTCCGGAGCCTCAACCAGCCGCGCCTTGAAGATCAGGTCCTTGGTGCGGGCGGGACCGATCAGCGAGACGACGCGCGAGATGTTCGACATCGACAGGCAATTGCCGAGCGTGCGCGCGATCGGAAACCCCATCCGCGTGCTTTCCGTGCCGATGCGAAGATCGCAGCACGCGGCGATACCGGCGCCGCCGCCGGTGCAGGCGCCCGCGATCGCCGCGATCACGGGCACGCGGCACTGCTCCAGCGTGCCTAGCACGCGATCGATCCGCGCCTCATAGTCGAGCGCATCCTGCGCGGTCTTGAAGGCGCGAAATTGGGAGATGTCGGTGCCGGACGCGAACGCCTTGTCGCCGGCGCCGGTCAGGATCAGCGCCTTGATCGACCGGTCGCCGTTGATGCTTTCGCAGATCGAGGCCAGCTGCTCGTACATCGCGAACGTCATCGCGTTGCGCGCCTGCGGCCGGTTGAAGGTGATCTTGGCGATGCCGTCCTCGACGGCGTAAAGCAGATCCTCGGTGGCAGTGACGGGAGCGTTCATCTCAAGACTTCCTGCTGTGATGCGGAGCAGAACGGCTTTAGGATGGATCGCCGCTCCGTTCCACGTCGATGTTCGGGCATCTGCTTTGCGCGGATTACGCGACCTTCGGAATCGCCGTGACCTCGCGCTTCTTCAACACATCCATCGCAGCCAATACGCCGCCGGCGCGATGCGGCACCTTGGCAAGCTCGAGTCCCATCTCGACCCCCGAAAGCGTCCCCATCAGCATCAGATCGTTGAAATGGCCGATATGGCCGATCCGGAACACCTTGCCCTTGATCTTGTTCAGCCCGGTGCCGAGCGACATGTCGAAATTCTCCAGCACCACCTTGCGGAAATGATCCGCATCGTGCCCCTCGGGCATCACGACGCCGGTCAGCGCCGGCGAATGCGCCTGCGGATCCTTGCACTGGGTGTCCAGCCCCCACACCTTGGTCGCGGCGCGGGTAGCCTCACCATGCCGGCGATGGCGGGCGAACACGTTTTCATGCCCCTCCTCCTCCAGCATCTTGAGGGCCTCATTGAGGCCCATCAGGAGATTGCAGGCCGGTGTGTACGGGAAGGTGCCGAGCTTGTTGAAGTTGATGATCTCCTGCCAGTCCCAATAGGAGCGCATGCCGGCATTGGCCTTGGCCGCGGCGAGCGCCTTTTCCGAGACCGCGTTGAAGCCGAGCCCCGGCGGCAGCATCAGGCCCTTCTGGGAGCCGGCAACCGAAACGTCGATGCCCCAGGCGTCGTGCTCATATTCCATCGAGCCGAGCCCTGAGATGGTGTCGACCATCAGCAGCGCCGGATGGCCCGCGCGGTCCAGCGCCCTGCGCGCCTCGAGCGGCGGCGTGACGCAGCCGGTCGAAGTCTCGTTATGGACGATGCAGACCGCCTTGATCTGGTGCGCCTTGTCGGCAGCAAGCCGCTGTTCGATGGCCGCGATGTCGGCGCCATGGCGCCAGTCACCGGGGATGAAATCGATGTCGAGCTTGAACTTGTCGGCGATGCCGCGCCACAGCACCGCGAACTGGCCGGTCTCGGCCATCAGCACCTTGTCGCCGGGCTGAAGCGTGTTGACGATCGCCGCCTCCCAGGCGCCGGTGCCGGACGACGGGTAGATGATGACGGGCTGCCTGGTCTTGAACATCCGCTGCATCGCGGCCAGTACGGCAAAGCCGAGTTCGGCGAATTCCGGGCCGCGATGGTCGAGGGTCGGCATGTCCATCGCGCGCAACACGCGGTCCGGCACGTTGGTCGGCCCCGGAATCTGAAGAAAATGCCGTCCCGTATGCAGAGTCATAGGCGTCCTTCCCGGTCTTTGATTTGATTGGGCGGCTGGCATACCACCATTCGCCCTGCTTGTCCTCCGCCTTGGCGGCGGCGTCAACCCAAAGACCGGGCGGGATGACCGTTTCAATTCCTCCTCACTCCGCCGGAACCGGACTCGGCGCGCCGACCGCATGGTCGGCTTCCGCGAACCTCTCCTCAGGCCGCATGAAGAAGGCCGATACGCCGCCGATCAGAAGCACCCCCATCAGCATCAGGAACGGCAGGCCCCAATTGCCGGTGAGATCGATCACCCAGCCCGCCACCAGCGGCGAGGCGATCGCAGCTCCGGCCGAGCCCATGTTCATGATCCCGGACGCCGTGCCGGAATATCGCGGCGCAATATCCATCGGCACCGACCACATCGGCCCGATCACCAGCTCGGCGAAGAAGAAGCCGCTCGACAGGCACAGCGCGACCAAGGTGAGATCGTGGATGAACAGAATCGGCAGGAGCGAGGCGAGCGCACCGGCAAAGCCGGCCACCGTCACCGACAGCCGCGCCAATCGGACGTTGCCGCTGCGCTTCAGAATGGCGTCGGAGAGCACGCCACCGGCACTGTCGCCGATCACGCCGGCAAAGAACACGCCGGCAGAAAACAGCGCCGAGTTCTTCAGATCCAGGTGGAAGTTGTTCTTGAAGAACAGCGGCAGCCAGTTGAGGTAAAGCCACAGGCCCCAGCCGTAACAGAAATAGGTCAGGGTCACCGGCCACATCCGCTTAAGCAGCGGCCCCCACGGCACCGGCGGCTTGGCGCCGCTCGGCCGCGGTGGCAGCGCGGCAAGCTCGGCCTCGGTGATGTGGCGATGGTCCCGCGGCTCGTTGCGGAAGTAGCAGACCCAGACGACGCCCCAGAGCAGGCTGACGATTCCGAGCACCACGAAGGAGCCACGCCAGGTCAGCCACACCGTCAACGCCGCGACCATCGGCGGCGTGATCGCGTTGCCGAGCCGGGCAAAGGCATGGGTCAACCCTTGAGCAAAGCCGCGGCTGGTCGCCGGCGTCCAATATTGCATCGCGCGCGTCGCGGTCGGGAATGTCGCCCCCTCGCCGAAGCCGAGCGCGAGCCGCGCCATGAACAGCGTGGTCAGGCTGGTGACGAAACCGGTCGAGATCGTCGCGAGCGCCCAGATCATGCCGCACCAGAACAATGTCTTGCGCGGCCCGAAATGATCGCCAACCCAGCCGCCGATCACCTGGAACATGAGGTAGGGATAGGCGAAGGCGGAGAACACGAGGCCGAGCTGGGTGTTCGAAAGCGACAGCTCCTTCTGGATCTCGCTTGCGGCCGTACCGATATTGACCCGGTCGATATAGGTGATGAAGTACATCACGCACAGCATTGCCAAGACGACATGTGTGGCCTTGAACCGCAGTCTCATGTTCTCTCCCGACTTGTTGATTGTATTTTTGAAGGCGCACTAGAAAAGCGGCGCCGGAGACCGGCGCCGCTGGAGTCCGGTCAGGTGCCGACGGCCTTGAGATGCGAGCCCGCATTGCCTTGGGGACGCTCTTCCAGCAGCTTCATCGCGGCATCGACGCCGCCGGAGCGGTGCGGCACGCCGGCGACGCGAAGCCCCATCTCGACGCCGGTCAGCGCCGCCATCAAGGTCAGCTCGTTGCATTCGCCGAGGTGCCCGATCCGGAACACCTTGCCGGCGACCTTCGACAGGCCCGAGCCGAGTGACATGTTGTAATTGTCGAGCACGACTTTCCGGAACTGGTCGGCGTCATAGCCCGGCGGCATCAACACCGCGGTCAGCACCGGGGAGAAATCCTTCGGCTCCTGGCACAGCACCTCCAGACCCCAATGGTTGACCGCGGCGCGGGTGGCGGCGGCGAGCCGCTGGTGCCGTGCGAACACCTGGTCGAGCCCCTCTTCAAGCAGCATCGCAATGGCTTCGCGCAGGCCGTAAAGCAGGTTGGTCGCGGGCGTATAGGGAAAGAAGCCGTTCGCATTCGGCTTCAGCATCTCCTCCCAGTCCCAGTAGGAGCGCGGCATCTTGTTGGTCTTGGCCGCGGCGCGCGCCTTGGCCGAGATCGCGTTGAAGCCGAGGCCGGGCGGCAGCATGAAGCCTTTCTGGGAGCAGCTAACCGCGACATCCACCTGCCATTCGTCGAAGCGGAAGTCGGCCGAGCCGAGGCCGGAGATGGTGTCGACCATCAGCAGCGCCGGATGCTTGGCCCGATCGATCGCCGCGCGCACCTCTCCGATCCGGCTGGTGGCGCCAGTCGAGGTCTCGTTGTGCACGACCATCACGGCCTTGAAGGCGTGCGCCTTGTCCTGAGTGAGCTTCTCTTCGATCATGGCCGGATCGACGCCGCGGCGCCAATCGCCGGGGATGAAGTCGACCTCGATGCCCCAGCGCGCCGCCATCTGCCGCCACAGCGTGGCGAAGTGGCCGGTCTCGACCATCAGCACCTTGTCGCCTGGGGACAGCGTGTTGACGATCGCGGCCTCCCAGGCCCCGGTCCCCGAGGACGGGAAAATGATGACGTCGCTGGAGGTCTTGAAGATCGCCTTCGACCCGTCCAGCACGGCCTTGCCGAGCGCGGCGAATTCCGCGCTGCGATGGTCGATCACGGGCATATCCATGGCCCGCAGCACTCGCTCCGGCACCGGGCTTGGACCCGGAATATTGAGGAAATGGCGGCCTTGATGACGGGTCACGGGCAAGTCTCCTGGGGTAGCGGCGTTCCGATACCCCAAGATTGCATTCATTTATTATCACTACAAGCCATGAATGAATTCATTTCAATGGTCGACGATGACCGGAACTGCCGCTAGAATTTTGGCCAATGAGCACCACGATTCCAGAAGATGCGGCACCGGCCGCCGCCGCGCCGGACCGGACCGACGCGCCTGCGCGCGACGAGATGTCCTTGCATGACGAGATCTTGTCACGGCTGCGCGATTACATCGTCGAAGGCCATATCGCCGATGGAGCCAGGATCTCGGAGCGGCAACTCTGCGAGATGCTGAAAGTGTCGCGCACCCCCCTGCGCGAGGCCCTGAAGGTGCTCGCTGCTGAAGGGTTGGTTGAGCTCCTGCCCAATCGCGGCGCACGGGTGCGGCCGCTCGGCGCCCACGACATCGCCGAATTGTTCGACCTGATGGGCGGGCTCGAGGGCCTTGCAGGCAGGCTTGCCTGCGAGAAGATTTCGGATGAAGAGATCGCAAAAATCGAGCAACTTCATCATGATATGTATGGCTTCTACATCCGCCAGGACATGCAGGGCTACTTCCGGATGAACCAGTTGATCCATCGCGCGATCGTGCAGGCCGCAGGCAATGCGATGCTGTCGGCGAGCTATGAGAACCTGGCCGGCCGGATCCGCCGCGTGCGCTACTCCGCCAATTTCGCCCGCAAGCGCGAGCGCTGGAGCGAGGCGATGCGCGAGCATGAGGCGATCCTGGACGCGCTGCGTCGGCGCGCCGGCAGCGAGCTTTCCGACATCCTCTTCCTGCATCTCCGCAACAAGGGCGCCGCCGCCATTGCCTATCTCAATGAGGCCGCCGCAGGCGCGGGCGCGGCAACCGGGGCGTCGACCAGACTCGCGCCAGCCGGATGATCCAGCCCTCCCGCGCTAGACTTGCATGCAATTTTTATTTACGTCTCGTCATAAATGAATGACATCGGGTTGGTGTCGGAGCCAGCCCGGACGAGACCAAACGACAAGGCCAGGGCCGACCAGGGACACCGCATGCCGCACGCGAAAGCCGGCCCATCGAAGCTCGAACAGAGGCTGCGCGCCGAAATCACCGGCGACGTCTTCTTCGATCGCTTCAACCGCGGCCGTTACGCCACCGACGCATCCTTCTACCAGGTAATGCCGGCCGGCGTGGTGGTGCCGCGCACGGTCGAGGAGGCGCTGCAAACCTTGGCGATTGCCCGTGACGAGGGGCATATCGTGACGCCGCGCGGCGGCGGCACCTCGCAATGCGGGCAAACCGTCAATAGCGGTATCGTCGTCGACTTCTCCAAGCACCTCAACCGGCTGCTCTCGCTCGACGTCGAGAACCGCACCTGCGTGGTCGAGCCCGGCATCGTGCTCGACGACCTCAATCGCCAGCTCAAGAAGCACGGGCTGTGGTTTCCGGTCGACGTCTCCACCGCCTCGCGCGCCACCATCGGCGGCATGGCCGGCAACAATTCCTGCGGCGGCCGTAGCTTGCGCTACGGCACCATGCGCGACAACACCATCGCCATCGATGCCGCGCTCGTCGACGGAACGCTACTGCATTTCGGCGAGGTCCAGCGCGATCTCTCCCAAGTCAGTTCGCCGGAGAGCGGCCTTGCGCTATTCCGCGACATGCTGGCGCTCGGCACGCGCGAGGCCGCCGAGATCGCCGACAAATTCCCCAAGGTGCAGCGCCGGGTCGGCGGCTACAATCTGGATGCGCTGACCCCGCGCAACGCCGCCAACAACATGGCGCATCTGTTGGTCGGCTCCGAAGGCACCCTCGCCTTCTCCACCCGGATCGAGCTGAAGCTGTGGCCCTTGATCCGCAACAAGGTGCTCGGCGTCTGCCATTTCGGCAGCTTCTATGAGGCGATGGATGCCGCCCAGCATCTGGTCAAGCTGAAGCCGATCGCGGTCGAGCTGGTCGACCGCACCATGATCGCGCTCGGCCGCGACATCGCGATGTTCCAGCCGATCATCTCTGCGGCCGTGCGCGGCGATCCCGATGCCATCCTGGTGGTCGAGTTCGCCGAAGAGACGCCGGAGGAGAATCTTGCCAAGCTGAAGCAGCTCACCGCGCTGATGGGCGATCTTGGCTTCTCCTGGGATCGCGAACCGCGCAAGTGGGGCGGCGTGGTCGAGATCGTCGAGCCGAGCTTGCAGACCGGCGTTGCCGAATTCCGCGCCGCCGGCCTCAACGTGATGATGTCGATGAAGGAAGCCGGCAAGCCGGTCTCCTTCGTCGAGGACTGCGCGGTGCCGCTGCCGCACCTCGCCGACTATACCGCGCGCCTGAACGAGGTGTTTGCCAGGCATGGCACCCGCGGCACCATGTATGCGCATGCTTCCGAGGGCTGCCTGCATGTCCGCCCCGTGCTGAACCTGAAGCTGGAAAAGGACGTGCGCGCGATGCGCGCCATCGCCGAGGAAGCCTTCGCCATGGTGCGCGACTACAAGGGCTCGCATTCCGGCGAGCATGGCGACGGCATCGTCCGCTCCGAATTCCATGAGCAGATGTTCGGCGCACGCATCGTCGCCGATTTCAAGGAGGTCAAGCAACGCTTCGACCCCGACGGCGTGCTCAACCCCGGTCGCATTGTCGATCCGCCCAAGATGGACGACCGCGCGCTGTTCCGTTATCCGCCGGACTATCGCGTCGGCGAGCTGAAGACGGTGCTGGACTGGTCGACCTATCCCGGCCAGGGCCGCGGCTTCCAGGGCGCGGTCGAGATGTGCAACAACAACGGCGCCTGCCGCAAGCTGGAAGGCGGCGTGATGTGCCCCTCCTACCGCGCCACCCGCGAGGAGAAGGACGTCACCCGCGGCCGCGCCAATACGCTGCGGCTCGCGATCTCCGGCCAGCTAGGCCCGGGCGCACTGTCTTCCGACCAGATGATGGAGACCTTGAAACTCTGCGTCTCCTGCAAGGCCTGCCGCCGCGAATGTCCTGTCGGCGTCGACATGGCCAAGATGAAGATCGAGGTGCTGGCGGCGCGCGCCACGACCCACGGCCTCACTCTGCGCGACCGCCTAGTCGCATTCCTGCCGCGCTATGCCGACCTCGCCGCGCGTTTTGCTCCGCTCGCCAATCTGCGCAACAACAGTGCGCTGCTGCGATCGGTGATGGAGCGCTTCGCCGGCATCAGCGCCAAGCGCAAGCTGCCGGCCTTCCGCGGCGACATCTTCCGCCGCGGCGTCGAAGCGATGGGACCAGAGTATGGCCGCGAGGTCGTACTGTTCACCGACACGTTCAACCGCATCTATGAGCGCGAAAATCTCGAGGCCGCGCTGCGGGTGCTGATCGCCGGCGGCTATCGCGTCTACATTCCCAAGCCGGCCGATGGCGGCCGGCCGCTGTGCTGCGGCCGCACCTTCCTCTCGGCGGGTCTGGTCGATCAGGCCAAAGGCGAGCTCGATCGCCTGGTCGAGACCTATGCCCCGTTTGCCGCGCGCGGCGTGCCGATCATCGGGCTCGAGCCGAGCTGCCTGTTGACCCTGCGCGACGAGCTGCTGTCGCTGCGCACCGATCCCACCGCAAAGACCATCAGCGCGCATGCGCTACTGCTCGAGGAATTCCTGGCGCGCGAGGCCGAGCACGGCCGGCTGCAATTGCCTCTCGGCCCCCTGCCGGGCAAGGCGCTATTGCATGGCCACTGCCACCAGAAATCCTTTGCCGCCTTCAAGCCGGTCGAGCAGGTGCTGCGACTGATCCCTGAGCTCGAGGTCGAAACCGTCGAATCCTCCTGCTGCGGCATGGCCGGCGCGTTCGGTTACGGCGCCGACACCTACGAGGTCTCGATGCAGATGGCCGAAGCCTCGCTGCTACCAGCCGTGCGCCAGGCGGATGCAGCGACCTACATCGTCGCCGACGGCACCTCCTGCCGCCACCAGATCCAGGACGGCACCGAGCGCGCTGCCATGCACGCCGCGCAACTTCTGGCGATGAGCTTGGATCGTGCGCAACCGCGTTCGTAGTTCACGAGTTTGAAAGCCGCGGAGCGCGATCTCAATGTTCGTCATTGCGAGGAGCGAAGCGACAAAGCAATCCAGAGTTTCTTGTTAACCCCTCGATTGCTTCGCTTGCAATGACGGGTAAGACCAACCTCATCATTCGTCGAAACACAAAGGACACCGACATGACCGACCTCCCCCTCGACACCGCCCGCAAGATCCTCGATGCCACGCTTGCGAAGGGCGTCGAAAAGAAGCTCAAGCCGCTGGCGGTGATGGTGCTCGACGCGCGCGGCTGCATCAAGGCTGCGGCCGCGCAGGACGGCACCAGCCTGATGCGGGGTGAAGTCGCACACGGCAAGGCCTACGGCGCGCTCGCGCTCGGCCTCGGCTCCCGCGCCCTGTTCCAGCGTGCGCAGGAACAGGCCTATTTCATCGATGCCGTGAACACGCTGGCCCAGGGCCGCCTCGTGCCCGTGCCCGGCGGCGTGCTGATCATGGATGGCGCGACGCTGCTCGGCGCCGTCGGCGTCTCCGGCGACAGCTCCGACAATGACGAGACCTGCGCCATCGCCGGCATTGAGGCCGCGGGCCTCAAGCCGAATGCTGGCTGACGCCGTTCATCTGACCGCAACAGCAACCTTTTTGCGTCTTGCGGCTTCCTCGGGGTTCATCATGCCCACGAGGAGGCCGCGCGTGAATCAGATCCCCCTGCCGGCATCGGCCGAGGCCGAGAACCGCGACGCCGATGCGGCGCGCGACGATGGCGTGCGCGAGATCGCCCCCCATGTCGCCTATCGCAGCTCGCGAGCGTCAACGTCGTCTGCTTCGGCCCGGCCGACGCCGGCGACGACCATTGGGTGCTGATCGACACCGCCGGAGCAGCCCGCGCGGGACTTCGACGACATCGCGGTTCCCAAAGCTGGCCGCTACGCACCGTCATAAGGCCTACGGCCTACGCCATCGGCACGAGCTTACCGAAGATTCAGCTGCGCCAGTCCGCGCGCGCGAAACATTGACGGCCGATCCACGTTTGTCGTCGGGGCGCTTGGAGACGAAACATGCCTCGAAATCGACCTCGCACCGTGATTATTACCGGCGCGTCCGCCGGCATCGGCCGCGCCATCGCCAAACGGTTCGGCCAGGCAGGCGATCGCATTGGACTCATCGCCCGAGACGAAGACGCGCTGAAGGATGTGCAGCGCGAGCTGCAAGGCTGCTTCGCACACGCAGAGTACGAAGCGGCCGATGTCGCCGACCCGGAGGCGCTGTTCGCCGCCGCTGAAAGGCTGCAGGAGCGGCTTGGCCCGGTCGACATCTGGATCAACGATGCGATGGAGACCGTGTTCTCGCTCGTGGCCGACATCACGCCGGACGAATTTCGCCGCGTCACCGAGGTTACCTATCTCGGCTTCGTCTATGGCACCATGGCGGCCCTGAAATCGATGCGTCCGCGCGGCGAGGGCCGCATTATCCAGATCGGCTCGGCACTCGCCTATCGGGGCATTCCCTTGCAGGCCGCCTATTGCGGCGCCAAGCACGCCATCCGCGGCTTCACCGACTCCTTGCGCACCGAGCTGCTCAACGAGCGCTCCGCCGTCTCGATCTGCATGGTCGACCTGCCCGCGGTGAACACGCCGCAATTCGACTGGGCCCGCGCCCATATTCCCCACACGCCACGGCCGATGGGCCAGCCGGTCGAACCGGAAGTGATCGCCGATGCGGTCTATCGCGTCGCCGATGGCGGCTTCCGCGAATATTGGATCGGCTGGCAGACCATGCTGACCATTCTCGGCAATGCGGTCGCGCCCGCCTATCTCGACCGCTATCTCGCCCGCAAGGCGGTGCGCGGACAGCAAACCGACGTGCCGCTGGTACCGGACCGCACCGACAATCTCGACCGTCCCGTGACGCGGCTGCATCGCACCCGCGGCTCCTTCAGCCGGGAATCCGCGCAGCATGCCATGCTCATCCCCGGCGACCTCGCGCGCGCCGCGACGGTTGCGCTCGGCGCCGCCGTCTTCTTCGCCCTTGGCGCGGCAACTCTGCGCGCCAGGCCACAACGCTCGCGAAGAGGTTCGTTTTCAATGCGGAACGCCCCGGTCAGCCGAGTTCGAAGCTGGTGACGCCAAACACCCGCTCCGTCCGCAACTCGCGGATCGCACCGGTGTACATGCGCGCGGTCTCGAACACAGGTGCGAGACCGAGACCTTCCGCGAAGGCAACCGCCTCGCGGTTGATCGCGGCCACATCGAGGAAGACTTCGACCTTGCCGATCTCTGCCAGCAAGGCCGACAGCACCGCCTCGGCGGCGGCGCGATTGTCGGCCACCAATGGGCCGATCTTATAACCTCGCCGGCATGGCCGGATCACGCCCCAGCCGGCGAGTTCGCCGTTCCGCATCAGCGCGCGGCAGACATGGCCGGATGCGTTGATCCAGGAACGCAGGAAGCTGCTGCGCGGCGCCGGAAACACGGTCGCGTCTGAGGCTTCGATCGCGCTGAAAGGCATAGTCGTCAGCGGGACGACGCCGGCTTGCGATACGGCCCTAGTCGTGACCGTGCCGCCGTAGCGAATATTGGCATAAGCATAGTGGAAGCCGGATTTTCTGTAATTGTCCTGCTGCGCGACTACACCGTCGAGCCCGACCACGCGGGCCCCCGCATGCGCCATCGCGGCGTTCCAGATGCGCAGGCCGTAGCCGTGGCCACGCAGATCCGGGCGCACGATGTAGAAGCCGAGAAAAGCGAAGCGCGCATCGTAGTTGACGCAGGAGACGGTCGCGACCGGCGCTCCATCGAGCTCGGCAATGATGAAACCCTCGGGATCGACCGTCCCGAAGCAGGCGGCATCGGCAAGCCCGGGATTCCACCCCTCGGCTGCCGCCCAGTCGATCGCGAGCTCGATCTCGTCCGGCCGCATCGGCCGGATGAGCAGGCGGTTAGCGTCAGGATGTTCGCTGGATCGCGTCACGGTCCCCTCGATCGGACTACGGCGTCACGCCTCGCGCGTGATCGTCGCAGATGCGTGCTAGAATTGAATTTTTATGTGCCCCTCGACAGAGTGATCCTGGGCGCTCGTCGAAAGATTGCCGCGATAGGATACTCCGATAACAGCATTCGCGCTTGTGCGGAGATCCAGTGCGGTCTGCACCAGGGCGGCGTCCCGGGCGAGTGCCAGCCCGGCGACGTCGAATCCAGCACCCGTGCTTCTGAAACGCAGGTCATCTTCCGGCTTGAGCTGGCCGAATCCGTGTTGCCAAGCAAGCGACGCTGAAGGCTTGAGCGCCATGCCGTTCGACAACGCGATCACCGCCGACGCGCGCGCTCCGATCGCGGAGTAGCCCACATCCTCCTCGCGGGACGAGCCGGAAAGTGCGGCAACGCCACCGACCTCATCGAAGCCATTGGCATGGAGATGAATCCATGACCAACCTGCGAATGGTTCCACAAGAGCATCCGCGAGATTTAGACCATACCCGATCTCACCAAATAATTGTGAGCTGAGCGCGCCATAGCGCCCGGTCGCCTGTTCGAGAAAACCCGGATAGCTGATCGCGCGAGCGCTCCCAATCGTGCTGAAGCTCAGAAGTGCCCCTGATCGGATCTTCCAGGCCCCCACGCCGAAACCTGAATAGACGCCCAGATATGCGCTATCCACATCGGCCGAGCTCGCACGGACATCGATGCTCGTCCTCGAATTGGTGTAGCCGACTGCGACGCCTGCCCGCCAGCTGTCGCCCAGCCTCCCGTCGACTCCGCTGAAGAAACCGCTCAGGCGTCGGCTCATACCAGCAGCATTCCCATCGCCGTGAAGCGCGCCCCAAGCCCCCACTCCCTGGGCCCACCAGGCAATGTCCCACGATGTGGACGCGTTGGCCAACGACGGAATGCTGTCGGCCCGGAAAACGCGCCTGCCCGTATCGGCGTAGGCCAGATCTTTCGACGAGGATGGATCGAGGTCGCCGTAGGCCACCGCCGGACCTTCGGAGCCGAAACTCGCAAACGGCCCAAAACGGTCCTCGAAGGAAGTTTGACGCAAGCGTCCGAGGACGGCGTCCCGGGCGTAATAACCGTCTTCGACAACGGACGTCCGTGCGCTGGCATGAAGTTCGCCCGACAGCGCGTCGAACGCCTGCTGCGCGCCGGCCGTCGTCTGGAAGATCACGCTGCCGAAAAGCGGGCTGTCCGGCGAACTTTGCTGGAGAGCCGTGGCTACGGCCATTTGGTTTGCCGTCCGCGCGACGCTCGGAAAGAACGTCGACTGGGTCAACGAAAGGAACACGTTGTTGGCATCATAACTCAGGCTGGGAAACAGGAACGCAAAATTGCTGCTCACCCCAGAGAAGGCACCACTGATGCCATTGGCTGCACTGAGGATGGTGTAGGTGGTACGGAAGGCATAGGTACCGGTTTGCGGCAGGACGACGACATTGCCATTGAGGCTTGCCGCGCCGGTCGCCACGATCCGATCTGCGACCCCGCTGGCGTTGGCCTCGACTTCGTAGGTGGAGCCCGAAGCAAAGGATACGTTGCCGGAGACATTGAGCGTTCCGATCGAGTTGCCTGGAGCAACGACTCCGCTGCTTGCGACACCGAGGCCACCGATCGTGCCACTGCCCATGAGCCGGGCCCCGGAGTTGACGAGCACGGACGATGCAAGCTCCCCCGTGACGTCCAATATCCCGCTGTTGACCAGCGTCGGACCGGTATAGCTACTGTGTCCGTTCAGGATCAGCGTCCCGCTGCCGTTTTGCTCGACGGCACCCGAGCCCGAGATCGATCCGCCGAAGGTGTAGTTGTCGGAACGATTGAAGGCCAAGATACCGTTGTCGGTCACGTCGCCGGCGATCGAGCCGCTTGTGCCGCCATTGCCGAGTTGCAGCGTGCCGGCACTGACGGTGGTGCCGCCCGTATAAGTGTTCGTGCCGGTGAAGATGGTCGTGCCGGAGCCAAGCTGTTGGAACGCTCCAGTCCCCGAAACGATACCGCCGAAGGTGTAGCTGTCGGAACGATTGATCGCAAAAATGCCGTTGTTGCTGACGCTGCCGCCGATCGAACCGCTGGTGCCGCCATTGCCGAGTTGCAGCGCGCCGCTATTCACGGTGAATGAGGCGTTTGGCATGTCACCATCGACCTCGAGCAGACCACCATTCACGCTGAAGCTGGAAATGAGAGAGTTAGTGCCGGTAAGGGTCCAGTGGCTGCTGCCCTCCTTGAGAAACGTCCCAAAGCCCTGATATTGCAGGCTGGAGCCGATCGCTGCGACGTTGAAGCTCGCGGTGCCGGTCCCGCCCAGCGCGAGGGTATCGCTGCCGCCGCCGAGAACGTTGCCGTTGATCACAGCGGTTGGATCAAGCTCTAACCTGTTCCCCGAACCGTGAAATCGAACTGCACCAGCAGCACCGCCATTAAGCGTACCAGCCACGGTCAGAGTGGTGGGGCTGACGACGAGACTCGACGTATCAATGGCGAAACTATTCGCCCCCGTACCATTGGAGGTCACGTGGCTTCCGGCATTGACCGTAATCGCAATCGATCCGCCTGTTCCACTTCTCGCATAGATGCCCCGGGCATTGCTTCCGGTCACGTCGCCGGCGACAGTAATGTCTACTGCGCCGTTGCCATCACTCTGCGCAAATATCCCGGTCTCCTGGCTGCTCACGATCGTTCCGGCGGCTGTCGTCACCGTGACATTTGCGTTCCCTCTCGCGAGGAGGGCGAAATCGGTGCCCGTCGTGCCGGCAGCCGTGACGTCGCCATTGGCCGTCACTGTCGTCGATCCAGTGCCGTAGTTGCGGCTCAGAATGCCGTATCGGGCGCCACTGACGCTGGAGCCTGCGCCGGTCGTCACGCTCAGATCGGTGCCGAAATTGATCGCCACGATTCCGCGCGAGACCGCGGTTGTACCCGTGCTGGCGACATCGCCATTGGTCGTGATGCTGAGCGCGCCGGTGCCCTGGTTGCGGCCCCGAATGCCGTAATTGAGGGCGGTGATATTGCCGTTGGTATTGACTGTGATGCTGCCCGGAACGCCGGCTGTCGTGGTCATATTGAGTCCGTTACCGTTGGTCGCGGTAAACGGAGAGAAGTTCGTATCGGTGTATGAAAGGTCGCCGGCGCCAGTGATCGTCAGGGCATTCGAGGAAACGGTCGTAATGCGGAAGCCCGACAGCGCAGTCACATGAGCGTTGGCGCCCGAAATCGTCTGGGCGGTGCTGGCCCCCGAACATTCCCAATTGGAGCCCCCCACGTTGGCGCAAGCAGAGTAGGCCCGGCGACTATAGCCGAAGACTGCGCCCATCAGCATCGAAGACGACAGCACGAACTGCCGGCATAGAGACCGATCGGACAAGCGCCGCCCTCCTCCTTTGGGGTGGGAAATTCAACCTTTATATGTCAAAACTAAATAGACAACCAGTAAACGATTCCATATCGACCAGAGGGTCTTGAGCGGTCCCGCCTTTTCGAGGCGCTCACCTTGGACGCGCTGAAGAGGCCCTATCTCTTGTCGGGGTTCACTGCCGTTTGGAGCAGCGTCCATGGGCCATCGTGACGACACACCGACATTCGAATCAAACGAGATTCTGCCCGCCGATCGCGCTCCCGCGGACCAGGGCCAAGCTGGCACGCAGGCAATTCGGTATTCCATGTCGCCCGGACTGCCCGACTTTCTCGGTTCTCACCGCATCGCCATCGCAGGTTCGTCCTATCAATCCGGCAAGTTCTATCTGCTTGGCCAGAACGCCGACGGCGGGCTCTTGGTCCATGAGCGCCTCTTTCACAAGGCCATGGGACTCTGCATCGCGGACAGAGACACGATCCTGCTCGCCACGATGTTCCAGATCTTGAAGTTCAAGAACGTACTTGCGCCCGGGCAACGGATCAACGATCTGCACGATGCCTGTTATGTCCCGCGCCAGATCTTCACCACCGGCGAGCTCGATGCTCATGACGTCGGGGTGCTGAGCGATGGCCGCATCGTCTTCGTCAACACGCTTTACAACTGTCTTGCCTCTACATCGGAACGGCACAGCTTCACGCCGATTTGGAAGCCTTCCTTCATTTCGAAGATCGTCAAGGAGGACCGATGTCACCTGAACGGACTTGCCATCGAAGACGGCGTCCCCCGCTACGTTACGGCGATCAGCAGGTCGGACACCGTCGATGGCTGGCGCGACCGCCGCGTCGATGGCGGCATCGTTGTCGACGTGCATTCCAATGAGATAGTGATCGGCGGTCTCTCGATGCCTCACTCTCCCCGCCTTTATCGCGGGAGGCTATGGGTGCTTAATTCGGGTACCGGCGAGATCGGATGGATCGAACGATCAGCAGCAGGCGCAAAGTTCCACGTCCTGGCGTTTTGTCCCGGCTTCGTGCGCGGGCTCGCGTTTTTCGGCGACTACGCCTTCGTTGGCTTATCGAAGCCTCGCTACGAGCGTTTCGAGGGTCTCGCACTGGATCGCAGGTTAGCCGAGACCGATTCCGAACCATGGTGCGGAATCCAATTGATCAATCTCGACACCGGTACCTGCGAGAACTGGTTTCGAATCGATGGGGCAGTAACCGAATTCTACGATCTAGGCGTGGTGCCGGACGTGGTACGACCAATGGCGATCGGCTTCGCCACCAATGAGATCCTCGACTTCATCACCCACGATCCGATTGATCCCGCTCAGCGCGCTTAACCCACCGCCGAAGCGACCGCTTGGGATTGGGTCCTCGCGCCACGCATCAAGTTGCGAGCCAGCCGGGAACGCGCGCTGGCCGAAGATGGCGCGCAATTTTGCCCGTCGTGCCAATGTGTCGCACGATTTTCGAGTTGCGTCGTCGGGCAAATCACCGGCAGATTCTCCTGCGTCTCGGCCCTTTCAAGAGGGGCGCATCGCGATCGTCACGAGTGTTGGGTCCGGGATGCGATGGCTGCCGTTTCATCAGGCGCATTTGCGCAAGACGACTGATGCGACGGCGGACGGCGAAATCGTGTGGTCCTGATACCCCGACGCTGGTATCCCGCCCAACGCGCCTCGCGCGTTGTCGCGGACGCGACGAAGCTTCGCTTCGCGCGGATATGGTGGCCAACAAGCCCGGCGCACCAGGGAGATCACGTATAAGCCGTAAGCCCATCGCGCAGGGAAGGCCGGAGCATCGGCTGAAACCTGTGGTGACCGCCGCGTGCATTTTCTTTCGCACGCGGGCCATGGGTATCAGCGGATACCCGGCCTTCCCTGCGCCCTCTTCATTTCAGAGGGCGATGACGACCAGCACGGCTCGGACATTTGTGTCGCGAGATCGTGGACGTGCGTCTGCTCGGCTGTTTGACAATTGAAATCGCAACATTGATTGCTCGTCAGCGCGAGGAGCGAAGCGACGAACAATCCAGATTATTTGCTCGGCCTCGATTGCTGCGCGTCGCCCGCAATGGTGATGTTCTCACTTCCCTGTCCACACCGGCTTGCGCTTCTCGGCGAAGGCCTTCAACCCTTCCCTGGCGTCCTCGGTCATCGCCAGCAGCGCGATCTGGCTTTCGGTGTAGGCGATCGCTTCGTCGAACGACATCGCGGCGATCGCGCGCATGGCATATTTTCCGCGGCGGATCGCGGTCGGCGACTTGTCGACGATGCGGGAAATCAGCCACTCGACCTTGGCATCGAGTTCAGCCGCAGGCACGACGTAATTGAGCAGCCCCGCGGCCTGCGCGGTCCTCGCATCGAACGGCTCGCCGGTCAGCGCCCATTCGTTGATCAGGCGCGGCGGCGCGATCCGCTGCAAAAGGCTCAAGACCTGCATCGGGAACACGCCGACCTTCACCTCGGGCAGGCCGAAGACGACGTTGTCGGCAGCCACCGCCATGTCGGTCATGCAGAGAAGACCCATGCCCCCGGCCATGCAGACGCCGCCGACCCGGGCGATCGCCGGCTTGGTCGCATTCTGCGACAGCCGCAAGAGGTCGGCGTAGTCGACATTGGGCCGGGAGAAATCCATCGCGAACGCCGCACCGGAGTTCTGCAGATCGGCGCCGGCGCAGAACGCCTTCTCGCCCGCGCCGGTCAGGACGATGATGCGGACGTCCGGATCGTCATGGGCCTGGCGATAGCCTTGCGCGATCCCGGCGATCACCTCGCCGTTGAGCGCGTTGCGCTTGTCCGGACGATTAATGGTGATCCAGAGAGCCTGTCCGCGCTTGTCGAGGATCACGCTTGGCGTGTCGGTCATGGCCTTGCCTATCTGCTGCTATCCGGAAGCGGAATTGTCGCCGGATAGCGACATCGAGCAAGGAAAACTTGCGCCAGGTCGCCGCGGGCCGACCGATCTCGCGCTGGCCGGCGCGCCAGGTCGGGCGGCCGCGTTCGAACCGGCCGTCGCGCAGGAACGCGATCGTCTGCCGGAGCGCGGCCGGGTGCAGCAGCAGGCCCATATGGGAGGCCTTGACCGTGGTGTGGTCGGCCATGTCGGCGAGCTTGCAGCTCTCCACCGACACCCGGCCGTCATTCGGCCAGGGCAGCAGGAACAAGGCCGAGATCGGATCGAGAAAACGGTTACCGGCGATGACGCCGACCTCGTAGTCGAGCGGCGGCAAGGAGGCCAGGGTCACGTGCTGGGTGGTCAGCAACTGCAGGCCGGCGGGGCCGAAATATCTGCGATAGAGCGCGATGTCCTTCAGACGATCGGCGATCTCGCTGCCGCCATTCGGAGTACCGAGCATGACCACGCGGCCGAGCCGCGCCGGCCGGTGCCTTGCGATGTAGACCCGCGCGAGCAGCCCGCCCATCGAATGGGTGACGAAATGAACGGGCCCGCGCAGGTTCGCCGCAAAGCCTGCGATCGCCGGATGGATGTCCTCGGCGAGCTCTTCGAGCGGCTTCTTGCGACTCTCATAATCCAGATTGAGTGTCGCAAAGCCCGCGCGCTGCAACGCTCTTTCCAGCCGTCGGAGCATCAAGGAGCGGCCGGCGATGCCATGCAGCAGGACCACCCCCGCGGTGCAGGGGCTCTCCTGTCGATCTCGTCGGCGCAATGATGCCATTGATGCCATCAGGCGACTTCCCGCTCCACCGGCTCAGGCGTAGCGCTGCCTGCAGCGGACTCCGCGAGCGCCTTCGCCGCAACATAGTCGGTCTTGCCGCTCCCAAGCAGCGGCACCTTGTCGACCACCATCACAGTTGCGGGAACGGCGAGCTCGGGCGCGCCTTGCGCCTTGGCCTGGCGTTGCATCGCGCTGCGCTCGGCTTGCTTCTCCGTGGTGAGCAGCACGATGCGCTCGCCCTTGCGCTCATCGGGAATCGACACCGCGACCGAGGTCGCCTGCGGCCACACCGTGGCAGCGATCTGCTCGACCACCGACAGCGACACCATTTCGCCCGCGATCTTGGCAAAGCGCTTGGCGCGGCCCTTGATGGTGATGAAGCCCTGCGCATCGATGGTGACGATGTCGCCGGTGTCGTGCCAGCCTTCGGGCAGAGCTTCCAGCACGCCGGGATTTTCGGCGCGCAAGTAACCGAGCATCACGTTCGGACCGCGCACCGACAGTCGGCCGCCCTCCTCGATCCCCGGCACCTTGTCCAGCCGGTATTCCATCAGCGGCGACAGCCGGCCGACGGTGCCGACGCGATTGGCCATCGGCGTGTTCATCGCCAGCACCGGCGCGGTCTCCGTGACACCATAGCCTTCGAGCACGCGAATGCCGTAGCGCTCCATATAGACCTGCCGGGTGCGGTCCTTGACCGGCTCGGCGCCGGCGATCACCAGCCGGAGCGTGCGGAAATCGTAGGAATGCGCCGAGCGCGCATAGCCGGTCAGGAACGTGTCGGTGCCGAACAGGATGGTGGCGCCGGTCTGATAGATCAGCTCGGGCACGATCCGGTAATGCAGCGGCGATGGGTACATATAGATCGGGATACCCGCCAAGATGGGCATCATCATGCCGCCGGTGAGGCCAAAAGAGTGGAACACGGGCAGCACGTTGAAGACGAGGTCGGTGGCGTTGGCATCGACGCGGGCGAGCGCCTGCGCCGCATTGGCCAGGATGTTGCGGTGGGACAGCACGACGCCCTTCGGCGTGCCCTCCGAGCCCGAGGTGAACAGGACCACGGCCGGATGGCTGGCATTGCGGGCGACGCGCGGATGAATGCCGTCGGCGAAACCCTTGATCTTGTCGAGGAGACCGACCGAAGCTCTGATGTCCTCCAGATAGACCAGCCGCGCCTGGCCTTCGATCGCGGCGATCAGCTTGTCGAGCTTGCCCTTCTCGATGAAGGCGCGCGAGGTCAGCACCGTCGTCACCTGCGCCGCCTTCATCGCGGCGAGCACGTTCACGGGGCCCGCCGAAAAGTTCAGCATCGCGGGCACCCGGCCGATCGATTGCAGCGCCATGAACACGACTGCAACGCCCGCCGAGTTCGGCAGCAGCACGCCGACATTTTCGCCGACGATCGTCCCCTGTTCCAGCTTCCGGCTCAGCACCTGGGCGCCGAGCAGCAGCTTGCGGTAGGTCAGCTTGGTGCCGAGCGGATCCTGGATCAGCACCTTGCCGGTGTCGCGGTCGCGATAGGCATGCGCCAGCGCCTCGAACAGCGTCTGGTCGAGCATCGCGTTCTTGACCATCGCATCGATCATGACGTCCTGCAGCGCAGCTCCTGCCGCATTGCGCCGGGTCTTTCCTTTGAGAGCCTCGTCGACCTCGAGCTTCACCGGCGGCAGGATCGTAACGGTCACCTTCGGGAACCAGGAGCGCTTGATCTGGCCGTGCTTGAGATAGCTGAGATGCGAGCGCTGCGCGCCCTCGATGCGCACCGGCACGACCACCGCATCCGCCTTGTCGGCGATCATCGCGGTGCCATCGTAGACCTTCATCAACGAACCGGACACGGTGATGCGCCCCTCTGGAAAGATCACCACCGGCTCGCTCGCTGCAACCAGCTTGATCAGATCGCGCGCGCCGAGCGGCTTGGTCGGATCGATGGTGATGTGACGGACCATCTTCAGGAAGATCTTCGCCCACCATGCCTGCGCAATGCCCGTGTCCACCGCGAAGGTGGCGTCGATTGGCAGGATGGCGTGCAAGAGCGGCCCGTCGATCAGGCTGACATGATTGGGCGCGATCAGCATGCGCGTTCCCGCGGCCGGCAGGTTTTCCAGGCCTCTCACCTCCGTGCGAAACAGCGTCCGGAACAGCAGCGCGCCGAAATCGCGCACGCCTTCCTTGCCCCATTTATTCAGCACGAACCAGACCGAGCCGAAACTGGCCAGTGCCAATCCGAAAAAGATCCAGGCAATCGAGAGGCCCGCTGCCTGCAGACCCGCGACGAACAGCGAGCCGACCACCATGAACGCCGCCTGCAGGATATTGCCCGCAGCGATCACCCGCGCGCGTTCGGAGGGTGCCGACCAGGCCTGCACGGCCGCGAACGCCGGCACCACGAACAGGCCGCCACCGAAGGCGAACAGCGCGAAGTCGATCACCATGCGCAGGCCGGCCCAGGAGCCGATGAAGGCGAGCGGCGTGATGTCCTTCGCGGTTTCGGTCGTGCCGATGGCCCAGGACAGGTCGAGCCCGAGCGCGCCCATGATGATGGCGCCGATCGGCACCAGCGCCAGGTTCGGCCTGACATGGCTGAGCTGGGCGGCAAACAGCGAGCCGATCGCAATGCCGATCGCGAAGATCGCAAGGCAGAGCGTGACGACGCCCTCCGTGCCGCCGACGACACCCTTGATCAGCGCTGGCAACAGCGACAGCACGACCGCGCCGGCAAGCCAAAACCAGGACACGATCACCATGCCGTCCCACAGCCGCGGCTCGGCATAGAGCGACTTCAGGAGGTGCGAGGTCGACGTCCACGGATTGGCGGTGACCCGCAACTCGGGCGCGGACGGCGCGGTGTGCGGGATCTGCGCGGCAGAGGCCCACGAGATCAGCGCGAGGCCGATGACCGCGAGCGACACCCAGCCCATATGCGAAGATCCGGAGACCAGCTGGCCGCCGGCGATGGTGCCGATCAGGATCGCGAGGAAGGTTGCACCCTCGACCAGCGCGTTGCCGGTCGCCAGTTCGCCGACAGTGAGCTGATCCGGCAACATCGCGTATTTCACTGGCCCGAACAGGGCGGCGATGATGCCGAACATCCCGAGCGCGACGAACAGAAGCGGGACCGAGTGCATGAAGAAGCCGAGCGCCGCGAAGCCGGCAGCAAAGATCTCGGCGAACTTCAAACGGCGGGCCACGACGCCCTTGACGTATTTGTCCGCAAGCTCGCCGCCGAGACCGGACAGGATGAAGAAGGGGAAGATGAAGACCGCACCCGCGACCGTGACCAGCGCATCGCCATGCGCGGCGACCGCGCCATAGAGCAGCATGATGACGAGCGCATTCTTGAGGACGTTATCGTTGAGCGCCGAGCAGAACTGCGCCCAGAACAACGGGGCAAAGCGACGCGACGACATCAGCTGCTTGATCATTGTCATTTCCTGGTGTGCTGCGGGCGACGCCGCGAAACGGGATGCTGTGAACGTTGATGATCAAAGGAACGACTTTCCGGGCTTACAATGCCCGGGCTCGATGACGGACGCGCAAGCAAGCCGGGCTCGACGATGCCACGAAGCGGTGTGCGAAAGCCTTCGCCGCGGCCCGCGAACTGCTCAGCGGGCGCGGGATGTTGGGACATGGTAACCGGTTGTTTGCGCATGAGAGATGGATTTGAAGTTGTCAGGTCAGTTGGCTCAGATAGTGAAAGCAGCCCGACCGAGCGCGGCGGCGGGATCGGTGCCCGTCCCGAGCCGCGGCTCGATACAGCCCTGCGCCAGCCTGCCGGTCGGCGCGCCGCGCGGCCATGAGACCGGCGACATCGCAGGCCTCGGCGACCCGCTCGATCGGAGCCGTCACAATGTGAGACACGATCCGGCTGAAACCGTTCACCAGAGCGAGGGTATCGGCTGCAAAAAGATGCGGGATGCGGACGACACGGGTTTGCATCGTGGGAATCTCCAGATTTGAGCGCTGCTCAAATCTATTTACCGCTAAATTGAGCAACGCTCAAGAGATTTGTTTCTGCAATAGAAGATCGCCTAGCATGAGCGCGGCTCAGCGCGCAGGCGCCGGACGAAGTCGAGCCAAGCCGTTGAATAGAAACTATTTTTTTGAACTAGAAGTGACGAGCCTTGCTAAATCACCGCCTTGCGCAGCCAGACCTTGTTGTCGTGGAACGCCGCACCGCCGATCGGGGCGACCGTATCGGCTCCCGTAAGGCTATTGATGCCGCGGCCGCCGATATGAGCGCGATTGGGGTGAATCGATTCTGCGATCAGCACGCCGCGTCGTACGCCCTCAAACAGGCGCGCTGTCAGCGTGGTCTCACCCCGGGCGTTGCCAAGCGTCACCGCCTCGCCGTCGGCGATGTCGAGCGCGGCCGCGTCCAGCGGATGGATCATCACCGAGGGCGCCCCTTCCCTCGCCTGCGAGGACGGCGTTTCGTTGAAGGTGGTGTTGAGGAAGGAGCGCGACGGGCTGGTCGCTAGCCTAAACGGATGGTCCGCATCGGTCTCCTCGGTCACCGCCCACTGGTCCGGCAACGACGGCATCCGTCCCGGGTTGCCCATGATCCGGCCGAAGGGCGGGCGCGTCCAATCCGCCCTGAAATGGAACTTGCCGTCCTTGTGCGCGAAGCCGTCGAGATAATGCGAGGTGCGAAAATCCGGCTGCAGATCGCGCCAGATGTCGGCTTCGAGCCCGGCGATATCGCCGTGTCCGCTCTTCTTCAGAGTCACGTCGATCAATTCGCGCGGCGTCATCTCAAAACCAGGATGAACGGCCCTGAGCCGCCGCGCCAGCCCCTGTAAGACTTCGTGGTTCGAGCGGCACTCGCCGGGCGGCTCGATCAGCTTCGGACCGACCGAAATGTGCTGATGGCCGCCGCCGTAATAAAGATCGTCGTGCTCCATGAACATCGTCGCCGGCAGCACGATGTCGGCCATCTGCGCGGTCTCGGTCATGAACTGCTCGTGGACCGCAACGAACAAGTCTTCGCGTGCAAAACCCTGCCGCACCAGGTTCTGCTCGGGCGCGACGGTCACCGGATTGGTGTTCTGGATCAGCATCGCCCTGACCGGCGAACCGCCGCACAGCGCCTGGCTGTCGCCGGTCAGAATGCGCCCGACCAGCGACTGATCCAGAATGCGCGTTCCGTGATCGATCGCATCATGGCCTTCGATGATGGATTCGTCGAATCGCCAAAGCGCGGCGTTGTTGAAGAAGGCGCCGCCGCCCTCATATTGCCACGCACCGGTCACCGCGGGGATGCACGACGCCGCATGCATCTGCGTGGCTCCATTGCGGCTGCGGGTGAAGCCATAGCCCAGCCGGAAGAAGGTGCGCTTGGTCTCGCCGACCGCGCGTGCAAACGCCTCGATCTCCGCCACCGGCACACCGCAAATGGAAGAGGCCCATTCCGGCGTGCGCGTCTTCAAATGCGCTTCGAGTTCTGCCGGACAGTCGGTGTAACGGTCCATATAAGCGCGATCGGCATAACCGTCGCGAAATAGTACGTGCATGACGCCGCAGGCAAAGGCGCCATCGGTGCCCGGACGCAGAATGATCTTGATGTCAGCCTGCTTCATCGTGTCGTTGTCGTAGATGTCGACGGCCGCAATCTTCGCACCGCGCTCCTTTCGGGCGCGAGAGGCATGGGTCATGACGTTGACCTGCGTGTTCACGGGATTGGTGCCCCAGATCACGATCAGATCGGAGACACCCATCTCCCGCGGATCGACGCCGGCGATCTTGCCGGTGCCGACGGCAAAGCCGACGCGTGCGACATTGGCGCAGATCGTCGAGTAGAAGCGCGAATACTTCTTCACATGGGTCAGACGGTTGATGCCGAGCCGCATGACCAGGCCCATCGTGCCGGCGTAGTAGTACGGCCATACGGATTCCGCGCCGAAACCGCGCTCAGCTCCGATAAAGCGTGCTGCAATCTCGTCCAACGCCTCGTCCCAGGAGATGCGCGCGAACTGGCCGGAGCCCTTCGGACCAGTGCGCCGCAGCGGATGCATCAGCCGCTCGGGATGGTGGATGCGCTCGGCATATCGCGCAACCTTGGCGCAGACGACACCGGCCGTATAGGTCTGCCGCTTCGAACCGCGCACCCGACCGATCGTGTTCCGATCGAGCACCTCGACGTCGAGTGCACAGGCCGACGGACAATCATGCGGACAGGTCGAATGACGGATCTGAATGCGAGGCTGCTGGTTCATGCCGTGATTGTTAACACCGAATTTCGTCTCGACCGAGTGCATTCGCGAGGCACTCGCATGAACAAAACGCAGGCGTCGTCGCGCCTACGACTCGGAACCTCGAACGAGGACATGTAGCGCGGGAGCGTACATCGATCATTGCGTCGCAGCGTCCAAGTCGGCGAACTGGTCGAGCGCTCTCCGGCCACCTCAACGCCCAACGCGCTGCCGATCACACATTTCGTGGTGCCAGAGGCAAGCTGCACAAGCCTCGGTCGACGCGCAGAGCGGACATCGAGCATGGCCTCCCGTCGAGCAAGGCTTCCCGAGACTGGAGCCGACGGTGCACATAGCGCCAAGCACGACTCGATTCTCCCAGAAATCGAACAGCCCGCAGCCGTCGGCTCCCATTCCCTCCAGCCCGCAAGGGTGGTGATTTTCGTTGCCAAGCGAAATTCATATACTAATATATCAATTGAGGAAACGCACATGATCGCCCGAGCGCCAAGGAAATTGGCCCCTGCCCCACGACCGATATCCGCCCGCGTGCGCCGCAACGAGCGGCCGCGGGGAACGAGGGCATCGTCCCAGATCTACTCCGATCTGAGGGCAGAATTGGTTTCGCTTGCCCGCCGCCCGGGCGAGATCATCTCGGAATCCCAGATCGCGACGGCCTATGGCGTCAGCCGAACCCCCGTTCGCGAGGCGATCCTGAAGCTTGCGGACGAGGGACTCGTCGAAATCTTCCCACAATCCGGCATTTTTGTCTCACGCATTCCGATCGCGGCGCTGCCGGAGGCCATCATCATTCGGAAAGCGCTGGAGGAAACCACTGCGCGGATGGCTGCCGAACGCGTGACCTCGAGTCAGTTGTTGAACCTGCATGCGATCCTCGAGCGACAGCGCGAGGCCGACACAGCGAGAGATCGCGAAGCATTCCACCAGGCAGATGAACTCTTTCATGCGGCCATTGCAGAGATCGCCGGCTACCCCGGAATCTGGACCCTGATCCAGCAGGTCAAAGTCCATGTCGATCGCTATCGCAGGCTTACGCTGCCTCAGGCAGGCCGCATGACCGAGGTGATTGCGGAACATGAGCCGATCCTGACCGCAATAGAAGCTCGCCACCCGAACGCCGCTCAGCTTGCGATGGCGCGCCATCTGGATCGTCTGCTCGGAGATATTTCCGCCATCCAGACGGTCAATCCGGAGTTTTTCGACCGATCGACGTAAGTCTCACGTGCCGAGAACCGCGAATCCAATGATTGCGGCTCAAACACCATAGTCCTGGGAGGGACGCCATGAAACGACGCGACTTCATCAAGCTGAGCGTTGGACTGACCACTGCAGCCACGCTCCCCCCACTTTCATCCGCGCTGGCGCAGTCCAAGGCGATTCTCAAGACCTCCGACGTGCAGCCTCCCGGCTATCCCACCGTCGCCGCAACAGAAAATCTCGGAAAGAAGCTGGCAGCCGCGACCAACGGCCGTCTGTCGATCCAAATGTATCCGTCCGCTCAACTCGGCGGCGAGAAGGAGACCATCGAGCAAACCCAGATCGGCGCGATCCAGATGTTACGCGTCAGTGCGGGCGCGCTCGGCCCCATCGTCGACGAGATCAACGTCGTCAACATGCCCTTCCTGTTCAAGAGCATCGAACATTCCGAGAAGATGATGGACGGCCCGGTCGGACAGGATCTTCTCGACCGGATCAGCGCCAATCCGAGCGCAAATCTCGTGGCGCTGTGCTGGATGAATTCGGGCGCGCGGAGCATCTACAACACCAAGCGGCCGATCAAATCGATCGAGGATATCAAAGGACTGAAGATCCGCGTGATCGGCAATCCGATCTTCATCGACATGATGAATGCCCTCGGCGGCAATGGCATAGCCATGGGATACGATCAGGTCTTCAGCGCATTGCAGACCGGCGTCATCGATGGCGCCGAGAACAACCCGCCCAGCTATGTCTTCTCCAACCACTATACGGCGGCGAAGTATTACTCGCTCACCGAGCATCTCGTCATTCCAGAAGTGCTCGTCTTCTCCAAGAGAGCGTGGACCTCGCTCTCCCCCGACGATCAGACCCTGATCAAAAAATTCGCCCGCGAGGCCCAGATGGAAGAGCGCGAATTATGGAAGGCCTATGAGCGTCAGGCCATGGAGAAGGCCAAGGCCGCCGGCTGCGAGATCAACGAGATCCCGGACAAGGCGCCGTTTCAGGCCGCGGTGAAGCCGGTGTGGGACAAATATGGTCCCAAATATCAGGAGATGATCAAGCGCATCCAGGCGATCGCGTAAGGCAACGCGGGCATTGTTTGCCAAAAAGACAAACAAGGAGAACGAGCTATGGCCGCTCTATATCGGCGGGCAATGGATGCACTTTATCTCGCCTGCGTGATCGTCGGTGCCACGGCATTGGTGCTGATCTCGGCTGTCATCCCGTATGCGGTTTTCACCCGCTACGTTCTGAACAGCGCCGCGTCATGGCCGGAGCCTTTGGCCGTGTTGCTGACGATCCTGTTGACTTTCATCGGCGCGGCGGCGGGCTACAGGCTCAATCTGCATATGAGCCTGTCCTACTTTGCCGATCAGCTGCCGACGCCTTGGCGTCGGGGTCTCGACGTCATCGTGCAACTACTGATGGCCCTCATTGCGATCTTCATGATCGTCTGGGGCGAGCGGCTCGTCGAGGTCACCTGGCAGAACACCATCGCCGACTTCCCGTTCCTCTCGGTCGGCGTGACCTATCTGCCTATCCCGATCGGAGGGCTCTGCCTGCTCTTCTTCATCATCGAGCGGATATTCATCGGCATTCCGCCCGATCCGATCCCCCATAGCGATCGCGCGTCCTTCGATTAGGTCCGCAGAGAGAGATCCATGGATATTTTCATCCTGCTCGCGACGATGCTGGTCTGCTTCTTGATCGGAATGCCCATTGCGTATTCGCTCGCGCTTGCGGCCATCGTCGGCGCGCTCTGGATCGGCATTCCGCTCGAAGCGGTGATGCTGAAGGTCTCCGATGGCGTCAGCAAGGTCGCCATGCTGACAATTCCGTTCTTCGTGCTGGCAGGCGCCATCATGGCGGAAGGCGGCATGGCACGGCGGCTGGTCGCGTTCGCCGACGTGCTGGTCGGATTAACGCGACTTCGCGGCGGATTGTCGATCGTGAACGTGCTTGCGACCACATTCCTGAGCGGCATTTCCGGATCTGCGGTGGCAGATACGTCTGCGATCGGCTCGGTGATGATTCCTCAGATGGAGCGCTCCGGCTATCCGCGGGTGTTTGCCACCAATCTCACCATCAGTTCGTCCGTGCAGGCGCTGCTTGTGCCGCCAAGCCACAACGCCGTGCTCTATTCACTCGCAACCGGCGGCACGATCTCGATTAGCGCGCTGTTCGTGGCAGGCGTCTTTCCGGGGCTGCTGCTCGGCTTCTCGCTGATCCTGCTCTGCCTCGTGATCGCCTACCGCGAGCGTCATCCGACCGGGCATGTGGTGGCCACAAAGGATGCGATCAGGATCACGATCGACGCCGCCTGGGGGTTGATCACTCTGGTCATCATTCTTGGCGGCATCCTCGGGGGCGTCTTCACCGCGATCGAGGCCGGCGCGGTTGCCTGTCTCTGGGCTTTCTTTGTCACGATGTTCATCTATCGCGATTACCGCTGGCGCGATCTACCGGTTCTGCTCCACCGGACCCTACGCACCATCGCGATGGTCATGACCCTGATCGCCTGTGCCTCCGCCGTCGGCTACATCATGGCGCTCACCCAGATGCCGGCGAAGATGACGCAGTTCTTCCTGTCGATTTCGAGCAACAAATATGTGATCCTGTTCCTGATCAACATTCTCCTGCTGCTGCTCGGCACTTTGGTCGACATGGCGCCATCGATCTTGATCGCCACGCCGATTCTGCTTCCGGTGATGCAAAATTTCGGCGTCGATCCGGTTCATTTCGGAATGATCATGCTGCTGAACCTCGGGATTGGCCTGTGTCACCCGCCTGTCGGAGCCATCCTGTTCGTCGGCTGTGCCGTCGGCAAGGTGAGCATCGAGCAGGTCATGCGCCGGATCTGGCCATTTTACGCCGTGATGTTCCTGGTGCTGATGGCGGTGACCTACATCCCTCAGATATCGCTGTGGCTGCCGCGGCAGGTGCTGCACTGACACTGTGGCTCAAGATATCGCGACCATGTTGCGGGCGCCTTGCTGGCAGCATCGTCTCGGCCTTAGTGTCGCTCCCGATACTGCCTGAAACAAAACGCTGACGGCCGGCGCCGAACGCACGCGAGGGGCAGTGGTGCCGATAGAGCTTAGGGCGGTTCGATGGCCCGCAGACCGATCGACACGTCGGGCCGTTGCAGAACGATGTGCGAACCGGCCCGCCCGCCATCCATCCGAAGATCCGACACGTTGATCAGCAGCAGGGCCTCGCGGCCATAGATTATCGGGGGTTAAGTTCTGCTCACGGCCGAGGTCGGTTGCGCTGCGGCAATTTCCGTGACGCTTGCTGATCTCGCAAGCGGCGCTACAATGAAGAAAAACAAGTGAAATTCCAGGGAGAGAAATATGACGAAGGTTTCCCGCATTGCATTATCGTGGTCGGGGTGCGGCTTGCTCGCGCTGAGTGCAGCTGGTTTTCTGGGCGCGGCCTTGAGCCCTGCCAGGGCAGCCGATGCGCTTAAAATCGGCGTGATCGCAGAAGCGCAGGCCATCGCCGGCGCGTCCATCCCGCAGGCGGCGCAGATGGCGGCCGATGAGATCAACGCCAAGGGCGGTGTCGATGGGCGGAAGATCGAGATCGTCACTTATGACAATCACTCCTCCTCCGCCGATTCGGTTCGCGCGTTCCAGCGCGCGGTCAACGAAGACAAGGTCAATATCGTCATCGCAAGCTATATCAGCGAGGTGGTGCTGGCGCTTGAGCCCTGGGCGTCCCGGCTGAAAACGCCGTTCATTACGCCGGGCGCGGCATCGAACGAGATCAGCAAGAGCGTGCATGCGGACTACGAGAAAAACAAATATACCTTTCATGGGTACCTGACGTCTGCGGCACTCGCGCAGTCCGTTTGCGACGCGGCCAAGGAACTCCTGGTCGACGGCAAGCACATGACGTCGGCCGTCATCATGAGCGAGGACGCCGCCTGGACCAAGCCGCTCGACGTTGGCTACGAGGAATGTCTACCGAAGATCGGGCTGAAGGTCCTCGACCACATCCGCTTCTCGCCTGACACCACCGACTTCACGCCGATCTTCAATAAGATCGAAGCGGCCAAGCCGGACGTGATCATCACCGGCATCTCTCACGTCGGCGTCCAACCCACCGTGCAGTGGAAGAATCAGCAGGTGCCGATCCCGATGTTCGGAATCAGCTCGCAGGCGACCAACTCTACCTTCGGCAAGGACACCAATGATGCCGCCAACGGCGTGCTCTATCAGGGTGTTTCCGGCACCGGCGTGGCCGTCACCCCGAAGTCCGTTCCCTTCTCGGAGGGCTTCAAGGCCAAATACGGCAACTACCCTTCTTACGCCGGTTACACGGCCTATGACGAGGTCTACTACATTGCCGACGCGGTCAAGCGGGCGGGCTCGACTGATGCCGACAAAATGGTCGAAGCGCTGGAGAAGACCGACTGGGAGGGGACGATCGGCCGCGTGCAATTCTACGGCAAGGATGATCCGTTCACGCATTCGATCAAATACGGCAAAGGCTTGATCACCGGGCTGATGCTGCAGTGGCAGGACGGACAGCAGGTTGCGGTCTGGCCCAAGGAGATCGCGAAGTCACCCATGAAGTTCCCGAGCTTCATCAAGGTCACCTCGAACTGATATCCAGCGCTATCCCGCTCCGATCGGGGCGGGACATTTTTGCCTCTCCTCTTGAAGACAGCTCTGCTGTCTCAGCCCAGGTCCATGCGTGCACTCCAGATCCTGATCGACGGCTTTGCCGTCAGTGCGCTCTATGCGCTAGGCGCAACCGGATTCACCCTGATCTTCGGTGTATCCGGGGTGCTTAACCTGTCCCACGGCGCCATCATGGTGCTCGCTGCCGTGGCGGCCTGGGCCGCCGCGAGCATTCTTCATACCCGCACCTACGCCGGCGCATTGATCGGCATCTTGGCCGCACTGATCGCGGCCTTCGCCACCTATTTTGCGGTCGTGCAACCAATCCAGCGGTCTCGGCGCATTCCGAATGAAGAGAAGGAGATCTTTGTCCTGACCGGGACCCTGCTCTGGGGCATCATGATCCAGGAGCTGATTGCCTATTTCTTTACGAACAATGCCAAAACCGTGTTGCCGATCGTCGAGGGCGTGGTCGATATCTTGGGCGTACGAACACCCAGCAATGAGATCTTCACCGCCATCGTCTGCTGTCTGGTCATCGCGCTACTCTGGGCGTTGGTGAATCGGACCCGCACGGGAAAGGCTGTGCTCGCGGCGTCCATGAATCCGCGCGGCGTGACGCTGCTCGGTCTCGAACTGACCAACATCTATATCGTGGTCTGGGCGATCTATGGTGTGCTGGCCGGCATCGCCGGCGTGCTGCTGGGGATGTTTCTTGGCGTCAGTTCCTATAGCGTCGGTCCGTTGACGGCGAGCGCCTTTTCGATCGTGGTGCTGGGTGGGCTCGGCAGCGTATCGGGATCCTTGATCGCCGCTTTCGTCGTGGGTTATCTCGAGACCTTGACGGCCTACCTGGTCTCGCCCGCTTACCGCACCATCCCTGCTCTGCTGCTCCTCGTTTTCGTGATGTATATCCGGCCGCAAGGCCTGCTCGGGAGACGATGAGCATGTCGGGATTCTTCACATCACGCCTGTTCGTGATCTCGCTCGTCGTCGTTCTCGTCGCAGCAACCTTGCCGCTCTACGTCTCCGGCTACGTACTTGGCCTGCTGACCGTCGCTTATTACTTCGGTGTTTTCGCGATGGCTTGGGATCTGCTGTTCGGCTTCGCCGGCGAGGTCAATTTCGGCCCGACTTTCCTGATCGGCGTCGGCGCCTATACTGCCGGCATCGTCAACAACCAATATGGCTGGTCGGTTTACGTGTGTATCGTGCTGGGAGCCATCGCATCGGTCATCGCGGGATTTGTCCTGGCGCTGCCGGCGCTGCGAGTCCGCGGTCCCTATTTCGGCCTAACGACCCTGGTTGCCGTGCTGATGCTGCAGAATTTTGTCGTAGTGTTCGCCGACCTTACCGGCGGTGAGATCGGCTTGACGATCCCCGACGTCATTACCATCAGTGCCAATGCCAATTACTGGATCGCTCTCGGATTCATGACGATCAGCGCGGCGATCCTCTATGGACTGTCGCAATCGCCGCTCGGCCTGGTGCTGCAGGCCAGTGGACAAGACCCTGTTCAGGCGGGCGCGCTCGGCTTCAATATCGTGAAGCACAAGCTGTTCGCCTTTATCGTCAGCGCGTTCTTTTCCGGCCTATCAGGTGCGCTTTTGGTGTTCTACTTCGGCACCGCCTCGGTCGGAACCGTGGTCGACGTCGCCGTCGGCGTCAACGTGATTGTCGCCGCAGTGCTTGGCGGCCGACGGACCGTTCTGGGAGCCGCGCTCGGGGCAATCTTCCTGATCGTCGCCGGCGAGTTTCTGCGACCAACAGGAGAGCTCGCAACCTTTATCGTGTCTTTCGTGGCGCTGCTGGTCGTCCTGTTCTTCCCGGGCGGCTTCCTCGGCGCGGCCCTGTCTCGGGAGGCGCGCTCGTGACGGATGCAGGCACAACTTCGACGGCGCCCCTTCAGGTACGCGGCCTCGTGAAGCGCTATGGCGGATTGACCGCGGTGAAGAACCTCAATTTCGATCTGCATGCCGGACAGATCCTGGGGCTGATCGGGCCGAACGGCTCCGGCAAGTCGACGGCAATGAAATCGATCATGGGGATCGAACGGCCGACCGCCGGTGAGGTCATTTTCCAAGGAGAGAACGTCGCGGGTTTGCCGGCGCACAAGATCGCGCGAAAAGGCTTCGGCATGGTGTTCCAGCATTCGCGACCGCTGAACCGACAGACCGTTCTGGAAAACATATTGGTTGCGCTGCTGCCGGACAGCCTCTTGATGCTGTTTCCGGACAAGCAACTGACCGAACGGGCCAAGTGGATCGCGGACCGCGTCGGTCTTGGCGCGGTCATGAACCGGCGCCCGCCGACGTTGCCCTTTGCCGACCTTCGACGTCTTGAACTCGCGAAAGCGATCGCGCGCGAGCCCAAAGTCGTGCTCGTGGATGAGCCGTTCGCTGGCCTCACGATGGCTGAGGTCGGCACCTTCTCGGCTTTGATTCGTAGTTTTCGCGACGAGGGCCGCGCGGTGCTGCTGGTCGACCACAATGTAAAGAGCGTGGCAGCGCTGGTTGACCAAGTGCTCGCGATGTATCTTGGGGAAGAGATCGCCTTCGGGCGCGCCGAGGATGTCATGCGTAACGAAACGGTCCGCCGGGTTTATCTAGGTGGCGCGATCGAAACGTCAGCGCGCCCCGAGGTCAGCTTCAAGGACAAGGTCCCAGCATTGGAGGTGAAGAATCTCAGTGTCGTCTATGGCAAGGCCCAGGCCCTGGACGATGTCTCGATCCACGTCCATCATGGCGAATTCGTTTCCATTGTCGGTCTCAACGGCGCCGGAAAGACCACGCTGTTCAACGCCATCTCTGGCTTCCTGCCCTATAGCGGCGACGTCATTCGTGACGGCGCCCCGTTGCGCGGGATCAGCCCGGCGCGGATCGCGCGCGAGGGCATCGTGCAATGCCCGGAATCGCGCGAGCTGTTCGGCGAAATGACCGTGCGCGAAAATCTCGATCTCGGAGGCCAGCATCTTTCAGATCAAGAGCGGGCTCAGCAGCTGAGTTGGCTATTCGAGCTATTTCCGATTTTGAAGGATCGACAAAGCCAGCTTGCACAGACGCTTTCTGGAGGCGAGCAGCAAATGCTGGCCATCGGCCGCGCACTGATGATGCAGCCCAAGGTCCTGATCCTCGACGAACCGACGCTCGGGCTTGCGCCCGTCATCCTCGAGCAACTCTCCAAGGCTCTGGAAAAGCTGCGACAGACGACCCCGATCACAGTCGTCTTGGGAGAACAGAACGTCACCTTCGCACTTCCGCATGCGGATCGGGTCTATGTATTGGAGCACGCCCGCATCGTCTGGGAGGGCGATCCCGGCCGCTTCGCACTGGAAGCCGGCGCGGGCTATTTGTAATAGTCCGCGCTTACGCTTCGTGCTCTGAACCGGCCTCGGCCAAGGCCCGGAGCGGCTCCGGATTCAAGAGGACGATGGCGCCATGCTCGAGCCGGACCCAGTTGCGGGCTGCCCAAGCGCGCAGCTGCTTGTTGATACTTTCCCGGGTCATGCCGACCATTTCGCTGATTTCCTGCTGGGTGATCGCAATGGTCCGGCTGCCAGGTTCGAGCTTGCGCTTCTCGGTCAGGCCAAGCAGGGCGCTTGCGAGACGACGAGGCAAATCCTGCAGAATGAGCTGCTCGACCTGATCGCTGGTCCAGCGCAATCGATCGCACAAGAGCTCAATGAACTTCATGGCGAGTGCAGGCTGGCTTCTCACGAACGGCAAAAAATCGCGGCGATCAATGACAAAGATCTCGCAATTGGTGTTGGCCGTCGCATCGGCGGTCCGCTCCCCGCCATCGAGCACGGCGACCTCACCGAACAGTTCACCCGCGCTGATCAGGTTCAGGATTGCGTTCCGGCCGTCCGGCGACGACACGCTGATCTTGACGGTGCCGCTGATGACCGCATAGAGGCTGTTGCCCGAATCGCCTTTGGAAAAGATCGCGGCACCGCGCCTCAGCGTGGTGGGCTTGGCGTACCGACAAAGCTGGTCAAGCGCATCGGCCTCCAGGTCACGAAAAATCGGATGCTGGCGGAGCACAGAGAGTTTGCCGCTTGCAGAAGGCCGAGAGACCCCCTTCTTTTCGTCAATCACGCCGTTCCTCCAGCATCGGATCGCCGACCGGAAGATATTACCGTGACGCTGGCGGGGTGCTGACCCAAGGACGCAAGACAGGACGATTTGGTCACGCCAACAGCCATCGAACAAGCGGGAGGAAGCCGAAACTCTCAGGCCAGCAAGAGTGCCTGTTCGTTCCGCCTTTCGTACCGCTTCGGAATACGACAGATCGGCACAGGGAATCCGCCACAGTACAGCCGAGACCAAAGTAGTAAGCAATATGCCAGACACCTATAAGATGTCTTCTCGACAATGTCGATGCTGCTCCGCAGGCTGCGAAGGCCTCCTTAGGCGGCTGATGCCCGGCCAGGGCAGTCCTGCACCATCTCAGATGCGCGCTACGAGCGCCTATTTCCGACCTGAGATATCCTTCTTCAACTTCAGCGGGCTGGTCTGCGAATCGGCCCAGGCCAGCACAGCAGCGAACGCCACGAACACGGCCAATACGGCCAGACTGACCACCAAAGCGTCGAAAGGCATGCCTCTCCCTCCCCTTGAGTTTGGAGCATTGTCCTTTCGACAGCCGCTTAGGTCTTTGATCCGGATCAAACCGGAGCCAGCCGTCCCCCGCCCGATCAGGCCGCGGCGAGCGCTTCGGCGCGGGCAGGATCGCGCAGGCAGACGCCTCCTGGCACGATCTCGATGATCCCTTCTCTCTCGAGCTTGGTGAACGTCCGGCTCACCGTTTCGATCGTCAGGCCGAGGTAATCTGCGATGTCCTGCCGGCTCATTGGCAAGGGAACGATATCCGATATCCCCCTGAGTTCGGCGAGACGATCCCGCCAGCCCACGAGGAAGATGGCGACCTTCTCCTCTGCCGAACGACGTCCAAGCAAAACCATGTGGTCACGGGCTTGATTCAGCTCCTGGACGGTCAGATCGTTCATGCGCCGCAACAAGTTCGGCTTGTCGTCCGCAAAACGCGCGAACGGTGTCTTGGCGAACTGGCAGACTGTTACCGGACCGATTGCATCCGCCGAAAAGCAGTGTCGCTGCTCGGTCGTCATGCCTACGAAGTCGCCGGGAAGGGCGAACCCAACGATCTGCCTTCGCCCGTCGGGCAGAAGCTTGTAAAGTCGTACCACTCCGTCAAGCACATTGTAGAAATATGACGTCGTATCTTCCTGCGTAAATACGGTCTCACAGCTCGCGAACTGAACCCGTCGGCTCAGTTGTTCGAACTCCCGCATCTCCACCTTGTCCAGCGACGCACAGAGGCTGAATTGCCGCACAGCGCAGTCGGTACAGGCCTGCCCATTCGGGTCGACCGCAACCAGGGACATCTTCATGCATTGCTCCGAACGGCCGAGCCACCAACGTTTGCGGCATTCTAACCGATCATCCGCTCGGCAGTTGATGCAAATCAAATCGCCTCGCGTTGGGCCCAATATCTTGAGTTGAGGCGACCCTGCCGCCAACGGATTGCGAATGCTGCGCCTCACCTCGTGTCAGATTCTTCTGACCCTTGCCCTACTGTCTCCGGCTCTGGCTGCCCACACCGCGGAGCAACGCGGACGGACCTATGCGCAAGCCCATTGCGCAAGATGTCACGCGATCGGCAGGACGGGCGACAGCCCCCTCAAACCCGCGCCGCCCTTCCGCACGCTACACCAACGCTACCCTGTCGAATCGCTCAGCGAGGCCTTGGCGGAAGGAATTGTGACCGGTCACCCTGTGATGCCGCAATTTAGGCTCGCACCGGAGCAGATTCACGACTTGCTGTCCTATCTGAAGACCCTCGAATAACAGCGAGGAGTACGAAGCGCCCTCGCTGCCGTCTCATGATGCGGGCTTCGGAAGCAAAGCGCTAGCCCCCGAGCAAGTCCGGTCTAAAGCGCCTGTGTCGTCCACGCGATAACATCCTTGGCGAGACGGCCAAACGCGCCGTCAAAGCCGGAAACGGCCGCCGCCGGATCGAGCTCGCCGACTTTTTGGCTTTGCTCGAACAACCGCGAAGCGATCACCTTTCCATTCTTGTCGACCAGTCGTGCGGATACGCCGATTTCGGCGACGGGCTCGAGCTCGGTCGAGATCCGGAAGCGTCGGACATCAATCAAGAGCTGATAATCCGGCTGGCCGACGTCGGTACTCCGGAGCGGCGCGTGCGCGACGTCGAAGTTCTCAAAACTATCGATCAGCCGTGCCTGCAACAGCTTTGGAATGCTGTCAGCCCAGAGAAACTCGGCAAAGGCCGGATAATCTTTAGCCGGGAAGAACAGCATGCGCTGCGTCTGCAGCATGGCAACGGCCGTGGGTTCCGGGATCGCCAGCTGGCCTTTCCATATCTTGGTAGGACGCCCAAGATCACTCGGCGCCTGCAGATCATAGGTCACCTTCTGGGCTGGTGTGCCACCTCCGGTCAGCTTCTCAAGCCCGGCGACGATACCATCGAGTTTCCCGGTATTGCGCGCCAGCCCATCCGAGAACGTTTTGAAATTCCCGATGGTGTCCTTCAACGGTCCGGCATTTTCAGCGAGCACGGCGTCGACCCGGCGCAACGCATCCCTCGCAGCCTGCGTCATACTCTGGCCAGCTCCTGGCTCTGCGATCAAGGTCGGGATTGGACCGGACACCGTTACGAGCGTACCGCCCTCCAGGGCGATCACCGGAACGCCTGTCAAGCCCTGGAATTCGAGACCGACTTTGGTGTCCGCCCGGACCGGCGTCGCAGAAGCTACAGAGATCGTGGCGTTGACACGGCGTGGGTCCTCCGGTGCGAGCCCCAACTGGGTAACCTCTCCGACGCGGATCCCATTGAAGAGAACGGCGGCACCGACGAGCAATCCTGGGACCGAGCCCTCGAATTGCACATGATAGCTGGTCCGAGGCCCCAGTCCGCCGGTGTTGTTGAGCCAATAGACGAAGCCAAAAACGGCGACAATAGCGGCAAGAACGAAAGCGCCAATCACGGCAAAGGGAGCGCGGGTTTCCATCTCTCAACTCACTTTCGGTTGCAGCATCTGGGAACGCTTGCCGTGAAAATAGGCCTTCACCCAGGGATGCTCTGAAAGCAACAGCTCGCGCATCGGCCCGACCGCAACGATTTTGCCATCCGCAAGCGCCGCGACTCGATCGCAGACGACGTTCAGGCTCGCAAGATCATGGGTGACCATGAAAACCGTCAATCCCAGAGTTTTCTGCAGCGTCTTTATCAGCGCATCAAAATCGCCCGCCGAAATAGGATCGAGGCCCGATGTCGGCTCATCAAGGAACACGATTGCGGGATCGAGGGCGAGCGCGCGCGCCAGTGCAACACGCTTGGTCATACCGCCCGAGAGTTCAGCTGGAAATTTTTCGCCGTCCTCCGGGGTCAGGCCAACCATCTCGAGCTTCGCCGTTGCGATCTCATCCATCAATGACTGCGACATTTGAAGACTTTCCCGCAGCGGGAATTGGATATTTTGCCTGACGGTGAGCGATGAAAACAACGCTCCCTGCTGAAAGAGAATGCCCCAACGTCCCGCAACATCTTCCCTGTTCTGCCGCGCAGCAGCGCCGACAGGGATTCCCATCACTTCGATCGTTCCGCTTCGGCGTGGGATCAGACCGATGATCGTACGCATCAACACCGATTTGCCTCCGCCCGACGCACCGACCAGACCGAGGATTTCCCCCTTACGCACATCGAGTGAAAGATGGTCGAGAACGATCTGCCGTCCGAAGCCGACCACTAGATCGCTGACGTGAATGGCGACGGCTACTGCACTCTGCTCCATGGCTACATCCCGATGGACGCGAAGAAGACCGCAAACAGGCCATCGAGCACGATCACCAAGAAGATCGACTTTACGACCGAGGTCGTAGTCTGCAGACCGAGCGATTCGGCACTGCCCTTGACGCGCAACCCCTCGCTGCATGCAACGATGCCGATGACAAGAGCCATGAACGGCGCCTTGTACATGCCGACCTCGAAATGCGTGAGAGAGATCGCATCATGAAGCCTGGCAATGTAGATAGCCGGCGCCATGCCACCATAGAACTGCGCCACAAGACCTCCACCGTAAAGCGCTGCCATAGATCCGATGAAGGTCAGTATCGGAAGGGTCAGGATCAAAGCGACCACACGAGGCAGGATCAGCACCTCGATAGGGTCAAGGCCCATCGTCAGCAATGCATCGATCTCCTCACGCATCTTCATCGAGCCGAGCTCGGCCGTGTAAGCGCTGCCGGAGCGCCCTGCCACCATGATCGCCACGATTAGAACCCCGAGTTCTCGCAGAACCAGAATCCCCACCATGTCGACGACATAGGACTCGGCACCGAAGCGGCGAAAATGGAAGATTCCCTGCTGGGCGATGATCGCGCCGATCAGAAATGTGATCAGCATGATGATCGGGATCGCCTGCCAGCCGATCCGGTACATTTGATACACAAGCGACGTCAGTCGCAGCGAGCGCGGACGACGCAGCACGTTCGCCGTCGCCAGGAACAGCGATCCCAGCATCTCGAGAAACACAGCAAACTCGCTGACCGCCCCGATGCTGGATCGCCCCAGATCATCAAGCTTGGCCGCTATAGGAGATGCCTTGGGCGGGCTCACAACGGGCTCCCGGTTGACCCGCCGGACCTCCTCGATCAAGCCAACGTAATTGTCGGCAATCCCTACCATCTCGACGCCGCGTCCAACTGAACCGAGCCGCCGCGACAGCTTCTCTAAGAGCCAAGCGCCGAGCGTATCGAGTTCGCTTACGCCTTTCAGGTCCATCTTGACCGCCACAGGACGATCGGTGTCGGCCGCGACCGAATTCGTCAGGCGTTCAAGCACGGAGACATTTGCGGCGGTCCATGCGCCGCTCGGACGAAGCTCGAGCAAGCTTCCTGCGGCCTCAGCCGTCAATACTGGTTGGGTACCCAAAACGATGTCCTTCCCTCGCCTGAGGCCCGCGAGACCTCTTCCTTCCTAAGGTGCCTTCGAACACCAAAATTGACCTAGCTCAAACCGCCTTGCCAGTGACGCTGATTGAGCCAGATCAATCCCTGCACCGCAACACCTCCTAGCATTAGCAGGTGCAATGGGATCGGCGACCAATGTTCGATGCGAGCGCAATCAAAGATGAGCTGCAAGCCCTCAAGAAAGACCTCGCTGACGCCTTGTCAAAAAGGGGAGCATCCCTTCGCGAAAAGTCAGACGAAGAGGTGAGATCGGTGGCCGCCCAGATGAAGTCTACATTCCAAGAGCTGAGCGACGCACTGGAGCAGGAGGAAGCTCAGCTCGAAAAGCTCGTCAGTCAACATCCGATCGCATCACTTGGCTCCGCTCTCGCACTCGGCGTGGTCATTGGCCTGCTATTCAGGAGAAGTTAGGTGAACACGGACAACGTCGTCAATCATTTGCGCGTCCTCTGGCGGACGGACAGGATCATCGCCGATATCCGCCTTCGTCACCTGCTCTGGGGCTTCGGCTTGCGAGCACTTGCCGCTCTCCTTGCGGTATTCGGGCTTCTGATGTTCGAGCTAGCAGCGTATTTCTGGCTGATCCAGATCTGGTCTGCCATCACAGCGGCTGCCGTCTTAGGTGCCATCGACGTCGCTATTGCGGTAATCCTACTTGCGTTCGCCGCCCGCTCGCCTTCGGGACGCGAGCTTGAGCTTGCCAACGAAATTCACGGAGCTTCGATCGAAGCGTTACAATTCGAGGCACGAGCGTTTCAGTCCAACGTCGCTGGCGCCTTGAACAATCCTTTGGACGTCCTTGTACCGCATCTGCTCGTGCCGCTGATCGGCATCATCATAAGAACTTTGAGAGGCCACTCTTCCAGCGGCGCTAGCCACCCCTGATTGCCCGTCCCGTCCAAACGACATGCGAAGATCACGTCACAACCTTAGTCGTACGTTACAGAGATCGTGCTCCATGGGATCCGGCTTCACCTCGAACCCGAGCTGACGGCACATATCGAGCATGATGATGTTTTCCTGCAGCACGTCGCCCGAAATCATCTTGAGCCCTTCCGATTTTGCATACTCGATGATCAGCTGCATCAGGGCCCAGCCGAGCCCTTTCCCCTTCAAATCCGAGCGAAGCAAGATCGCATACTCACCGCTCTCATAGATCGAGTCGGAGTGAATGCGCACAACCCCAACCAATTCGTGGGTGGCTTCGTCGAAGGCAACGAACGCCATCGCTCGGGCATAGTCCAGCTGCGTCAATCTCGCGATGAATTCGTGGGTGAACTCCTTCATCGGGGCGAAGAAACGCAACCGCAGATCTTCACCGGTCACGTGTTTCAGAAATTCGTGGATCAGCGGCTCATCTTCCGGACGAATGGGACGAGCAAAAATCCGCCAGCCGTCCTTGATCTGAAGGTGACGCTCCCACTGGGTCGGATAGGCCCGAACAGCGAAATTCGATGGACCAGATCCCTTGAACTTCGGCTGCACCTTGCCGATCACTACGCGTGCATCGACCGCCAACACACCACTCTCGTCGGCCAACAACGGATTGATGTCGAGTTCGCGGACGTCCGGGAGATCGGCCGCCAGCTGAGCCAGCTTGACCAAGAGCAATGCGACCGCGTCCGGCTTGACCGCGGGAACATCCCGATAGCTGCGCAGCAACCGAGAGACCCGGGTACGCTCGATCAGATCGCGCGCCAAGTGCAGGTCCAGCGGCGGCAAAGCCAACGCCTTGTCGTTGATGATCTCGACCGCGGTTCCACCACGGCCAAACACAACGACCGTGCCGAAGGTGGGATCGTCGGCAAGCCCCATGATCAGCTCACGGGCCTTGGCGCGCACCACCATAGCCTGCACGATCACACCCGAAATCCGCGCATCCGGGCGAAGCTTCTTGGCTCGCTCCATGATGTCGAGCGCAGCCGTGCGGACCGCCTGCGGCGTCGTCAAATTGAGCACCACGCCGCCGACATCGGACTTGTGCACGATATCACGAGAGAGGACCTTCAATACCACTGTCGCGCCTTGACTAAATAACTCCGTCGCATAGTCGACCGCAGCATCAACATCGGCCGCGGCGAACGTTTGGACCATCGGAATGTCGTAGGCACCGAGCAGCCGCTTGATTTCGACCGGATCAAGCCAAGTCCTTCCGTCGGCCAATGCCGCGGAGATAATGCTGCGAGCGGTCTCGATATCCGGGACAAAGGAGTCCGGCATAGCCGGAGGCACCGCCGCGAGCGCCTCCACGACTTCCCGGTGACGAACCAGATGCATGAAGCCACGAACGGCATCGTCTTCCGTCGGGTAATTTGGGATCGACGCGCTGCTCAGGGTTTCCACGATGGCCTGGTCCGCGCCGATCCAGGCAGCGAGAACCGGCTTCGCCCAGCGTCGGTGCTGCTTACGGTATCCGCTCACCAATTCAGTGATCGTCACCGCGATCTGTTCGGCAGACGCGATCGCAGTCTGAACATTCATGACCAGTACAGCGTCATTGTTCTGATCGGCTAACAACACCTCGAGAGCGGCAGTGTAACGGGCAGCATCCGCGTCACCGACGATGTCGACCGGATTCGATCCAGACCAGGTCGGCGGCAGCACGGCATTGAGCTTCCCGAGGCTCTCAGACGAAACGACTGCGGCAATTCCTCCGAGTTCGACAAGGCGATCGACGGCAAGCACCCCGATTCCTCCTCCGTTGGTAAGGATGGCGAGACGCTTTCCCGTCGGCGATTCGACTCGTCCCAACGTCTCCGCGCAATCGAACAATTCGCGCAAGTCGGAAACGCGCAAAATGCCAGCCCGTCGGAAGGCCGCATCATAAACGGCATCCGTCCCCGCAAGCGCACCGGTATGGGTCGCGGCAGCCATCGCCCCCGGCACGCCCCGGCCCGATTTGACGACCACGACCGGCTTGATCCTCGCGGCGGCCCGCGCCGCGGACATGAACTTCCGAGCGTCGTTGATGGATTCGATGTAGAGCAGGATCGCGCGGGTCTTGCCGTCCAATGCGAAATAATCCAGCAAGTCGGCGACATCGACATCGAGTTGATCACCGATCGAGACGATGCCAGAAAAGCCGACATCGCGCTGGGCCGCCCAATCCACCATCCCCGCGGCAATCGCCCCCGATTGTGATATCAGGGCGAGGCTGCCGGCGCAGGGCATGTGCGCCGCGAAACTTGCATTCAGGCCGACGTCCGGCATCATGATGCCCATGCAATTGGGCCCAACAAGACGCATGCCGTGCTTTTGAGCGGCTCGTTCCGCCTGCTCGGCCAAAGAACCCGGACCATGCCCGAGTCCGGAAGTGATGATCAGCGCTCCGGCAGTTCCCAGCCCCCCTGCCTGGTCGATCAACTCTGAAACAAATGCGCGAGGTGCGGTAATGACGATCAATTCCGGAACGAACGCCAATTGATCGAGACTCCGCGCCGCGGTAACGCCCGCGATTTCGCCATAACGCGGATTGACCAGCCCGAGGTTGCCTTTGAACCCGGACTTCCTGATGTTTTCGAGGATAGCTCGCCCGACGGAATTTCGGCGCGGACTTGCACCAATCAACGCGATCGAACGCGGCGACAGCACATTTTTGAGGCGATAGGTCGACATGAGCGAAGCATCCGACAATTAACCAAGCGGGTTTGGTGTTGGCTCTTGAAACGACTCACAACCCGAACCGTTCACCTCCCGGCTCGACATCATAATCCAGCATGGTGTTCGGGCTTGTGAACGATGCATAATGCCGCGAGCCGTTTGGCGGCGCCTTGAGCCATCATGTCATCATCGACATGGTTCCGCCTAGTACCTTGACAGATGTCAAAGGCAGATTGCGGCCGTCATTCTACTGGAGGATCCCAGTCACCTGGAGGTCGATCCATGCGTGCCATGGTGCTACGAAGAGAGGGCGGCCCTCTTCAACTCGAGGATCGAGCAGATCCCACCCCCGCCCCAGGTGAGATCCGCGTGAGGGTCAACGCCTGTGGGGTATGTCGGACCGACTTGCATGTGTTGGATAACGAACTGCCCAACATTAGATATCCGATCGTGCTGGGGCATGAAATCGTCGGACGCGTCGATCTGATCGGGCCAGGCGTGACGACGCATCGGCTCGGCGAGCGAGTTGGCGTCCCCTGGCTGGGACATACGTGCGGGGTTTGCCGTTTCTGCAGGGACGGCATGGAAAACCTCTGTGATCGTCCGTTGTTCACCGGCTATACGCGCGACGGCGGCTTTGCCACTCATACGATTGCAGATGCGCGCTACGCGTTCCCGCTTGGCGAAGGCGACAACGATGTCGCAATCGCTCCGCTTTTATGCGCCGGGCTGATCGGGTGGCGCTCACTCGTGATGGCGGGCAAGGCGGATCGCCTTGGCATCTATGGCTTTGGTGCGGCTGGCCACATCGTCACTCAGGTGGCGCGCTGGCAAGGCCGCCAAATCTACGCCTTCACCCGCAAGGGCGACGAAGCCGCCCAGAATCTCGCCCTTGAGCTTGGCGCCACATGGGCGGGCGCATCGGGTGAACTTCCGGATGAGCCACTGGACGCCGCCATTATCTATGCGCCTGCCGGAGAGCTGGTTCCCCTCGCGCTGCGCGCGGTCCGGAAGGGAGGTCGCGTGGTTTGTGCAGGCATCCACATGAGTGACCTGCCCAGCTTCCCCTATCGGCTGTTGTGGGGAGAACGACAGCTCGTCTCTGTGGCCAACCTGACTCGCCACGACGGTTTGGATTTCCTGAAAGTAGCCTTCCAAGCTCGCGTCCGTACCCACACCACGCCCTATCCGCTCGTGGAAGCAAATGAGGTGCTAGCCAAGTTGAAGCGCGGTGAAATCCTGGGTGCCGCCGTTCTTGTACCGGACGAATAGCATGATGCCGTCGTCATCTCCGAATGCGTTGCAAGAGGCCGTGCTAGCCTTTCTTGGCGATCCAGCACGGCATCCCCATGTCCATCGTATCGACACACATGCGGCTTCGGTGTTCCTGGAAGGTGATCGCGCCCTCAAAATCAAACGCGCCGTTTGGTTTCCATTTCTTGATTATTCCACTTTGGAAAAACGTAAGGCCGCGTGTGAGGACGAACTTCGCATCAACAAGCCCTTTGCTCCGGAGATTTATCGCCGCGTGGTCGGCATCATGCGGGCGGAGAACGGTTCGCTTTCGATCGGTGGGCCCGGAACGCCCGTCGAATATGCCGTGGAAATGACTCGCTTCGACGAAAACTGTACTTTTGACCACCTCGCCGCGCAGGGAGAGGTGAGTTCTGTGCTCGCCGAGCGCACGGCCGAGGCGATCGCGGCGTCGCACGACGTAGCCGTCCCGCGACCCGCCGAACCGTGGATCGCTTCGATTCCAACGATCATCCAAGCGTATGTCGAAGCATTTAAGGCCGTTCCTTGGTTCGCATCGAGCGAGATCGACGAACTGACCGAGATGTCACAGTCGACATTCACTCATCTGAAGCCCATGCTGGAAGATCGCGGCCGGCGGGGCTACGTCCGGCGCTGCCATGGCGACCTTCACTTGGCCAACATCGTCCTGGTCGGAGATAAACCTGTCCTGTTCGACGCAATCGAATTTGACGAGCGGATCGCCTCCATCGATGTTCTCTACGATCTTGCTTTTCCGTTGATGGACCTGGTCCAGTACGATCAGCGGGCCGCCGCCAATCACCTGCTCAATCGTTATCTCGCGGTCACGCCAATCGATCATCTCGACGGCCTCGCCGCGCTCCCGCTGTTCATGTCGATGCGGTCGGCCATCCGAGCTGAGGTTCTGCTCGCGCGGCTCGATCGAGCCGGCTCCGACCACGCCGGCATTCTCGAGGCAGCAACGCGCTATTTCCAACTCGCGCGGCGTCTGATCCATCCGGCCGCCCCGGCTCTCATCGCTGTTGGGGGGCTCTCAGGGACTGGCAAGTCCGTCTTGGCGCGCGCAATTGCTCCCTCCCTTACACCCCCACCAGGTGCTATCGTGTTACGTACTGACGTCCTTCGCAAGCAGCTATTCGGTGCACGCGAGACGGATCGTCTGCCGCCCGAGGCATACTCAGCAGACACGAGTCGGAGAGTCTATGATCTTCTCACAGAGCGCGCCGGCCGCGTCCTGGCACAGGGCTTTTCCGTTGTGGTCGATGCGGTCTTTGCTCGAGAGGACGAACGGACATCGGTGGCCGGTTTGGCCCGGCAAATGAAGATTGCATTTTCCGGATTTTTTCTGGTGGCGGATTTGGCGGTGCGCCAGGCACGCATCGGCGCGCGTCGGGCCGACGCCTCCGATGCGACGCCGAAGATCGCCGAACTGCAGGAACAATACGATGTCGGCCCCCTTGATTGGCCGATCATCGATGCGTCCGGAACAGCGGAGACGACACTTGCGCAGTGTCGAGCTCAGCTTCCACGATAGCAACGCCGCTCCGCTTGCGCGACTTCGTCACGTATGTACGTAATCTCCCGGTGCCTCGGGTAAATCGTCCGATACACCGGCGACGCCCATGGAGGGCGGATCGCAAGGCTGGCCCGATCGGGCATTAAGCCAGCCGATCCACTCGGGCCACCAAGCTCCCTCGACACGAGGCGTCGTCCGCTGCCATTCATCCGGACCGAGATAAGGTGCGTCCGCCAGCTTGGTCCTTACTTGATAGAAGTGGCCGGATTCGCTCGGCGGCGCGACAATACCGGCGTTGTGCCCACCGCTTGTCAATATGAATGTCACGTCCGCATCCACCTCATAGTGGATCTTGTAGGCGGACCTCCACGGCGCCACGTGATCACGGATGGTCCCTACCACGAACATCGGCGTGTGAATGTCGGACAGCGCGATCGGCCGACCATCCACCGCATAACGACCTTCGGCGAGATCGTTGTGCAGGAACAAATTCCGCAGATACTCCGAGTGCATCCGGTATGGCAGCCGGGTCGCGTCTGCATTCCAGGCCATGAGATCGCTCGGATGCACCCGCTCGCCCATCAGATAATCTCGCGACACCCGCGACCAGACCAGATCGTTGGAGCGAAGCAGTTGGAACGCGCCCGCCATTTGTGTAGTGTCCAGATAGCCGCGCTCCCACATCATGTCTTCCAAGAAGGCAACCTGACTTTCATTGATGAACAGCGTGAGCTCGCCGGCTTCGGTAAAGTCCGTTTGTGCAGCCAAGAGCGTGATCGATCTGAGCCGATTGTCACCGTCACGCGCCATCGCGGCACTCGTGATCGCCAGCAAAGTGCCGCCCAAGCAGTAGCCTAGCGCGTGGACGCGTCGTCTGGGCAGGATAAGCCCGATCATGTCAAGCGCCGCCTTGACGCCAAGTGTCCTATAATCATCGAAAGCGATATCACGATCCCCGGCACCGGGATTACGCCAGGAGATCATGAACACCGTGAAACCTTGCCCAGTGAGATATTTCACAAGCGAGTTATGAGGCGACAGGTCGAGGATGTAATATTTCATGATCCACGCCGGCACGATCAGGATCGGCTCTGGCCGCACCTGTTCGGTCGTCGGACTGTATTGAATGAGCTCGATCAGTTCGTTCCGATAGATTACCTTGCCCGGCGAGACTGCGACGGTCTTGCCGACGACGAACTCCGGCTCTCCCGTCCCCGGCGCACTTGAGGCCAACAGCTGCAGCAGGTCACTGCACCAGTTCTGCCAGCCAAAAACGAAATTCTCACCGCCGGTCTGAAACGCTTTCTGCAGGACTTCGGGATTGCTCCATGGGAAGTTAGACGGGGCGAACATGTCAAGGACCTGCCGCACCGAAAACTCGACAACCGCTTCGTTCGCGGCCGCGACACCCCGAACGCCCGTTGTCGCGTTATGCCACCACTGCTCGCCCAGCAAGAAGGCTTGGGCGAGCAAATTGAATGGTTCCGTTTCCCATTCAGGCTTCATGAACCTGTGGTCGGTCGGCTTGGGCCTAACCAAATCCCAGGGTCTCCGCTCGGGAGCGGCATAATGGAGTGCTCGCTGAAGCAGCTTGTTGCTGGAACGCATGGCATCACGAACGTTTTCGATTTGACGCTGGGGCGCTGCGGCGAGATGGGAAGCCCAATCGAGATACGCCATCGATAGCGCGACCGGCGAAATACCGTTCGTCAGGCGCGCAAGTGTCGCACTGAACGCCTTGTCCAATTCGTGGTCTTCATGGCCGGACGCGTTTGAATCAAGATCGCGCGGCTGAGCTTCGGCCAACGCCGGCTCGTTTGGGCTGACGAACTCTGTGGGATGAGGTGAAGGTAAAGCGGCTGCACCGGCTTGGAGCGAGACGACTGGCGGCTGCACGAGCGTCTTTTCCTTCAATTCTGGTTGAATGGGCACACTAGCGGTTCAATTCTGTCCTGCCTGTCCCCGCACGGCCGCTAACTTGAGGCTTGCATCAATCATTCGCTGACCATGTCTGAAAAGTCGCTCGCAATCGCGCCGTAGGAATTCGATCTGATGCTGACCGCACTCTTGCAGCATCGTCTGAATGCCGTTCACGGAGTGTGCGCCGGCAGTCTTTGAAATGAACTCCATAAACAGGTGGGTTTCGGTGCGTGTCCGGTCCAATAGCTCGTTGCCGGCGAAAACAAGTTCTTCCAGCACAATGCGTTGGACGCCAAAGAACACGTCCAACATTTGTCTATTGGAGCTTGCAACGCGTTCTGAAATATCGACCGCCACCGGATCACTGCCGGCGGCACGAGTCTCGGAAAGCTCAGGCATTAGAAACCTCCACCTCCCCGGCTGGGGCCTAATGTCTATCAGGACGCGGGGGAAGCCACATTGCGCTGCGTCAAGCGCGCTTCCGGCCGACGATTGACCTGCATCAAGCGGCATCAACGCGGGCGGGCTACCCTTCAAAAAAGGTTCGAACGTCGGAGCTTTCCATGCGCGCCCATCAGATTATGACCCGCCCCGTCATTACCGTTACACCCGAGACCTCAATCGTAGAAGCTGCAAATGTCATGTTGCAGCGGCACGTCAGCGGCCTGCCCGTGGTCGACGGCGGTGGCAAGCTCGTCGGCGTGGTCTCGGAAGGGGACTTCATCCGCCGCAGTGAAATTGGCACGGGACGCAAGCGCGGCCGGTGGCTTCGATTCATCCTCGGCCCGGGCAAGTCCGCCGCTGACTTTGTTCATGAGCACGGTCGAAAGGTATCGGAAGTCATGACCAAGACGCCTTTGACCATCACGGAGGATACGGCGCTGGCCGAGATCGTGGACATCATGGAAAAGAACCACGTCAAGCGCTTGCCCGTGACGCGGGGAGACTTGGTCGTCGGCATCGTTTCCCGCGCAAACCTGCTTCAGGCAGTTGCCTCATTAGCTCGCCAGGTGCCGGACCCGACCGCCGATGATGATCACATTCGCAACCGAGTAATCGACACTCTAGAGAAGAACGATTGGTGCCCGTTCGGCCTGAGCGTGATCGTCAAGGACGGCATCGTGCATCTCAGTGGTGTCATCACCGAGGAGCGCTCACGCCAAGCAGCGATGGTCGCGGCGGAAAACGTCGACGGCGTCAAGAAGGTTCACGACCACCTCTGCTGGGTCGATACCATGTCCGGCATGTACCTGAATTCACCGGAGGACGACGAGATGGCGAAGGCCAGCTAGCGACGTCAATGAGATCCGGCGTATTAAAATACCGGAGATTAGTCGATCAACTTGCCATCAGGCCCGAAGAATGGATGGGGTCCATCGAACTCCCCGATCGGAACATGATGGGTCACGGTGCCCCCAAAGCCCTCCCCGGGTTGCCAGATATGAAGATGGAAGGCCGGCGGCTCGATCTTGAATGACGGGGCACGAAGCTCTGCCACGTCGAGATCGACTGCATGGTTTGGCGCTGGGCAGATCGTACAGGCAACGCCGGCAAACGTCGTCAGTGTTGACCGATGAACGTGACCGCATCCAATTCGCTGCAGACGTTGTTGACGTCTTACGATGGATGCAAGATCCGCCGGATTGCGCAGATTCTGCCGATCCATATGCCAGATCCCGGTCGCGAACGGAGGATGGTGCAGAAATGCGAGAGCGGGACGCTCCGTCGAAGTCAATAGCATCGCCTCGAGCCAGTCGCAGGTCTGGCTATCGAGTTCGCCGTGTGGATGGCCTGGCACGCTCGAATCCAGCAAAATGATGTCCAAGCCCTCTACGTCATAGCGCTGATTGAGCGGCCCGGAGGGGAATGCATATGAACGATCCGGGAATACGGATCGCATGAGTTCCCGAGAATCGTGGTTACCCGGAACGGCTACGAACGGAATCTCCAGTTTCGCGAGCAAGAGGGCGAGATGCTGATACTCCTGCTCTGTCGGAGTGTCGGCGAGATCGCCAGAAATGACCACGAGATCAATCCTGGGCTCGAAGCGATTAAGCGCCGCGATGCAGCGCACGAGCGCTGCGGACGTATCAACGCGCCGGTAGGCGAGCCGCCCAGGCGACTTGATATGCAGGTCGGAGATCTGGGCAATCAAGACCGGTCGATCTGACATCTGGTCACCGCTGGTCTAAAGGCAGCAAACGTATGGCGTCGGGCGCAACTGCAATCCCGATCCGTTCTCCAACGCTAACCTGGACTGTATTAGGGGCATCGACCACGAGAGGCTTGTCCGTGACATCGCAAACGACGATCCGCTGCCGGTCTCCCGTAAAACGAACGCTCTCGATCATTCCATTCAGGGCCGCAGCTCCCGGCGCCACGATGCCGATGGCTTCCGGACGTACCATCGCAATGGCTACAGCCATATCATCTGCTCCCTTGACCGGCTGCCGACCGCCACGGAGAATCAGTTTTCCACCTTCAATGGGAGCTTCGACAATGTTCGCCGCTCCGACGAATTCGGCAACGAAGCGATCCGCCGGGGTAAAATAGATCTCGCGCGGCGATCCGACCTGGGCAATGGCGCCCTTGCGCATCACCACCACGCGATCGCCGAGCTCCATGGCTTCGGCTTGATCATGTGTGACGTAGATCGCGGTGATGCCAAGGGTCCGGAGCAATCGATTGAGCTCGCTTCGCAGACGCTCGCGCAGCGCCGCATCCAGAGCCGTCAAGGGCTCGTCGAGCAGCAGGACGCTTGGCCGAATCGCGACCGCACGTGCCAATGCGACGCGCTGACGTTGACCGCCGGACAACTGCTCGATCCGGCGATCTTCGAGGCCCGAGATGTTGGTCAATTCCATCAATTCGGCCACACGCGCAGTCCGTTCGGATTTCGCGACACCGCGAATCTTCAAACCGTACCCGATATTTTCGGCGACCGTCATATTCGGGAACAGCGCATAGGATTGAAACACCATGCCGACGTTGCGCCGCTCGATCGGCAGACCTGTCAGGTCCTTGCCGTCGAACAGCACGCGTCCACCGAGGTCCGGAGTTTCCAACCCCGCGATGATGCGCAACAACGTCGTTTTGCCACATCCCGAAGGCCCGAGCAGCACGAGCGTTTCACCACTTGCAATGTCGAGCGACGTCGGCTCGAGCGCGCGAGTTCCGTCCGCGTAGGTCTTCGCGCAGCTCTCGACCCGAAGCGACACGCCATGTCCAACGACGGGATTCACCGCGCCCCTCCTCTTTCAGCGAGCCATTGCATAGCAACCAAGAGGGGTATGATCATGATGAAGAAAACCAATGTATAGGCCGAAGCCACTTCCAGCCGCATGGAGGCGTAACTGTCCGCAAGCCCGATCGGCAGCGTCTTGGTCAAGGGCGTGTGCAGCATCCATGTCAGATTGAACTCGCCGAGGGACAGCGTCACCACCATCAAACTACCGGCCAGAATTCCAGGGGACGCATTTGGGACGATGACATCGCAGAAACGTCGCCACGGCGACGCGCCGAGCGACGCCGCACCTTCGTCGAGCGTCTTGATATCGACGGTTGCGAAGATCGCCATCACCGATCGAACCATGAACGGCATCGTGAAGATGACGTGCCCCACCAGAATGAACAGCCAGGATCGACGAAAGTCGCCGAAGCCGCCATAGGTCAGCAGAAGCGCCAGGGCGAGCGCAAGCCCTGGAATCGCCACGGGAAGCGTAATGACCTCCTCGATCGCTCGCGACAGCCGGCCGCCGCGAACATAGAGCGCATAGGCGGCGGGAACGCCAGCGAGCAGCGTAGCGGCCAATGTTCCGAAGGCGATGACAAACGACAACAGGATGGTGCCCGCATAGAGCTCCCACACTTGGGTAACCCATTGCAGCGTGACGCCGGATCGAATGCCGCGGAAATAATTGTTAGTGACGCCTGCAGTAATCGAGAGACACGCTGGCACAACGAGAAACGCCGCGACGAGCAGTGTAAAGAGAAGCTGAGCAGCAAAGATGGCGCGATTCCGCACGGCATCAACCCGCGGCAGCAACGGCATTGCCGCTGAACGATCGGGCCAGCGCCAGGATCAGCCAAGTAATCACGCCCAATCCGACTGACAGCGCGGCTGAGGTGGCCAGATTTCCGGCCAGTGTGAACTCTGTATAGATCAGCATCGGCAGCACATCGATATTGGTCGCAAGCGTGAAGGCGGTGCCGAATGCACCCATGGCAGTTGCAAACGCGATAGCACCCGAGGCGATCAGCGCCGGCATCAAAGCCGGCAGCACGACGTCACGTTGTACGGCCCACGGCCCTGCCCCGAGCGACCGCGCCGCCTCTTCCAGAGCGGGATCGAGCTTTTGCACGGCCGCCATGATCGTTAGAATCACCCGCGGAATCGAAAAATAGAGATAGCCTAAAAACAGGCCGTAGATCGAATAGGCGAAAACGAGCTTGTCTCCGATCAGGCGGCTCGACAAATCGCCGACTACACCTTGGCGGCCGGCAAGCAGGATGATCATAAAGCCGACGACAACGCCAGGAAACGCCAACGGAAAGGTCAAGAAGGCGACCAACAAGGACCGGCCAGGAAAGCGATGCCGCTGCAGAAATATTCCGGCGATCGTTGCCACCGCCAAGGTTACCATCGTGGTGATCGCAGCAAGTATCAGAGTGTTCACGAGAGTACTGCGATAGCGCGGTTCGGCCAAAATGGAGAAGTATTCTGCCAGCCCGTTTGGACCTTCGGCCCCGGTGACGAGAAGTTGCGCCATCGGCAACAGAAAGAAAGCTGCCGTCAAGACACTCAACGGCAGCAAGCAAAGCCAAACAAAGGATCGATGCGACATGCGACAACGGTGCCCTGATTGAGCTCAAACTAGGGCAGCTGATTCTGCCACCTTACCTGACCTCGTCGAGATATCGCTCAACGAAGCCCTTTTGTGCATTTTCCATTTCGCCCCAATCGACGCTCTTGGCCCGCGCATAATCGGCGTCCGGCAGGAATTTGCTCTTTACCGACTCGGGGAGATCAATCGGGCGCGCCGGGCGCAGATAGGCATTGGTCCAGATCGCCTGCCCCTTATCGGACAAGAGATAGTCCAGAACCTTCTTCGCCTTTTCCTTGTCCGGAGCGTTCTTCACCAGGCCGACAACATAAGGGAACATGACTGATCCCTCACAGGGAATCACAAACTCAAAGTTCCCCTTCTCGGAATATTTGGCGCGATAGGCGTTGAAATCATAATCGAGCAGGATCGGCATTTCGCCCGAGACAACGCGGGCATAGGAAGTCTGCTTGGGCACGATCGGATCGTTCTTACGCAGTTCCTTGAAATAGCTGATTGCCGGGTCGAAATTGGTGGCAGATCCGCCAAGCGCAAGATTGACTGCGACAGCGCCGACATAACCCACAGCTGCGGAGCTCGGATCCAGGTACCCGACCATTCCCTTGTAGTCGGGCTTGAGCAGGTCCTTCCAGCACGCCGGCACCGGCTTCCCGCCAAGCGCATCCTTGTTCACGAACAGGCCCAGCGTGCCGGAGTGGATCGTTGTCCAATATCCGTCCCGATCTTTGAGGCCGGCAGGAACCTGGTCCCAATGCGCCGGCTTATATGGCTCCAACGCATCCTGCGCTTTGGCTTTCATACCGAACGTGACACCGAAATAGCCGATATCTCCGACCGGATTGCTCTTCTCCGCAAGAATCTGAGCCAATGCCTGCCCCGAGTTCTTGTTGTCGTGCGGAATGTCATAGCCGAGGTCGGCCTTGATGGATTTGAGCATGGAAGCCCAATCGGCCCATTCCGGCGGACAATTGTAGCAAATGACGTCTGCCGCCTTGGCCGATTGCCAGGGCGCCAGGACGGCCAGGGCGAACAGAACGACGATGAAGCGGATGACATTCATGAACTAAGGACTCCGTGGCTCCGGCATCTCAGCCAGTGACGGTTTCCCCTAAAGGGCGCACATGAAGGATTTGCGACACAATCCTTTGATGTCTTGGATAAAACAACTATCTGAACGTGCTACACTCCCAAGTCATGCAAAGCGCAGGCGGAGCTCTCCGAGGCAGCGGGCGATCAAGCTTCATCCATGTTGCGTTCGTCGGTAGCCTCGAAGCGGCCGAAGCGGCCGCGCACAAACAAAAGCGGCTCGGTCGGACTGTAGGAATATGCCTCCACCGCGCCGAGAAATATCACGTGGTCTCCACCATAATACCGGCTGACCGATCGACACTGGAAATTCGCGACGCTTTCCTTGAGTACGGGCGCTCTTCCAAGGCCGGGACTCCACTCGACCCCGATGAATTTATCTTCGGATGATTTGGCGAACTTGTTCGCCAGCGCCTGCTGCGATGTCCCCAAGACATTGACGGTAAAATGACTAGCGTTCTGAAACACGTTCAGGCTGGAGGAATAGAGCAGCAGGCTCCAGAGGACCAGGGGCGGATTGAGCGACACCGACGCAAACGAGTTGCAGGTCAATCCGTATGGTCGGCCGGCCGCGTCGGCCGCAGTGATGATCGTGACGCCTGTTCCATAAGCCCCAAGCGCGTTGCGAAAATCCCGTGCGTCGATTGGTGAACTATCGCTAGCGAGTTCTTTCGCTGGATCAGGCACAACTGGACACTTCGGCGTATCGTTCATCCTGCCGTCTCACAGCGTCAGGTTATCGGAGGGCAGACCGAGCACCACCCGACCATAGCTGGTCCCAGCTGCGTCGAAGTTAAATGCAATATGGGAATTGATCGCGTGTGCATCGCGAAACCGCCGCTGCAGCACTCCGCTCGTGAACAACCCTCGCGCGCCGCTCGCCGCAAACAGCAGGGAGACGGCCTCTGTGCATAGATTGACGGCATAAGCTCCGTCACGCCGATACCGCGTCTTGGTCATCATGTCCGGAATGATGCCTCGCCGCGCATCCTCCATGGCACGGGTGCAGCTCGCTCGCATAATCATGCGGGCTGTATCTATCTTAGCGGATGCTTCGGCAATTTTTAGTTGCGTGCTCTGGAGGTCACTGAGCTTTGCCCTATTGTAGGTCGACGCGCGATGCCGCGCACCGTCGATATAGTCCTCAAGACATGCCTGAGCGTTGCCGAGGGCAACGCCCGAAATGGCAAAGGGAAATAGCGAGAACACTGGCAACCGGTACAGCGGGCTGGGATTGAGGCCGCTACCTGGGGATATTCCGCCGGCGAGACTGTTCACCCCGATTGTCATCTCGTCGGCGACAAAGGCATCCCGCACTTCGACATCGTTGGAGCCAGTTCCCCTCAGCCCGGCTGCATTCCAGGTATCAAGGATGTTGTAGTCTGCCCGTGGCAAAAGAAAAATGCGATATTCCACGCCGTCTGCCTCGTCCTCGGAGGAGACTACACTTGCCAGCATATTCCACTGACACGAGGCAACGCCAGACGACAACGGCCAACTTCCGCGCAATTCGTAGCCGCCATTCACTTTCTTGGCCCGGCCCGCTGGGAAGATAAAAGAAGAGGCGATCAACGTATTGGCGTCATCGCCCCAAATCCGATCCTGTGCCCGCGGATCGAACATCGCCAACATCCAGTGGTGGCTCGCCAGGTTGGCGACATTCCAAGCCACCGATGCATCCGCGCGTGCAAGCAAATCCGCACAATCGACCAATGCGACGTAATCCAGCTCACGGCCACCGACCCGCTTTGGCTGCAGGATTCGGAACAACCCGGCTTCCAGGAGATCCTGTTCGGTCTCGGGGGGCACGCGACGCAGCTCTTCGGTTCGTTCGGCACGTTCACGAAGCAATGGCAAGAGTGCCATCGCCCGCGCTTCGACGGGCGCAAAGGCATCCGGTCGCTCATCGCCCTGATACGAGCTTGGCTGCTGCTTGGTCGTCATCCCGAACGTGCTCCGCGAACGGTCCATCATCTCGTTTCAGGCGATACCAATTGCGACCATCGCATTTTGATCCGTTATCACACGGTTGGCAATTCGTGCAGCGGTTCGAATCTGCGATTCCTCAGTCGGATTCTCCAGTCAGAACGCGCTGTCACGCGTCTGGACTCGTCCGAAAGCGCCTGCTCGCTGCAGCGCCGCAATGCAGCAATCATCATAGCCCAAGATCGTCTTTAAGACCTCGGTCGTATGTTGCCCCAAGGTCGGGGCTGCCATGGGTTCGACCGGTGGCGTCAGACTCATACTGATCGCCGGTTCAATATTAGGAACTCTGCCCGCTGTGTGGTGCGGAATCTGGCAAACCCGACCGCGCCCCCGCACTTCCGGTGCCTCGAACGCCTCCGCGATGGTGCGGAGATAGCCGGCGGGAATGTGGGCCTGCTTCAGTTTTGTCATCCATGTTTCAAGATGGTCTATCGCGAAAATCTCGGCGAAAATCGCGCGCAGCTTCTCTTTGTTCAGCGATCGCGACTTGCGCGTGGCAAACTGCGGATCGTCGAGCAGATCAGGGCGGTCAAGCACTTCCGTGACCAGCCTCCGATAGAGGCGGTCGTTGGCGCAGGCGATGTAAAGGGGGCCATCGGAGGCTTCATACACACCGACTGTAGGTGATCCGTTCGGGGAGTTGCCAAAACGCCCCGGATTGAATCCACTGAGCAGGTACGCCATGCCGTAGAAGCTCGTCATGTTCATCGCGACGTCGAAAAGAGCGACATCCACGTGCTGCCCTCGCCCGAGCCGTTCGCGAGCAAGCAGCGCCAATAGAATCGCGTTGCAGGCGGACATGCCCGTCGCGAGGTCAATGACAGGAGGTCCCGTCCGCACTGGCGGACCATCCGCAAACCCATTGAGGGACATGAAGCCACTCTCGGCCTGGGTGATCGGATCAAAACCCGGTCGCGACGCAAATTGTCCCGAACGGCCGTACGCTGAAATCGAGCAATAGACGAGACCTGGATTGTTTGCGGAAACGGTTGCGTAGTCCAGGCCGAACTTGTCCATGATTCCAGTGGAAAAATTCTCGACCACCACGTCGGCCCTCTCGATCAGATCGCGCGCAATGTCCCTGGCCTTCGGCACCGCTAGGTCCAGTGTCATCGCGCGTTTGTTGCGATTGAGGCTGAGGAAAGCCGCGCTCTCGCCTGCAACCTCCGCGTGTTCGTAGGCTCGCGTATCGTCTCCTTCTTCGGGGTGCTCGATCTTGATGACATCAGCACCGAAATCGCCCAACATTTGCGTGCAGGCTGGCCCCGCCACGACCCGCGTGAAGTCGATTACGAGCATCCCGTCCAGGGCCGTCGGCGCGTCCTTTCGGCGAGGTGACCGTTCTGGCAATGGCACTTTGGTGACCATGCGTCTCGCTCCTTCCGTCGAACTCATTGTCGATCATCTTCGTGATCTTCAGCATGGCGCAGCAGAGCCCTATCGATCATTCAGACGGGCCGCTGTAGCGTGTCGTTAGCTCAACCGGGCACACAAAAAAAGGCCCGGCGGCCTTGGCCGCCGGGCATGACCTTTGCTGCACTGCAATCTTTCATCGAACGGAGCACTCAAAGGGCTCGATGAGCTTGCGCCAGTAGAGCGTACTCGACCAACCCCAGGGTGACTGTGGGCGAAACAGTCGATAGCCGCCGCGGATGAAGTTGTTCGCAGAGATGACGTTGTCCGTCGTGTCGGACACGATGCAGGACCACCCGTTCCGCCGCCCGCGCCACTCAGCCGCGCGCATCAGCCTGAGTTGGAGACCACGACCGCAATGCTCTCTTGCTACTCCAACCCGGCAGAAATAGCCGGCTTCCGATCCTATTGATGAGGGAACGAGACCGGCAAACGCAACGGGAACGCCCTGCTCGTATGCGATCCACCAATGCCCGGCATCGAAGTCAGGCAGCGGCGCCCTGTCAAGGAAGGTTTGGCGATGAAGATCAGCGAGACTGTCGGCAACATCTTCATCGCAAGCGTCTACTTCGCGGATATGATACATCTGAAATCCTTGACCTTGCCCGCCTTATCGATCACTTCCCAATGATGACCTTGATGCCGAGCCATACCGCTCCAACAAAGCCCGTTACGATGACGGTGATGACCGCCTTGAACGTGTAGCTCTGGGCTTGCTCGACGCTCTTGCGCCATCGACGAAGATGCTGGAAATCAGCTCGCAACTCTTTGCGGTCCTCCTCCTCGATGCCAAAGGATGTCAGAATCGTCACGATTGCCCGAAGGACGACCGCGTCGATCTCCTCACGTTGCAGCCTGTGCTGTTCGGCCAGGGTCTCGGCGACGATGGCTTTGATATCTTCTTGGATAACGCTCATCGCCGAATGATTCTCGCAACGTTTTCGAAGCCGCGCTTAGCGAAATAGAACGATATGACGAGATTTGCGGTCACCGACGCGAATCCCGCAAGCGGCTCCGTAGTCCCGAACCCAAGCACCTTGTCCCACACCAGGAGTTTTGCGAAATAGATCGCCACGCAATAACCGATCAGCTTGTCCGGCTCATACCAATGACCGATTTCCGCCTCGCGATATCGCAGGATTGCGTTCGACTCGGAGACCTGTGCCGCAATCTCGGAAGCCGCAAGATCGGCCGCGATCTTGGCTTCAGTGTTACCCGCATTCAGCTTGGCTTGATAGGCATCGATCAGCCCCTTGATCACCGGACCGCCGAGAAAGCTCACGATTGTCATCCACATGTCAGCCTCCCTTCTTCAAGGATCGCGCGCGCGCCAAGATCGTGATCAGCGAGATCACGAGGAGAATGCGGCCAGTCGTCCTGGCATCGCCGACTGCAGAATTGATCTGGTCCTTGATGTTGGGATCACCGAGCGCATCGCCGACACTATCGATCAGGGACATGAAGCCGCCGATCAAGGCGAGCGTGTAGCCCCATGCGATGGTCAGAGAATGCAGACAGGCCGCCTTGATTTTTGGCCACATCAATCAGGCCCTTCGGATCAAAGCTGCGAGCGCCTTCGCCGCGCCAGCAAGCCTGGTCGCTAACGCGTTGGCTCCGATCGAGAGCGCCAGGAGTCTGCTCTTGAAGGACCAGACCAGTGCGCCGCCCGCCGCGACACCAAGACAGAATGCAGAGCCAAATTCGATCATGTCGTTCTCCTTCCGAAGATGGATTTCATCAAGGCAACAAAAAAGGCTCCGATGGAGCCTTTGGCCGGGTTCGAAATGGATATCTGAGGCGATATGGGCGGCGGATCCGCCGACGAGTGGGGTCGAACCGAGGCCGTCTCCGAAGGCGGAAACGTGATGCTCGGATCAAGCCCCATCATGGCCATCAGCAGACCTGCGCAACCGAGCTGCCGGTCCACCGCCACCGGATCGTAAACGCCGTCGCGAACGTATTTTCCGGCACGATATTGATTCGTGCCCGCCCATACATACGGCGACGGAACGCCCCGACGGGCATAGCCGAGACCATTATACTGCTCGAGCAGGGTCAGAGCGCCCGCGACTGACCAGTCCTTCCAGCGTGCCGCGTGCGGAGGGCAGTTGACCAGCGCGTCGACAGCTGCCTCTTCCCAGGATCCGAAAGGCCCTCGGCCGGCCGGCACATGGACTGAGACCTTGTTCCAGGGATCCCCTTGGGCCAGGGAGCCTCCCCAGCTTTGTGAGCACTCGCGCTCGTGAATAACGGCGATCACCGGCCAGGGGACAGCGGTGCGCACCGCGACAATCTCATACCGCGCTTTCGCGCCAACGAGACGCCGCGCCGCGGACCTTGCATCTCTTGTGATCTTCGCAGATGCCCACCGTTTGTCGTTAGTCGTGATCAGCGATGTAAGATCAACCATTCTGTATCCCCTAGCTGCCCAAGGCTACTTGCCATTTCTTTGGTTGCCATCGACCGCGCCTATCACTGTAGACCCACCGAACCTCGGCACGAATTCGCCGACAGGTTGTAAAACCATCTCCACCGCCACTCTTCTTTCCTTTTTGAGGACCGGCTGGCACGATCACTATCGCAGGGGCCCACAACTTGACAAAAAGCAGTCAAAATCCGTGCTCCACGTCGTCAAATGCAGTTCTTGATGTTGCAAAAGATGTCCATGTGTGATGAGTTTACCTCCAGCAAATGCAACTAGTGCACCACATCATGAAATATCGGCAACTTGGAACTGCCACAGTTTCAGAGATCGGACTGGGCTGCTCTGCATTTTGGGGAAGCCGTTTTTTTTCCGAACGAACTGCTGTCAGTATCGTTCATCAAGCCTACGAACACGGAATAAATCTTTTCGACACAGGGCATAACTACTCAAATTACAATGCTGAACCACGTCTCGGACGTGCTTTAGCCAGTCTGATCAAAAGCGAGGGGCGCGATCGCTTAGTCATCTCTACAAAGGCAGGAACTTTACGCAGAAAGCCGTTGATTAGAGACGTTCCGCGGACGAATTACAGCCCAGATTACATCGAAGGCGCGTGCTCGAAAGCAATCAAAAACCTTGGCTGTGACTATATCGACGTCTTTCAATTGCACGGTGCGCCTAGAAGCGCGATCACGGACGAACTCCTTACGCGTCTGGATAGGATGCGCCAACGTGGCATGTTCCGAATGCTTGGCATAAACACCCACAGCAAGGAGGTTATGCACTACATCACATCTCTCGGCCGGACTTTCGATGTGGCCTTGATCGACGTTAACGTCATGCAGTTGGACAGGCTTCCGACTATCCACTCAATGCGCGCAGCAGGAATTTCCATTCTTGCGGGAACTGTCCTGGCGCAGGGGCACTTGGTAGCAGGTAAGATCGGGCGGATCAGACGCCCCAGCGATATTTGGTATCTTGCCCGCGCGCTTATGCGCCCCCAATCTCGCTTACTTGCAGGAGCCGCCAGCAAGATGCGGAAAGTCTTGAGTGGAATACCGGACGTAACACCGGCACAGGCCGCAATCGCCTCAATCCTCTCATTTCCCGAAATCAGCAGTTGCATCATTGGGACAACCGATCTTCGCAACCTTCGCGAGATATCAGAAACGCCACACAGAGCGATCTCAAAAGATGCGCTATCGCGCATCATCGCGACCTTTGATCAAGGTACCTTTCCAATCAGCGGTTAGATAATCCGCATTATATAGTTGCAGAGGATCGTCGGCTGAACAACGTTGTGCGCTCCGTTCCCGCCCGCGCTATAGGTCGTATCAAGACCATTGGAGCTATTAACACGCAAACCTGTCGCGGCTGTAGCCGTATTCACCGGAATGTTGCTGTACGAAGCTGGCTGCCCACCTCCGCCCGCGTTCCACTGTCCCGCTACAAAGCTCGATTGATTATAAGAGTGCGCGTGCCCTGGATCGTAAATGCTCGCGCTGTGAAAGTGTGACGGAATCTCAGCCACGGTTAGCGTGTGCGCATCTTCGCCTCCGGCCCCTCCAAGACTGTGGCGAAGTCCCGCCAGACTTCCGTTGACCAGCCGATTTGCGGTCGTTCCCCCCATATTGTCCGGACGCGCCGTGACGCGTCCCCGCAGATCGGGTAAATTGAACGTCGTCGATCCGTCCCCGCCGCCATAGGTCGTCCCGACCAGTGCAAAGAGCGCGGCATAAGTCGCACGGCTGATTGCCTGACCGTAGGGGAACGCAAACGAGCTGTTCGGCGCGGTCGGCCCCCAGAAGTCAAGACCGGCGGCCAACGGGATGTTGTACGGATTGCCGTAGAACCCGTGCAGATAGAACACTCCATCGGTCTGATTATAGACCGCAAGATACGGCGTTCCCTGCAGGATCGTACCGGCCAGCAACTCAGCATTCGGCGCACTCCGCAACGGCTTGGCGCCGAGCGAGTCGACGTTCAATGTCACGGTTGCACCGTTGGTCGTGTGCGGCGTGAACGCGATCATCTGGCCGTTGAGATGTACGAGCGTATCGAATTGCTGATAGCTCACGAGCGTATAGGCGGTGCTTGTGCCCGAGGTGACGGTCGCACCTGAGATATCATCGCGATATTTAGCGGTTGCCGCCATCATCGCCCGGGCCGAGTCGTTGATGCTCGAAGGCACCTGCCCTTCGGACCAGTTGATCGTGGGATCTGCTGTAGCATCTGCGGAGGCCGTCTGTGACCATCTGTAGAGCGTCATGTCATTCCTCAAAGAAAAGCGGCGATCCCACTTGAGGATCGCCGCCGGCGCCATCGCCTGTTGTCACTGGAGCATGCAAGGCGCGCGTCAGGATAGACCGAATGAGCGCCGGAGCGACGTTGCCGTCGCTCATTGCTCCCGGTTGAGTTCGAGATATTGCGCGCACGCGCAGCTCGGCGCACGCGCGGTCAGCAGATTGCGGATCACGCCGCTCGGCACCCCCGGACTGTCCTGGGCGACCGCCGCGACGCGTGTATCGATCACCGCTTCGATTTCGGCGCGGATGGCCTTGATACGCTCTTCAAGGGATGGGCTGTTGCGAGGTGTCTTCATGAGATCCGCTGCTTTCTTCCGATATTGATGCATGTTGGATGGCTGCCAATTTCTGCCTGGCTGCAGCCGCTTGGTTCTGCGCGCGCCGCAAAGCTCTCTCCCGCGCCGCCTCGTGCCCCACGATGAAGGCCTGGAGGTCATATGGCAGCGTTTTGAAGCGCGCTTTGCGATCGGCCGGCCAGGAGCGTGGCGGTGCGATCCCGCTCAGTTCGTTGATTGCGGAGACGACCGGCTCGCTCAACGTCGGATCGGCGAGCCCCTTGGAGGTGTGCAGCCTGGAGATGTCCTGCAACGCCGGCCAAAGCTGTGCAATGCCGAGTCCTGCACAATCCCGCACGAAGCTGGCGACGGTGGCTGGCGCGGCTGGACAAAACATCGCTCCCTCGCGTGCGCACCAGCGGGCGAACAAGGGTGCACACTGCTGACGCGCCCGCGCCAGCGCCTCCAGCACGGGATTGATCATCGGCCCGCGTTGCGAAGCGCCGCGTGGACGCTGCCCATGTTGCGCCGAAGCTCGAGCATTCGCGCATGGCGTCGCAAGTCGCCAGGGTTTGCCTCGATACCCTCACGCAATTCGGCATCGAAACTCTCGAGTGCCGCGACACGCTTCTGCAGACCGTAAAGCGCGAAATTTTCCGCGATCCGCTCAAGCGACATCGGCTGACCATAAAGATTTCCGGTGATAGAGTCTGAGCGCTCGATGAAGTTGCGGCGTTCGTCAGGCATGAGAAATCTCCGAAAGAGAGCGAAATCAACGAGGAGAGAAAAAGATCGGCGGCGGCGTTTTGAACTCTGGCCGGAGCTCTGCCGGCGCAGTATCAGGCCTTTGGAATTGGGAGGGCAGTTGTTTGCTCATGTTCGCAACCGCGTTCATTTCGTCCATTGGATAATCATATTCGAACGGCTTTAGAGGAGGATTCAATTTCATGAAAACATTCGAGTCAACTCCCGACCAGAGACTCCCAGCACCGAGCTCATTGACCGTCGGAAAAATTCCTGTTCCATAGCCTTGCGTAACGACGTACAGATCATCACCCTCCTGGACAATTTTGCGAAATACGTTGCCCGGATGAAGCAAGTGACCCGGCAGAGTCGTATTCACGATCGTGAGCCGGTCCGGATCGACCAGTTGTCGTACTGGTCCAACGCCAGGAATTTCAACGGTACCTCCATCAACACTCTTGACTCTTTGAAACGGCGTCGCATGCCAAGACAACGCTTCAAAGGCCTGCTCTGGTGTGTGTCCTCGGGAGATGCTGCCCACCCAAGTCTTTGTTGAGTACTGATGAGGCCCGCTCGGAATAGTGATCTCAGCTCCGCCGCTGAACGGAATTGTACGGCGGATCGGTGATTGCATTACAGCATCCATATTAGCTCCAAAGAATGATTTCTGGGAAAGCCGACCCAACAGATCGGGACAAATCTGAGCAGCGTGCAACCGCGACTAACTACGATTTTAAGGATGATACGATTGGCCGATGACAATGCGCGCGGCCCGCATCAAGGCACGTGGATACGCGACTTCAGCGCCGTGCGTGATCGGTTCGGCGCGCGCCTATAGAATCGTGAAGAAATCGATTGCGGCGCATCAGATCGGCAATATGCGATCGAGCTGTCCTAACGCGTCGCCCGCAGAACGCCCCCCCGCAAAGGTCCTCAATCTCTCTGCAAGAACTGCACTTAAGCGCATCACCTGCACGTAAGAGCGCGTCAGGTTCAATTCATCCTGCGGGAGCACACCGACATACGAACCTTCTCATGAGCCTTGCCACAAGGCGAAGTGCCAAGACAAAAAACAAGGGAATGAAGTTCGTAATTGCCAAACACGCGATGTACAAAACAACAATTGATATTTTATGATTCAAGTTCCTGGATTGGTACATCAGCGTGATAAAGGTGGCTCCGCACACAACGAAAAGGATGTTTGCGATTGCGATTGTGAGTGCAGCCTTCAGAACAGCTCGAGGCCGCCAATTCACAAGCTCCAGCGAAAGCACTGCGGTCTCCGCCAAGAACAGACAGACCAAATGGAGTATCGAGAATCCCACTCCAACGCTTACGAAGGGGATGATCGGCGCAAGGTATAACGAGATGAGCAGCACGACAAAGATGACCAAAGCCACCTTGATCAGCATATCGAGGACGGCAAACACGAGCCATTCGCCCACGCTGAAATTCATGGTTGCACCGTCGAAACGAACCCCAACTTGGGACTGATGATAACGATCATGATATAGAACAAAAAGAGAACAACGTCAACGGCCGAACGCTGCTGGCTATGGCACGAGCTTCTCTTCCCGCGCACATCACGACCGATTCGCTCTGCGTGCCTGGTAGAGCGCGACGGCATCCTTGAGGTCGCCTGACGACGACAGCCGTGCATTCAATGCTCGCACATCGGCCCGCTCGCGTTCGGCAGAGCTCGCCGCGACGCCGGGACGCACGACAGGCGGGACCGGACGCGCCGCAATCGCATCCTTGGACTTCATCATGAGGCGGTACTTGGCCGCGTCATACATCATCCGCTGGAAGGTGGCGTGGCGCATCAACGGCTCGGTATGAAATAGCCGATTGAGCTCGGCCGGTTCGATTCCGCTCTGCTTAGCGGCAGCCATGATCTCTGCCGCGACCGCCTGCCGCACCCCCTTGGGCTCATCTTTCAGCATGACCTCAAGCCGCGCGTCCTCGCCTTGCGCGAACTTCTGGAAATTTTGCCGCTCCATCTCGGCCTGGTGCTGCTGCGCGTGAGCCTGTTGCGCACGCAACTGTTCGGATGCAGCGACCGCGGACTGGACGCGGGCGAATTTGGCCGGATCTTCGCGAGACATCTTCTCGAGCGCGGCTGGAATATGGTCGGGTGCCATGCCTGAAAATTCCGGAAACTGGCCGAGAAAGTTCGCCTGCGCGAGTTGCATCGCCGCCGCGAGGCCGTCGCGATAACTCTGTCTTGCCTTCTCCGCCTCGCCGATCTTCTCCTCGATGGCCTGCAGCACCTGCGGATGCTGCAGTGCCTTTTCGAGCTCGGTCGCAATCTCATCGGAGGAATGACCATCGCGCGAGGGTCTTCCGGGCCAGCCGCTTTCAGCAGCTTGCGCCGTCGCTCCATCGTCGCCTTGGCCGTCCGGATGCTTGACCCCATAGAAGTCCGCGGCTGTTGCATCGTTGGCTTGGACGGCCTGACGTAGTGCGTCGACGCGTTGCGCGGTTTCCTCAGCCTCCCCTGCTTGAGCAGCGCGCCTGTCCGCCGCCCTGCCCCGCGCATGGTCGCGCGCCGCGCGCGCCAGGGTCACGGCTTCAGTTGGTGCCGCGCGCTCACCTTTGGCATCGACATATTCCCTGACGGTCAAAGGTTGGTGCGCCTCAGTGAGGCGCCCCGCGGCCTCACGCAGCGCCGCGTTGTCGCCGTCGATTGGTGCGTGCTCCTGCCCCTTCTCCGGATCGTGCATCGGCGTGTAGCCTGCATTCGCGAGATCGAAGGCGACACCTGTCAGTTTGGACTCGATTTCGGAAGTCGTCATTGTGCATCCATTGCAATAGAGCTCATTCGCCACATCGGCTTTCGCAGATCTGCCGCTACGCCGGCACCCTCAGCCTTTCGGCTTGAGCGCGCCGATGAGGCTACCGATCCCGCCAGCGATCGTGGCGAATTGATCGACGCCGGACTTTTCCTGGACCGTTGTGCCCGTGCTGTTGCTCTGCTGGCCAAGTCCCGCGATTGGCGTTCCAATCTGCGCGAGCAGCTGCAATGTCTGCAATGGGATGCCGCGGCGTTGCGCTTCTTCGGCGAGCGTGGCATTGGCACCATAGTTCTGCGCGTCCAGCGCTGATTGCGCAGCGATCACTCCCTGCCCTTGGTTTGCGAGATATTGCTGCTGCATGCCAGCCAGCGTATTGGCTGTGGTGTTGCCGGCGCCGTAGAGCGAATTGGCGGCTGCGAGCTGGTTGGTGACATCCTGGTTATATTGCGCGGCGATGACCGGCGCTTCGGCCGCGGCGATCCCCCGACCATAAGCCATCTGGTTCGCACCGCTGAAGTCGCGGCCTGCGGCGGCAAACTGCCCGTTCACGGAGTTGCCCACGTCAGTCTGGATCTGCGCGAGCTGCGCGGTGAGCGCTGGGTTGTTGCCGATCATGCTGCCATTGGCGTAAGGCGTCAGATAGTTCTGCAACGCCGACAGGTTCGCCTGGACGTTCGGCGCCTGCGCCGTAGCGCCGCCGCCATTGAGCAGCGACTGCGCATAATTGCCGATCTGCCCGGCATAGGGATTGCCCTGGGCGGCATTGCCCTGCAGCGTGTTGAGCGCACCCGCCTCGGCGGTGGTCAGGCCGGTGTTGTTCACACCGCTGTTCAATTGTGACAGGATGCCCTGAAGCAACGGCTGGGCCGGCTGCCAGGGCGCGGTCTGCGACTGCTGTGTGGTCGTGCTGGTGGATTGTCCGCCCATTGGCAAGCTCCATGTGTATTGCTTAGCTGATCGCGATTCGAGATGACCGGCACAATGTCAGCCGAACGGAAAGAAGATCGGCGGCTGAACGGGCCTCAATTCCATCGGCAGGCCGCTGGCGAGCCCACGCAGGCCTGCGGTCAGGTAAGCCCCGTTGCTTGAGAGCCGAGGATCGGAAGAGCTCGATGCGTTCGAGCTTCGGCCGGCACGACTGCTCAATGGCGACCGGAATGGTTGCTGCGCAGAGTCATCCTCCATGGACCGTATCGTCTGAAGCAAATGGCTCAGCAGCCATTCATGGCGCTGGCTTTCCGGGACCGGCATCTCATTCGGCTTGGCGGGCGGGACGGGAGGAAAACCTGGATTTTCGGGCAGCGGATATCGGAGCGATGGCGGCAAACCCGGATAGGACGGATCTTCGAGCCAAGACGGGGCGGGTGGCCGGCGCGATCCCGGCAAAGGAATGCCCTTGAAAGGATCGTTCCAATCTCTGCGCGTGCCAGCTCCCCATTCATTAGTCCAGTCAGGGAAAAACGACGGATCAGGAGATACGCCCTCTTGCGCAACGCTTGGGACATCATTGTTTCTCGCCCTAGGATTTCCAACCATCAATTCATCTCCAAGCTCATACAAAAAAGCGCGTCAGATCGGCGCGCCGGTTCAATTCGGATGCAATCATCAAAGCGAACGGGCCAGCTCGTCCCGACGCTATCCACTGACTTACTATGGATCGTAGATAAACCAGGCGCCGAGGCGAAGGCGGACTGCCAGCGCAGTCACTTCCTCTTGGCTTTCCGGGTAAGCTTCGTAGACGATCTTCGTCTTTACGGCACTGGGCTGATAGCGAGGATGCCAGAGCCACATCACGTAACCCATTCGGTGCGCCCTCGCCCAATCAATCCTGTATAATACCTTCCGGACGCTGGCGCTCTGTGGCGGCATTTCGAACGTAGCACTGACGCGCCGCGTCCACATGAATTTCTTTCTAAGCTGATCAATCCGTCCAATCGATCGCAGTAATATGTCTTCGTCTCCGGCGCAGCGCGATATGTCGAGCCGAAGCGGGCCGTCGTCAAGCGCCGGAACAAATCTCAGGCAATCTCCTTTGTCGGCGAAAGGGGTCCAGGCAACGAGGGCATCTTTCAATACGACTGTCCTCGCAGACGCCATGACGAGATAGTCCGCGCAACTGAACAGGCAGTAGCCATAAATCACCACGGTGACGTCAAGCTCTCGCAATAGGTCGGCGAGCTTCATCATAAGGGCGTCGTCTCCGCCGGAGCTGTGAGCAACGAACAACCCGCCTGGCTGCAACCTTTCGACGAGCGACAAATCCTGATCGGCGGGAAGATAGCCGTCGAAACAAAGGATCCGCTGATCCACCGAGAGCGCCAGCGGTCGCGCAACGTCGTCGCGGCAGTACTCTGCGGCGGCCCGATAGGGCCCGAAGTCCAAAAGGCGGGCATCGTCGGCACGCGCGGTCCCAATATTTGAAGGGATCGCCGCGATTACAGCAATCAGACCAACTCCGAAGAACAAGATCATAAGCCCGCGAGCTGCGTCGTATATCCGCCTCCGCTGCTCCGAAGCCCTGCTCCAGTGGAGGATGCGCAATCGTTCTTGACGATCTCCCGACACGGCCATCGTCCGTCCCCAAATGCATGAAAACAATGCTGCTGAGAAATTAGAACAAAACGAGAACTATTGCAATATCCTTTCCACGATGAGTTCAGATGAACGGGTCGTGAGCCCATCCCAGGGCTGTCTATCAGTCGATCGCCTTGTCGATGATCACAAAGCGTTGCCGATAGCCCTCCAGCGCCCAAAGCCAGCCTTTGCGTCCGAAAATGCGTACACACTTGCAGCCTTCGGCTTTCGCATACGCCTCGATGCTGGCGATCAGCGGCAGCCACCGTGTCATGCCCTTGCCTTCACAGGCGGTAATGACGCAGACCTTGCCAGCATCCGTGAGCTGCAAGCTGGTCGTGGCGACCGCGTCGATCGCAATTGCGCTGCTGAGCGCCAGCCACAGCAGCGAGCGCCCGGCCAGAACGTCGCGCTCGATGTCGGCAAAGGCTGAAAGGCCAGTGCGCCGGACGGCGAGCTGCAGACGCGAGGCCACCAGCGGCCAAACACGACGAACATCATCAGGACAGACACAGGTGAGCGCAGGAGAAGCGTACGGGTTCGATGTCGGAAAACTGCCGGTTCGAGAAATCTGCATCTGAAATCTACTTGTGCGTCTCTTTGACCTGGCTACTAATGCTGCCCAAACTGGTTCTCGCACCATTGCTTCTTGTTTACGCTAGATTCAAACGTCTTGGACCAGCACGCTCGTTTAACGGTCTCTGGGCCAACTACATTATTCCAACCTGGCTTCAAGCTTCGGCATAGCTCTTCCCACGCATTTGTATCGCCAGCCGCAGCTCTCAGACATTTCCGATATTCGTCGCTTCCACCTCCGGTACCGTGCCGCATCCTTCCGTAGAATTGAAGAACATTTCTTAACCCCTTCCACAGAGCGGCGACGTCCTCCTCTTTTGGCTGCGGCAGAACGAAGCCCCTGCGGCCGGGCATCGGAGCCGAAAACCCTCCAACGGGAATGATCTCGGCGTTATTTGGGCTTCCTTCCGGCTTGCGCAGCCACTCCTCACTATATTCCCCCATCTGCTGCGGAGGCTGCGCGTCAATGCCAGATCTGCTCACCAGCTCTCGGAAGTTTGGGTCCCGCTGCGGGAAAGCACCTCCATTGTCCGATTGGTCCGAGGAGCCCGACGCGGCCAGCATTCCGCCCAGTTGTTCGAACGACTGTCGGGCTAGCTCTTGTGGCGAAGCCGTCCCCTTGAGGATGTCGTTCGGCGCCTCCCCTTGCTGACGCATCACTTGTTGCAGAAGTCCGGGCAGACCTCCGGTGGCTCGACGGTCTGAGTTCGGCACAGAAGGGGCGTAGGGCACACGAAAAAATCCATTTTGCATTGGTCAACTTCTCTTCTGAAAGGAGTTCAGGAATGCAGACGACCTTCCGCGAGGCAGTAAAGCCCGCCGCGAGCCAAGGCCGAATGTTGTGGAGCGCTTCAGGTCGAAGCCGAAAATGAGATGCCGATCTAATGAGACGGAGCACTGCGAGTGGGACGCAACTTCTGCCAGTCTCCCGAGAAGCTCGGACTATCGAATGGCACTATCTGTGCCATGTGCTTGAAATTGCGCGCTGGTCGGCAATACAATTACTCAGCCGAGCAGCGCATACAGAAACGTCCGGCCTGCGATCGCGCCGTTGGCGTGGACGATGGTGAAAGTCCCGTTCGCTACCGCGCTCACATAGATCGTGCCGTTGCCGAGCTCGGTAGCGGCGGCAGCTGACGCCGGCGTGAGGATCGGGGTCGAGCCTGCAGCGCAGTTCTTGTCGTTGACCACGGTGCTCGACGCACCGGTTGCGAGCGTGACGCTGCCGACCGCGTTGGAGCGTCCGGCGGCGAGCTGCTGCAGCGCCAGCACGATCTTCTTGAGGTCGGTTTCGGTGATGCCCGGGACAAAGGCGGTCATAGCGTGCCACTCGTCGTCAGGTCAGGAACAATGCCGGCGCAGAAGCTCCAGGATGTGGCCGCCGGAATGCGCACCTTGAAGCGCGAATAACGGGTCTCGCGCCGGATGTCACAGCGCCCGGTCCTAGCATTCACCAACACCTCCGCGCCGGCGAGCGCCGGCGCGGACGGCGTATCGCGGAAGGAGACGGATCCGAAAAGCGTCGCCGCGTCGGTGACCGGACGAAAACCTCGGATCATGATCCGGCTCTCGTCGGTCCCCTGCTCCGCGCTCTCGATGATCGCCTCGAGACTGGCGCCTCGAAAGAAACCCAGCACGTGCCCAGACGAGAACTGCGCGATTTCCGGCTGTACCGCCGTGGCGTAAGCATCAAGGCTCAGAGTCATGGCGTCGATTGAGGACGAGATGCTGTCGAGATTTTCCAGCGTCAGTCCTGTCTGCGACATGCCGAGCAGATACTCGCCGCTTGCCTGCACCGCGAAGAAGCGATCCAGTAGGAAATCGTAACCGAGGATCTTGTCGTAGGCGCCGATCGCGCCCGAGATCGACTTGTAGGCCCAATAGACCCGCGTCGAGCGCGGGTCAGCAGCTCCGATGAAAAGCTGCAAATTGCCCTTGTCGAGATCGCCCAGGAAGGTGCGATCCACCTTCTCGCGTCCGACCTGTTCTGGCACACCGCCGGGCTCGATCTTGTGAAAGCCCTGGCCGGCGTAGAAGAAGATGCGCTCGCCGGCGCGGATGATTGAATACGGCGCATAGAGGCCCTTGTCCTGGGTGATGCGGTCGATCTGGAAGATGATCGGCGAACCGGGAACGTAGGACATGCGGCGGATCGCCTGGTCCTGAAAGATGATACCGGACTCGCCGCCGGCAACGCCGCGCACGATGCCACCATCCGGAAAATCCTGATGATCGGAGCCGGCGGTCAGCCCGTCCCACGATGTCGCAGAGTTGAAGTTGTTCAGGCCCGACCATTGGATACGATACGGCGTCGACAATAGCCCTGAGAGCACCAGAAACCGTCCGACGACGCTGATATAAGCTGCTTGGGGCGGCGAGCCCAAAGCATTGTCGAACGAGGTCGAAGCTGTGAGGTCGAAAATTTGCAGCAGCGCATTTGCCTGCGTTGCAAAAACGAAATTCCCGGTTTGCGCGAACTGCCACTGTGCCGAAGACGACAGCTGCGAATAGGCCGCGCCACTTTTCGAAACGTCGGCCCAGGTGAAGTCGGTATTGTTGAGTTTGTAGAGCCTATCTGCCGTGCCAGCAAAGGTCACGACCGTTCCGTCCGACTTCAACGCATAGAAGGCGCCGCGACAGGCCGCCGGCAAGGCCGATGTATAGGGTGTGAACGACGGAAAGGGCCCATAGCCGTCACCGCGCGGTATCACGTTTTGAACGTTGCGCGTGGCCTGCCCTTCATAGTCGCTGACGTCGGGGCGATAGTCGCCGAAAGCAAGAAGCGCCATTGTTTGCTCGCATCATTTAAGGTTGGGTCAGCGGGGCGTCGGCGGCGGCTGATCGCGGACGATGGCCGGCCAAGGTAGAGCGTGGAGCTCGGAACAAGACGGACGCTAGTTTTTCACCCAACTTCCCGGGGGGTCCTGGACTTTGGTCCAGGAGTCTTTCCCTTCCACGGCGATTGACCAGTCACCAGCGGGAGCGACGCCAGATGTCCATCCACTTTCAGGAACGCGGCCTCCGACCCAAGAAGCCCCGTGAGAGGGCAGCGGAAACCAAGCCTCATAGCCACGCGCAAACGCGGCTTCCGCGCCGCTGACGTTCCAATTTCCGCAATTCGCCGTGGTCGCCACGCCCAATGTCGAGACGGGTGCGGCAATCGCATAGTTCGTGCCACTGACCACATATGCGGTGGCAAAGCTGCCAGCATTGCAGATGCTCGCAAAGCTGCCCGTTATCGGCGACAGTGGAATGCCAAAAGCGGCTGCGTTCCCCGTCGCGCGATAGGAAACGCTCAATAGCGAAAACCAAGACGCGAATGCCGCGGCTCTTCCGCCGAGTCCGAAGGATGCCGCGACGGCGGATTGCGCGGTGCTCATGTTCGTCGTAGGCCCGCTGACGGCGTAACTCCCCGACAGCGCAGGAAGCGCAGCCGTTTGCAATGGAGGAAGCTGGCCGAGAGCCAAACGGCCAAGCGCATCCGATCCGAGCAGCGACATCAGTAATACTCGTCGATGACGATGATACCCGAACCACCGCTTGCGCCGCTATTGCCAGACGTTCCCGAAGCGCCGCCGCCGCCGCCCGCACCTACAGCGTAGGAGTAGGAAACCGCAGGAGAGACAATCAGCTTCTCAGTGTAGCCAGCCCCAGCACCGCCACCTCCGCTATAGCCGGTGGCGGCTGCCGGACCGCCGGCCCCTCCCGCGCCGGCACCAGGCATAACGCCTGGAAGGCCGCCGGCATTGGGCCACCCCCCGGGCGAACCAGGGCCGAAAAATGAGCCGCCCCCCTGCCCCCCAATGGCCGCGCCTTGAGGGCCTGCGCCAGCACCAACGCTTGCGGCGCCATAGGAGCCGCTTAACCCCCAATCCCCACCGGAGTAGGCGCCCCCATTGGACGTTGGGCCACCTGAGCCGGATCCACCAGCGCCCCCATTGGCAACCATCGAACCGAACGTCGTGTTGCCACCGGCACCAGCCGAAGACCCATTGCCGGAGCTATTTGAGCTTCCGCCGCTGCCACCACCACCTCCACACATTCGTACGAAGATGGCCTTACATCCCGCCTTGGTCGTATAAGTGCCCGATGCACTGGTAATGACCGTGCGCGTCCAATTTCCAGGTGTCGCCGCGGCCGCGATATTGGATCGTGCCTGGGCCTGCTGCGCAGTCGTGAAGCTGTTCGCGGCCTCGATCGAAATCAGGTCCTCCGCCAGCGCCACCACCGCAATGAGCGCTGGCGCGGCGGCGAAATTGATCTTCGCCCCGGAGCCTCCCTGTTTTGTCCCCGTCCCCGCGGAATTGTACAGCACGGTGGCCCGCGCAAACGTGTTCGTCGCCGAACTGTATGCGCCCGAGGCATACTCCCATTGGGTGAGATCGGCGCTCTGCGCGCGCACGACATAGACCGTCCCATTGACGGCATTTGCCTGAATCGGGCCTTGATAGCCGCCGACGGTCGAAAAGTAGGTCCAGTCGGACGTACCGCCGGTGGTCGGCACGAATCCGCAATTGTTGATGAATGCTGCCATGTCAGGTAATCGTCAGAACGCCGTTGACGAGATCGGTGTTCACCGTAAAGGTATTGCCGTTCGTCAGCGTGAGCGGCGTTCCATAGTCCCACCAACCGATGAGCGGCTGAGTCGCTGATGTGGCGTTGTAGAGCACGGCATATTGGAACGGACCGATCGATCCTCCCGCGGCCGTCCAGGATGGCTGCGTACCGGCGGTGAACTTGAATACGCCGGATGTTTGTCCACCCGTGATCGAGCCGATCGAGGCGCCGCCCGCTGTATAGCCGTTGCCTGCCGTAAGATCGGCCGGCGTATTGTAGATCGTGTTGGTCACCACCGGAGCCGTGCTGGTCAAATAGACCTTGAACACATGAGCGGTGCCGGTCTTCATGTTGTGCAATCCGTTGGCGACGTCCTGCACGAAGCAATTGAACTTGTTGAATGCTGCCATCTTGCGCCCCGTTGGAATATCTGGCGTTAGAATGTCTGGCCGGACACGTGCACTGCCATGGGTCCCGCGTTGAAGGTGGATGCCAAGCCGAGGTTGTTGAGCTCGGCGAGGGCACTGCTCAAGCCGAGCCCCCAGGTTTGGATCCGGGCGTCTTCTTTGATGTAAGGCGCGGATTCCAGCAGAGTCCCATAGAGGTAGAGGTCCGGCGCCAACGCCAGCAGCCAGTTCGTGCCGCTGGATGCAAGCGGTGGCACGGCCTGCCGATACACCATCTCGATCGTGTACGCGGCGTCGGGCGTCGGTGCGAGTTCGAGCTCATTGCCAAGGACCGTGAAGTAGCGCGGCCGCGCGGGGACGTTCGAGATCCCAAAGCGATATTCGTCGATCTGGACCCCGGATTTAAACTCCAGGCACGGCTTGCCGGTCACGCTCGCCAGCCGGATGCGGCGCATCGATTGAAAATCCGACGGCAGCGCAACGAATTCCGGCTCGCTGGATCTCAGATCGATCACAGCGATTGCGCGGCGCTCCATCTGGCGCACGAACAATTGACGATTGAACTTGGCTTCCGCCAGTTGGACGAAGCTCGGAATCCGCGCGATCAATGTCGTATCCTGATCGCGGGCAAGATATTCGGTCACCGCAGATTGCAGCGATGCATAGTCGGAGATGAGGGTCACGGACGTTCCGCCTTCCAGCCCGCCTGTAACGCAGGTCTGTCTGTGCGCAGATAGGCCCAATCCGGATCATTGAGCTTTTTCTGCACGATTTGGTCGAACTCAGGCGTGAACATGCGAAGGGTGGTATTGCCCTTCGCATGCTCTTCATTCAGCCATCTGAGATAGATGACGTTTGGGATGCGCGCGACGTGCCGGCCCCAATCGCTGTACTGCTCGTCGCGTCGCGCTTCCTTGTTCCATCGCAGGATCGGTGCGACGTCCTGAGCATGTTCGATTGCAAGGCCTTTGCCGTCGCTGTCGAGATGAGGTCGGATGAGGACCCCGCTCATCACGACACCTCCGTTACCCAGAGCGTGCCCGCCGTAGCGGTGACCAGGCCGTTGGTCGCCGCCTTGATCGCGGCGATATTCTGACCGGGACTCACTGTGACGAATTCGACGGTATTGGCCGGAAGGAATACGTCCGCTAGCGTCGCAGTCTGCGCGCCATCGCCGATCCGGTAACAGCAGGCGGCATTGGCCGCGAGCCGGAGTTGATAGGTTGCCGAGCCGAGTTTGTTGGTCGCGCCGACACTGCCGTCAAACGCAATCACTTGCGTCGTACCAATGCGCGACGATGGCTGCTTCGGAAAGAATGACATCTCAGGCTCCCTTGACCGAGAGCGAGAAATGCATCGGCACGGACGTTCCGGACGCGCCAGACGGTGTCAGCACGATCACATCGTCCTCGTTGAGATAGGTCGGTGACGGAGGCACAACGTAAAACAGCTGGCCGGCGGCCGAGCCGGACTGCGGGACGGCGAAGCTCGCAACGTTGACCGAGTTGACCGAGACGATAACGGTTCCGTCGGCCGTCGTGATTGCGCCGCCGAGAATTCCGGCCACCTTGACGAGGCGGCAGCGGAACGGTGCGCGCACATAGGCGGCCACAGGCGACGAGCCGCAGGACGGCGTGTAAGCCGTCAGATCGGCCGTGTCCAAGGTTCGATTGCCAGGAAGCGGCATGGCGAGGTCTCTCCAAAAGAATGGGGCGGCCGATGCGGCCGCCCCGGACAGAAATGCTGGATTGCAGGAATCAAGAGGCGGTGTTGTCGAACACGCCGCCGCTCGCCTTTTCATTACGAGCGACCAGCGCATATTCGGCGAGGATCTGCCGGCGCTCGGAGTCGCCGGTTTTGGCCAGCGGGATCGAGATCATATTGCGGCCGTTGAGATAGGCGACCGCCCACTTATCCATCTCGAGCACCAGCACGTCACGGGGGCGCTGAAACCGCGAGGCGACGACCTTGAGCTTGCCGAAATCAGACTCATAGGCATCCACCGAGGCGACGATCTTCTTCGATTTGGCCTCCTCGATCGCGGTGGAGCGGCCGGTAAAGGTCGAAAACACCTGCTTGTTGAAGGCCCCGGTCAGGATCGTGCCGGGCTTGCCGCCATTGATCCAGATCGAGGACAATACGGTCTTGAGCCGAGCCTCGGTAAACGCGACCTGCGTGCCGTCGGTCCTGGTTCCGGTTCCATCCGATGCGGCCGGATCCGCGCCAGAAGCACCCTTTGACGTATTGGAGACGATCCATGACAACGCCGACGCCGTCTTTCGCGGCGTCGTCGTGTTGCCGATGATCTTGGCCTGATTGGTGCCGCATAGAATGGTTTCGAGATCGCGCTTGAGTTCGAGGCCCTTCAGCATCTCCTGATAGGCGAGTTCGTTATCGCGGCCGGCGTGATCGACCGCCTGCTGCGTCCCGGACACGCGCGCGACCTTGTAGGAGATCTGGCACTGGTTTCCGAGACGAACTGTCGGCGTGGTCGCGTTGGTGTTCGGATCATCACCTTCGAGCTGGGCGTTGGTGTTGTCCGGTGCAGCGAGCGCCTGGGTCTGCCACTCGTGATTGACGGCGGTCGCCTTCTCCTTGTCGACACCGCTCATGAAGGGCGTGTCCACCGGATCGATGCGGTAGATGATGTCGCTGAGATCTTCGCGATTGCCAACCGCCTGGTAGGTCACGAAGGTTGAGGTAGGTGTAGTCATGGATGATCCTTTTGATCTCGATCGCCAATCAGGCGCTGCTCGCACGACGTGTCGAGATAACGCCACTTGGCGCCTGAGTTAGCGCTAAGAGAGACACTGAATTGGTGTTTGCCTGGATCTCGACGGCCCGATTGCGCGGCGACAAAGGTCCGGTTCGGCGTGACGAGATATCTTCGCCGTGGCGCCCGGATCGCGATCGGGGGTCGGCGTTGCTGATCGAACCACGTCGCTGCCGTGCTCGCCGCTCCGAGGTGTACAGCGTGCGAGACCGACATGACATTGGACGTCATCTCAACCTCGCGAAAAAGCCCGCGGTCGGGTTCCGACGCGGGCTATCGAAGTCTTGCGATGTTGGAATTATGCAGGTGATTTGCCCGACGTGTCAACGGCATTCATTTTGGCTGGGTGGCGCCGAACAGCGCATTCGGCACGCGACTGCTGATCTGTGCTGTCTTCCGCTCTGGAACGAACGAAGATTATCTCCCGCGAGGGACCGGTCAACTCGCCGAGTGCAGATACTGGGTCGCTTATCGAAGAACAGCACCGTTGCTCTCAGCGAACAAGGCATCGCGACTGATCGCCGCCAACCGAGCTCAGATCAACTAAGACTGCAATCGCGAGCTGAGATATCGGACTGGCTTATTCTGTTGCGGCGGCCATCTCGGTGGTGACGGCTCGTCCGGATTGACGCCGGCAAGAGCGTCGCTGAAGAGCACGATGTCGTCGCCAGCTCCTAGCTGGGCAGGTGCGCCCCCGCGGCTACATTCAAAACGGGCGATTGCAACATTAGTAGCTCAGCCGCGCGCTTAGATAGCGAACCGGGCCAGGCTGACTAGGTGGCTAAGTCGGGGGTGTCGGCTCATCCGGGTTCACACCCGCGATTGTTTCCATTGCTGGAGAGACGCCACCTCCATCGCCAATGACATTCGGATCACTATCCAACTGCCCGCGATAGCCATAGCTGTTGAACGGAGACGGCAGACGGCGCGCGGCCATGCCAGCCGCGTAACCCTGGGCGATATTGGCTTCATTGACCTTCGACAATCCCCATTTTCCGTTTGTATCGACGTCAGACTTGAGGACTCTTTTACTAAAGATGTTATGCATCCCTCCGCCAAACTGAGCGAGTTCTTGCGGCAATCCAGCCGCACCCGTAACGTACCCAAAATGATCGGAAGCTGCACTGATATAAGCGCGCACAAATGAATTATCAGGAATACCCCAACGCGGATTCCGCTGCAGCTCCTCGGGACCACCGGCCAAAAATCCCGCATCATAAGTCCGAGCGTTCCGCCTGGAATACCTAGCCGATGAATGGCATCGAGCCTGGCAGCGGCATCTCGAGCCGCTTGCTACGTATAGTTTTTTTGGCACAACAATATAGTTGTTCTGGTTCGCTATCCTTCCATCTGTTTGATTGCTACCTCCAGCGTCCGAGTACAAATTCGCCCATTGTGAGCCGCCCGGCACGGGATCGATTACATACATTCCATTTCGAACGAGGAATCTTGAAGGAACTTAACCAGTGATCCTACCTGTCCCTCTTTGATCTTCAGCAGCTGAATAAAAGGTTCGATCTGTCACGTCGGCCTCCTGGAATGATACGTTTGAACTGGCCACAGCACAGCACGCGGAAATTCACAAGAATTCCCACGGCAAGCAGTGACGACGACATCAGTTGGATTAGCTACTCAGCCCTTTCCGTCGAGAAGACCGACGACTACGGCGTAGTAGTTTCCGAACAGGTGATAAGCGGTCCGATCGCGCTCCACTGTCGCCTCTTCGGTTTCCGCAGACATCACCTTCTTCCATTCGAGGGTTCTCTTGGAGGGCGGCAAGATGAATTCACCAATCGTATCGTAGACGACGTAGTCAAAATAATCGCCACGATCGAATCCTTCGCAGAAGCCGACAGTCTGGGTCGCGCCATTCTCGACAAAGTCCGAAAGTCGACATTGGGACAGGTAGTTCGCCGCCAGCTTGGTTCTCGCGTAAAACCCCAGGGTCCTGAGCCATTCACGTGTTTGCGGAACGCCCGCGAAGGGAAGGACGAGCAGAAACCATGTCAGCGCGAAAACGGCGCTCCACTTCTTCTTTCTGTAGAAGAGCGCTTCGATTGACAGGCAAGCGAGTGGAATCACGAATAGAAGACTGGCGAAGAACAGCCAGACCAGGAGAGCCGGAACGAAAAAGTAGCAGAACATCCCACCATAAACATCGAGCAAGGGCACGGCGATCGAAATAAGCCTGAACCAGTTCATCTTGCCTTCCTGCATCGCGCGACAATCTCTTCCGGGGTTGCGATCGGCAACAGAGCCCGGCCTTCAGCTGAAGAACTCGGCTGTTCGGATAAGACCCACAGTATAGCCGTCGGCTATGGTTGCGCGGCTTTGTTTCGAGAGAGCTAATAAGATCTGCCCGCCCTCTCGCACTATAGAACAAAGAAAGAACGCGTCAACAATGTCCTCGGTCAGGGGACCGGATACGGTGTCGCTCAAAAAATGCCAAACCGCCTCTTGCGCTCCGCGACATCTGCGAGCTCCTTCAGCTCCGCCTGCGCCAGCTTGCCGTTTGCAATGACCGATGCGAGATGATCGCGCACCTTGCCGACGATGTTGATCGCTAGAAACAGCTTCTCTCGACCGGCGGCATCGTCGATGACTGTGCGGCGCCAGGCAGAGACATAGCCTGTCTCGAGCGCCACGAACGCTTCAGATAGCAACTCGTCGTCCAGCAAGGCTTGTGCACGCGCGGCCTTTGCTGCCGCACGCTGCAATATATTTTCATCTGTCATCGGCCCGTTCCGTCCTGTCGAGGGTCTGCAACTTGGTTTGGCGCGCCTCTGCTGCCGCTCCGAGCGCAGCCTCTGCGAGTCGCATTTCGTTCTCGGCCTGGGCTTGCTGGCGCTTCTGCGCCTCTGCCAGAGACTTCAAATGCGCATCGAGCAGCGCGATCTTGGCGTCCAGGCCTGCCTTGATCTTCGCGAGCTCGATCTCGGCCTGCATCTTGATCTGCTGGTGGACCATGTCGTTCTGGGCCTGCTGCTGCGCAAGCTGCGCCCTTTGGGCAGCGATCGCCTGCTCCGTCTGCAGCTTGGCCTGCGCCGCCATGATCTTCGGATCCGGCGGCGGCTGTGGTGGCGCCGGTGGTGGATTCAAGAGCTGGCCGGTCTGCGGGTTGATCGCGGTGGGATCGTTGAAGAAGCGGCTCGGATTCTTATGTCCCATGATCCGCGTCAATTCAGCCGCGGTGTTATAGAGTTCGCGATCGCTGACGAGGTTGACCTTGCCGGCCATGGCAAGCTCCTTCTGCACATTCGCGATCGCCATGGTTTGTGCGAATTGCTGGGCCTTACCGCCGGAGCCCAGGCCGACATTAATGGTCATGTCGTCGCGTGTCCTCCAGGCGCGCGGATCGACGCTGACCCAACTGTTGCGAAGCCGTACGGTCTGCTGCTGCTGGCCGTGCTTGCGGATCGTGGCATGGAGGAGCGCGAAGATGTCGCGCACCCCCTCGGCCATGATGCGCGCGATCAGCTTGATCCGCATCTGCGAGGCCGAGAACACCTGCGCTACCGCGGTGGCGGACTGGTTTTGCAGCGCATTGGCGTCGATGCCCTGCGCCTGCTTCGACAGGCCGGTGCGGGTCTCGAGCTCGGCATCGATATATTGCAGCATCGGATAGATCGAGGTGGTGATGTCAGGCACCACCTGCCAGTTCAACCCGCCCGAGGTCTTGGTGCGCACCACGCCCCCGGGTCGCGAGACCAGGAGGTCGTCGAGCGTATTCGGCCCTGCATTCGCCTCCGCCACTTCGACGCGAGGATTGTTGTGCAGATACAGATTATCCAGCGCGCCGCGCTTGAGCGCAGTCTTCTCCCGCTGCAGCGGCATCACGAGATCGGCGATCGAGCGGCCGAAGAAGCGGTGGGTCATCGGCACCGGCGTGGTCGCGGCGAACGGAATGGCGTCGAACGGCGTGACGCACTCCTTGCCGCCCTTGCGCAGGATTTCGGCCTGATCGCCCCCGGTGATCACCTGGTACAAGCACGGCCTGCCCTCGCCCTCATAGTCCATCCGCACATAGTGTTCTGTGATGCGCACGAGCCTGGCCGCCGAATTCGTCGCGCTCGATGACAAACGCAGGTGCTCGTCAACCGTGTCGCGGGCCAGCGTCTCGATCTCGGTTGTTCCGGTGTAGTCGCTGAGCGACCTGATCTGCTCGGCATCGAAGCCTTCTCCGATCAGCTGCGACTCGGTCTTGGTGACGACCTCGTGGAAGCAGTAGTTGCAATCGCGGATCGAGCGAGCGCCGCGCTCGATCCCGAATTCCTCCGGCGGCACGCCCATCACCCGGGCCTGCGCGAACTTGCGCGTGGTCACGATGGTTACGTCGTGCGTGATCGGAGCCGGCACCGGCTGCGGCGCCAACGGCAAAGACATTGTCATGATGATGAGCTCGTCAGAAGATGGAGTAAAGAATGCCGCGCTCGGCGATCAACGGCTTCCGCCCTCGCCCGCATTGTTGCGCATGTAGTCCTGGATCATGCCGAGCAGACCACCTGCTGGCGGTTGGAATCCTGTTGGATCTGACGGATCGCCGCCGTTGACCGATGCGACGAGGCCGGGCAGCCCGCCGGCCGACGAATCCAAGGTCGGCGGGTGATAGGGAGTTCGAGCAGGGAACGACAAGTCAAACGGCGCCCCGGCGGGGATAACCGAGGGTTGAAAGGGCGACGGCCAATTTGGACCGGAGGAAGCAGCACCGGCCGACGGAGCGAAACCACCGGCCGGTGTCGGGCCGGCAGCTGGAGCCAGTTGCGCACTCGACCTATTGGCCCGGGGTGCCGCATCCGTCCGCGGCTGACCGGCACCTGGCTCCGGAAAACCATACTCAAAAACATTGTTGCGGCTCGGCACACCGGCTGCCGCTGCGGAGTCCCGCACGGACTCATAGTTCCAGACTCGAGGGGCAGGCAGAGCCGGAGCCTGTGGAGGAACTTTGGGTAGAGGAATATACGCCCAAGGATCCTGCGACTTCCACCACGGAGCGATCGATGATCGTTTCTGAGGAGCAATTTCCAGGTTATTCCACCAATCACCAATAGCGTTTCCGTCGCCGATATGACCCGCAGTACCGCCTTGAAGATGTTCAATACCGGGATTGCCCTCCCGCCAAACCCAAGGCTGATCTGATCCGGGCCAAGACCCGTACGAGCCCGCAAGCCCGTCGTTGAATTGCCTAATAGCGGAACCTGCGCCTCGAGCAGCAACGTTGGGCTTACGGATCGTAAGCCCCAACAGCGCCTGCCCTATTGATCCTACAAAACCAGCCAATTTAAAGCCGTCGACGGCGGGACTATACAAGCCTGCTTTCGAGTCCGCCAACCATGACTTCAACGGTTGGTCACCGTACGAGAGCACTTTCCCATTGAAATCCACAAAACGATAGCTTTGATAGTAGTATCCATCTTTCGGGTTTTTGACCGGCTCTGCAAACTGCAAATATCCGTGAGCAGCTTCACTCATTGCAACCTCTTGCCCGTAAACGTTTCCCACTTGTCCACCTGCGGTCTTGCCAACCCCACAAGCGCAAGCGTGAACAGATCGCGCGCCGCGACCTGCCGATTGAAGACGTAAATGTTCTTGTTGACGCAGTAGCTTGCCATCATTGATCCGTCGGGATCTCGCTTGCACACCGCAATCGAGACAAGATATTGAGCGGCATCGCCATTAAAAGTGACCGCGGGGTCTCCGTCGGACAATATGGATGCAGTCAGGCCCCATCGACACGCCGTATAGTCGGCGTTGATCATAACCTCCTTTATCGACAATCTATTAGCGACCTCCGTCGTCATGCTGTCATCCCAGTATTCTTTTCGATCAAAAACAACTTTGCGGGGATCAATCGACAAGCAGCTAAGTCCGCTAACAGTAAACTCTTTGTAATTCACAGATACGGCCGCAAATAGCTCGTTCGGATTTGATCCCACGCCGAGCGCATACAGCGCTATCGCCAAGCCAACCGCGAGTACGGCGGCAGCGCCCCAGAACCTTTCAATCCCTGCCATCGGAATTGGGTGCTGAATCATGATCTGACTAGAGCCTCCTTGAGCCAGCCGTCGTTGGATGAGTTCAGACGAAAGCCTGCATCAACAAGGTAAGGGCGAAGAACCCGATCAGAAAAATGACAAATCCAATGAAGCCAGCGATCGTCTCTTCAATCTCGATGTGACCGGTCCCGTCGCTGCGGTAGCCAAGCACATTGAAGCTCTTCTGGGCAGAATTGAGCGGCTGCACATGGACTCTGCCGAACGAAACCAGCGGGAGAACGAGCCGCGCGACGGTGTATCCGAGCGCCTCGATCATGGCGTCAAAGATGCCTATAGGACGTCCGGCAAGCACCAAGAGCGCGCCCACGACGACGAACGCAAACCCTGTCACGATCAAGGTGAACAAGAGAACGTCCTTCGAAGCGTTGACTGAGCTAACTACCAATTAGAACAAATCAAGAATTTTGTCAAACGCCTCCAGCCCAGCCATCACGCAAATCCGTGCATTGTGACAATGCTGCGCACCCGCATGATGCGAGCCGGTGGATTGAAGCCAGAAACCAAGGGAGTGACCATTTCGATGAGACCATTGGGTCTAGGTGAGGTTGGCCGGCTCCGATCAGCGCGCTCCGCTCTCGACGGGATTATCGCGCATGTAGTCCTGGATCATGCCGAGCAGGCCACCGGCCCGCGGCTGGAATTGCGCCGGGTCGGACGGATCGCTTCCGGTGACCGACGCGATCAAGCCGGGGAGACCACCAGGCGCGTTTGGGGATACATCCGGTAAATAAGGTACGGGTGTCGCGCGCCCAGCGAAGGACGAACCTGAGCCGGGGCTTGCAGTTGCTGCGCTCGGCGGCCCGAACTGCCCCTTCAGATAGTCGGACGCCCAGGGCGCGACGCCAGCCCCCAGAGGTCCCTGCGACGGCGCTCGCATATAGGGCAACGGCTGTTCGGCGGAAGGCGCCACCCTTGCAATGCCGCTTTGGAGAGTCCGCGCAAAGGGAGAGAGTTCGTCCAGCGGACCCATTGCAGGAGGAAAGATGTATGTATTGATGAGATCGGCGATCTGAGCAGGACTGTACGTCTTCGTGAGGGCAGGAGAGGCGTTTGGCGACCCAATCCCCCACTCCACGGCAATTTCTTTTGCTTTCCCGGGAGAAAACCACCCGTCCGGCGTGGCACCATTGACGCTGACGGAAGGAATTCCCACGGATACATTTCCGGTAATCCCTTTCCCGAGAGTGTCCTTGGACGATAGCCCCGGACGCAAATGAACCCAATGAGCTCCAAATCCTGGTATCCCAAAAGACCTAGTCACCGTGAAAGGCGGCGCGCCTGGGGCGCCCGGATTCCAATAATAAGTCCCACCCAGGCGACCAAACAGCGTTGGAAGCGACACTGAAATCCCGTCCGCGCGCAGGTTTCCATTCTTGTTGACCGACAATTCTTCCTCCATATTTAGACGAGACGACCGAAAGGCACCTTGCAGATCGGCTCACCGCCTCGGAATCTTCTTCGGATCTAACTATGATGAGTCCGTTTCCAGACTTGATCGTGCTCGCCTGGTTGCTTGGGATACTTGCGATTGCCCACAGAGCACGCGCGCTGCTTTATCGCGCCCTGAAACATCCGACTTCCGACGCAGGATCCGCTGATTTTTCCCGATTTGGATTCATCAAATTAGCCATCCATATCGATCCGTCCAAGCTGACCGAAGCAGGTCGCCCACTCCTCTCGAGGGCACAGTGGGCCGAACGAATTCTCTCCCTTTGGGTGATCGATGTCCCGCTGTTTATTTTGATTCCGCTCCTCTCGCCTCCTTTGCATCCGTGATGAAGCAGTCTGACCGGCCGGTCCATCGGCGCCGCAATTGGCTGCCAGGTGATTTTTGAAAACTGCTCTCGTGTGCTATTGGAGCTGGATCGGCAGGCTCGCGAGGTCCCCAATAAGGTTGGTGGTCGCGCATGACATGATGCATCTCTGCTCGTGGCAGACGTGCCCTTCTGCGGGCACCTGTTCCGAACACGCCTTCTTCAGCAGCAGACGACCTCAACGGCCTTGAATCCCGGCTGGATCGGTCCGCATGTACTCCTGGGTCATGCCGAAGAGACCTCCCGCAGGAGGCAGAAAATGCGAGGGATCGGAATGGGCGTTGCCGTTGACCGACGCGATCAGACCAGGAAGACCTTTCGAGGTCGGTTCAAAAGGGCCGGTTGGAGATTGATTTTGTGAGAGCGCCGCCGATATCGAACCAACACGGGCCCCTGAGTTGCTCGCCGCGCCATAAGAAGCTGCAAAACCAGGCCCCCGTTCTCCGGCTCAATTGCGCTACGCTTGCCCGGAGCAGGTGCGCTGGATGGAGCAGAAGATGGGACCCGGTTCACGGTCACAGCGAAATCGGCAAAGCCCGCCGATGGGCCAGTCCAAGGCGCACCGCTCCCCGTTGGCGCAACAAATTTGAGAGGATACCGTTAAACGATGGATCGATCCTTTGACCCTGGCGGGTAACGATCAGCTTTCCTGTCGTCAGCGCATCTAGAACGAGATCTTGAATTTGATCTCTATTCAAATTATCAGTTGATCTTCTCAGAATACTTCACCCGATGGCTTTTGGCTCCGGCTGAAACTGGCTGTTCACGCTGTGCGCGACGATTTTCATCGCGCCATCGGATTCAACGACGGCCTGCGCCAATAGCGCGAACTGATCCTCGCTGAGATCGTAGTAGGTCTCGCGGCTTTCCTCCTCGCGCTCCTCCCACCACACTTTGACAACGCCAACCTTGGACAATAGCGCGTCCTTGATGAAGGAGTAGAGGATCATGAAGCCGGGATTCTGCTGCATGAAGACGTGATTGACGTAGTCCGTCTCCTGGGCAGCCGCGGCCTCATCCTCCGGCCCGACCGGCTCGAAGCGGACCACCTCGTCGGAGCCGGCAAAGATATCCATCAGATGCGGCATCAACCCCTCGACGGTGTCGGCGACGTCGGTCGAAACCGCGCGAGAGCGGCCGTCCTGCACCGGCATGTCCTTGCGCATATCGCCGAGATAATAATCTATGGCATCGGCGCGTTCCTCCGCTAGCCGTGCAGCGGAAATGGCGGCGAGCGCATCGGCCTTTTCCGACGCCAGCATGGCCTTCAGATCGGGGATCGACATTTTCGGCATGTTCATCACCTTTCAAAACTAGATATCGAATTCCGCGCACGAATTCAAAATACGACGGTCGATCCGCAACTTGAAACGCTGCGGCGCGAGGTCGCGATCGACGAGGAGCAGCTCGCGCTCTGCAGGAATGACCGCCTGTTACAGGCGATCAGAAAACAACACTCAATGAATGAAGCAGTCCAGCAGACACCGTATTGATTGTCGCCGGAGTATATGGTGCACCACATGTAGCCACGCGCACGAGACCGGTCGATTCTGTCGGAATATCGATGATCCCCAAGGACCGAATAACCAATTCAAGACGATCTATGGCCGATGCTCTAGCCAGACGGGTTCGGTAGACGTACGGAAGGATAAACCAACCGACTCGAAAGGCGCCGGTACGCGTTCGGATTCTGGCTGTCCAATGCCGGTTCCGGCCTTTCGGCCGAGACGTTCAGATCACTCCTCGGATTTTTCCACGGCACCGGCGGAGCGTACGGACGTCCAAATGGATCAATCTCTATGATATTTTGATCTTGCGTCTTAGGGATACGCTCGGTTGGCAATTCGATCGACTTGTCCCTTTGATCGCTTGGATCGCTCCAGTTCGTCGCTGGAGCGAATGCGTCATTGAATTTCTTTAGCTCCCTCAGCACGTCTCCCATGATGTTGTTGGGATCGTTCAATTGCTTGCTGAAGCTTTCGACGGAACCATACAAACCTTTAAGGTCATCCATTAATGCGTCTGGATTTTTCTTGATTCCCTCTGGATAGTACGAGCTCGGTCCATTGATGATATCGTCAAGCTGCTTTCCGACCATCCCGAAAATCCGTGATCGGTCCCCCTCCCCAATGCTCGGAGCATTTGGCGGTGATAGTGGAGCTTGTTCGATGATGCTTCTGCTGTCGGTCATATCAAATTGATCCTATCAATAATGATAGGCGCTAGACCGCATGCCTAGCGCGGGTGAGAAAACGTGAGATAGATCATTCCAATGCGTTCGTTCCAGGAAAACGGGTTCCGCACGAACTCGTCCCGCTCTCTCATGACACGCCGATAGATCGGCACTCGCAACAAACCGGTTGTGAGTTTCGCATGGAATTGTTCGGCAGCCTCGTTCGTATAACAACAGCCGGGCGGCCCCAGAACATTCATATCCATTGTCGGAAGACCCGTGGTGTCGGGACGGACAACGATTTTGATCATCAGACCGGCCGCGCGGATTTCGCAAACGCGCTCATAGCTGCAGTTCTCTAGTTTTCCTGTGTCCGTCTTTCCAGCCGCGTCGATCGCGTAGTTGAGGACGAAGTCTTCAGCCCAAGCAGCCGCATTCGTCACCGTCAACAGCGCCAGCAGCATGACCATGCGCAAGGCGGCAAGAGAGCAGATAGCGCGCAACCGCGATCCTCTAGTCATGGTTCGATCCGTCTGCACCTGTTACGTATCCAATGCGGCAAGAGCCCCGCTTCACTTCGTAACCGTCGCTGTCGAGCGAACTTTGGATTCGAAGACCCCTAGCCATCTCTCGATACTCCAACAATCCGCTGCGCAACGATGAGCACGAGATTAGTCAGCCGATGCGCCCCCCACAACAGAAACACGATGAGGGAGAAGACGCCGAGGGACGCCCCAAGATCGGCCACGGTGAACTCGGCCAAGGCTCCGCGGCCGTACATCAAGACACGCAAGCTGTCGTCGGTTCGCGACATCAAGATCGTCAGGAGAAGAAGCGCGTAAGAAAGCGTCACCACGGGAGAGCGGCGGAAAACAGCCAAAACAAAGATCGGGGCCAGCCAGATGCAGTGCATGAAGACATCTGGGTGGCCCCATTTCCCCCATCGGAAATCCACGGGATAGCTGACAAGGTCGGTCAGCACCAACCACGTCACCAGGCATGCGCAGGCGACGATGAAAGCCGCGGAGGAGATCCGGTCGCGATCCCATTTCATCAGGTTTTCGCTTGCCTAGTTGAGCTGTCTTCCCGCGGAGGTTGGCAACTCTGTTTAAGGACCTCACGACGAACAAATCAAGAACATCAGAGGACAACAGATTTGTCAACTGCTCGCTTGAACGCCGCCTTAGCCGCACGCGATGCGGAGCGCGAGCCGGCCGATCGAAACCCCAATGACACAACACACGGCGGGGGCATCGTTATGCGCGCATAGCGAGCTCTTCCGACGAGATCACCATCAGTACGGACCGAATCGAGCACGCTCCGGAAGACACCTCACTTATTCCAACTCGCAGGCTTGTGCCGGAGCGCAGCCCAGTCCTCTAGCCCCGGCGTCGCGCCTCCGAAGATCGGCGGCGGGAATGGATAATCGGGCATCGGCTCGCCGGTGACGATGCCGAGCGGTCTGGCGGACTGAGGCGGCGGCGAGAGTTGCTGATAGGGCGACAGCGGCCCGTTCGTTCCGCCTGCAGACGTCCAACTTCCAAAACGGTCATTGAATGAGGGGGCACGATCCATCGGCGGGAGTTGATTGGGCTTGGTCCCGACGACATCCACGTTCAGACCAGAAACAGCCGGCGAGCTCGCCGGGCGCGAGCGCAGAATCCGGACCGCATTTCCTTCCGGCGGAGCAGGGGTTCGTCCCGGAGCCGCGTCGTCTGCCTGATGGGCGTCGACCAATTGCGAGCCATAGCGCGGGCCGGCGTCCGGCGTATCGCCGAAGTCACGATCGGCCGCCGGACCAAGCTCGCGTCGATATTGGAGATAGTCCTGCAGATAGGCTGGAGCGTAAGGAGCGGGGTCGATGGGGCCTTTCCGCTCCCAATAGTCCGCCGGATCAATAACCTTACCGGTAGGATCTTTCAATTGATAGTGAACGTGAAAGTCACCACCTTCAATTCCTCGCCGTCTCACTCCGGTGTTGCCCATCGTTCCGATCAATTGTCCGGCAAGCACAGGGTCCCCAACCGAAACATGCTGACGCTGCGTATGGAGGATTTCGTGGACGTAGCCATCTGCGTCTTGAATTGCGATCGTTCCATAGCCTCCTTCCCCCGCATTGATCACCTTACCCGTAACTGGTGACCGAAGCGCCGGATGGCTCGTGTTGAATCTCGATTGCTGCCCCCCAACATAGTTGAAATCCACGCCACGATGAGGATTCGTCGATCCTGGTGGACGATTGGTCGCTCCGAAGGGGCTCGTCGTATGCGGCGAATACGTTCTTTGCGTCTTTTCATCTTTCATCAATGGCAGCACGCGCCGCATGATATCGTCCCATGACATCTCGGTTTCCTGTGTTTGAGCTGCACCGCTTGAACGAGATCACCTGCGCTCGCCTGATAACGATTGCGCAATTTTGTATTAGAAGTTACCTTCCTACTACTTGATGCACGACAACTGGTGCTGGAGGCGTACTTGCGGATGCATTACATATTCCTAGCTCTCGCTTTGATGACCAGCACGGGCGCTGCAGCTTATGCGCAGGACGGTTCAAAGCCTCCACCGCAGAAATGGCGCCCGAAGGATGGCATATACGCGGTCCCGGGTCCTGACCACGCAGCCCGGTGCGGGGATCAGGCCGAAGCTTACGTCGAGCTTGGCGAGAACTTTATTGGCGGTAGCGAATATGGCTGCGCCATACGGAAGATCACCGACCTGGCGCCTGGGCGCATGAAGCTCGAAGCGTTGTGTGATGACGCCCAGACCGGAAAATCGAAGAATGAGTTGATCCTACTGAAACGAATCGACGATAATATTTTTTCCTGGAGCCAAATCACCCGTGGGGCCAGCGCCGCTGGCGTGAAGTTCGCCTACTGCCCCGAAGACGCACAGCGCACCTATCGAGAAAACTCCGCGCGAGCCAAAGAAGAGCAAACCAAGGAGCCGGCGCAGAGGCGCTGATCGCAACTCCGACGTGGAGCGCCGGAGGCGAGAGCCGCTCCACGGTGGGCTTCATTTTTGAAATTTGCTCTCGTTGAGACGTGCGTAATATCTGTGAACCAGATTGATGTTGCCCCTGTATTTGATCTCAGGCAGAGTGCAAACTCGCTGAGCGTTGAGGGACTCAATCTCCTCGCTTTTTTTCTTTCGCAGACATGCTCCGGTCTAGCTTCGTGCGAGCCACGCGAAGTCTTATCAACGGGCTCTCTGCCGACGTATTTTTTCGTCACCCGATCATAGCCGGAAAAGACCAACAGAACGTCGGCGCGAATTGTCTTGTATTCGTCATATCCCGCGAGCCCATGCCTCTTAGCAACGGTGTCCAGCTTTGCCGTTGTCTCCGGGCCGGTCTTGTAAAATCCGTCCTGACTGTTTTCTCTGATCTCGTCTACCTCGTCTGCGGAATCGAGCAGGCCCAAGATCTGCTTTTCAGTTAGCGGCATCTGCACAAATTCGATACACGACTTTTTCACCTCATCTTGCGTCGCGACCACCTTGCCTTGCGCAGGCGAGGTCTGAGCGTGGACCGCGAAACCAAAATTGAGCGTCAGAACACACACGGACAGTGCGAGGGGCGCTCGCCGGATGAACGATATCATGCGAAAATCGGCATTTGCATCGGTGCTTCTCCAATCCATCTTACGTGATGTCCATTGACCAGCGCAATTCACCCGTGAAGTCGCGTCCGCGAGCTGGTCGGACCGTCACCGCCAGCCTGCGTCCTGATAGCGGATCGGCCGGTTGAAGCTGAGAACCCGGCCCGGCGCCTCATAACAGATTGCCATCAGCCCGAGCGCGTCGGCGGCGTGCGAGGACCAGTCGTGCTCGGGACCTAATCCAATGTTACGCGCCTCGTCCTTGCGCTCGTGGTAGAATCCGAGCGCCTCGCGGCCTGCCTCGGTGGTCGCTTCGTTGAACCAGAGCTGCGGGCCGAGGCGACGCAGAGCCTCGATCCGCATCATCGCAGCGCCCCTGCCCTGGTTCTTCACCGGCGGCTCGACGGCAAATCCTGCCTCGCGCAGATGATCCTCATAGCGCTTGCCGGTGATGCTGTTTGTCGTCACGCCGTCATGCGGCAGATAGAGGATCGCGTCCTGATAGCCCCTTGAGCGCAGCCAATTGACGTGGAAGGCGAGCACCTGACCGACCGCCTCGTAATAGTCCAGCACGCGGATCTCGTTACCAACCCACTGGGTAATCCAGATCGTGAAGGCGTCGGCGGTCGCGCCGGCGCCGCCGATATCGATGAAGCCGCGCAACGGCAGCAGCGGATCGGCCGACACCTTGCCGATCCGCGACTCGCGCTTGGCTTGCGCCAGCAAATCCGCGAAATAGGCTCCTTCGAAGGCCCGCACGTAGTCGCCCTCCCAGATGTGATCGTAGCGGTCGGGATAGAGCGCGAGATCCAGCCGCCGCTCCTCCTCCAACACGGCTGGAAACCACGGATTGTCGCGCCAATTTGCCTTGACCAGGATTGCACCGTCAGGCTCGCGCCCGCGCAGGAAATCATCAATAGCGTCGGACTTGCGACGTGGATTCCACGAAGCCCAGAGCTCTGAGCCGGCGGCACGGATGGTCGGCCGCAGCAGCGACAGCGAGCGTGCGCTCAATGTCTGCGCTTCGTCGATCCAGGCGATGCGGAAGCCTTCCAACGATTTGATCGAATCCGCCGTGTGATCCTGCATCCCGCGGAAGATGATGAGACCATCGCCGGGCGTTGCGATCTTATCGCTGTAGAGCTTGAAGCCGTGGCCGAGACGAAGGCCCGCGATCTTGTTCTCGATCAGCCGTTTCGACGATTGCGCTAGGGTGCGCTGTGCCTCTCGGATGCAAACAGCAAGCGTGCCGCGCTCGGCCTGGCATGTCTCCACCAGCAGCTCACCGAAAAAATGCGATTTGCCCGAGCCGCGGCCCCCGAAGGCGGCCTTGTAGCGCGCCGGCTGCAGCAGCGGCTCGAATACTTTCGCCGTCGGAATACGTAACGTGGACAAGGGCGCCTCGTTCCAAGTGTTCAGCGGAGCGTCTCGAAGGACCCCGACAACGATAGCTCGTCCCCCTATCGGCCTTCACGAACCTGGGGCCATTCCCATCCACGCAATCACCGCCGCATCAGCGGCTTGATCCAACGCGAGAACCAGTCGTCTCCGGACGACGTCGATGGATCGTAGCCCCCGAACATCGGAGGAGCGGGGTAGACCGGCAGCGGCCGGCCGCCAGAGGCCGCCTCCGAGCCGACAGATGAGTTGAGCCCTCGCTGCATCTGCGCCGGAACAACGGGCGCCGCTTGAGGAGGCGCAGCCCAGCCCCCAAAGCGTTGGTCGAACGATGCCGAAGGCGGCGGTGACTGCGCCGAGTCTGGCGCAAACGGAACGGCGGAGGTGCCTGTATCGAAAACGGACGCGCCTGACGGACTGACCTGCCGGCCGCGCAAATAGCGATCCGGAGGCCGACGCTCACCTGATCCAGCTGACTGCCGAAGACTGGATGGCTCAGAGGCTTCCGGCAAATTCGACCATTTCCCATACCGGTCATCGAACGTGGGGGACGCCCCCTGATCGTAAATCGGTCCACTCGGAAGATGACCATTCCGCTCCGACGGCGTATCGTATCCACCGCCGACGAATGCGTAGTCCTGCTGCACGCCGCGAAGCGATTGAGGAATAGCGGCTGGCCTCCCGGCGCCGTCGATCATAAACTTCGATCTTGGATTATCGATCAAGGTCTTTTCAACATCCGAGAGATACTGACTGCTGCGCAATGGAGACAGGTACAAGAGGTCGCTACCTAGACCGGCAGCTTCCATGATCCGGTTGACCATCGCCGTGCAAACATTCGCATCTGCTACGTTATAGTTTCCGCTGGAAGAGCTAATGCGCTGAATTTCGTTCAGAGCTTGTGTCGCCTGCTCCTCGGTTATCGGTACCGTGAACGTCCTATGCGCAGCGCCGGCGACACTGGAAAAATCGGCTGGAGGTGTCTGACCAGGGGCAAGTGAGTGAACGTCGAATTTTCCATAACTCCAAGGCGAGTAGTGGCGCTGGGGACCAAACCCCGCGTAGGTTTGTTTAGAAGGCTCGTTGACGACGACCGCTGCGTGACCTGGAATATTCGGATTGATCTGAATCGTCAAAGAATATCGAGGCGCCATGTTTTTCATCCTCAATTATTGCGCCTGTATTGGGTCCGTGAGGATCCCGAAGATCGCTCCGCGTAAACGTTCTTCGCCGCCCCTTTATGCTCCAATCCAAGTCAAACCGGCAGCGGCAAGCAGCCGAATTACCCTAGCTAACGCTTATGCCAGTCTGGGATGTCCTCGGATTCCCGCTCCTCGCTGGCTCCGCGCAACCGCGATCCAGCGCTGCACGTCCAGCCAACGAAGTACGAGATGACGCAGCTTTCCAAGTAATAAGCCGGAATGCTATTCAGCCAAGAGTCGATCGAAAATGGGAAATCACCCGATCCCAGTAACATTCCTAGCCCGGCCCAAAACAAGGCCGCCGGGAAGACCGCGATGGTGGCCAAGAAGACGCTGGCCTTCAGACCGGAGAAGAAGGCCCAGCCGAAGAATACGGCAAAATGCAGCGTATAGATTGCGCAGGCGATGAGACCACCCTTATTAGATCGTACGGTCATCGTCGGCCCTCGGCTGCAATGAGTCCGTTTCGAGATATGTGATCAAGCTCTCGTCTAGGCGAGCCAATGGGCGCGCCGACCAGTCGTATCAGAATTTGCCAAGACAAGTTGAGCCCCCAACCAAAGAGATACAGGATAATATAGCAAGGCACCATTCATCCAGGAATCGGCCGGGAACGGCGGATCATGAAGACCAAGGCCAGACCAAACAAATCCAAGGAAAACGCCGCCGTGCAGGACTGCAAGCCCAGCCAGCACAATGCTCGACTTGAGGCCCGCGAAACGCCCAAGAGTGCTAAACAGCAGATAATGCACCGTATAGAGGCCAGAGGCGACAAGACCTCTCTTATTCAGCCGCACGCTAAGCTCCCGCACCGGACCTGTTAAAGACAACCTGGAACAAAATAGGAGCATGAACAACTACAATCTTCGATTGACGGGAGCGACGATGACCGCCGCGTGTCGGCGCGGGGCCACTGCGTTCAGTCTACGTCGTCTGGCTCGCTGTCGCTCTCCCCCTGTTCAGGACAAACGATCACCCGTTCGATGCGATGGATCAGTTCGAGCGCCCCATCCTCACCGTTCTGCAGTGCCTGCGGCGGCTTGCCCCAGCCGCGATCGAGGAGTGCGGTTGCTGCCGAGACGCGTGCCGCATGGCTTGCGTCCTTCGATCTCATAACGCCGGCTAGGGCGAGGATTGCGGATCGGGTGTGGCTGCGCGCGAGAGAGCGAATGTCGGTAAGCGTCTTGGCCATATCTTTTCGATGTCAGATGGAGAAGGCGAGCGAGAGATGATCGTCGACGGGCTCACGGCAGCGCGTCGCAGACGGCCAGAAGGACGAGCCCAACCAGCGCGAGAGAGATCAAGTAAGCGGTCATTGAGCCTCACTCTTGCGGAAACAAAGATGCGGCAGACCGCGTCGAACGCGATCGTTTCGGGCGCGAACCCTATCCCCCTGGATCGAGGGACCGCGGCGGCGCCAGCCAGCATCGGCGCGCCGCAGGCCAGCCCGTTCGCGCGGACCGGCCAGTATTGCACGTCACGTCAAGACAGAGACTTGTACGTGGCGGGCTTGAGATTCGGACGACGATGCGCGCGAGCAGCAAAGATCTGTTCAGGCGTCCTGCTATGCGGGCCGCCGTCCGATTGGAAATGTTGGTCAACAAAAAGCCCGCAGCCGGTTTGCCGGTGCGGGCTCTGATCACCTGATCGATGATCGCGTCGATAATGCCATCATGCTGGTGATTTGCCCGACATGTCAAACTTTAACGAAATGCCGCCAATCGATGCAGCGCGCCAAAAACCAGTGCAACAATTTCTCGGCGCGACAAGCAAAAAGCCCGCGGCCGTTTCGCGGCGCGGGCTCTATAATGTTTTCGATGATGTCAAAATGCTCCTGATTTGCCCGACGAGTCAAGCGCCGTTTTCGACATCGCATTGTCCTTAGCCCGACGGGCACCATTAGCGACGAAGCCGGAAGGAGGCCTCGAGATGTATGCCGTTGCGGCCATTCTGGCCACTCTGTCCGCGTTGCTCTATGCAGCCGGCCAGCACCAGCTCGGCTCAGCCAGCTCCGATGTTTGCCAGTATGGCGGCCTGTTCTGTGACAAGCCGCACTACGTGTTCGCCGGCGCAGTGCTTGCTGCGGTGTGGGGCAAGTTCGTCAGCATGCGCTAGCGTCCATCGGGACCGCTCGCGCTCCTCCATTACAGTTCATGCATCCTGCTTCGAATGGCGCTGCAGGACCGCTTGGTTCCTTCAACGCCCGCGGCGCCATCAGGGAGAGGACGGCCTCGCGCGACGGCCCGCGAGCGCGTGGCGCAAGGCACGGGACAGATCATCGATCGAATATGGTTTTTGAATCAGCTCGAAACCATGCTCATTGTTTTGCGCGAGGACATGACTGTAGCCGCTATTGAGCACGACCGGAATGGTCGGAAGCCGCCGGCGAATCTCATTGCCTAGCGTAACACCGTCCATGCCGGGCATGACGATATCAGTCAGAACAACGTCAAAGCCGGTCGGATTCTCATCCAAGAGCCGGAGCGCCTCGGCCGCGTTCCTCGCGAGCACGGTGCGATAGCCGAGTTCCAGGAGCAGCTGCGTCGAGAATTCGCCCACGTCCAGATTGTCCTCGATCACCAGCACATTCCAACTCGTATCGACATCCTCAGCGTCCCGCGCGTTATCCTGGCGCGGCTCGATCGCCTTGATGCTCAACGGCAGATGGAGCGTGAGCGCCGTTCCGTGACCTACTTCGCTCTCGACATGAATCCAGCCACCGGACTGATGAACGAAGCCATAGACCTGCGATAGGCCGAGGCCGGTTCCACGACCCACATCCTTGGTCGTGAAGAAGGGCTCGAATATGCGGTCGATCTGGTCGGCCGGAATGCCGCATCCGGTGTCGCTGATCGTGATCCTGGCGAAGGCCCCCGTTGCCTGCTGGTCCGGTCCACGTTCTTGGTCGGCCCGGATCGTCAGTATGCCCTGCCCGCTCATCGCGTCGCGCGCATTGGCGACCAGATTGACGAGAGTGGTCTCGAACTGATTCATGTCGACATCGATCGGCAATGGCCGGTCTGCGACATTGAGCTCGAGTATCGCGGGCGACCCGAGCACGGTCCTCAGCATGTCGCCAATACCCTCCAGATGCGCGGCCGCATCGAACACCTGCCGCTCTACCGGCTTGCGGCGGGCGAAGGTCAGCAACTGGCCGGTGAGTTTAGCCGCACGATCCGCGGTGTCGGAGATAGCATCGATATAGCGCCTCATCCGCTCCGGCGGCAGGTCGCGTCGACGCAGGAGATCCGCCGACGACCTGATCACGGTGAGAAGGTTGTTGAAGTCATGGGCAACCCCGCCGGTAAGCTGCCCGATCGCTTCCATCTTCTGCGCCTGGCGGAACGCTTCCTCTGCCTTTCGCCGCTCGGTCAGCTCGACTGCTTCCGGGACGAGGACCAAGACATTGCCGCGCTCGTCGCGAACGGGGCGCATCTGAAAATCGAACCAGCGCCAACCACCGACCGGCAGGTTGACATGAAGATCGTGACGAATGGATTGACCTCCGGCAACCGTAGCTACTGCAGTGCGGATGATGTTCGACGCGTGCGGAGTGCCGGCAAACCACGGCGTCTCCCAGAACGGCATCCCCGCAATCTCGTCCAAGCATTTGCCGATCGCCGAGAGCGCGGTGGCATTGGCATCGCGCACGGTACCGTCGGTGGACAGGAGAATCTGGAACGTATAGCTGGTCTCGAAGATCGTCCGTAGCCGCGCCTCCTTCGCCTGCAGCTCCGCCGTGCGCTCGGCGACCTGGATTTCGAGCTGCTCATTCAGACCGCGCAGCGCTTTCTCCGCCTTGCCCCTCACGCGCGCGAGATCGATATTGGCGCGGACGCGGGCCAGCAACTCGCGGGCGCTGAACGGCTTGCTGAGATAATCACTGGCGCCGGCGTCAAGCCCTTCGACTTTGGCCTCCTCGCCCGCGCGCGCCGACAACATGATCACGGGAACGTCGTGCAGCAGGCGGTCGCTTCGTAACGCCTTCAGCAAGCCGAAGCCATCGAGGCCTGGCATCATGACATCGGTCAACACCAGATCCGGACGCCGGCGCCTCGCCGCCTCCAGTGCCGCCCAGCCGTCAGCAACCGCTTCGACCTCGTAGGCTCCGCCAAGCAGCCGCCGAACGTAGCCGCGCATATCCGGATTGTCGTCGGCGAGCAGAATTCGATTCTGCTTCCGCTCAATCGGAAAGCCCAGCCCAAGATCATCCGAAGAGGACGGGTGAGGCGCTTCGAGGCGAGGATCACCTTCCAGCCATCCAAGAGCCTCGTCGATATAAGCCTGGGCGCGCATGTTGGCCGAATTTGGCGCGCTTGATTCCACCAGGCGGTCTGACGGCAAATGCGACGATCCGAATGGAATCGTTACCGTGAATATGGAGCCATGCTCGAGCTCACTTTCGGCCCGGATCGTGCCGCCGTGAAGCTTGACCAGTTCCTGGACCAAGGCGAGGCCGATGCCGCTCCCTTCGTATGACCGCCCGCGCGCTCCCTCAACCCGACGGAAGCGCTCGAACAGATGCGGCAGCTCGGCGCAAGGAATGCCCGTGCCGGTATCGCGAACCTTGATCTCGGCATGGCGCCGGTCCTCTGCGAGCCCGATCGCAACAACGATCTCGCCCTCGAAGGTAAACTTGAACGCGTTCGAGACCAGATTGAGGACGATCTTCTCCCACATGTTGCGGTCAACAAAGACCGGCTCCGGCAGAGGCGCGGCATCGATCCTTAGACGCAAGCCTGCCCGGTCCGTTGCGGAGCGGAAGTTTGAGGCAAGCTCCGCCGTGAATCCCGCCAGATCGACAGGCTCATAATTCGCCAACACCCGCCCCGCCTCGATCCGCGAGAAATCGAGCAGGGTATTGACCAGCTTCAACAGGCGAATGCCGTTGCGGTGAACCACTTCCAGAACCGCCCTTTCGTCCGCACCGAGCTCGGGCCGCTCGCGGGCCAGGATGTCCTCCAGCGGGCTCAGCATGAGCGTCAGCGGGGTTCGGAATTCGTGGCTGACATTGGAGAAGAACGCGGTCTTGGCGCGATCCAATTCGGCAAGAGCCTCCGAGCGGCGACGCTCCGCTTCATAGGCGCCGCCATTGCTGACAGCAGCAGCAATCTGACTGGCGACCAAACCGAGAAAACCGGCATAGGCTTCGTCATACGGCCGGAAAGGATTGAGACCGGCGATTACAAAGCCGCAAGGCGCAGCTTCGCCACTCGACAGGATCGGAAGCAGCACGGCTTGATCCGGCGGCTGACGCCAACCTCCGCTCGGAAAGTCCGAACCGAACCGCCGCGACAAGTCATGGACCGCCACGGGCGAAAGCTGCTGGAGCGCTTCCGCCACCGGCCACATCCCGCAGCCGGCTGTAGGCAACGTCGGTTCGACCGCAGGATGATCCTGATCGATGCCGCTGAGCGCTGCGAGACGAGCGACATCCCCGCTCGGCTCGATTATATAGATCATCGCAAATGGCAGATCACGGAGATCGTAGGTCAACGCCCGCGCGCTGCGCAGGCAGGCCTCATCGACACTGCGGGCTTCTGCCGCTGCACTCGCCAGTTCCCGCAGCAGCGACAACTGGCGCTCGCTGATCACGCGCTGGGTGTCATCGGTATTCGCACAAAAGATCCCTCCCGGAGATCCGTCGTCGTCAGGAATCGGACTGTAGGAAAACGTGTAGTAGGTCTCTTCCGGAAAGCCGTTGCGCTCCATGATCAGGAGCTGGGCCTCACTGTAGGTCCCCTCGTCGCCTCCGCTCGCCTTTGCCCGCAGCGGGCCAATGTCATCCCAGATCTCGCGCCAGACCATCGACGTCTGACGACCGAGTGCCCAAGGGTGCTTGCCGCTGATGATGGCCTTGTAGGGATCGTTGTAAAGATAGACCAGATCCTTGCCCCAGCCGATCCAGATCGGCTGTCGAGACGTGAGCATGATTCGCACTGCGGTCTTAAGACTCTGTGGCCACGTCTCCGGCGGTCCGATTGAGGTGTTCCCCCAATCGAACTCCAGCATCAGGCTCGCCAGTTCGCTTCCGCCCGAAAAAAGCCGCTCGCGTTCGGCAACGCGGCCCGTCTCGTTTTCCGTTTCCAGCTCTTGTCCTGGCAGTCGCGTAACCGGCAAGCAGGACCCCTGTGCTACATACTCCTCGTGAAGCGCAACGCCAAAGCGGCAACCACGGTTCCACGCATGGGAACAAATCGAGAGCGGCCGACTTGGCTCGATGACAGCAGCGGGGGTAACGAGCGGTGACCATCTTTCCGGCAGCGGAAGCGAGCAAACCGAAAACGTCGAGATGGAGTCTGCTGCGCCTGCTGGGGCCCGGCTTAGTGACCGGCGCTGCAGACGACGATCCGTCAGGCATCGCGACCTATTCACAAGCTGGCGCGCAGTTTGGCTACGGCTTGCTGTGGACCGTCTTCCTCACCACCCCCTTCATGATTGCGATCCAACTGGTCAGCGCCCGCATTGGCAGGGTCACCGGCAAAGGCCTTGCGGCAAATGTCATGGAGATCGCGCCGCGCTGGGCCGTCCTGGGACTTGTGTTTCTGCTGGTCGGCGCCAACACCTTCAACATCGCAGCCGACATCGCCGCAATGGCCGAGTCATTGTCGCTGGTGATCGGAGGATTGAATCACGAGCACGCGCTGATCTTCGCGGCGACGTCGACCCTGCTCCAAGTCTTCGTGCCGTATCGGCGCTACGCACCAATCCTGAAGTTTCTGACACTCACCCTCTTCGCATATGTCGCGACCGCGCTTATGGTCGACGTGCCCTGGAGCCAGGCACTGCTTGCCGCGATCTGGCCCCGGCCGTCGATCAATGCGGACTATTTCCTGATGGTCGTTGCCGTCCTCGGTACCACGATCAGCCCATACCTCTTCTTCTGGCAGGCCTCGCAAGAGGTCGAGGAGATGAACCAAGGCAAGATCGATCCGCCGCTTCGCCACCAACACCGGAAGGACCATCCCGAACTGCGACGAATCAGGGTGGACACCACGGTGGGTATGATTTTCTCCAATGCGATTGCCTTTTTCATCATCCTGACGACGGCAACCGTCCTGCACGCGCATGGGGTGACGAACATCAATTCCGCGACCGAGGCCGCCGAAGCCTTGCGTCCACTGGCCGGCGATTTCACCTTCCTGCTGTTCGCGCTCGGCATCGTCGGCACCGGCATGCTCGCGATTCCGGTTCTGGCGGGATCGGCCGCCTACGGCGTGGCAGAGGCCTTCGGCTGGCGCGCGAGTCTGGAAGCCAGGGCGCCGGAAGCGGTGGGCTTCTACGCCATCATTGCAGCTGCGACGGCGATCGGCTTCGGGCTTGGCTTCACCGGCATTGACGCGATTCACATGCTGGTCTGGAGCGCCGTCCTCAACGGAATCGTTGCCGTGCCGATCATGACAATGATGATGATGATCGTTTCCAATCGCGAGCTGATGGGACGTTTCCGAGCCCGCCGATGGCTGATCGGCCTCGGATGGGTCGGTACCGCGATCATGGCCCTCGCCGTGCTGGCCCTGCTCTGGTCCTTTACGTCGGGACAGTCTTAGCTCGCCCTCCCCCTCAATCGCGCCGCTCTCGGTCGCACTGCGCGCCGACGCAGCCGCACAATCACATTGATGCACTGCGGCAACGCTTTTGTGGTAACACGCAGGCTTCGTCGCCCTTCCTGCACCGCAATTGATTTCAGTCAACGCGGAGGCGCTCCGGGAGAACGACGGTCAAAAGAGAACGCTTGCGGAGAGAACCTTGACACAACCACAACGCATCAGCGCACATAGCATCTCAACCTATGTGCCGCGCGGACTTGCGCTGCTGCGCGATCCCCTGCTCAACAAGGGCACCGGCTTCACCGACCAGGAGCGCGATGCGCTAGGCTTGCGCGGCTTTCTTCCCGCTGGCGTGCTGTCGATGCAGGCCCAGGCCGAGCGAATCCTGGTCAATCTGCGCAGCCTGTCGAGCGATCTCGAGAAATACGTCGCGCTGAACGCGCTCCATGATCGTAACGAGGCGCTGTTCTTCCGTGTCGTCTGCGACCACATCGACGAGATTCAGCCGCTGATCTACACGCCGACTGTGGGCCTGGCGTGCCAAAAATACGGGTTGATCTTCCAGCGCCCACGCGGCCTGTTCATCTCCGCAAAAGATCGCGGTCACATTGCCGAGATCCTCGGGAATTGGCCTTATCGCGCCAAGCTGATCGTCGTCACCGACGGAGAACGCATCCTCGGCCTCGGTGATCTCGGCGCCAACGGCATGGGCATTCCTGTCGGCAAATTGTCGCTCTATTCGGCCTGCGCCGGCATCCATCCGGAGCTCTGCCTTCCCGTGATGCTCGACGTCGGCACCAACAACGAAGAGCTGCTGAACGACCCCTACTACATCGGCCTGCGCCAGAAGCGCGTGACCGGTCCGGCCTACGACGAGTTGGTCGAGGAATTCATGACCGCGGCGCGCGCAGCTTTCCCGGGCGTGCTGATCCAGTTCGAGGACTTTGCCAACCACTCTGCGTTCAAACTACTGCACAAATATCGCGACGACGCCTGCGTCTTCAACGACGACATTCAAGGCACTGCGGCGGTTGCGCTGGCCGGCCTGTTCTCTGCGTTGCGTATCACCGGTGGCAAGCTAAGCGACCAGCGCGTCCTGTTTCTGGGTGCCGGTGAAGCCGCGACCGGCATCGCCGATCTCGTGGTTTCCGCCATGAGAGCCGAAGGCCTGTCCGAAGCGGATGCGTTGCGACGCAACTGGCTGGTGGATTCCCGAGGTCTCGTGGTGAAGGGCCGTGAGAATCTCGGTGGGCATAAGTTGCGCTATGCACATGATCATGCGCCGATCACGGATTTCCTGGCTGCAATCAGGGAGCTCAAGCCGACCGTGATCGTCGGGGTCGCGGCGGTCGGCGGCGCCTTCACGCCTGAGGTGTTGCAGACCATGGCCGAGTTGAACGAGCGCCCCATCATATTTGCGCTTTCCAACCCGACCTCGAAAGCCGAATGCTCCGCCGAAACGGCCTATCGGCACACCGGTGGTCGTGCCCTGTTCGCTTGCGGCAGTCCGTATGAGCCAGTCAAGCTCGACGGCCAGACCTTCGTGCCGCGGCAGGGCAATAACTCCTACATCTTCCCCGGCGTCGGCCTTGGCGTGATCGCGAGTGGCGCAAGGCTTGTTACCGACGAGATGTTCATGGCCGCCGCTCACACCCTGGCCAACTGCGTCACGGGCGCCGACCTTGCGCAGGGCAGTTTGTACCCAGCCTTGCCGCGAATTCGCGAGGTCTCCGCGCATATTGCCGCCGCGGTCGTGAACGTGGCCTATCAGAGCAGCCTTGCGCAGGGCCAAGCGCCGAATGATTTGCTCGGATTTGTCGAGTCGCAGATGTACGATCCGCGCTACTGAGCGGGGGATCGGCCCACGGTCAGAATAGTCCGGGCGCAACAGCGCTCGGACTATTCCATTCAGATTGCGACCTGACGGCCGATCTCCACGACGCAGTCGTGAGGCAGGCTGAAGAAGTCGCTGACATGGACCGCATTGCGCTCCATCACCGCGAAGAGCCGCTCCTGCCAGGCGGGCAGGCCCATGCCGTCCTCCCGCCCGATCACCGTTTCATGTCCCACATAATAGGTCACATCGCCTAGATCGACGGTGCACCCGAGCATCTTGCTGGCGACGACCAGTTCGGGAATATGGGGGCGCTCCATGAAGCCGAAACGGGCTTCGGCTCGCCAGAAATTCGGCGCGATTTCAGTGACCGTCAATCGCCGGCTCGATGCGACCCAGGGCACGGACAGGATTTCCACCCGCAGCACGAACAAATGCTCATGCAGCGCGCGGTTGTGTCTGACGTGCCAGAGCATGACGGGCGGCGTGTCTCTCTCGGTCCGCGTCAGAAACACAGCTGTACCTGGAACACGCGGAATTCGCTTTTGCTCGATGTCGGCCATGAATTGCGCGACCGGAATCAGCGCCTCGTGCATGCGCGCCGATACCGCGGCGGCGCCGCGATGCCATATCCACATGATGCCGTAGACGGCAGTCGCAAGCAGCAAGGGTATATATCCGCCTTCCGCGATCTTGGTGAGATTGGCGAGGAAGAATGCGCTGTCGATGGCAAGAAACGCGCCGGCAACCGAACCCGCGGCGAGCAAGCTCCAATGCCAGATCTCCCGCATCGCGATGAACAGCAATGCCGAGGTCATCAGCATGGTCAGCGACACGGCGATGCCGTAGGCTGAAGCCAGGTTGTCGGACTTGCGGAACGTGAGCGTCAGCCCGATCGTCACGATCATGAGGAGCCAATTGACGACCCCGACATAGATCTGGCCGTAACCTTCGGACGAGGTCTGCTTGATCCAGAGCCGCGGCATCCAGCCAAGCTGGATCGCCTGCCGCGTCATCGAGAATGCGCCGGTGATGATCGATTGGCTGGCAATGATGGTCGCCACCGTGGCCAGTACGACGAGCGGCAGCAACAGGGCACCTGGACAGAGCCGATAGAAGATATTGCCATCCATCGGCGTTCCGTCGAGCACCAGCGCAGCCTGCCCCGCATAGTTCAGGATGAGGCTTGGAAAAACGATTGCAAACCAAGCCAGCTTGATCGGGCCCGCACCGAAATGCCCCATATCGGCATAGAGGGCCTCGGCTCCGGTGACGCACAGGAACACGGCGCCTAGCACGAGGAAGCCTGTGGCTCCGCTCGAGAACAGGTAGGAAAGGCCGTAAAGCGGATTGACCGCGGCGAGAACGCCGGGATGCTTCACGATGCCGGCTGCTCCCATGAGCGCAATGGTCGCAAACCAGACCAGCATGACCGGCCCGAAGAACCGACCGATGCTCGCCGTCCCGCGCGACTGGATCGCGAACAGACCAAGCAAGATGACGACCGCTGCCGGCACGATATAGGGCTGCAGCGCGGGCGTCGCCATCTCCACGCCTTCCAGTGCTGAGAGCACCGAGATCGCCGGAGTGATGGCGCCATCACCGTAGATGAGTGCTGCGCCGAACAGGCCGACCGCCACGATGGTGGGGCGACGTTGCCGCTTCACCCCCAGCAAAGCCATCAGGGCCAGGATGCCGCCCTCGCCGTCGTTGTCGACGCGCATCGCGAACATCACATATTTCACCGTCGTGATGACAAACAGCGTCCAGAACACCAGGGACAAGGCGCCCAGCACCGCACCCCGGTCGACAGCATGGCCGGCCGTGCCAAGAATGGTCTTGAACGTATAGAGCGGACTGGTCCCGATGTCGCCGAATACGACACCCAGCGCGGACAGCGCCATCAGACTGAGCCGCCCCTGTGGGGCCTGACGACCCGTGCGATCTGGAGTTTCTGACTGGTTTTCGCTCACTGCCGATCCGAAGCTGATGTGCCGCACTGTGTGGTCGCGTGGGCTTCATATCGCGGGATTGTATCGGGCGCGATACGTCGGCGCAGGAAGTTTGAGCATAACACTCAAACGACGCCCAGTTCTGCCGGACGTACGCCGGGGAAAATTCGCGCCACGGCAGCGGTGTCGAGGCCATAGATGCGCTGGAACAGGTTCGCGAGCATAGCGCGATAATCGGTCAAGACCGGCAAATCGCGATTCTGGAACAGGGCTGCCTGCTCCACCTTGACCTGCTCGCCAACAATGCGACCACCATTGATGCCGCCGCCCAGGACCCAATAGACAGAGCCGTGACCATGGTCGGTGCCTCGGTCCCCATTCTCACGGAAGGTGCGCCCGAACTCGGAAATGACGATGACAACCGTATCACGCCATCCGCCCGAGCCGATTTCTTCAGAAAATCCGGCAAGCCCACGGCCGAGTTCGCCGATCCGATCAGCGAGGTAGCCGGTTGCCGCGCCTTGATTGACATGGGTGTCCCAACCGCCCACGTCGACAAAACCGAGATTGTACTGCTCGCGCATCAAACGGCCGATCCTGCGCGCCGACAGCTCGAAACCACGCGGCGATACTGCGCCGCGATTGGCGGCCGCCATTTCCTCGGAGATGGAGCGGTAGACGTCGTCGCGCACCTTGAAGCCCTCGGCGACGGAGGCCGCAAGATCGGTGTGGAGATACATCTCCCTGATCAATTGCGCCTGGCGATCGTCGACGCCGGGCTTGCCGACGCTGTTCAGCGCGATGTTGGGCACTTGGCCCTGACCGCGGAAAATCAGCGGCAACTGCTCGGTGAAGGATATCGGCCGGGCGCGTGTCAGCTCAGTCGCCAGCCGGCTCATGAAGCCAGAGCGATAATCGCGTGACCCGCCTGCCGATTGACCAAGCTCGATGGTGTCCTGGGTCTCGAAATGGCTTCTGGTCAGATCGTCGCTCGATCCCGCGAACGGAACGAAAGCGATCTCCCGCTTGGCCCACATCGGATGGATGCTCTCTCGCAAGGAGGGATGCAGCCCCCACTCGGAGGACAGCGAGAGTGCCGCATTCGGATTTCCTACGTCCGGCTTTGCGATGTTCAGCGTCGGACGCGAACCGTAATAGAAATCGCTCGAGATCGGAACGACGACATTGGCGGCGTCATAGGCGCCGCGAAGGAAGACGACCAGCAGCCGTGTTTGGCTGGCCGGCGCCGCCCAAACGCGTCCGGCCACCGTGAGGGGTGCCATTGCGGCAAAGCTCTTGATCAGCTCACGACGGTTCATCACGGTCTCCCGCACGATCAATTCAGCGCATGAACTCAGGCGACGACAGAAACAGCGTGTTCCAGTCTTGCGGCGAAATCGCCTGATTCAAAGCCGCTTGAGTCGTCGGTGTAAGCGTCTGCTTCAGGCCCTCGAAATAGAGCGCGTTCTGCAATTGTGGAAAAGCAGGCCGCTCGACAGCATTCGGACCGTCCGGCTTGAACAGCCCAGCCGATCCCGAGCCGATCTGCCGCGCGATCTCGAACCGAACCATCATCTGTCCAGGCCCGTTCCATGACGTCGAGGTGAGCGCATAACCGTCGGGTGTTTCGTGATTGAACAGGCCTTCGCCCAGGCGATTCAGCCAAGCTTGGATTGGCGCGGTGTTGAGCACGACCTTGTCGTCATAAGCGAGCCTCACCGCCGACAAGACATATTCTACGGAGTCCTTGAAGTGCGCGCCGGATTTCAGTGACGCTGCAAATTCCGGCGAATGGACCATGGTGCCGAGAACGGCGGCGATATCCCCGTCGCTCGTCCTGAACGCCTGCGCCATCTTCTGCACCAGCGCTTCGGGCGGGCTGTCCGCGACGAAATAGGTCGCGAGCTGGCGCGACAGATGTGTGGCCGTGGCGGGATGATGCACCAGGATATCCAGCGCCTCGTCGACCTCCGCAAGACCCCGCCCTTTGATCTGATGACCAAGAAAGATCTTGTCGCTGTAATCATGCCGCCCGGGATTGAATTCGAAAGCGCCCTCCCGCACCAGCTGCGGCTGCAACTCAGGCTTCAGCTTCGGATCTTCGGGCTTCAGATCAATGCCGACGCCGGTCAAGATCTTTGCCAGCGCCTCGACATCCGCCTGCGTGTAGCCGGAGCCGACGCCCATCGTATGCAGCTCCATCAGCTCACGCGCGTAGTTCTCGTTGAGATGCCCTGCGGCATTCTCGGCGTTATCGAGATATCGCAGCATTGCGGGGTGATGGAGCGTCGCGGCGAGCAGGTCCCGAAACTTGCCGAGGGCATAGGGACGAATGGCATGATCCTGGTAGTCGCCGAGCAGGACTCTGATGTTGCCCTTGTATTGATGCACGTTGAAATGGTTGAACCAGAACCACGTCATCCGCTCGCGCAACTGGTCGGGCGCATAGAGCGCGCGCAGGATGGTCCGGGCCGCCGCCTGTTTCGCGCGGTCGTTCATCGCCTGCTGATAAACCTGTTGCGCGGCCTTCTTCTGCTCGGGGTCAGCGACCTGGTTGGCGCTCTTCGCTTGCTGTTCGAACGCCACCGCAATGTCGAACGGAAATTTGTGCACGTCCGGCATCGCTTCGATCTGAGCCTTCACGTCCGATGGCAGAGCCGGCTCTGCCGCCGGATGCAGTTGCTCCTGCAACCAATGCTCGGTCCCGACGGCGTGAAGCTGCTCGGCGCCGGAAGCATTCGCGCCCCATGTCAGGCGATCGAGCAAAGCGAGATCGAAAGCCGAAATGTCCCCGGCCTGCGCCGATAGGCCTGCGCTCGACAAGCCGCACAGCGCAAGAGCCGCGGACACAACCATCGGTCGCCATACCCTTGCCCGGACGGTCTTGGATGACGTGCCGCTTGGCCGCATTCTCACCCCCAATCGCAATTCGATCCAATTTTGAACAGAACCGTCTGAATATCGTCTGAATGCAGCATGCAGAGTCCGACTTCTCCGGTCACGAGATTTGGAGGAAGTTCGGCCTGCAGCTTGCTTCGCGTATGATGGAATCAGGCCATGGCCTTGGCGCTTGGGGGCGAGCGTGAGACCGATTTATCCGAGACCTTCGAAATCATTCATCCAGATGAATTTCACGCCATTTCTGGCGGGGTTTCTTCTCCTCGGCATCACCGATGCGCGGGCCGACGCATGCCCGACAACTGCCGACGAGCTCACAACCGACCGCCCGGATGTGACGAATTCCAGCATCGTGGTGCCGACCGGCAGCTTCCAAAGCGAGAACGGCGTGAACATGACCTCCGGGGATGGCGGTCGCACCCTTGACGGCACGAACACCCGCTGGCGGTTTGGCCTAGCGCACTGCCTCGAGGTGTTCGTGGACCTTCCGACCTATGTCGGCAAAGTCCGCGGATCTGCAGCCTCGGGCTTCACCGATGTCGCGCCGGGCCTCAAATGGCAGGTGAGCCCGGTACCGGGAAAGGTCGATCTCTCATTCGTGGTTGGCGCCGGACTTCCGACCGGAACTGCCGAGATCGCCGGCCGCGGCACGCAGCCTTACCTGCAGATGCCCTGGTCGGTTGAGCTGCGTGACGGCTGGGGTATCAGCGGCATGTTCACCGAGTTCTTCCGCCCTTCCGAGACCGATATCAAACGCGTCACCGAGGCCACCTTCGTGCTGGAGAAGAAGCTGAACGAGAGGCTCAGTCTCTTCACCGAATATGTCGGCGACTACCCTGAGCACGCGGGCCCCGTTCAGCTGATCAATTCCGGCGGGCTCTATCATCTCAGTCCGGCCGAGCAGATCGACTTTCACGTTGCGTTTGGCCTCAATCACAACTCTCCGACTTATATCGTCGGGATCGGCTATTCGTTCCGGATCGATGGATTGTTCGGAGGCGCACGCGATCTGCGCCGCGCAAGCCTGGAGTACAACCTTCGTTGACCCGCGATCGCCAAGAGCTCAGTGGTCGGGGACGATCGCATTGCTCGGGGTCGGTCTGTCCGTGATCTGCTGGCCGAACAAACTGCCGATCAGCTCGACGGCGATGCGAGCCGTCTTGCCGCGCTCGTCAAGGAACGGGTTGAGCTCGACGATATCGAGCGATCGCACCAGGCCCGAGTCGTGGAGCATCTCCATGACCAGATGCGCTTCGCGATAGGTCACCCCGCCGGGCACCGTGGTTCCGACCCCAGGCGCCAGCTCCGGATCGAGAAAGTCGACGTCGAAGCTGACGTGCAGGACGCCGTTGCGCGCGCGAACTCTTTCGATGATCCCCCTCATCAAGACGCCGACGCCGAACTCGTCGATCGCCCGCATATCGGCGATGCTGATATTGCGGGAACGCAGCAGCTCCTTCTCCAGCCTGTCGATCGAGCGTGTGCCGAACAGTTCCAGCCGCTCGGGCGCAAGACATGCGCGCGGCGTGTCGCCCAGCAAACCGTCCAGGCCGGGCTCGCCACAGAGAAAAGCGGCCGACATGCCATGCATGTTGGCCGTGATCGTCGTCGCCGGCGTATTGTAGTCGGCATGGGCATCCAGCCAAAGGACGCACAACTCGCGCCCTACCTCCTGCCAATGGCGCGCAACGCCGGCTACGGATCCCATCGACAGCGAATGATCACCGCCAAGGAACACGGGGACCGCACCGGTTTGCGCAAGCTCATAACCGCGGTGCGCCAGGAGGCGCGACCAACGCTGGATCTCGCGATAGTGCTTGGCATTGGGCGGCGGTGGATCGCTGCCGTCAACCAGATCGGCGATGGCGACGTCGCCATAGTCGGTCACATGGAGGTCCAGGCTCTCGAGCAGCGGCACCAAGCCGGCCGTGCGCAGCGCGGCCGGCCCCATCAAGGTGCCGCGAACTGAGGCACCGAGATCGATCGGCGCCCCAAGGACGGCGATGCGATTGGGGAGTGCCGTGTTGCTTGCATTGGTCACCGCGCAATCCTCCGTCCAGTTCGATGAGGATACCAACGCTCATCAAGATTCGTTGGCCCTGCTCGCCCGATAATCACGGATTTCTCCCTGCCTCGAGTTTTGCTGGAACCAAAATCATCAACGGGCATTTTCTCGCCATGGTCGTCGCTGCGGTTGATCCGAGCGGCTGACGTATGGCCGAAGGCGACGGCCTCAGGAGCCGCCCCAAGAGGCAGATGAAAGCATATATCACGTGAGTACCGAACCATTCGAACCCAATCCACAACCGGGCGTGGCCGAACGCGCGCTGGATACCGCGACCGATATGTCCCGCTCGCTGGACGAAATGATCGGAACGTTGCGGGCAGCCGTCGATCGCCTCAATCAGACGATGACAGAGGCACGACGGCCCGGGACGGCGCTGTCGGCGATCAGCACCATCACGCGCGAAGCTCCGCTGGCAAGCCTGTTCGTCGCCTTTCTGTTCGGCATCGCCGTGGCGCGACGCCGTTGATCCCAGGCGGACGACTCAGAACAGGCTGGGCCCGCGGCGGTCGAGCTGAGCTTCCCGGGTGAGCAGCGTAGCTGCCAGAATCATCGTGGCGATCCCGCCCAAGCTGATCGCGACCTGCATCAGGAAGCTGCTGGACACCTCTGCCAACAGAACCTGCCCGAGAAATGCCAACAGAACACCCAGGCAATAGATCGACAGCGAATTTTCACCGCAACGGATCATCGCCGTCGTCAACGGCGTGATCGCGCCGTGCCATTGTGGCGGCGCCAGCCGCGCGACGACAAGCGCCAGAGCCAAGAAGTGCAGCAGCCGTACCGGCGCCAAATGGCTCTTGTAGATCGGATAGATCAGCTTCGCGATCGACGACGGGACCAAGCCTTCCAGGCTCGAAAATTCCCAGCTCAACGCCACGGCGAGGCTGACCAGCAGATAAGCGAAAGCGAACAGAAGCAATAGCCGCGACCGTAGGATCGGCCGCACGCGTGGAGCTCCCTCGAAGGCGAACCAACCACCGATCACGAACAGGAATTGCCAAGCGAACGGGTTGAAATAGAGCTCGCCGCTCGGCCAGGCCGGAAAATGCCATTCGAACAGCTGCACCATCATGTAGACCGCAAAGGACAGGAGCAGCGTTGCCGTTGCGCTCTGGATCATCAACCACAGCAACAGTGGAAACGTCAGGTGCAGCAGCGCAAAGGTCAAGAGAATGTCGGTATTGACGGGGGCGTATTGCAGCATCGCGACATGAACGATGGCCGAACCGGGATCGCGAAAGAAAAAGCCGGTATTAGTATCGTCGAGGTAGCGCGTTCCCCCACCGACGACCCAGACCAGCGCGAAATAGGCAATCAGCAACACCAAGAACGCTGCATAAATTTCCCAAGCCCGGCGCAGCGAACGGATCGCTGTGGTGGCCCAACCTTGCTCGCGCAACGCTCCGCCATAGGCGAGCATGCAGGTATAACCGGAAACGAAAACGAAGATCTCGGATGTATCGCTGAAGCCATAATTGCGCAGGGTCAACCAAGCCAGCGAATTGTCCGGAACATGGTCGATGAAAATGAACCATAGCGCCAGTCCGCGGCAGGCATCGAGCCGCAAATCGCGGTGATGCTTGCCGGCATGAACCGCAGGCCCATCCGCAGTCCATGGACGAAGACCGGTCACGGTCACGCTCCCCTCTGCCCGAGATGCATCTTGCCGAGTCTCGGACGTCGACTGCAATCGATGCTTTCAAATACCAACGACCTCAGCGGCCTCTCTCAACAACACAAGAACAAATCGTGCACCCAGAGAAACGCACCCAAAGATTGTCTATTTACCGTATTTACCCGGATTGATTGCATGTGTACGAGAAGCTGATTTGGAGCCGAAGCGGTCGAGGGGGGTTTTTCCGTGATCCATCGCGGGGTCGAATATACGGTTCTTGCAACGGCGGAACCGGACATTTGGGAATGGCGGTACGAGCTCGGCGGCCAAATCAAAACCGGTCGAACGCAGACGAGGCTCGCAGAGCTTGCCGCACGCCGGGTGCGGTCCAAGATCGATGCGGCTCTCCGCGCCGAGCGGGGGGCACCTTCTTTGTCCACGCCATCGCCATATCGCTCCGATCTCTCCGACGGCCGTTCGCAGTCTCTGCCCTGAGTCCAAGACCCTGGGTCCAAGGCGGCAGCGCAACGCCGTCCGCCGCTGTCGAATAGGAACCGGCGCGAGGCCGGCAGTCGTTGAGACAGATCAAGGTCTTCCGTCCGTGATCTGCAATGATTCCGCTCGAAGATCATACAGTTGCACCGGTGCGTAAAGCCTTGCGCTACCGGCTGGCAAGTCGTCCCCGACGGGCGGAGGAGCCTTGATGCCACATGCGGCCGAACAGCTGAGCTCCGCGTCGAACGAGCCGTCCGTGATCAGACGGCTGTGGTCGCTGGTGCGATCGATCGCGGCGCGGATTGACCTGTCGCATTTTCCACGCTCCTGTTGCGGCTGATAACCACTCGTATCGTATCTCCAACAGCGCTCTCGTCCGCCCCCCTGTCTCCTTTGACGGCTTTGCTATTGCCGGCCTGACCGGACGTACCACGGTTGTCAGGGCGGCCTCCGCCAAGCTCGACGGGCGGCCTTGAGCACCCGCAACCGATAGGACTATGCTGATGCCCGCCCTTCCAACAAAGATCCTGATCATCACCCTTGCTGCCGCCGCATTTGGACTGCGCCCAGGCTATGCCGCCGATGCGGACCATGGAGCAGATTTGGCCAAGCGGTGGTGCGCCTCCTGTCACCTGGTGGATACAGCGCAAAAGCAGGCGAGCGCCGACGTGCCGACATTTGCAGAGATCGCACAACGGTCGGACTTCACCGCGGAGAAGGTTGCGTTCTTTCTGCTCGACCCGCATCCGAAGATGCCGAATTTCCCGTTAAACCGAATCGAAGCCGGCGACATTGCCGCCTATATCGCCTCTCTTCGCAAATAGGACGGCGCAGGGAGCTCCGCGCCCGGCGAAGTGCGTCCGTGACACTTCGCCGCACGCGATGCCGCGGTGATGACATCCCGGCTTAGGGCTGCTTGTCGCCCGGCTTGGTCGCGGCAGACATCATGCTCGACGTGATCGTCCGCATGTGTTCGCCGGCATTGCTGAACTGGGTGCGCAGAAACTCCGATTGGATCCGCATCGCCTCCTCCAGTTCGGTCGCATGGACCAATTTGCGCGCGTGCTCGAAGGCGCTTTTCATGTTCTGCTCGGTGAGCGAGAGCGCTTGCTTCGATATGTCCGCCGCCGGTCCTGGTACCGCTGAGATCGACTTGCCGGCTGCGTCAAAGAACATCTGGAATGCCTTCTCGGCCTGCTCGATCGTCTTCTCGGCAAGGTCACGCAGTTCAGTCGGAACTTCCAGTTTCGGTTGGCTCATGGTCGCTGTCCTCCGCTGAGAAGATCCAATTATCATATCTGCGCGGATATCGTGTCACCAATCCGGAGTTCGGATTCATAGCGAATATCAGGGCCGTCACACTAGCCGGAAAACCGTCTGCGGTATTCCGACGGCGAGACGCCGAGGTGGCGGAGGAAAGCCCGGCGCATGCGTTCGTCATCGCCAAACCCCGCGCGCTTGGCCACCTCGAGCACGTTGCCGATCTGACGGCTTTCCAGCAGAAGTCGCGCAGTTTCGACCCGCAATGCTTCCACGCTGCTGGCCGGGGTCATCCCCGTGCGATTGAGATAAGTGCGGGCGAAGGTTCGGGGCGTCATCCCGGCCTTTGCCGCCAGCGTTTCCACGCGCAGGTCGCTCGCGATATTCTCGATCATCCAGGCGTGGAGCGCGCTGAAGCGGCCCTCTACGTCGGATGCCTGCGCCGCCAGGACGGTCGAGAACTGGCTCTGTCCGCCGGGACGCTTGAGGAATACGACCAGCCGCCGCGCAATATCAAGCGCGATCGTGTGACCGAAATCCTCCTCGATCATCGCCAATGCAAGGTCGATCCCGGCGCTGACGCCAGCTGACGACCACACTCGCCCGTCCTGAACGAAGATCGCGTCCGGTTCGACCGTGATGTTCGGAAAGCTGTCCTGGAGGCGCGGACAATAACGCCAATGCGTCGCGGCACGCTTTCCATCCAAAGCGCCAGCCCAGGCCAGCGCGAAGGCGCCAAGGCAGACCGAGGCGATCCGGCGCGCCCCCGGCAGGGTGCGCGATATCCACTTCATGAGGACATCGTCCTGCCGCAGCTTCCAGATCCCCGGGCCTCCGGGGATCAGCAGGGTGTCGACTTGGTACGGCTTCACGCTCGCGATCGGCACCGTGTCGATCATCATACCGACGTCCGTCGGCACCAGGCCGCCCGATCTCGACACATAATTCAGCGCGTAGTTCGGGCCCGGCAACTCGATCTCGCTGAGCTCGGCAAAGACCTGGGCCGGGCCTGAGATGTCGAGCAGCGTCACCCCGGGAAACGCGACGATCGCCACCTGACGCATCGGCGGCTTCTGAGGCGGGGAGCGCGATGACTTGGCAGGATTCGAGGGCATATTGTCCTTTAAGCCATCGGATGGCGGCCTGTATAGCTCGACGTGAGAGAGCTGGAGTTGCTGCCATGTCGCGCAAACTGGACGGTCGATACCAGACGATCGCCTCGCCCTGGGACGATTACGCCGTTTACAGCTTTCCGAACGCTTCCGAAGTCGAGCCCGCCGATCGACAGCCGATGATGGATGCGATGAATGCAATCATCGCCGTTAACTGGAAAGCAACCGAGCCGCATTGGAGCGCAGCATCCTCGCCGTTCGACCGCGGCTATGGCCTCATTCTGGTCTACGACCATTCCGGGCTCGTCGCGTTTTCAGTCTATCGTACGATGCGCATCGCGAACCGCGTGGCCATTTACCGCAGCGGTACCGAAGTTCTTCCGCCGCACCAAGGGCGCGGCCTGTATGGATTCTTCACCTCGCAGGTCTTGAGGAACGCGGATTCCGCGGATGCGGACGCTCCCATTCTTTATGGATGGCGGACCCGCAACCCGATCGTCTGGGCGGCCAACGCCAAGATCTGTGAAAAGGTCGCCCCCTCCTTGCTCGGCGACGCGCCGGATCCACAATTGCAGGCGGCGTGCATCGAAATGTGCGCGACGCTCTATCCGGGCAAGCAGCTCGAGGTTCCCGGCATGATCATGCGCGGCGCCTACGGCCACATCGAACATCACCGCCAGGACTATCGCGGCGCAGCATCACTGATCGATGCCGCCATGACGCGCCTGATCCCGGACTCCGCCGACGCGCTGTTCTCGGTCGGCTACGCGAGGCTGTGATGGCAACGCCTGGGCAACAAGCGATCCTCGCATCTCCCATCCGGCTCATCGATCGTGCCTATCTTGCGTGGGCCACTGTTGCGGTCGCTTATGCGATCGCATTCCTGCAGCGCGTGTCCCCTCAGACGATCGGTCTGAACTTCATGCGCGACTTCGGCACCGATGCTTCGGGCGTGGCGCTACTCGCGTCCAGCTACTTCTGGGGCTACACCGTGATGCAGATCCCGGCGGGGCTCTTGGTGGACCGCTACGGCGTCAAGCGCGTCGTGCTTTGCAGCATGGCAGCCTCCGCACTCGGCAGCGCCGCCTTCGCCCTGTCGCCCACACTCCTCGACGTCTTCATTGCACGGCTGATCGTCGCCTGCGGTGACGCCCTGGTCTTCACGGCCTTGCTCAAGCTCGTGGCGCAGAGCTTCGCCGACGAGCGGTTCGGGTTCATGTCCGGCATTTCCCAGGTGTCCGGCTATGTCGGCGGCGTGGTCGCAACGACACCGTTGGCCGTTGCGGTCAGCGGCTTCGGATGGCGCGCCTGCTTCATCTTCATCGCCTGCATCGGCGCCGCCAATCTGGCCTGCGCGTCAGTCGCGGTAAAGCCTGCGCCGACGGCGCACACCGGCAAGACGCTGAAGAGTGTGTTGCTCGCGAGCTGGCAGGCGCTCGGCGCCAGCGCCAATTGGGGTTGCGCGATGACCTTCGCCTCCCATTTCGCCGTGGTGACGACACTATCCGGCGTCTGGGGCATCCCCATGGTCGCGCACTATTTCAATATTACGCCGTCGGCCGCGGGAACGCCGCTGCTTGCCTTCATGGTCGGCAATGCGCTCGGCTCGATCTTTCTCGGCCATACAGCGGACAAGACCGAGTCGCTGGACGGTGCGCTCATTTGGATCTGCCTGCTTCGGATGCTGTTCATCGCGATGCTGCTGCCGGCGCTCGCCCACACCTTCGGCCTGATCTACGTCGGGACGGTGTTTGCGGCACTGGGGCTGGTCGCCGGCGGCACCGTTCCGCTGGTGCTGAAATGTACGAAACGTCTCTACACCGCGGAGCTGATCGGGGTCGGGGCATCGGTGAATACGACGTCGGCGGGCATCTTCGCCGGCCTTGCCCAACCGGTGATCGCGCTGGCGATGATGACGGCGAGCGGGCTCGCCCCCGCGGCGATCCATTCAACGCGCATCGCGGCGAATGACGCCGGCTACGTCGCGCTGATCGTAATTCTGTTGCTCATGTCCCTGCCCGGCATCGCGGGGCCGCTGCTGATCCGGCGCAAGTTGATACTTCGTGCGTAGTCAAACAGAGGGGTCGGTATGTCGCGTTTGTATTTGCAAAAAGACGGGGTCCGCTCGAACTACCCGGTTAGCAGCTGGCAGAGCGTATTGTTTTCCGAATTTGAAGCTCAGATGAGCAGCGAAGCGCGTCCATTTCCCTGTGTATTCGGCGTCACCGGATATCGTCAGGATCAGCTCCGCTATCTCTTTCTCGATCCGTTCGACGTCAACGTTCTTGGTGAACAGCTCGCACTGTTCGTCTCCGAAAGTCGCTCACACGGCCCCAATACGTCGCTGCTGCTGTTCACCCGGCCGCGGCCCGTTCAGACCATGGATGCCTATTATCGGAAATTCTGGCTCACGCTGGATCAACTCGCTCGCATCGACAAGAGCCCGTGGCCCGCGGCCATTCCGGAAGCTGTCGATCATCCGATGTGGGAATTCTCGTTCGCAGGTGAGCCGATCTTCGTGGTCTGCAGCACGCCGGCCCATGTGATGCGCCAAAGCCGGCGCTCCAGCGCATTCATGATGACGTTCCAGCCGCGCTGGGTGTTCGACAAGATCCTGGGAACCGACAAGGCGGCAGCAGCGGCTTTCGGTGAGGTCCGCAAGCGGCTGGTTCCGTTCGATACGACGAGCCCCTCGCCGCTGCTCGGCCGCTACGGCCATCAGGAAGGGCGGGAATACAAGCAGTACTTCCTCTACGACGACAATCAGGCGCCGCCCGCCTGTCCGTTCCACAAACTTGCCCAGACCAAGACCTCGACCATCAAAGATACGGAGCAAGCCGCATGACCCAGATCATCGCTGGAACCAGGACTGATTTCTCGATCGATCCGGACATTCTCGCACTGCTTCCCGAGCAGGGCTGCATCGAGCTGCAGCACGATGCGGCCGGCAAGGTTCACGCCTTCCACACCCACCCGGTCGACGAAATTCTCGTCGTGATCAGGGGCCGATTGAACTTCAAATGGAATGGCGGAGAGCGGGTTTGCAATCCCGGCGACAAGATACTGCTACCGGCCGGGACACTGCATGAATCAGAGGCGCTGGAGGATGCGATCTACGCGATCGCGACGCGTCCGCCGGCAAGCCTGACCGTCGGACACTGATGCCGTCCGCGTCAGGAGAAGGGACGATCGGATTCGGGATCGGTCGAGAGCCGCTCGACCATTTCGATCACCTCGAAACGCTGGCTCGGCGCCAGCTTCAGGAACGCCTTCAAAAGCCGAAGGCTTTCCACTGCTTCGCTCGATGGGGCTCCGAGCTTGTTGTGCAGCTCCGCGATGATCGTGGGATTCTTCATCTCGCACCTTTGACGGGGAACGGTAATGGCAGTTCTTAGCAAACGTGAAGGCCTAGCACGCAAAGTCGATACTGCAGCCATTGAAGCTGAACGTCTCGGCTTGACAACGGCGACCTTGATCCTTCGGATGGCGCGTTTGGAAATCGACCGCGCGGAACCCGATGAGGTTGAAAGTATGCCAGCGAACAACTCCAGCAGCAAGCCGAACTGACCGGCAGGTCGGTTCGTGTTGGCAGCTTTTGAGCTATCTGGCAGCTTCTGGTCACCGAAGCCAGCAAAATTGGTCGATTACGGTGCTGATCGACCGGATTTTGGTACCGTTACGCTTGTCCGGCGTGTCCCAGGGCCTTAATCATTTCTGCGGAACGACATTGGGTTGCGGACGCGGCGGCGTCGCAGCTCCGCTGTCGGGATTTACGGCTGCAGGAAATGCCATGCGGACCTACTTTTTTGACATGAAGGACGGCATTCCGACCAGGGATAGGACCGGCCTTACGTTCGCTACCCACGCCGGAGCCATCGAGCACAGCCGGAATCTGGCGCGCAGGTTGCGCCATGATCCTCGAATTACCAACCGGACGCTCTCCGTCGTCGTGGTCGATGAGTCCGGTACCGAGATCCACCGCGAGCCAGTTTACCCGATGGCAGCCGACGCCACCGTCAGCTGACGGCCTTTGGTGATTGGGAGCTTCGCTCCGGGAAATTGGCGAATTCGGTGGCCTGTGCTGGCCCTACCACAGCCACGGCACCAGCCGGTACCTCACCCTGCTCTGATAGGCCCGATAGCCGGGCAGATTCAGCCCCAGAAATCGCTCCTCGTCCAATAGCCGCCAGATCAGAAACGGAACGATGGTGCCGATGGTGAGCAGCCCCCACCACGATCCCAGCGCGATGGGAATTCCGGCCAGCAGAATCAGCGCGGCGGCATACATCGGATGGCGCACGATGGCGTATGGTCCGGTGGAAATGACCCTTTGATCGTTAGCAACCTCGATCGTCGCGGCAGCAAAACTGCTTTCCCGAAAGACCAGAAAAATGCCGGCAAAGCCGAGCAGGACAAGCGCGTCGCCGCCGACAGCGACCGGCGGCGCCATGTGGGACAGATCAAAACGATGATCTAGCCCGGAGACCACGATGAGCCCGATAAACCCCACGGAGATGACCGCCATGATCAGCCGCTGGGCGGGCTCCTTCTCGGCAAAAGGTCCCCCCCTCATGCGACGCTCCAACAGCGCCCTGTCCCTTCTCAACAGGTCCAGCGTCATCGCGAGCGAGGCGGCAAAATAGACCAGAAGAAATAGCCACCCCTGCCAGTAATGCACCGTCCCTGCCGCCGCGAAGATCAAGCTCGCCATCACGACGATCAAAATCGCCAGGCTTGCAAATGCTTTTCGACCAAGGGCGGACATAGCGCAGCATACCATGATCGCTGGCCGGTTCGAGCCCGCTTCGCGCGAGCATCGCGACTATTGCTGCTTCTCCCAAAACGACAGCAGTCCCTGTGACGCAGAACCGCCGATGACGCAGGGAATCCCGACGGCGACTTGCCCGAGCGCAGCAGCCGATACGCAGCCGAGTGCAACCGCACCGACACCGAGTTGGCCCCAAAAATCAAGATTGCGGCGGGCATCGGATCCCTTGGTCTTGAGTTCCTCGACGGCGGCAATGGCATCCTTGCGGACAGCACCAAGCTGGACCGTGTCGGCCGCCTCTACCACCTCGGCCAAAGGCGCCTTGATCGGCTCCGACTGACGCGCAAGCTCGCCCCGCAAATAGTCACGCAGTTCGCCGTCGCGCACGGCATAGCTTGCCAGCGTATACCGCGCCATGCTGCCGATGCTCAACTTGTCCACGGTGTCGCGGCTCTTCGACCACGGTAACAGCTGCATGATGCGCTGGATCGGCACGTGCGACCCGGTCGCGAAATAATAGCCCCACAACGTGTCGAGCAGATCCTGATTGCCGGCAAAGCTCAGCCTGGTGTCGATCTTGCGTTCTTCCTTGGCAAAGGGATTTCGCGTGAACGCGCCACGCAACTTGTCAAGCACGCCCGGCTTCGGCTCCTCCAAGGGAATCTCGAGGAGCGTCGGCTGCGTTCCGTTCAGATAGCCCTCGATCATCACCCGCCGCGCCGGCAGGCGAGGCGCAACCTTGCGCATTAAATTGCGCCAGTCGGGCAGACCGGAATACGCGATCGCACGAACGATGACCCATTCATCCTCCGGCGGCACCGGAAAGAACCCGTTGACGAGCTGCTCGGCCTTCGCAGGATTTGAGCCGATCGCACCGGCGATGAATCCGAGATAGATCCCGGCATTCTCTGGTTCCTTGAACGTCTGGGAGTGAAACAGGACCCGCACGGCGGCCGGCACGTGAGCGTAATCCGGCTTGGTGCGATAGTTGTAGATCCACTGCTGAACGACGGCGAGCGACGCACGCGGATCGATTTCCGGCGTAACTGCAGCACCGGCCGGTTGGACAACAAGGCTCGCAAGGATCGCAAGAACAACGTAGCGCATGTGCTGCTCCGACGAAGGCGCCTCGGGCCTTGTCATGTCGGCGGCCCGGACGAGTAGGCGTTAGCGCAGCGACGCATTGCTCCCGCACTGCGACGATTCTGCGACGGCACGCCTCTCCATCGCGTCGAATTCGTGATGCCGTTCACAATTGCGCAACTTGCCCGTGTTCGACATCCTTTCGCCCCGCGCGGCTCCTTGCATCTACAAGTCGTTCAAGCAGGCACGGGCTGCACGTATGAACCTTCGGAGCTTGCCAAGCTGCGGTTCCAAGCCACGATCGTTGGCTGCGCTGCTTCTGGTCGCGACCATGAGCACATTCGCCGCATCCGGGACAGGAATTGCCGCACAGAGCACGATCGCCGTCGAGGGCAATCGCCGCATCGAGGCGGATACGGTACGCACCTATTTTCATCCCGATAGCAGCGGACACTATGACGCCGCCGCGCTCGACGCCGGCCTGAAGGCTCTGATCGCGACCGGCCTGTTCGACAATGTCACCCTCGAGCACGCAGGCGAACGGATCGTCGTCCATCTCACAGAGGCCAAGGTGCTCGACCGCGTGGCCTTCGAAGGCAATAAGAAGATCAAGGACGCCGATCTCGCTGCCGCCGTTCAGTCCAAACCGCGCGGCGGCCTGCAACGTGCCACCGTGCAAGGCGACGTCAACCGCATCATCGAGACCTATCGCCGCGTCGGGCGTGACGACGTGCGCGTCGTTCCCGAAATCATCGATCGCGGTAACGATCGGGTCGATCTCGTCTACAGCATCACCGAAGGCAAGAAGACGCCGGTGCGGAAGGTCGACTTCGTCGGCAACACGGCATTCGGCGCACGACAGCTCCGAGCCGTGATCAAGACCTCTGCCAGCAACATCCTGAGTTTCCTCACCGGCGGCGACGTATATGACGCGGATCGGCTCAACGAAGACCGCGAATTGCTCCGGCAATATTACCGCAAGCACGGCTATGCCGATGCGGCGGTGACCAAGGCAGACGCCGAGTTCGACCCCGCGAGCAACGGTTTCAACATCACTTTCGTCATTGACGAAGGCACGATCTATCAATTCGGCGACGTCGACCTGAGTTGCAACGTTCACGGGCTCGACTGCAATCGGCTCCGCGACCGACTGCTCGTCCGCCGCGACACGCTGTTCGACGCCAGCAAGCTCGACAAGACCACGGAGGCGCTTACCACCGAAATGGCCAAGCTCGGCTTTCCGTTCGCACAAGCGGAGCCGCGGATCGCACGCGACGTGCCTGCGCAGCGCGCCAATGTCACTTTCGTGATCGACCAGGGACGGCGCGCCTATGTCGAGCGCATCGAGATTCACGGCAACAGCCGCACCCGGGATTACGTGATCCGGCGCGAATTCGATTTCGGTGAAGGCGACGCTTACAACAAGACTCTGATCGATCGCGCAGAACGGCGGCTGAAGAACCTGAACTACTTCAAGACCGTCAATATCTCGACGAGGCCAGGCTCCGCGCCTGACCGGGTCGTGCTTGATGTCGAGACGACCGATCAGTCGACCGGCGACTTCAACATTTCCGGCGGCTATTCGACCACCGACGGGCTACTGGCGGAAGTGAAGGTCGGCGACCGTAACGTGCTGGGCAGCGGCAACGCCGTCCAGGCTTCGGTCACCTACGGCCAATATGCGCGTGGCGCAGACCTCTCGGTGTCGGCCCCCTACAGTCTCGGCCGCGCAACGACAGGCGCAGAGGCCTTCGACCGACAGACGACGGTCAGTCCTTACCAGTCCTACGGTAGCAATACTTACGGCGGCACCTTGACCCTCGGCACGCCCGTAACCGAGCAGACCAACGTGCTCTGGCGCTACTCCCTCTACGATCAGAATGTCACGCTCGCGCCAACCGCCTCGAATGCGACCGTATCCCTCCCGGTGCGGCAAGCCGCTGCGGCTGGGCGACAACTCGTCTCGTCGGTCGGCGACACGGTCGCGTTCAACACGCTGGACGACAATACGATGCCCACCAGCGGCATCCGGTCTCAGCTCAGCCAGGACCTGGCCGGTCTTGGCGGCGACGTGCGCTTCTTGCGGACGACCGAGGACGTCAGCTACTATCATGCGCTCTCCAATGACCTCACTGGCATGGTCCGGGCCCAAGGTGGCTACATCACGGGCTGGGGTGGCCAGCAGGCGCCGCTGCTGAACAGTTTTTTCGGCGGCCCGAATTTGGTGCGGGGCTTTGCGCCGAACGGGTTCGGCCCGCGCGACCTGACGCCTGGCTCGACGATGGATAATGTCGGCGGCAGCCTATACTGGGCGACGACCGCCGAATTGCAGAGTGGCATCCCAGGTCTTCCCCAGGAATATGGCTTGAAGGCCTCGGCCTTTGTCGATGCCGGCAGCGTGTTCGGATATCGCGGCCCGACCCAATCTGTTCAGGTCGCGGACAAGAACGTCGTCCGATCGTCGGTCGGGGTCGGGCTGACCTGGGCCTCCCCCTTTGGGCCCCTCACAGTCGACTATGCGGTGCCCCTGAGTAAAGCGGCCTACGACGTCGTACAGCCGCTCCACTTCGGCGCGGGCGGATTTTAGTCGCCCAGCGCAGACTTCGCACTCCTGCGGGCATACGCTACCGGCCCGCGGGAAGCGCCAAACCTGTTCACCACGGGTAGTAGTAGGGATAAGCGCGCGGCCCGTAATAGTAAGGATACGGCGCGTAGTAAACCGGCGGTCCATAATAGTAGCCAGGTCCATAGTAGTAATAGCCGCCATACCGGTTGGCCGCGGCAATCGCACCGATGGTGCCGATCATTGCGCCCATGACCGCAAGGCCGGCCGCCGGATTGCTCCGATAGTAGTAACGGCGGTAGCGCCGGCGCGCGCTGAAATCCGTCGCGTCACTGCGTGCGCTCACTGCGATGCTTTGCTTGGCTGCTTGACCCGAGTTGCGCGCGAATGCCATCGGCGGCTCGAAAACGGTGAGCGCCATCGTTGCGACGATCGCAATCGTCAGAGGACGGCGTGTCGAAGAGAGTCGTTCTTTGCGGCTGAACATGGCAACTTCCCTTGTCAGACGGACGATAAATCGGCGGTAGCTCTTTGATACGCCAGCCCAAGGACGGCTGCTTGACGTGGGTCAATGCGGACCGCAGGGGGCGAGAGATACTTAATTTGTTCGGCAAGATCGTCGAGTGATGGCTCGCGGCCGTTGTCTATGCCGGTGAATGACGTCGGCCGATGGCGATCTCGCTCCGACGTCCGATCTGTGCGGCCTTCGGCGACGACGAAGGCGGCGCGGCACATAGCTGTTTGCACCGCACCGCACCACCAGGGGCGCCGATCTAAGGTCCCCACGCGCCCCGGGGCAAAATCGAAACCTGCTCGAGCAGCCGAGCGACAACATATGCTAGCGGCTGGTCGGCCCACGGACTGCGCAGGCGGACAGAGGCTTCTTGGGGACACGTTCGGTCGCAAAACCATAGACCAGCGCCAGGCGGTCCAGGCATTCGCGCAATCGCCGCGCGAAATAGTCGTTCCAGCGTTGGCTACACAGATCGCGCTTCTGTCCGACCTGCTCCATGCTCAGGCCCTGCACCAGCACATCGTGGACGATGGCCGCTCCGTCGGCACCGAGCTCCCGCTCGGCGCGGTTCAGCCGCAACACCGCCTGACGCTGGCCTTCGGTGATGGGCTCGCGGCCCTGCGCACCATCGATATGCTCTCGGGACGGATCGATAGCCCGCGGCCCGCGCTCCGCACGCTCCCAGTCATTCTGGAATGCGCGGCCCCCACGGTACTGCGCATCATCGATCTGTCGATGCGAATGCAGCCGCCCGAGAGGATCGTTACGTATCGAGCGGAGCGCCACGATCTTCTCGCCCGCCTCCAGCGCCAAGGGGTCATCGATCTCGACCGTCGCCACCTCGGCGTTGAATGGCAGGTCGCTCGCGCGACGATCATGGACCTTCGAAATACGATGGGATTTATTACGTCTGGCGCGTGCCATCACGAATCTCCGATGAACAGATGAGATTGGACTGATGCGGAAAAGGGGGCGACGTATTACGCAGCCGCAACCAGCCGCAGAACCACCGGCGTCGGCGGCCGCTCAACCTGGCCCTCCGGGTTGCGCGTGAGATGGAAGTGCGGCGTGCAGTAGCAGGACCCCGGCTGCCGCGGATGGCCGCAGAACGTGATCGGCTCGCCATCCCTGTCTCCGCCGTACGGATAACGGCAATCTCCCGGCTGGAGATCATCGAAAGAAATCAGCCGCGGGCTGATCCCCACGCAGCGCAGTTGCGCCGGCTTCCTGCCCTCGCTTGCAGGCCGCGGCCGAACCGAGCCGACCGGCCGGCACTCCGGACGTGGCCGCGCGCAGCGGGGCTTGAGTTGGGGTCCCCTCTCCTTGCCGATCTCGGGCCGCGCCAGCGCCATCCGCTTGGCGCGACCCAATATGGCGCTGCGCGTATAAGTCGTTCCAAATCTTGCGTTAATCTCTTTCGTGATCTCGCCATACGACATGCCCTTGGCATGCAGATCCCGCAGCGCTTCGGAGTGTCGCAGCGGCCAGTCGCTCGATTGCATCCCTCGCCTCTTCTTCTTCGCTCCGACGTTGCATTCAGCAGCATCGCCAAGCACCGCTTGAATTTCCGATATTCCGAAGAAAAAGTCAAGCTTGAATTCTGATAATCGGAAATGTATCCTTCCCGCGGGATTCGCAAGCGAGGACAAGACAATGCTGGACGTCACCATGATCGAGCGTGGGCTGGAAAAGCCGGGGAAGACCAAAGGCGGGCTTGCCCGCGCCATGGGCGTGCGCCCCGGCGCCGTCTCCGAAATCCTTTCGGGACAACGGCTGATCAAGGCGGCCGAGATCGGCCTGATCATCGATTATCTCGAACTGAATGCCGTGCCGATCATGGGACGGGTCGGCGCCGGGGCGGTGATCGAGCCGGAATATGAGCAAGTTCCGGCCGAGGGCCTGGGCGAGGTCGCTGTGCCCTTTCCAATCTCGGAAGAGACGATCGCCTTCGAAGTGACGGGCGATTCGATGCTGCCGAAATATGAGAACGGGGACGTCATCGTCGTCTATCGCGAACAGCGGCACCCGCTGTCGAGTTTCTACGGCGAAGAGGCCGTCGTGCGGCTGAAGACCGGCGAACGCTATCTGAAGACCATCGAGCGGGGGAAGTCGCCCTCCGTGGTGAACCTCATCAGTTTCAACGCCAAGCCGATCATCGGCGTAAAGCTCGAATGGATCGGCGAAATCTGCGTCACGCTGCCGCGCGGCCAGATCGCGCGGATGCGGTCGAAGACCGCGTCCCGAACCCGGCAGGCCAAGTCGGCCGGCAAGGCCTCAAGCAGATAAAGCGCCCTGAAGCAGATGGGGAATAGCTTGCATGCTCGCTTGGGCACAGGTCTCAGCCTGTGCCCCTACTTCCGGACGTCCGAATTTCGCGCTTGACAAAATTCTGATTTTCGGAAATTATGGCAGTTACAGCCGGAAGGTCCGAAGGTGAATTGCTCTGCATGCAATATTTTGTCGTGATGATCGACTACGGGCGGCGCGGACGCGAAGCCGTGGTCGATCCCGAGATGACGCGGCGTGACGTGGTCGCGCGCATCGCGTCCGGGGAATATTCCAATATCAGCTTCATTCACGAGGTCGTCGACCGATCGGTCGAAGATGTGACGACCGACATCCTCTCGGAAGCGGCTCTCCCGGAGATCGAGCAGGACGAGGCCGATCTGCAGGCTGCAAAGTTCGATTATCTGCGCGATCTTCGCAAGCACGAGCGGGCGTGACCCCTGGCGCTCGCCCGGAAGGCTCAGTACCGGCGGCGCCACCGGATGCGCCGCCGCTTACCTGCATTGCAATCAAACCAGAAGCACGGTTGATCCCGTCGTCTTGCGGGCAGCGAGATCAGCGTGGGCCCTGGCCGCATCCTTGAGCGGGTAGGTTTGATGAACTTCGATTTTCACCGCACCGGACTGGACGACGTCGAACAGTTCCTTGGCCATTGCGACCAGATTGTCGCGCTTTGCTGCGTAGGTGAACAAGGTCGGCCTGGTCACGAACAATGAGCCCTTCTGCGCCAGCAAGCCAAGGTTGAGCGGCTCGACCGCGCCGGAGGATTGGCCGAACAGGACCGCAACGCCGAGCGGAGCCAGGCAGTCCAGCGATTTCAGGAAGGTGTCCTTGCCGACGGAATCATAGACGACCGGCACTTTCTTGCCGCCGGTGATCTCATCCACCCGCTTCACGAAGTCCTCGCGGGTGTAGACGATCGTATGCCCACAGCCATGCGCCTGGGCCAGTCTGGCCTTATCATCGCTCGAGACAGTACCGATAACGGTTGCGCCGAGATGTTTGGCCCACTGGCTGAGGATCAAGCCTACCCCACCCGCCGCGGCGTGCAGCAGGATGGTGTCCCCCGCCTTCACGCGATAGGTCTGCCGGATCAAATACTGCACGGTGAGACCCTTGAGCATCATGGCCGCCGCCGTCTTGTCGTCGATCGCATCGGGCAGCTTGAGCAGGCTGGCGGCTGGGATCAGCCGTGCTTCGGCATAGGCCCCGAGCGGAGATGAACCGTAAGCGACACGATCGCCGGCCTTAACGTCAGTGACGCCTTCTCCCACCGCCTCGACCACGCCTGCGGCCTCGCTGCCGAGGCCGCTCGGCAACTGAGCGGGATAAAGGCCGGAGCGGTTGTAGATGTCGACGAAATTGAGCCCGACCGCCGTGTGGCGGATGCGTGCCTCACCCGGACCGGGCTTGCCGACCTCGACCTCCTCCCATTGAAGCACCTCGGGTCCGCCTGCTTGATGAAATCGGATGGCATGCGTCATGCGTTACTCCCTTCGAGTTAATCCTGTATCAGCCGACGTTCGCAGTTGCGGTACGACGCTGCCAGTCGTGCGGATCGGTCCCGATCCGCACGTTTGAGCTTGGCTGTCGATCCGCGGCTTACCTGGAGGAACCGGCCAGAGGGCAGCGCGTTTTCCGCCCGATATTGAGAGGCGAAGCCATGCTTCCGAAGAAACGCCGAACATTGCCGAGGCCAGCCATTTTGCTCGAACTTGTCTGTCATGCCCTGATGGGAACGGCGCTCGGATTGAGCGTCAGGCTTCTGCTGACATTCGTGGACAACTTCGGCATTGCCCGCCTGATCGCGCATAGCTCTACGCCTCATCAGACCTTCGCAATCCTGATCGGCATGGTCACCCTCCCCTTTTCCGTCGGCGCAACTCTGACCGGCTTCGTGTTCACCATGATGGAGGAGCGCTGAGCTTTGCAAGACGTCTTGTGTCTCAGTAGATGCTGATCTCGATCGGCTGCTCCGACGCGATTCGCTTAAGGCGGTCGGCGTAAGACTTCAGCAGTTCAACTCTCTCACTTTGCTCGAGCCGGACCGGAGCGTATACGATCTGCGGCGCGAGCAGGCGAAGCCATGGTTCTCGGACGCGTATAGTTCTTCCGTCTGTTGCTTGTAGTAAGCCGGATCTTTGACGGTAAGAAAGTTATGCCGGCCCGATGCGGCGTCAAACCGCATCGCATAGAGATCCGATGTTCTGACCTCATGTCCTTGGGCGCTCAGCGCCTCCATCGCCGCCCGATACATCGCACCATTGAAGCTCTGATGCTCGGGATGAGCGAGTACGATGAACGCCTTCATTGTCTCTCCCGCACCAATGTCTGCTCCAACCGCGGCGCGCTCCCGGCGCTGATTGGAACCGGCCAACGACCCGGATGTTACCTGAAGGTCACAGCCGCGCACAATCCGCCGCTGTTCCTTATCCGTTCGGAACAGTTGATCAGGAATTTTGCACCCGCTCAGTAGAATGGGCGGGAGTTGGGGCGCGCCACTTTCGAAGGAAGCGAAAATGCCAGCCTATATCAGACATGGCGACGAGCAAGGATTGGCTCCGATTGTCTGCCCCGGTTGTCTCGGAATTTTGCCGATGCTTGTCCGTGAGATCGAACCGCATTGGAATTCGGCCAGGATCGACCTGGTCTACGAATGCGCCGATTGCGGAGCCGAGGTCAGGCACAGCGTGCACCGGCCCGCTTTACGTCACTGACATAAAACTCAAGTCAGGAAGCGCAGCCTTCGCCGGCAGTGCGCGTGCGACAAGCGTTAGTCTTCGTCGCGATGAATACGCGGATCTTTTTGAAGGCACACCATTCGACGCCTCAGTGCTCCGATTCCGAAGTCGGCGTCATGCCGCGGCAATCTCGCTTGCGGGCTTCGGAATCGACGAGCGCCAGTAAGTCAGTTGGATCTCACCTAATGCGTCGGCTGGTGCACGTCGCTCCAGTTCAGATTGCACTCACGGAAGTGAAGCGCGATCTCCTCTAACGCCCGCCTCTCCCACTCCTCCGCTTGCGCCAGCCAAAACATACGCCGCTGAACGTCCAATGCCGCACGCTCGCGGCAGAAATGCTCCTGATTGCGGATTTCCACGAGTCTGTTCATGCCTCACTCCCGAGAGGTACGAAACCAGCGCCATGCATCTTTTAGCAGACCACGCCCCTTTGGTCACGGCATCGTGCTGAGACGGAATCTTCCGGTTCCAAAGCCCATCGCAACGCACCAGAATGCATGATGGATGTCCGCCTATACGCGCCTGACGTAGCAATGAAAGCCGCCATAGATCCCGGAGCGGTCCAGTTCAGCGCCAAGCGCGCTTCGCTCTTCGTCGCGATGCCATCGGTTCCTGAGTGCCGCGGACCCAATGGCATCCAGAGGGGACACGCTGCCCGCGGTGCGAAATACGATGCGCACGCGCTCGCTCCCCGCCCGATCTATAGAGGTCCACAAGGCCTGGATCTCGTCAGCGTCCATCGAGTCCTGCGCATCCAACAGTAAGACAGCGTCGACCTCACGCGCCGGCAAGCTGTCCAGAAGCTGCGCGATATTGCCTTGAACAGGGATGATCACGCCGACACCGTTGCGCATCCGAGCGAAATGGCAACGCTGCAAATATGGCGGCAGGCAGCGGTCGTCGGCGCCAGTGTAGGCGCGGCGTAGCGCCTGCCAGGCAAAGTAGTTAGCCGTCTCTGAGCTACCCTCGAGCAAGCGCCGCAACCGCTGGTAAAGCACGCTATCGAGCGGCGCTTCCGCTTTCAGGAGCGCCCGCTGTCGCGGCGAAATACCGAGACCGAACAGAAAAATCCGGACGTCCATCATGAGCCGCAGCGGCATCGAATGAAACAGGCGATCAAGGCGCGCCATCGCTTCAAGCCGCTCCGGAGAATCCACCGCCCCCCTCAGCAGGGCATCGAGATCAATCCCAAGAACACGTGCAATCAGATGAGCCAAACCGATCGCGCGACCCAACAGTCCGTGGCGGTAGAGACCGTCGGTGAAATAGGTGTATCGCTGCCGCCCGAGAACATTGCGACCGTCCCAATAGCTCCGCGCATGCCCATCGAGGAGCGGACGTAGTTTCCGGATGTAGCGGGCTGCATTCGCGGGCGAGGCTGCGTCACCAAAGAATTCCCAGAACTCGTTGTAGCCGGCGAACGCACGCACGCCCGCAAGCCTCAATTTGAGCAGCGCGAGCTGGGCCTCATTGCGATCGACAGCATAAATCTGCGCCGGCTGCGCGGTGAGATAGGAGAGCACGTTGCAACCGCCAGAGGACATTGCCACGATCGTGGACCCCAGCGGCAATTGCAACGCCGCGAGGTCCGCTTGCGGATCGTCCCAGCTTTGGGTGTGCATCAAACGTTGTAGTGAGAACGCGAGCGCCCTGTTCCAGAGCGTCATCGCATTCTCATGCCTGCTGCCGCGTGCCGTCCCGGCGATCAGTTGCGTCGTCATCCATGCCTCGGCTCACCGATTCGGCAATGGTAGCGCGGACGCAATGCAGTTATGCGACAGACGGACTACATCCTTTCGTACGCACGTCTTGAAAAAGTCGCGCAGAAAACGCGATCAATCGTCCGATCTCAAGACAGTGCGACGACCGCGGCGCAAGGTTCGCCACCCCTCCACACTGCCGAACAATGCCAGTGCGATCACAAACGGCAATAAATGGTAAAGAATCCGGAAGATCAGCAGCACCGCAAGCACGGGATCCTTATCGTCACTTCCGAGGCCGAGCAGAATTGTCGCATCGAACATCCCGATGCCGGCCGGCGCATGACTGGCGAAGCCCAGTAACGTGGCCGCGATGAACACGGCCATCAACCGCGAGACCTCGATATCGAGCTCCGCCGGGATCAAGACGTACATGGCGAGCGCGGCGGTGCTCAAATCAAACAGGCCTATCAGGATCTGCAGCAGGACCAGGGGCCCGGACGGAAGCCTTACCGGCCAGCGCTTGCTGCGCCGTCCAGGCCAGCTCCAAACCACGAAGCCAAACACTCCGGCGAGCAATGCTGCTGCGACCAACCGATTCAACGCCGGCGGCCAATACTCAACCCAGCCGAAGGCATCGGGATCGATCATCAGGCTGAGTCCCAGGGCCGTCAGATTGCCGAGCCAGAAAGTGAGGCCGGTCAGAAAGCTGATATTCGCGATGTCGATCGCACCAAGCTTGTAGCGGGAATAGATTCGATAGCGGATGACGGGAGCGATCAAAGCGACGGCCCCAATACCATGGGCGATCGGATAGCTCGTAAAGCTTGCAAGTGCCGCCATACGGAACGGAATATCACCTCGGCCGATCGTGCGAAGCGCGAGCAGGTCGTAAAGCGTCAGGCTCGCGTAGGACAAGATGATGAGCGCCAGGGCCAGTGCGATCAGCCGGATGTCCGTATTCTCAGCGATCGTCAGCGCGTGGGCTATATCCAGCTTCTTGACGGCGCGGGTGAGCGCATAGATCGCAGCGACGGCAACGATCACACTGACCGCGAGGCCACCAAGACCTCGGAGCCAGGCCTTGCGGCTCAACGCCGCCTCGGGTTGATCGTCGGGCAGGACGGCGAGCCTATGAGGTCCTGGCGGCGCGGATGCACCAGCCGATTCGGGTCGATTCATGGCGCCCTTTGACACGCTGATGTGACAGTTAATTTACCGTTGCAGACGTTTGTCCGCATACCCTCTTCCGTACGCGACCATCGACGCTCCGTGGCGGGACATCGTTCCTCATCCAATGCGACATTGCGGCGCGGTTGATCATTTGAATTTGAACTAAGCACTGCAGCATCAACCCATATTGAACAGACCAGTGCAAATCCCTGTGCATGATGGTCGCATCTTCGTCATGCGGGCTCGGTAAGAGGCCGCACGACAATCGCCATTCGAGGCAACATGAACGCGGAATTCGACCACGACCTGACGCAGGACCAATGGGAGACGCTCAAGACGCTGCGTCTTCCCGCGCGCGAACGCCGCAAGGTCAACAGCTTCATCGTCCATCAGCTCGAAGCTGCGGGGCTCGTCGCGAGCGTCGATGGTACGCCCTTGCTCACGCACGCCGGCCGAAAGGTGCTGATCCGAGGCTCATCGCGGCTCCTCGACGTTGCGGCCTGAGAAGGCTTCGACAACGACCAGGCCGTTACCACAAGCTATGCCGGGCGCGTTCCGGCCACTCCTGGTCATACTGCTCGGCATCGACCTCATTCGCGCTCATGGCAGCCAGAATCTGGCCGGGGGTCGGGAGCTCTCTTGGGTCGACGCGCTTGTTCGGGTTCCACAAATCGGAACGAACGATCGCACGTGCGCACTGAAAATAGACCTCCTCGACAGCCATGACGAGAACGCTGCGCGGCGTTTTGCCATCCATCTCGAAGGAGGCGAGCAGCGCCGTATCTGCCGACAATTGTGCGCGGCCGTTGACACGCAAGGTATTGCCGGATCCCGGGATCAGGAACAGCAAGGCGATCCGCGGATCACGGACGATATTGCGTAGGGAATCGATGCGATTGTTGCCGCGGCGGTCCGGCAGCATCAAAGTCTTTTCATCATGGATACGAACGAATCCCGGCAGGTCACCACGCGGTGAGCAGTCGATCCCTTCCGGACCGCAGGTCGCGAGCGCAACGAAAGGCGACCTCTCGATCAGGATGCGATAATGTGGCGTCACCCGATCGGCAACCTTCACGGTCGATGTCAGGCCGGTCTTGCCGTAGATCGCTTCCAGCTGCTCAATCGTGGTGATGATCGACATACACTTTCTCGCTAGTTCGCTTCAGATCCGCCGCCAAGCTCGCCCTGGATGATCCTCACCAGCGCTCCGGCGTGCTGTTTCGGATCTCCGACATTGATAATCGTGACATCCGCTACGAGCGCGCCTTCGGGAACGGTCCGATGCAGGCGCTCCCCAAGATCGCCGTCGCTTGCGCGATGTCGATGTGCCAATCGTTCGGCCAACACCTCCTCCGGAGCGGTCACGGCAACGACCAGCACATGCTGATAGACACGGCGAACCGCCGAAATCACCCGGCGTGAAACATTGATGACGACCGTTCGGCCGGCGCGGATATCGTCGTCGATAGCACGCCGCACACCGTACGCGTGCCCGTGCGCTTCCCAATGAATGGCGAACTGGTTCTGCACCAAGGCCCGCTGAAATGCGGCGGCGTCCAGTTCGTCATTGTCTTCGAACGCCGACGCCCGCCGCGTCACCACACGACGCGGAAACACGACCCGATCATTACCGGCACATTTCGCACGCGCCAGATTGATCAGCGTATCCTTGCCCGCGCCGCTCGGTCCGACCACCAGCACCAGTCGGCCGGGGCCCAGCCTGGCCGGAACATCGGACGAGAGGACAGGCGTCTCGCTCATGCGACGCGCGTTCCCTCTCGCCAGACGCTACGGACGACCGGAACCGCACCCCGAACATGCACGCGGATCAGATCGGCGCGCTTGCCGGGTGCGATCTCGCCGCGGTCCGCAAGGCCGACGGCCTCTGCCGGCGTTTTGGTGACCGTGCGGACTGCCGCAGCCAAGTCGATCGACGGCACACGCTCTGGCAATTGCAGCGCTCCCAACAACAGGCTCGACGGCACATAGTCGGAGGACAGAATGTCGAGCAGGCCTTCGCGGGCGAGGTCCACGGCGGCAATATTACCGGAATGCGAGCCGCCGCGCACGACGTTCGGCGCGCCCATCAGGATGCAGATGCCGGCCCGGTGCAGGCCCCGCGCAGCCTCGATCGTGGTGGGAAACTCCGCCACCGAAATGCGGTCCTTGATCGCGTCGGCGACGTTCTCTTCCGTCGTATCGTCATGGCTGGCGAGCGGAACATCATGTTTCTGCGCCAGCGCGACGATCTCCCGCAGATTGTCGGCGGCATAGGCCTTCTGATAGGCGAAGCGCCGCTCGAACAGCACATCGAGCTCTGCATCCGTCCTGCCGCCGCCTTTGCCGCGATAATAATCGCGCAGCTTGCCCTCGTCGCGAAACTGGCGCTGCCCCGGCGTGTGGTCCATCAGCGACATCAGCCGTACGTCGGCGCGTCCGGCCAATAGTTTGGCCTCTTCGACGACGGTCGGCATCGGAATTTCGCAGCGCAAGTGCAGGAAGTGATCCGCACGCAGCAGGCCATCCTCGCGGGCCGCCGCGATCGCCTCCGCGAGCACCTCCGATTTTCCATCGACTCCTCCGGCGCCCTCTTCGCTCCAGACGCGAAGGGAATCCAAGACGGTCGTGATGCCCGCGGTGGCCAGCTGGGCATCATAGGAGATCACTGCGGCGATCGGATCCCAATACACCTTCGGCCGCGGCACGAAATGCATTTCGAGATGGTCCGTATGGAGCTCGACCAGCCCGGGCATGATCAAATCGCCGCCGGCGTCCTCACTGCCGGCAGGAGCTGTGCCCTCCCCGACGGCGACAATCCGGCCTTGAGCCGCCGCCACCCAGCCTTGCTCGATGACGCGATCTGCCAGGATCACCCTGGCATTACCGATCACGATCTCGGAATTGGTTGAGGCCATGCTGTGTCTGTCCTGTTCACGCCGCGGCCGCAAATGCGGTCACGTCCACGGTGCCGTCTGCGATTTTCTCACGGATCTCGTCGTCATGAACGATCGCAAGCATCGCGACGCCGTCTTTCTTCTTGGCCGCGATCAGTTCGACCACGACAGCGCGATTTGCCGCATCGAGCGAGGCCGTCGGCTCATCGAGCAGGAGAATCGGCAGATCAGAAATGAAGCCGCGTGCGATATTGACGCGCTGCTGCTCGCCTCCTGAAAAGGTCGACGGCGGCAGGCTCCAGAGACGTTCGGGGATGTTGAGCCGCCGCAGCAACCGGCCAGCCTGTTCGCGGGCGTCGTCACGCGATGCTCCGCTCGCGATCAAGGGCTCGGCCACCACGTCGAGCGCCGGCACGCGTGGCACGGCGCGCAGGAACTGACTGACATAGCCGATGGTCCGGCGGCGCGCGGTCAGGATCGCGCGCGGCTCAGCTGTCGCGAGGTCGAGCATCGCGCCCTCGTGCCGCACGGCGATACGGCCGCCATCGCAGCGGTAGTTGCCGAAGATCATCTTCAGGATCGACGATTTGCCGGCGCCGGACGGCCCGGACAGCACGACACACTCGCCGGCCTCGACTTGGAACGACACGCGGCGCACCACCGGCAGCCGCACGCCGCCCTGCAGGTGCATGGTGAAAGTCTTCTCTGCCTTCTCGATAGCAATCATCACGGTCATGGAAGCAGCCTTATGGAGGCAGGATCGAAGAGACGAGCAATTGGGTGTAAGGCTCGCGCGGATCGTCGAGCACCTGATCGGTCAACCCGGTTTCGATCACCCGCCCCTCCTTCATCACCATCACCCGATGCGACAGCAGACGCGCCACCGCGAGATCGTGGGTCACCACGATTGCCGCAAGGCCCAGCTCATTGACCAGGCTGCGCATCAGGTCAAGCAGGCGCGCCTGCACGGAGACATCGAGCCCGCCGGTCGGCTCGTCCATGAACACGAGCCGTGGCTCGGTGACGAGATTACGCGCGATCTGCAGCCGCTGGCGCATGCCACCCGAATAGGTACGCGGCGCATCGTCGATACGCGCGATATCGATCTCGACGCGCTGCAGCCAGGACGACGCTGTCTGGCGTATGCGGCCGTAATTGTTCCAGCCGACCGCCATCAGCCGTTCGCCGACATTGGCGCCGGCGGACACGGCCATGCGCAGGCCTTGCGCCGGATCCTGGTGGACATAACCCCAGTCGGTCCGGAATAGGAAACGACGTTCAGCTTCGCTCAAGGCTGCAAGGTCGCGCAGCACGCCATCGCGCATCCGGTATGAAACGCGGCCAGCACTCGGCCCAAGCTGCGCTGACAGCATCTGCAGCAGCGTCGACTTGCCGGAGCCTGATTCGCCGACGATCGCCAGCACCTCGCCCGGATACAGCGTGAAGGAGATATCGCGACAAGCGGCGAGCCGCCCATAAGTCTTGGCGAGCCCCTCCGCAACGAGGAGCGGCTGGTCCGAACTGCCGAACGCTTCAACCATGAGCGGTCTCCTTGTGGGGAGCAGCAGTCTGACTGCCGCGATGGCCCGCCGCCTGGCGATGCTCGCAATAGTCCGTATCGGAGCAGACGAACATGCGGCTGCCCTGGTCGTCGGTCACGATCTCGTCGAGATAGGAGTCCTCGGCGCCGCAGAGCGCACAAGGTGCGTCGAACTTGTAGCGCGTGAACGGATGGTCCTCGAAATCGAGCGACACGACAGACGTGTAAGGCGGGATTGCATAGATGCGCTTCTCGCGGCCGGCCCCGAACAGCTGCAGCGCCGGACAATTGTCCATCTTCGGATTGTCGAATTTCGGAGTTGGCGATGGATCCATGACGTAGCGCGCATTGACCTTGACCGGATAGGCGTAAGCCGTCGCGATATGGCCGAAGCGAGCGATATCCTCATAGAGCTTCACATGCATGAGGCCGTATTCCGCGAGCGCATGCATGCGCCTAGTCTCGGTCTCCCGCGGCTCCAGGAAGCGCAAGGGCTCGGGAATCGGCACCTGATAGACCAGCACCTGTCCGGCCCGCAGCGGCGCTTCGGGAATCCGATGCCGGGTCTGGATCACCGTCGCGGCCTCGGTCGAGGTCGTGGTGCCGACACCCGCGGTCTTGGCAAAGAATTTTCGGATCGAGATCGCATTGGTGGTGTCGTCCGATCCCTGGTCGATCACCTTGAGCACGTCATCGGGGCCGAGAATGGAGGCCGTGACCTGCACGCCGCCGGTGCCCCAACCATAGGGCATCGGCATTTCGCGGCTCGCGAACGGCACCTGATAGCCGGGAATGGCGATCGCCTTCAGGATCGCACGACGGATCATCCGCTTGGTCTGTTCGTCCAGATAGGCGAAATTATAAGTCGGCGCGTTCATTCAGCGGCCTCCTTCAAAGACGACGCGGCGTTCGCCTCCTCGAACTCCTTGCGCAGCTTGCGCAAGAGTCCGAGCTCGGACTGGAAGTCGACGTAATGCGGCAGCTTCAGATGTTCGACGAAACCGGTCGCCTGCACATTGTCAGAATGCGACATCACGAACTCCTCGTCCTGCGCCGGCGCAACGACGTCCTCACCGAGTTCGCGCGCCCTCAGAGCACGATCGACCAGTGCCATCGACATCGTCTTCCGCTCGCTCTGCCCGAAAGCAAGCCCATAGCCGCGGGTGAAGCACGGCGCCTCGGTCGCCGACCCCTTGAACTGGTTGACCATCTGACATTCGGTGAGTTCGAGCGAACCGAGCGGCACCGCGAAGCCGACCTCTTCGGCAAAGAGCTCCACCTCGACCTCGCCGAAGCGAATCTCCCCGGCGAACGGATGGTTGCGGCCATAGCCGCGCTGTGTCGAATAACCCAGTGCCAGCAAGAACCCCTCATCGCCGCGCGCGAGATTCTGCAAGCGGAGATCGCGCTCGGCCGGGAAACTGAGCGGCTCACGCGTGAGGTCACCGACCGCTGCATCGGCTTGCCCCCGGGGTGACGCCTCGATCAGTCCGTCGCGCCCGAGAATATCGGTCACGCGCGGAGTGGGCACATCGGGCGCTTCCGCCAGCGCCGGCGGATCCGGCTCGAAACCTTGCGCCAGCTGCGGATCGAGCAAACGATGCGTGTAATCGAAGGTCGGTCCAAGCACCTGCCCCCCTGGAATATCTTTGAAGGTCGAGGATACGCGCCGCTGCACCCGCATCGCGGCGGTGTCGACCGGCTCGGTCGCGCCGAATCGAGGCAAGGTTGCACGAAAGGCCCGCACCAGGAAGATCGCCTCGATCAGGTCGCCGCGCGCCTGCTTGATGGCGAGCGCTGCAAGCTCCCGGTCGTAAAGCGAGCCCTCGCCCATGACCCGGTCGACCGCCAGCCCCAGCTGTTCGGCGATCTGCGCCAACGAGATCTCCGGAACGTCGCGATCGCCACGCCGCTCATGCGCGAGCAGCCGGTGCGCGTTCTCGATGGCGCGTTCGCCGCCTTTGACCGCCACATACATGCATTAACCTCCCGCCGCGACCAGCCGCGTCGTACGTGGGATCGCCACCATGCTATCATCATGGACCAGCACGACATCGATACCGCGCGGAAACAGTGTTTCGTTGATCGCAAGCCGATCGAACAAATCCTCCGGCTCGATCTTGGCACGCAGCCTTGCCGTGCCGTCGATGCCGGGACCGCGCAACGTGTAATGACGCCCCTCGCCCAAATTCTCGGCCTGCAGGACCAGCGTCGTCGAGCGATCCGGATATTCCCCGCTACCGAGTGCAAACGACTCAAAGCCGGGTAGCGATGCGCCGTCCGTGACCAGCGCAAAAGCGGCATTCGCGACTGCGGCAACAACCGGCGCTCCGGCGTGGAATTTGAGCCAAGCCGCAATATCAGGCGCCGCCGCCAATTTCGGATCGAGCCAGACCGGCGTGTCATGATCGAACAAGGTCAGGGCGATCGCAGCAGCGGCGCGCGTCAGGCCGGTCGGCACGCCGACGTCGACGGTGACGCGCTGAATGCTGCCCGGCCGGGCCATCGCCTCCATAACGGCACGGAAGGTCGACTGCGCCGCGATGACCGGATCGGCAAAGCCCGCCGGAAGATCTGAGACCATGCCCATCATTCAACCCTCGCCGCGCACCATCGTGTAGAACTCGACCTTCGTCGCCGCCGCTTCGCGTGCGCTCTGCTGCCGCTCTGCGCGCACGCGTTCGCGCAACGGTGCGACCACCTGGGTTTCGACAGCGTCGGCATAGGCGTCCGCTTGGATCAGCGCATCGCACAGTGCGACCAGGCGCGCCTTCTTACCGTCGCGCCCGAGCACGTAGCCGAACCCGACTTCGCCGCTGGCAAGGCGTACCGCCGCGCGCGACACCGTAGCTTCGCCGAGATTGAAGGGCGCACCATCGCCGCCGGCACGGCCACGCACCATCACCAGCCCGCTCTCAGGCGTGCGCAGCTCCGCATGCGGCGGCAGTGCGATCGGCTGCAGGCGCTCGGCAATCTCAGCTGCCGGCACGTGCGCCAGTACCCGCATCGCGGCTTTGCGTCTGTCCTTCATCGCCTCTGCGCTCATCGTCTTATCAGTCTTGGTCTTCTCGGCCTTGCCGGATCTAAGTTGTCTATGATAGTAGACAACTTGATAACGGCCGGCAATGACCGTTTCATGACATGCCTGTGATTTTCACGACCTCCGGCGGAACCCAGCGATGAGCATGCAGGATGCAGTTTCCGGGGTGGCCCTGTGGCGCCAGGTGGCGGACGGGATCGAACGCGATATCGCCGAAGGGCGCTTTGCCGCCGGCACGCGGCTGCCCGGCGAAACCGAGATCGCGGAGATCTATCGGGTGAACCGCCACACCGTGCGGCGAGCGCTCGCAGCCTTGGCCGAACGCGGCCTGGTGCGGGCGGCGCGTGGCAGCGGCACCTATGTCGAGGCTCCGCGCCTCGCCTACCCGCTCAGCTCGCGCACGCGCTTCTCGGAGAACGTCGGCGCCGGAGGCCGCGAGCCGCTCGGCCAGTTGATCGCAGCCTCGCAGGAGCCAGCCTCACGCGAACTCGCGCGCGAGCTCAAGCTCAGGACCGGCGCGCCCTTGGTGCGAATCGAGGCGCTGCGTTTGGCTGACAAGATCCCGATCTGCCTCAGCACCTCCTGGCTGTCGGCGGAACGCTTTCCCGATGCAGCCCGGATATTCGCCTCGACCCGCTCGATGACTGCCCTGCTCTCTCATTACGGTATCCGCGACTATCGCCGCGGTTCGACGCGGATCACCGCCGCCATCGCTGAGGCCAGCGACGCGGCACGGCTTGACCTCGCGTTGGGGCGTCCGGTGCTGGTCGTCGATAGCACCGATATTGACGCGGACGGCACGCCGCTGATCACCAAGCGCTCGAGGTTTGCCGCCGAACGCGTCACCTTCGAGATCGCGAGCTGACCATCTACGCGATCGCGCGCCGTCCGATGATGGCGAAGCGCAGCTTACCTGAGATCCAGTCGATTGCGGCGACCGCCACCAGGATCATCAAGATCAGGAACGAAACCTTCTGCCATTCCAGCACGCGGATCTGCTCCGCAAGCTGCAAACCGATGCCGCCGGCGCCGACGATGCCGATGATCGTTGCCGAGCGGGTGTTGGATTCGATGAAATAGAGCACCTGCCCCGCAATCACGGGCAGCACTTGCGGTATCAGACCGAAGCGAACCTCGTGCAACGCGCTACCGCCGGCCGCGCGAATGCCCTCCACCTGTTTCCGGTCCGCCGCCTCGATCGCCTCCGAGAACAGCTTGCCGAGCGCGCCGAAGTCGGAGACTGCGATGGCAAGCACGCCGGCAAACGGCCCGAGCCCGACGACATTGATCCAGACCAGCGCCCAGATCAGTTGGTCGACGCCGCGGATCGTGTCGAACAGCCGACGGACCGGAAAGCGGAGGATCGCGGAAGGTATGACATTGCGCGCCGCGAGCAGGCTGATCGGCAACGCCACCAGCGCCGCCAGCGTCGTGCCCAACACTGCTATCGAGAGCGTCTCGCCGAGGGCCTTGAGGTAGAGAGGCAGAGACGCGCCCGGATCGGGCGGGAGCATCATCCTTGCGATCCAGCCGAGCTGGCCGAGCCCGGCCAGCATCCGGCTGGGTGAAAACTCCAGATCGACTAGGCCGAACACGAAGATGGCAAGCGTGAGCACCAACACCAGCGGTGTGGCGAGCCGCGCCGCCGCGGGCCGGTCGAAAACGTGCGGATAACGCCTGCGCAGATCTTGCGGATCCGGCCGTTCCAGAGCTGTCATGTGCGCGCCTCCGCGCCGAACAGCCTGGCACGCAGCCAGCCGGTGCCGATGTCGATCAGAAAGACGGTGAGGATGATCGTCAGCAGGATCGCGCTGACATCGGAATAGTAGAACTTGCGGATCGCGACCACGAGCTCCTGACCGATGCCGCCAGCACCGACGAAACCCATGACAGAGGCCTCGCGGACATTCATCTCGAAACGCAACAGCGTGTAGCTGACGAAGCCGGCGATGACCTGCGGCAGGACCGCGAAGCGCATGCAGGACAGCCAGCTCGCACCGGTCGAGCGAATACCTTCGACCGGCTTCATATCGGCGTTCTCCACCACTTCCGAAAACAGCTTGCCGAGCGCGCCGCTGGAATGAACGGCAATGGCGAGCACGCCGGGAATCGGCCCGAGACCAAAGGCGATGACGAAAATCAGTGCAAACACGATGGCCGGTACGGTGCGGGCGAATTCGAGCAGGCGACGCACGACAAAACGGAGCCAGGGAGCCGGCGACGTGTTTTCAGCGGCCAAGAAGTTGAGGCCGAACGCGAACACCATGCCCACCAAGGTGCCGACATAGCTGATCAACAGCGTCTCGCCGAGCAGCTTGAGCCATTTCTTCCAGCCCCAAAACCACTCTGGGAAATTGGTCCACACACGCTGCCCATCGTCCAGCGTGAAGATGCGATCGAAATAGCTGACGAAATTGCCGAAGTATGTGAAGAGCGTACGCAGATTGACCTCGGCACCGACACCTGCGGCGCCGAGCACGGCAGCAAACACCACAGCAGCCAGCGCAACACGGAGGCGCTTGCGTGCGACGGCCTTGCGGTAGGCCTCGTTGAGCGCGGCCAATTGCTGGCTGGGAAGTGTGGAAACCGCGACCGCCATCGAAGCTCGGACCTTCGCGCTCATGCGCTACGGAAAAAAGCCGGGTCGCATAGACCCGGCTTTTGACGGAGAACAGATCAGGACGCCTTCTTGCGCAGGCTGTCGACGAACTTGATCAGTTCGATGGTGGCATCCCAATCCTTGGTCGTGGCCGGATGGAAGCCCTGCTTCTGGCCATCCGACAGCCGATCGAAGGCTGCCTTGTCCTTGGTCGGCGCATCGAAGAAGGCTTTGGCGATCGCGGCCTTGGCCTCTTCCGGAAGCTCCGAGTTGTAGGCGTACGGCCCGTTGATGATCAGGGCCGACTTATGGATGATGCGGAAATCGTCCTTCTTCATCGGCGAGCCATCGACATTCTTCAGCATGCCCTTGGTGAGCATCTGCGCCAGCGTCGAATCATTGTCGCTGGTCCACTGGTTGGCCGCGACGTCGACCGTGCCCTGAGCCAGCGCCAGCACTGCGTTTTCGTGGCTGCCGGTGAAGACGACCTTGCTGAAATAGCCCTCGGCGCTGCCGATACCCATCTTGTTGAGCTCGAAGCGCGGCACGTTGTTGCCGGAGGTCGAGTTCGGATCGACCAGGCCCAGGTTCTTGCCCTTGAGATCCTCGACCTTCTGATACGGGCTGCCCGCCTTGACGAAGAACACCGAGTAGTAACCGGTGCTGCCGTCCGCATTGATGTCGTTGGCGAAGGCATCGGTCTTGACGCCGGTCAGCCGCGCACGCGCGAACGAGGCGGAGCCGTAGCTGGCAATATGGATGTTGCCGGCGCGCTGTCCTTCGATGACCGCGGCATAGTCATTGGCGATGCGCAGCGTGACTTTCACGCCGAGTTCCTTGGACAGATAGCTGACGAACGGCGCCCAGCGCTCGGTGACGCCGGAGGCGTTCTCGGCCGGAACGACTGCGAAGGTCAGTTCCGGATACTTCGCCTTCCAATCCTCGGCGGAGGCGGAAGCCGTGAACGCCAGCGCGGCAACGCCCGCCAGAACGATACGACGATTGATCATGACGTGTCCTTTTTCTTGCAGTACTTGCAGTGAGACGTCTTGAACGCCGCACAATGCGGCAGCCAAGTTCGCAAAACTCTCGGTCAGGCCACGGCGGCTTGGCCGAGGGCTGGAGCGGTCGCGGCCGCCGCAGGACGCACCGCGTCCATCACTTCGTCGGCCTCGAGATCATACAATTCGCGCGCGATCTGAGGCGTGAGTGCCGCCGGCAGATCATCGAACACGACACGGCCGGTCGCCATGCCGATCAGGCGATCGCAATAGCCGCGCGCGAGATCGAGCGAGTGCAGATTGCAGATCACCGTGATGCCGAAATGCTTGTTGATGCGCAGAAGCGCATCCATCACGATCTTTGTGTTGCGCGGATCGAGCGAGGCGATCGGCTCGTCGGCGAGAATGAGTTCGGGCTCCTGCACCATGGCGCGCGCGATGGCGACGCGTTGCTGCTGGCCACCGGAGAGTTGGTCCGCGCGCTGGGCCGCGAGGCTGGCCATGTCGAACTGTTCGAGCGCCGAGAGCGCCACGGCAACATCTTGTGCCGGCCACTGCTGCGCCAGCGAGCGCCAGAATGGGATGTGCGCCAGCCGCCCCATCAGGACATTGGTCAGCACATCGAGGCGGCCGACCAGATTGAACTGCTGGAAGATCATCGCCGACCGAGCACGCCATTGTCGCAGGTCGCGGCCGCGCAGCGCGGTGACATCGACGTCCTTGAACAGGATGCGCCCGCCGCTGACCGGGTTCAGCCGATTGATCGACCGCAGCAACGTCGATTTACCGGCGCCCGACCGGCCGATGACACCGACGAAGCTGCCCGGCGCGATGGTGAACGAAGCGTTATCGACTGCGGTTTTCGCGCCAAAACGACACGTCAAACCATCTACCACCAGCATTGGGTTCTCCGGACAGCTAGGACCGCACTCTCCGCTAGCGCCCGGATTCTACAGTTATGTGACAGCTCTGCTGCTGCACCGAACCGTCCACACGCCGGCAGCACACGTCACGCGCATGTCACCGCGATGTCATCACACTGATAGAAGACGACGCCCGCCGACGGTAAACGGAGAGTGATCGAGATGGCCGGAAAGATACTCGGGGTGGCTCCCACCATCGATTCCAGCGCCAAGGTTCAGGGCTCGACCTTGGGCGCCTATTGCGAAGTCGGCGCACGCACGATCCTGCTCGACGTCGCGATGGGCGACTACTCCTACGTAGTCAACGACTCCCAGATTACCTACACGAGCATCGGCAAGTTCTGCTCGATCGCAGCGATGACGCGGATCAATCCCGGCAATCATCCGATGCACCGCGCCACCCAGGCGCATTTCACTTATCGCGCCAGCGCTTATTTCTCCGGCGAAAACGACGAGGCCGAGTTCTTCGCCTGGCGGAAGGAGCACCACGTCAATATCGGTCACGATGTCTGGATCGGTCACGGCGCGATCGTGCTGCCCGGCCGCAACATCGGGACCGGCGCGGTGGTCGCGGCAGGGGCCATCGTCACCAAGGACGTTCCGGCCTACACTATCGTGGCCGGCAATCCGGCGCGCCCGGTCAAGCGCCGGTTTCCCGAAGATGTCGCCGAGCGGCTGATCCGGCTGGCATGGTGGGATTGGCACCACGAGGCGCTACGCGCAGCGCTGCCGGACTTCAGAAGGCTGGCGATTGACGAATTCCTGGACACATACGAGTCCGCGCTCGACGCGACCGGCCGGGTGCGGCAAAGTGTCTCTCATGACTGATCTCATCATCTCAGGTGGCCGAACGCTGCTCGGCAGCGACTTCGTCGACACCTTCCTCTCCGTTACCGAAGGTGAAATTGCCGATATCGGTGTGTCTCGTAGCGGCTCTGCGGTCGAACTCGACGCGCGGGAGCTTCTCGTCCTGCCCGGCATTGTCGATGTGCACGGCGATGCGTTCGAGCGTCAGATGGAGCCGCGCGCCGGTGTCGGCTTCCCGGTCGACGTCGCGCTGATCGACAGCGACCGCCAGGCGATTGCGAACGGCATCACCACGGTCTTCCACGCGACCACCTGGTCCTGGGAGCCGGGCCTGCGCAGCGCCGACAATGCGCGCCGCCTGCTCGAATCCATCGAGGACTTGCGACCGCGGCTTTCGGCCGACACGCGCTTCCATCTGCGTCACGAGACCTACAATCTCGGTGCCGAGGAGGAGATCGCGCAGTGGCTGGCGACGGGTCGTGTCGACCTGTTCGCCTTCAACGATCACATGAATTCGACGCTCGCCTCGCTGGAAAAGCCGCAGAAGCGCCAGCGCATGGTCGATCGGACCGGGCTTTCGGGTGAGGCATTCGATCGCCTCGTGGCGGATGTCGTCTCGCGCGCCGATGAAGTGCCGGCGTCGATTGCGCGCCTTGCCAGCATCGCGCGCGACGCCGGGGTGCGGATGCTCTCGCATGACGACGATACGCCGGCGATGCGCAAGGCATTCCGCGCACAGGGCGTGACGATCGCAGAGTTTCCGATCAACGAGGAAACGGCGCGCGAAGCGGCGGAAGGCGGTGACGCCATCGTCTACGGCGCGCCCAACGTCGTTCGCGGCGGCAGCCATACCGGCTGGACCAAAGCGAGCGACATGATCGCGAATGGCCTCTGCTCGGTACTGGCGTCCGATTATTACTATCCGGCGCCACTCCTGGCCCCCTTCCGCCTCGCCGCCGACGGCGTGCTCTCCCTGGCTCGTGCGTGGGATCTCGTCTCGGGCGGACCTGCGCGCGCTGCGGGGCTCACTGATCGCGGCAGCATTGCACCGGGTCAGCGCGCCGACATCATCATGGTCGATGATCAGGTGCCGATGCGGCCGCGGGTGGTCGCGGTCATCGCCAATGGGCAGTTGGTTTATCTGACCGAGCCAGGCCGGCTCACCGCGCCGCTCGCCCGTGCCGCAGCTGCCGAGTAAGCCGATCGAGATGGCCAAATTTCCACGTTACGCGATCTACTACGCACCGCCCGAGGCGAGCCTGCTGGATCGTTTCGGCAACTCTCTGCTCGGCTATGATGCGCGACGCGGAGTGGATACCGCGTTCGCGGACGGGATCACGGAAGCGATTGCCGACTGGCGCGAGCTGACCGAGGACGCCCGCAAATACGGCTTTCACGCCACCTTGAAGGCGCCGTTCGGGCTGGCCGATGGACGAAGCGAAGCGGACCTGGTGACGGCCTGTCGCGATTTCGTGAGCGTGCCGCGCGCGATCCCGCTCATCCGCCCCGTGGTGGATGCGATCAGCGGATTCATCGCGGTGATCCCGGGCGAGCGCTCGGACGCGCGGCAGGGGCTTGCGGCGGACTGCGTCCGCGCCTTCGATCCCTTCCGCGCGCCGACCACGCCGGAGGATCGCGCGCGCAGAAAGCCCGAGGCGCTGACGCCGCGTCAGGTCGAATATCTGGACGTTTGGGGCTATCCCTACGTCATGGAGGAATTCCGCTTCCACATGACGTTGACATGCCGGCTGGAGGCCGCGCGTCGCGAGCCGATCCTTGCGATGCTGCAAGCCCGTTTCGCCGAGATGAAGCTCGCGCAGCTCGCGATCGACCAGATCGTGTTATTTCGCCAATCCGATCCAAGAGCCCGCTTCCGCATTATCGGGTCCTGGCCGCTCACGGGATGCGCGTCGCCCGCTTAGCAGGCTCAGTGTGCTGCGCCGGCGTAGCTCGGCCGCAGCTGATCCGCATGCACGGCGAGCGGCGGCAAGATGTCGGCGCGGTCGCGTGGCAAAGCTTCCCTCATCTCCTTCTGCAGGAAGGCGATGAGCTTCTCCCTCACCTCACAGCGCAAGTCCCAGGCTTGCGGTGCATTGCGGGCGCTGACCAGGGCTCGCAGCTCCATCGTACGGGAGTTGGCATCGACGACCTGCAGATTGACGACCGCGCCGTCCCACAATTTCGATTGCTTGACGACCTCCTCGAGCCGTTTGCGGATCCGCGGCACGTCCGCCGCGTAGTCGACATACAGCATCACCGATGCCGATCAGGGACGCCGCATCACGGGTCCAATTCTGGAACGGACGTTCGATGAAATAAGACAGCGGCACGACCATGCGGCGCCAATCCCACAGACGGATGACCACGTAGGTCGATGCGATATCCTCGACCCAGCCCCATTCGTTTTCGATGATGACCGCATCCTCGATCCGGATCGGCTGTGTCACGGCGATCTGCACACCAGCGATCAGGTTGCTCAGCAGCGGCCGGGCTGCGAGACCGACGATCAGGCCGGCGGCGCCGGCCGACGCAAACAGGCTGACGCCGTATTGCCTGACCGAATCGAACGTCATCAAGGCGGTCGAGATCACGACGATGATGATCAAGGTATCGATCACCCGCTTGAACACGCGGACCTGGGTGACGTGCTTGCGCGCCATGAAATTTTCCGCGATGTCATTGCGGAAGCGCTGGAGATAGCGCGTGGCGGCAAGATCGACGGCGCGGATCGTGATCCAGCCGACCAGCGCGATGGTCGCCACCGCGAACAGATGCGCAAGCGCCCGTCTCCAGGCGTCATCAAGCGGGGCGAGCGGCAGAACGAGAGCGACGGCAATCAGGCAAAGGGCGAGACGGGCAGGTCCGGCAGTCCGCTGCAGGGTCGGCAGCAAGATCGAGCTTCGCGCGCCGATCGTCCGCTTCACCACGGCGCGGATCACCTTGTAGATCAGCAGCGCCCCGACGATCGCGGCGGCGATCAGACCAGGTCCGATCAGCCATTCCGGCGCCAAGCCCGACATCCGCTCGACGAGTTCCTGCATGCCCGATCTCTCCCGCCAGCTGTTGGAAGCGAGACCAACTCATCAGCGCTTCTTCGGATCACGCGTCAGCTGCACCGCAGCATGCGTTCGGCGCATGGCCGGCTTGCCCGGAACCGCTCGCCGGACTAAAGCCCCCGATATGCCAACGATACGCACGTGCAGCATCAAGCTACGCGATGTTGCTTTTCCGACAATCCACTGATGTTGCAAACGAATGGCATATCGCTTGCAATGCACAATCCGCATCGCTATTGCAACGCAGTGATTTCTTGGAGTGCACCATGCTCGGAATTGGAAGTAAGCTGCCATCGTTCGAAATCGTCGGCGTGAAGCCCGGTTTTCACTTCCAGGAGGAGAAGGGCGAAAGCGCCTTCGAGACCCTGACGGAAAACAGCTTCCCAGGTAAGTGGAAGATCATCTTCTTCTATCCCAAGGACTTCACCTTCGTCTGCCCGACCGAGATCGCTGAGTTCGCCCGGCTGTCGAAGGATTTCGCTGATCGCGATGCCGTCGTGCTCGGCGGCTCCACGGACAACGAGTTCTGCAAGCTCGCCTGGCGGCGCGATCACAAGGACCTGCACCAGCTACCGATCTGGCAGTTTGCCGACACCAAGGGCGCGCTGGTCGACGGCCTGGGCGTCCGCTCCCCGGATGGTGTCGCTTACCGCTACACCTTCATCGTCGATCCCGACAACACGATCCAGCACGTCTACGCGACCAATCTGAACGTCGGCCGCGCCCCGAAGGATACGCTGCGTGTGCTCGACGCGCTGCAGACCGACGAGCTCTGCCCGTGCAACCGTGAAGTCGGCGGCGAGACGCTGAAGGTCGCCTGATCATGCCGATCGACCAACTGAAGGACCGGATCCCGGACTTCGCCAAGGACGTCAGGTTGAACCTGTCGTCCATGGCGTCGGACGAGACGTTGTCGCCGCAGGCCAAATACGGCCTATTTGTCGCTTGCGCGATTGCGACGCGAAATCCGACGGTGGTTGCGGCATTGGAGGCCGTGGCGGCCCAGCATCTGTCGCCGGCAGCGCTGGCGGCGGCGAAGTCCGCCGCCTCGATCATGGCCATGAACAACGTGTATTACCGCTTCGTGCACCTTGCCTCGAACAAGGACTACGCCACGATGCCGGCACGGCTGCGCATGAACGTGATCGCCAATCCCGGGGTCGACAAGGTCGATTTCGAGCTGTGGTCGCTCGCGGTCTCCGCGATCAACGGCTGCGGTACGTGTATCGACGCGCATGAGAAGACGCTGAACGAGGCCGGCGTCAATGCCGCCACGATCCAGACCGCGGTCCGGTTCGCCGCGATCATCCAGTCGGTCGCGGTTGCGATCGAAGCTGCCGGGGTCAGCCTCGCGCAGGCGGCGGAATAGCCGTAGGCTTCCGGAGCTCGCGTCCCCGACAAAGAGAGGGGCGCGAGCTTCTTAGATCAGATCCAACATCCTAAGCCGACGACTGCAGCGAAAGCGAAGACGCGGGATCAGGCTGCACTGAACGCCCCGCCATGGCTGCGACCTTCGGTCGCGGGCGAAATCACCACCTGAACATCGCGTGGACGCGCGAGATACGGCGCTGATGTCACCAGCACATCGGCGCCGGCTGCGGCATAAGCGGCGGCATTTTGCGCATTGACGCCACCAGCCGCGGCGATGACCGGACGCGCGCGCGTCGTGGGCGCCGTCTGCGTGCGTGCGACCAACGTCGCAATGTCCTCCGGCGCGAACTTCTCGGCCTGGATCACGTCGAATCCCGCCGCGGCGGCCGCCACCGCCTGCTCCACATTGGTCACTTCCACGACCAGCCGCTTTTCGGGAGCGGCGCGCCGCAATCGTTCGACAATGTCCGCAAGCGAGGCCTCGCCGAGAAACGCGCGGTGTTCAGGAAACAGCAGCACAGTTTCCGAGAGCCCGAGCCGGTGCATGACCGCTCCCCCCGCTCGGACCGCCGCCACCGCAAAGCGCTTCACGCCCGGAACATTCTTTCGGGTGCAGGCCACGCTGATACCGGGAGCCACAGATCTAGCGGCCTTTACGGTCGCTTGCGCTTCGGTCGCAACACCGGACCAGATCTCGATCAAGGTCTGCGCGACCTTCCAGCCGCGCAACAGCGCCGAGGCCGGACCGGACGCGCTCAGGATCGGCGCTCCCTTCTCAAGAACAGCACCGCTGGCAGCGAACAACTCGACCCGAGCTCCCGCGAGCTCGACCAAGGCGGCGGCGTCTTCCGCCAGCGCCAGCGTCATCCGATCGCGGGCGGTAAACCGCATGACGCCGGCCGCCGTTCCGATCCCAAGCGCTTCTGTCGTGAGATCGCCATACGGCACGTCGTCCTGGAGCAAAGCTTCCAATTCTGCCCGCGATGCAGCTGTCGTCATTCAATACCTCTTATTCCCCGCGCTCCCGAGACGTTCGCTTGCCGACGCAGGATGTCGCGTTTCGGACGATCCCATTCCGATCCCTGCACTACCGTCCCACCCGCGTCGACCCAATGCACACTCCGTTCTAGGCGGAGCGGCGGTTGCATGCACGCGATGGGACGCGTAGCGTCTGTAACTCGTCTTGCCGTTCGCGACGATCTGAACCGGCAACCCGTCCGAGGCCAAACGACTCAAGCTCGCCATGAACCAGGATTCTGTCGACCCGGACCTCAATCGCCTCGCAGCCGTGCTCTACGGACCGGCCGACGACGCCGACAGCCTGCTGTCCGATTTTGCGCAAGCTCTGCTGCGCGACGGCGTCCGGGTCGGCGGCGTGGTCCAGCACAACGTCCGCGACGCCGCCGGCAAGAAGACAGGCATGGAAGTGATCGATCTCGCCGACGGTCACGCGATCTCCATCTGCCAGCCGCTTGGCAGCGGCGCCATGGCGTGCAAGCTGGACGCTGGCGGCCTCGCCGAAGCGGCGATGGCAGTCCAGCGGGCGATCAATGCCCAGGTCGACCTGATCGTGGTGAACAAATTCTCCAAGCAGGAAGCCTCCGGCGGTGGGCTGCGGGACGAGCTTGCCCTGGCGATCATGTCGGGGATTCCAGTCCTGACGGCAGTTCCCGAAAAATGTGTCGCGGAGTGGCAGACGTTCACCGGCGACTGCGGGACGACGTTGCAGCCCTCCCGCCCAGCCATCACCGCGTGGTGGCGCGAGGTGTCCTCTCGTCAGCACTGAGCAGCGGGCACACACAGACAGCTTACTTGCCGATTATCACGTCCGACGACTTCGATACCTGCCGAGACGACGTCATCGTCCTTCAGCTCGAGCTCATCGACCGCCTCATTGGTGCTGGCCGAAAACACCGTCAGGCCCGGGACTTTTTCGACCTTCACATGAGCGGTCGTCACGCCTTCCGCGACCGCTGCAATCGTTCTTGGCAGAACATTTCGTGCGCTCAGTTCCACGTGCAACTTCCTCTTTGATGCTGCACGCAGATGAAAGCAGAAAGTCCGCCGGTCCTCAATCAGGTATATTGCCAGGAATACAAGAAATGACCCACGTCATTGTCGCGTCTTCGACAAATCGCCGTCATGACAGCGAAGACGTTCGGCTCAGCCGAACTTGAACAGCACGCCATAACCGCCGCGAGGATAGCTCCACTCGATGTCGCCGCTGGCCTCCCCGATCACCCGACAGGTGCCACATTCGACGCAGCCGTCGGCAGTGATCTCGACCTGTCCTTTGTCGTTGAGTTCATAGCAGCGCGCGGGGCAGGCCTTCAGTAGTGAGAGCAGCTGCGGCGTGGGCGTGGTATGCGGACGCACTTTGATGTGAGCCCGCCCGGAGTCGACCAGATAACGATTGTAGAACAGCTTGTCCTCGACCCGCACAGCGACTTCCGTGGTCATGTCTGATCTCCCTCTCGTTCAGAATCTCGATTGCTGCTCAACGCCACGCCCGCGCGAAGCGGAACGCATCGCCGAACAGGCCGGTCCACGACCGCGCATTCACGAATGAGCGCAGCATGCTGCTCTCTTTTTCCTTCTTCGGCGTGCCGTCAACCCGCACGAAGTTCTGCATCGCCTTGGAGACCAGCTGCGGATAGGTCAGGAAGAAGTTCTGCGACTGGTTGTGCAGAAGCGCCGGCATGTCCTTGTATTTCTTCAGATCCTTGATGACGAAGGAGTCCTCAAGCATCTTCTTGTAGAGCGAGAGGTTCGCTTTGGTCATGGGATCGCGCCGCGACTTCACCTGGAAGATCGCTTCTGCCGCGATCCGACCCGAGGTCATCGCAAGGTTGGAGCCTTCGCGATGGATCGCATTATTGAGCTGGGCAGCATCGCCGACGACGACCCAGCCATCGCCGCAGAGCTGCGGGATCGCGTTGTAGCCGCCTTCCGGAATCAGATGCGCGGCATATTCCTTGACCTCCGAGCCCTCGATCAGCGGCGCGACCGACGGATGCCGCTTGAAGCGTTCCAACAAGCCATAGGGCGTTTCTCCGGTCTTCTGGAAGTCGGAGACCAGACAGCCGATGCCGAGCGAGATGCACTCCTTGTTGGAGTAGATGAAGCCCATCCCGGTCATTCCTTTGGAGATGGTGCCGGCGGCCTCGATGACGGCACCTTCATCCCCTTTGAGGTTGAAGCGAGCCTCGATCGTCTCGCGCGGCAGGAAGTGCATCTCCTTGACCGCAAGCGCGACGTTCTCCGGCTTCGGCCGCTCACGCAGGCCCGCGCGTGTCCCCAGCAGGCCATTGACGCCCTCCGCGAGCACCACGACATCGGCATGGATCTCGCCGTCGCGCCGGTCCGTCTTGACCCCGATGACCTTGCCATAAGCGTCCTGCGCGAGCTCCGTCACTGTGGTTTCGCACAGCACGGTAGCTCCGGCTTCTTTCACCTTGGATGAGAACCATTTATCGAACTGCGCGCGGATGATGGTGTAGCGGTTCGGCCTCTCCTCGTTGAAGTCATCCGAACGGTAATGCAGGCCGACATGCGATTTGTCGTCGAGCATCCAGAAGCGCTGCTCGACCAGATGCCGCTCGAGCGGCGCCTCCTCGCGGAAATCCGGAATCAGCTTCTCCAGCATGTCCGCGTAGAGGATTGCGCCCTGCACATTCTTCGAGCCCGAATATTCGCCGCGCTCGAGCTGCAGCACCTTCATGCCGCGCTTGGCCATGGTCAGCGCAGCGGCATTGCCGGCCATGCCGGCGCCCACGACGATCGCGTCGAACCGTTCCTCGATCATTGCCCTGCTCCTTCTAGCTTGCGATGCGATCGCGCGAGTGCGGCGACAGCCGTGCCCTGAACGCTTCCGTCAGCGCCGGCAACAGCCGGATCGCGTCGGTGACGATGCCGATATGGGCGAAGTCGAAGATCGGGGCGTTCTTGTCGGTATTGATGGCCACGATCAGGTCCGCACCCTCGACGCCGACGCGATGCTGGATCGCTCCGGAAATTCCGGCCGCAATGTATAGCTTGGGCCGGATGGTCTTCCCGGTCTGACCGATCTGGCGATCCGATGTCACCCAGCCCTTCTGCACCAGCGGACGCGAGCAGCCATATTCGGCACCGAGCACGGATGCGAGGCCGCGCACCAGTTGGAAGTTTTCCGGCGAGGCCAAGCCGAGGCCGCCGGCCACCACGATGTCCGCATAAGCGAGGTTCGACTTCGCGGAGTCGCGGTCGGGAATAAACGAGAGAATCTTGGTGACGATGTCATCCTCCACAAGACCGAGCTTGTGCTCGATGATGCGGCCGACCGGCTTCTCGACCCGCTCCGGCATCGGCATCACGCGCGGACGTACGGTTGCCATCTGCGGGCGATAGTTCAGCGTGTAGATGGTACATAGCAGCGAGCCACCGAAGGTCGGACGCGTGGCAGCGAGTGAGCCGTCCGCGTCGACATCGAGTTCGGTGCAATCGGCGGTGAGGCCAGTCAGCAAGGTGGTGGCGACTGAGCCCGCAAGGTCACGTCCCAAGGTGGTGGCGCCGAGCAGCAGGATTTCCGGCTTGAAGGTGTTGACGGTATCGGTCAGCGCCTTGGTGTAGGCCTCGTTACGGTAGTCGGTCAGCACCTGGTCGGCGACGATATAAGCGAGGTCCGCGCCGTAGCAGAATGCTTCGGCGGCCGCGTGCTGAACAGCCTCGCCGGGCGGCCCGATCACGACCGCCGCGAGGTCGACTTTAAGCTTGTCAGCAAGCTTGCGCCCGGCGCCCATCAGCTCCCAGGAGACGGGGTGCACTTGACCGCGCTCCTGTTCGATGAACACCCAGACGTGCTTATACGCCTTGAAATGCTCGGGCAGCTCTTTCTTGGTCGCGGCGCGGCCTGCAGGAGCCGGTGTTTTGGTCGGTTCGCTCATGGTCGTGTTCCCGTCTGTCCGTCAGAAGCCATGTGCCGACGTCACCAACTCGGCTTCGAGCTTCGGCTGTCGCTTGAAGAGCTCTTCGATCAGCGCGTCTGCCGGCGCCCGATTGGAAAAATCGACGAAGGTGGCCTTCTCTGCGCGCGCCGACGGCGCAAAGACGCGTTTGACGATGGTCGGCGATCCCTTCAGGCCGCATTTCGAAATATCTTCCACCCCCGCGTCCTTGGCGCTCCACGTCACGATCTGAGCCCGCGCCGCGCGCAGGGCATCGATCATCGCGCCGCGGCGGATCTCGTTGGTGGCTTCCAACATCGTGACCAGACAGGGCAGCTTGGTCTTCAGCACCTGGACGCCGCCCTCGGAACGGCGCTCTGCCTCGATGGTGCGCGCGACAGGGTCAACCTCGCAGATCTTGGCGACGTAAGTGAGCTGCAACAGGCCAAGGCGCTTGGCGATACCGGGCCCGACCTGAGCGGTGTCGCCGTCGATGGTCTGCTTGCCTGTGAAGACGATATCCGGAGCGCCAAAGGTCTCGCTGATCTTGCGGATGGCGGTGGCGAGCGCATAGGTCGTGGCCAGCGTATCGGCACCGGCGAAAAAGCGATCGGTCAGCAGCACGGCCCGATCGGCGCCGAAGGTCAGCGCCTTGCGCAGCGAATCTTCCGCGGACGGCGGCCCCATGGTCAGCACTGTCACTTCGCCGCCGAACTTGTCGCGCAGCTGCAGCGCGGCCTCGAGCGCGAACAGGTCGTAAGGATTGACGATGGTCGGCACGCCCTGGCGCATGATCGTGTTGGTGACGGGGTGGACCCGGATCTGCGCGGAGTCCGGAACCTGTTTGATGCAAACCACGATATGCATGTGATCACTCCCGAGCGTGGGGCCTGCACGAGAGGACAGCAATTGTCGTACCAGTTTTCGTCATGCCGAATATCGACGCTGATTCAATTACTTCGAGAGCGCCCCTGATCTGTTGCTCAGCTTTTTTGCAGAGGTCCGACAGGTCGGATGCAGCACGCGTCGGGAATGCGACAGAGGTGAGAAAGAACAAAGCCGCCAGCATGAACGACATGCTGGCGGCTCTTTGGAATCGTTCGCGATTGTTGAAGAACTACTTCAGCGTAGTGAGCGGCACGAAAGGCTTGGGCGCCGGCTTCGGCGGCGCCACCGCTTCCTTCAGGACCTTGAACACGCGTTGATCCAACGGCGTCGAGGTGATGAAGTCCTGATAGGCCTGTTCGAGGAATGATTTGCAGCGCGCTGCGGCTTCATCATTGGACGCGCCGGTAAAATCTTCGCTAACGAGATATTGTCCCATGCGGCGCAGAATATGCAGCCGGCAGACGTTCAGGACCTTGGGATCGTAGTCGACGTCCAGGAGCTTGAAGAAGTCCTCGGCAGCCGAGGTCTTGTTCAGCTGCTCCAGCACATCAGGCATTGCGGTCATGAGTTGGCTCCTTGCATCAAAACGGGATCCGCCTCACAGGCGCTTGTGGGCGCCGGCGCAGGCGGGCCATGGCGCAGCCGCTGTTTAACGTGTGCGAGCTGCGCCTCGAGAAATTCGATCCTGTCCAGCATCACCGAAAGCGCCTCCCCTACGGGGTCCGGCATCAGATGATGGTCGAGGTCGATGCGGCCGACGGTGCGGCGATGAGTGAACTCCGGACGCACGACCTTGGCCGGGATGCCGACCACCGTAACATCCGGCGGGGTGCCCTGGATTACGACGGAATTGGCACCGACACGCGTGCGCCGGCCGACCGTGATCGGCCCAAGGATCTTGGCGCCAGCCCCGACGATCACCCCGTCTTCCAAGGTCGGATGCCGCTTGCCCGGTGACCAGGAGGTGCCGCCGAGCGTTACCCCGTGATAGAGCGTCACATCGTCGCCGATCTCGGCGGTCTCGCCGATCACGACGCAGGCGCCATGATCGATGAAGAAGCGGCGCCCGATCTGCGCCCCTGGATGAATGTCGACATTCGACAGGAAACGCCCGAGCCAGGACAACAGCCGCGCCGGGAAACGCCAGCCGCGGCTCCAGAGCCGGTGCGCCAGGCGATGCCAGATCAGGGCATGGATGCCGGGATAGGTCAGCAAGGTCTCGAATTCGCTGCGCGCCGCCGGATCGCGCGAACGGACGCAGCCGATGTCCTCGCGGATCAGTCCGAGCAGCGAGGGCGTCTTGACGACGATCGCGAGGGGTTTGGTGACGTCGGTCTGGCTGAGATCACTCATGACTAGGCAAGGCTCGCAACGGGATGATCACAGACCTCGCGCCAGATCGCCGCGACAGCTTCCTTCGGTACCGGCCCCTTGATGGTGACCGCATGCTTGCGCACATGCGCGAGAATCCGCTGCGCCTCGTCCGCGCTGGCCGGCAGCCGCAGGTCCGACAGCAGCGCGGTGATCGCCGACAGGCCGGAATGCTTGCCGATGACGATCCGGTTGGAGCGACCGAACAGGGTCGGATCGAGCGCCTGATAAGTCCGCTGATCCTTCAGCAGCCCATCGACATGAATGCCGGATTCATGGGTAAAGACATGTTCGCCGACGATGGCCTTGTTCAGCGGGATGGCACGGGCGGCCGCGGCGGCGACCACCTTGGCCACGTTGTCGAGCTCGGCCAGATCGACGCCGGTCTCGCGGCGATAGAGCTGCCGCAGGGCAACCGCAACCTCTTCCAGCGGAGCGTTGCCGGCCCGCTCGCCAAGCCCGATCACGGTGACCGAGGCATGAGTCGCTCCGGCCTTGATGGCTGCGAGCGTGTTGGCGGTCGCCAGGCCCAGATCATCGTGACCATGGAATTCGAGTTCGAGATCGGTGGTCGCACGCAATGCGGCGACCAGAGCATAGGTCGCATCGGGATCGAGCACGCTGAGCGTATCGGCAATGCGAAACCTTCGTGCACCGAGCGAGCGTGCGGTGGCGATGACTTCGGCGAGGAATCCAACCTCGGCACGCGATGAGTCCTCGCCGCCGACCGCCACATCCAGCCCGCGCTCACGGGCATAGCCGACCACCCGCTTCAAGAGCTCCAGCGCGTCCCGGCGTCCACCACCGAGCTTGGCTCCGATCTGCACGTCCGATGTCGGAATGGACACGTTCACCATCGAGACACCTGCGGCGATGGCAGCATCGACATCGGCCTCACGCATCCGGCACCAGCTGATGATGGTGGCCGGCAGGTCGGCCTCGACGATCGCCCTGATCGCTGCGATCTCGTCAGCGCCCATTGCGGGGGTGCCTGCCTCGATCTCCGGAACGCCGGCATGTGCCAGCGCGCGCGCGATCGCAAGCTTCTCGCCGAGCGCAAAGGCGACCCCCGGGGCCTGCTCACCGTCGCGCAAGGTGGTGTCGTTCAAGATCACCGGCGGCGCCGGATGATTGACCGCAGAACCGGCCTCTCGGACGATTTGGTGCCCACGCTGTCCGGGAACATCAGGCATTCACTTGGCTCCTCGCAACCTGCATCCGGGGTATCGGAGCGAGCGCCCGCCAGCCGGCTGCGGGTTTAAGGGAGCAACGGCCATGCCAGCCGCCTAAAATTCACCTAAGAATTTGAAATATAATAAGATTTCTATCTTCTGCTATTTGTCGGTTTCGCGACAGGGTCATGAATGCAACGCGAAGCAAAGCGGCCATCCCGTCGGCCGGAGACTTGCGAGAAACGCGCCTCCCGGCCAGCCCGGCAGCAGCTCAGGCGTGCCGCCTGCGACGCAGATGGATGACGACGTCCACCCGCTCCATGCCGTAGCCCGGTAGCGGCTCCGGCAGATGATCGAAGCCGACATCCTCCGGCACATCGACCAGCACGCCCTCATCCTCATAGAAGAAATGCGGATGGACCGTAGTGTTGGTGTCGAAGAACGACCGCGATCCATCGACGCCGATCTGCCGTAGCAGGCCGAGCTGAGTGAACTGATTGAGCGTGTTGTAGACGGTAGCCTGGGAGATCTTCATGCCACTGGCGACGGCGGCCGCGTAGAGCGCGTCCGCGGTCACATGGCAATCGCCGTTCCCGAACAGGAGCCGGCTGAGCTGACGGCGCTGCTGGGTCGGCCGCAGTCCCGCCTGGCGTAGCGCCTCCTCACAGCGGCGCAACAGCATCTCGCCCGTGGCGCAGAGATCCGGCTCCGCGCACCCGGCCGCATCAACCGCGCAGGAAAAGCCGAATTGCGTCTCCGTGAACATCCCCACATACCTTAAGCCGTCATCGCGGCACCTGCGGCCGCCTCCTGCAGGGCGACCTGACGGCGGCGTTCCGCCATGCGACTTTCGCCGCTTTCTTCCCCGAAGCATTGATCGAAATCATTGCACTGGGTGCAGACCGGCGTCGTACACATGACGAAACCGTCGTCTTCGCAGAGCATCCGGTAGAAGAAGCGCTTCCAGCGCATATTCCTGGTGTTCCGGCTGGCGAGCGGGGCAAAATGCCGCATCAGGAGCCGGGTGAGTTCCGAGCGCTCGCGCAGCCCCAGGTCTTCCCAAAGATGATTCGGTTCCATCGCGCGCCGCGCAACCATCGCGGCGAGCCAGCGGCTGACATCACCTTCGGTCGAACGCTGCGACAGCAACAGATCCCGCACCATTGCGATCTCGTCATCGTCCGGCGCAGCGACGGCTCCGGTGATCGGCAGCCAGGACGAATCGACGGCGGCGGAAGGAAAGCACTGCGCCAACAGCGTGATCAGTTCGACGGTGGACAGGCCGACACGTTCCGCGAGCGAGCCATGCTCCATGGCCGACACCGCAATGATCGAGGCGACGACATGATGATCGAAGCTACGGTCGCCGTCGATCTCGGCATCAGCCGGATCCGATCCTGTAAGCAAGCGGTAGATCTCACGCCCGTAGCGTCGTGCGTCGTCTTGCGTGGCGTGCTCGCCGTGTCCGTCGGGCACAGACGGAGCGAGCGGAGCGGCAGCTTGCATCGATGTTGCCATGGCAGACTCCAGGTGTCCCTCGCGCCCCTTCGTCCAACGCTCTAGCAATGAGGTGCCGGCCTTCCGACGGGTGGAAGGCCGGCACCAAGACTGCTTAAGCCGTTGCGGCGAGGTCGGCGGCAGTCTTTCCGATCTGGGACTCGTCGACCGCTTTCATGATGCCGTGCTCCATCAGCATGTCTTCGAGCTCGTCCATCGTGATCGGGGTCGGGATGATGCCCTTGCCGGCATTGTTGTGAATCCGGGTCGCGAGTTCCCGGTAGTGGCCGGCCTGAACCGAATCCGGCGCATATTCCAGCACGGTCATGCGGCGCAGCTCGGCATGCTGCACGATGTTGTCGCGCGGCACGAAGTAGATCAGCTTGGTGCCGAGCTTCTTGGCCAGGGCTTCCGCCAGCTCCAGCTCCTTGTCGGTCTGGCGCTCGTTGCAGACCAGGCCGCCGAGGCGCACGCCGCCCGAATTGGCGTACTTCAGAATGCCCTTGGAGATGTTGTTGGCGGCATACATCGCCATCATCTCGCCGGACATCACGATGTAGATTTCCTGCGCCTTGTTCTCGCGGATCGGCATCGCAAAGCCGCCGCAGACCACGTCGCCGAGCACGTCGTAGGACACGTAGTCGATGTCCTCATAGGCGCCGTTCTCTTCCAGGAAGTTGATCGAGGTGATCACGCCGCGGCCGGCGCAGCCGACCCCCGGCTCCGGACCGCCGGACTCGACGCAGCGGATGTTCTGATAGCCGACCTTCATCACCTCTTCGATCTCGAGGTCCTCGACGCTGCCCGCCGCAGCCGCCAGGCTCAGGATCGTGTCCTGCGCCTTGGCGTGCAGGATCAGGCGGGTCGAGTCCGCCTTCGGGTCGCAGCCGACGATCAGGATCCGGTGGCCCATCTGGGCCAGCGCCGCCAGCGTGTTTTGCGACGTCGTCGACTTGCCGATGCCGCCCTTGCCGTAAAATGCGATTTGTCGCAGTGACATTCTGCTCTCCATCAACCGATTGCCAATGTCCCGCATGCATCAGGCGATGCGAGACCTCGTCCCTATCTCTTCAGAACCGGCAGACGGGTTATTGGGAAGGAGAGCATCGCTCGTCCGAAGCGTCGGCGTGCACCCAGCCCTCAACCATTGCCTGGCAACCCGTTTTGCAACCGACGTGCCAGAGGGGCTGCTGCGTCAAAACCGACGCGTTTCTAATGAGATGCATAAATTACCGCGGCCTGCGGCTGCTTGTTGCAAACCTGACATCGGAACGCCTTGCAAGAGCGATCGACTGCCTCGGCTGTTGGAAAGAACACAACAGACGCGCCATTCTCGCGCTCCAGCACGCGGAACAGAACTTGCTAGAAAATGGCTGCACGCTTTGCGGACGTGCGCGCGGCCATCTTCAGGAGAATGCGATGCAGATCGGCGTAGAAACAGCGAAAGCAGTCGACCAGCGGCGGGTATTCGTGATCGACGAGGACGAAATCACACGCGCGGCCCTGCAGTTCATGCTTCATGACGAGATCGAAACTCACGAACTTGCAACCCCTGAGGAAGCCTATGAGAAGGGCGTCGAATGGTTGACGCCTCATGTCGTGATGCTCGGCGTCTCATTCCTCCAGCAACGCGGCCCGGAGCTGGTCCGCGAGATCCTCGCGAAATTCCCGGGCGTACGCGTCCTGATCGTCACCACCAAAGCCGAAGAAGCCGTCGCGATCGAGGGCCTGAAGGCCGGCGCGCACGGCGCGGTGGTCAAGCCATTGACGATCGAAGCGGTGCGCAAGAAGGTCGACACCATTCTCGGCCGCGCCGGCGGCGCCACGTTGGTCCAGCTCGGCGGCTTCTGACATGACGTTGGTCGTGTTCTACGAGAAGCCGGGCTGCGGAACCAATGCGCGGCAGAAACTGATGCTGGAGCGCGCCGGCCATACAGTGATCGCTAAAAATCTACTGTCGGAGCCGTGGACAGGAGAGCGACTGCGTATCTTCTTCGCGGACACCCCGGTATCAGCCTGGTTCAATCCGGCCGCTCCGCGGATCAAATCCGGAGAGATCAAACCGGAGGCGATCGGCGCCGTTGCCGCCATCGACCTGATGCTCGAAGATCCGCTGCTGATACGCAGACCCTTGATCGAGGCCGACGGCCAATGCTGCGCCGGCTTCGAGCGCGAGCCGGTGCCATCATTGTTGGGTCATCGCGATCTCGACGATGTCCAGGGCTGCACGCGCCAGGACGCTTCCACGACTCCCTGCCCGGAGCCGCGCTAAGCGGCTCCGGATTGGCTTTATCGCTTCAACACCATCACGAGCCGATCGACACGCTTGCCCTGCTTGAAATGGGACTCGACAATCTCGTCGATGTCCTCAGGGCTGGTCGGCCGATACCAGATGCCGTCAGGATAGACCACCATCATCGGACCGGCGCTGCAGAACCCGAAGCAGCCGGCGGCAGTCACGCCGATATCGGTCAGCCGCTGCGCTTCGATGGTCTTGGTGAGGCGATCCCACAGCGGCTGCACGCCGAGCGCACCGCAGCTGCCGCGCGGATGTTGCGGCGGCCGCTGCGTCAGACAAACAAAGGCGTGATACTTGTAGAGCTGCGGAATCTCGAAATCGTCGTCAGCCTCGATGGTAACCTCGCTCATGACGCCGCTGCCTTGATGCCCTTCTCGGCCAGCAGCGTCCCGAGCTCGCCAGCCTGGAACATCTCGCGTACGATGTCGCAGCCACCGACGAACTCGCCCTTGACATAGAGCTGCGGGATAGTCGGCCAGTTCGAGAATTCCTTGATCCCTTCACGGATGAACGGATCGGCGAGGACGTTGACGCTCTCATACGGCACCTCGAGCTTGGCCAGGATCTGTGCCACGGCCGCGGAGAAGCCGCATTGCGGCGCCGCCGGCACGCCCTTCATGAAGAGAACGATATCATTGCCGTCGATCAGCTTTTGAATGCGTTCGGATGTCGACATTTGTCCGATCCTTTCACCTCTGGATGCAACCGTTCACTTCGGTGGCATTTCACTTCGGCAGCGCCGTCTCGAGCGCCAGCGCGTGCAGAATACCGCCCATCTGTCCCTTCAGCGCCGCATAAACCATCTGATGTTGCTGCACGCGACTCTTGCCGGTGAAGGCGGCTGACGTGATCCGGGCGGAATAGTGGTCGCCGTCGCCCGCCAGATCCTCGATCACGACCACGGCATCCGGAAACGCATCCTTTATCATGCGCTCGATATCAGTTGCGGCCATCGCCATCGCAACACACTCCTGCTGGAACGATGGCGCTCATGCAAGGTCCGAACCAATCGCGAAAACGCTGTTGAAAGCAGCTTCGTAGTCGCACCGAATGGACTCCGCCCTGCGGCTTGCGTCGCATTTGCGACAGGCGCGCGTTTGGGAGCGCAATGCAGCGTACCAAATGCAACATGCGAAAGCGGCTCAGCCGGTTCTCGTCTGCGCAACGCGCGCACCAGGCGGCGCAAGAACGGTCCGCGTCTTGCAACGCATTGATCGAGGTCAATGCAATGCTCGAATTGGTGTCCGAACCCGACACGATCAACTTCGGCGACCTGCCGGACGAGATCGACGCGCTGTTGCAGCAGGGTGTCGCTGCCTATCGGCGCGATCATGCGCGAGCCGACCGCCTGTTCCGGCAGGCGCTCGCGGCGGCGCCGGCAGAGCTTCCGACCTATTTCTGCCTCTACAAGATCCACACCTATCAAGGCAATCTCGACGAGGCCAAAGCGGTTGCCGAGCTCGGGCTGCAAGAGGCGGCGCGTCAAGCCGGCTGGTCTCACGATTGGCGGCAATGGACGCCACAAACGCCAATTCCCGACGGCGCCGGCCGCTTCGCGCTCTACACCCTGAAAGCCCTCGCCTTCATTCACCTGCGCAAGGATGAACGCGACCACGCGCGGCAGATGCTCAACGCGCTACGACAGCTCGATCCCGCCGGCGCCGTCGGGTGGCCGGTCGTCGCGGCGCTCGCCGATGGCATCGGTTAAGGGAGGGGGCGGCATGGCACTTCGTTTGCACAATCAGGACGAGGACCTTCCTAACACCATTGTGCCTGTCGGGAGCTTCAATCCCGACCAGGGCACGGATCAGAGAGGAGAACTCGCATGAACGACATGCAAGCCGTCACCGCTCCAGCCAATATGTCGACAACCATGGCCACGGGATCACGGGACGCAGCCGAAAGCGTCATCGCAGCGCTCCGCACGGTTTACGATCCCGAGATCCCCGTCAACATCTATGACCTCGGCCTGGTCTATCGCATTTCCCACCAGGGCGGCGGTGCCGTCGAGATCGACATGACGCTGACCGCGCCCGGCTGCCCGGTGGCCAGCGAAATCGTGCGCATGGTCGAAGAAGCCGTTTCAAGCGTCGATGGCGTTCAATCGGTCAAGGTGACCTTGGTGTTCGAGCCGCCGTGGGACAAGTCGCGGATGTCCGAAGACGTCGCGTTGGAGCTTGGATTGTTATAGCGCGCCGCGCGCGCTGCTTGGGCCGTATCGGATAAGGGAGCTTCGCATGGCTACAGAAAGCACGATCAAGCTGACCGCCAATGATGGACACACGTTCTCGGCCTATCGCGCCGATCCGGCAGACACGCCCAAAGGGGCGATTATCGTACTGCCCGATGCCGCGAACGACGAGGGCAAGATCCGCAAGGTGGCCGAAGGCTTCGCCGCGAGCGGCTATCTTGTGATCGCCCCTGCTCTCTCGGAGCCTGCCACGCCGGCTCAGGCAGATGGTGACGGTGAGGCGACTGCTCCTTCCGATCCCACAGCGCCCCTCTTCGCCGAGCTTCAATCCACGGTCGACAGTATCAGCGACTGCGGCAAGATCGCAGTGATCGGCTATGGCGTCGGCGGAGGTCTAGCCTACACCGCGGCAAATCGCGTTACGGGACTCGCCTGCGCCGTCTCCTATTACGGCACCGGGATCATCGAGAACGCCGGCGCGAAGCGGAAAATTCCAACTCTTCTCCACTTCGGTGAAGCCGATGCCGTCGTTCCCTTCGCCGAAGTCGGCCAGTTCAGGGCCTACCATCCCGAGGTAAGCGCATTTTCCTATCCCGGGGTAGCGCATGATTTCGATGACGACGGCACGAGCTATGATGAGACCGCAAGCAAGCTTGCGCACGACCGGACCATGACCTGGATCTCCCAATATGTCGTCGGCCAGCCGCCGGTCGCCTTGAAAAACGCGGGCGCCTACGCCCTCGCCAAGACCGACAAGAAAAAGAAGAAGAAGGCAGACGACGACATGGGTCCGCCGATGGACTGAGGGAGGAGCGCGATGCTGCCGACCACGATCCTGATCGACGAGCGGCCGCGCTGCGTGGTGCGGCCCAACGACACCAAGGATCTCAACCGGTTCATCCGGAACGGCAAGCCGTATCTGCTCGCCGACAAGCCGGACGGCAAAATCACCCATCGCAATGCCAGCGACGCCGAACTGTCGCAATGGCAGAACGCGCTGGCGCTGCATCGCGCCTGGGGCGGCGACGATGAGAGCTTTTTCGGTGTGCCGTTGTGTGCACCGGTCATAGATCCATAGGGGGAAGGCGGCACCGGCCGCATTTGGTCGCGTCGATCGAAGTGCGCCGTGCCCGCCAGTCCATCGATGTCATCGGCGACACAGTCGGTGGGTAAGCTTCGCCTTGCCGGCCCTAACAGCCGTTGCTCATCCTGCCGTCCCGTGAAATCTCAACTCAAGGCCGTGCTGCGCGCGCATCGTGCGGATTGCCGGCCTGGTTGCGCATCCAGTCCGCGAGCTTGGTCATGGCGGCATCGACATCCTGCCGCGCTTGCGCGTCGGCCACGGTCTCCTCGAGCGCGCCACGCATGCAGAGCAACCAGGCGTCGCGCTCGGAAGCTCCGATGCTGAAGCCCATATGGCGCTGGCGGAGCCGCGGATGACCCTTCTCCGGCGAGTAGAGTTTTGGGCCGCCCAGCCATTCCGAAAGATATCGCTTCAAGGTCCGCTTGGTCGGTCCGAGATCGTTCGGGTGCATGTCGCGGATCACCTTGGCTTCCGGCAGGCTGTCCATGCGCCGATAGAAGGCTTCGACCAGCCGGTCGACGATGATGGCACCGCCGATCCGCTGATAGGGTGTTACGACCGTTTCCGTCTCGGACATCAGTGCTTTCCGCTCTCTTGCTACTCGTCCATGCTGGGCTGCAGGATCACCTCGGCCGGCGCGCCCGGCCCCTGCTCGTCGATGAGCTGAAGCGCGTCAACCCGGGAGAGTCCTGCGCCGCTGTCCATCAGGACGATAGCGTCCCTCGGCATGCTCGCAAGGGCCTCGATCAACTTGGCAACCGTCACGGATCCGGCTCCTCCACACGTTACGCGCTGGCGACCCCGGCAATCTGCGTTCCAGTATCGTCGAAACGCAACGTCACCGGGTCCTCATCCAGCATCACGATCTCTGCGCGGCTCAACGCACCGTTGGCGTGATAATGATACCGATGGATGAGCTCGATCTCGCCATAGACCACCTTCTCGAAGCCCATCAAGGCGCCGGCGCGATCGAAGTAGCCCCGGATGAAGGTGTTGCGGTTCGACAGCTGGTCCGGCGCGATCGCGTTGACGAGCCGTAGCGGCAGCCTGACTCCGGTATAGGACACAAAGAAACGCGTGTCCTGCTCCACACCGCTTTTCATGCTGGCCGCCCAGACTTCATAGCTTCGCCGGCCGCCCTATCAGGACGCCACAGCGGTCTTCAGGGCGTCGACCTGCTCGCGTGCAACCTTGAACACGCCACGCCCCCCCGCGAAGGTCTGATACGCTTTCATGCCGATAGCATCGCTCAGCCGGTCGAACCATTGCTGTGGCGTAAGTCCGGACGGACGCTCGCCGATCTCAGCGACGGTGCCGTCCGAGGCGAACCTGACATGAACCACGACGTTCTGCTGTTCCATCTGATCCTCCTTACGCGTCACAGACCCGAGGCAAAGCCCAGAAGTTCGATCTTGACGTTCTCGGTGCCGAGGATCGTCGCCTGGCAAGCCAAGCGGGACTTCGAGCCGACGCCGACGATGGTGTCGAGCTTCTCGTTCTCGAGCTTTGCGACCTTGGAGACGCCCTTGCGGCCTTCATGCACGAAGATGTGGCAGGAGCCGCATTTCGCCTGTCCCTCGCATTTATGCTGGATTTCGATATTGGCCCCGAGCAGCGCAGCGAGGATGGTCGTTCCCTCGCCGACTTCGATGGTCTGGCCCGCGGGCATCACCGTCAAGGTTGTCATTGGATTCTCCTTCTCCAGTTTGACTTGCTCTAATAGATTGCCGATCCTGCACCGACATTGACCGATGCGTCCTTCATCGTCGCAACGATAAAGGCGATCTGGTCGGCGGTGAGGTGGACGTGGAACGGCAACGCCACGACGCGATCTGCGACCTTTTCCGTCACCAGATAATCGCCGCGGCGATAGCCGAGATCGAAATAATGCCGCTGCAGATGCAGCGGATTCGAATAAGCAACCGCTTCGACCCGCTCCACCCGCAGATCCTCGACGATCGAATCACGGCTCGACCGCGAAAAGCGCGTGCCGAGGTGCACCTGATAAAGAAACCAGTTCACATCCGTGACATCGGGTCCGACATAGGGGTCCTTGATGCCTTCAAACGATTGCACCTGGCTGTAATAAATCTGCTCGATCAGCTTGCGGCGCTCGAGGATCTCCTCGATCCGCTTCAGCTGCGCCAGACCGAGCGCTGCCGTCACGTCGCTCATGACCGCATGGTGAGATGCCGCGCTGCTGACAACGACCGAGGCACGCTCGTCCAGACGATGCGATCGATGCCGCCGCATCGCGACCGCGAGATCAACGTCATCCGTGACGACCATGCCGCCCTCGCCGCAGGTCATTGCGAAGGGCTGGCCGAAGTCGAAAATGGCGACCTCGCCGAAGCTCCCGACCAGCGCTCCCTTATATTTCGAGCCGATCGCCTCGGTGGAATCTTCGAGCAGCGGCAGCCGGTGCTTCTTCGCCATTTCGCGCAAGTCAGTCCACTGCGCCGGATGGCCATTGGTGTTTCCGACCACGATCGCCTTGGTCTTCTCGGTGATCCGTGTCTCGACCTTGGCCGGCGCGAGCGTGCCGGAATAATAGTCGATGTCGGCAAACACGGGGCGTGCGCCCACGATGCTGATCGCATGCGCGATCTCGCGAAAGGAATAGGACGAAGCAATCACCTCGTCGCCGGGACCGATATCGTAGGCCTTCAACGCGATCAGGAGCCCAAGCGTGCCGCTCGGAACCGCGATCGCATATTTGCGGCCGAGATAGGCGGCAAACGCGGCCTCGAACTCTTCGACCAACGGACCGTTCGACAGCCGCGGCGAACGCAAGCTCGCCTCGACCGCTTCGATTTCGGCCACCGTGATGTCGGGATCCGACAGCGGAATGAACCCGGAACTCACGGGGGTGAGGACCGTCTCCTCGTCGTCGATCCTGTCGGCATCGTGAACCAAGACCGGCTTGCTCATGATCGCTCGCTCCGTTTGGCCAGGATCAGCCCCGTCGCTCGCGCCGGATCGGCGGTCACCTGGGCGCAGTGGTCGCTGGCATCGAGCAGATGCAGATCAAAGGCGGGATAGCTGCGGAACGGCGCTTCCGTCACGTCGGAGGCATCGCATCTGGTCAACGCGAGATGCGGAAACCGCTTCCGGAGTTCACCAAAGGCAAGGCCGCTCGCGTCGGGCCCGGTGAGGACCTGCTCGATCTCGCTCAATTCCTGCTCGGCAAGTGCCATCGCCCGTCCCTTCGCTCTACTGCCAGAATATCCGTTCCGGATCGAGGTTCAGCTCGTGCAGAGCCGCGGTCAGCCGCTGATGCACGCTGTGCAAGTCCCACGCGCCTTTGCCGTGGTCTTTCCAGAGCAGCCGCCACATCCCGTTCACCCGATCGTGGCAGAGCAGTGCGACATCGACGATGCCGCCGGCCTTGTCGATATTGCGCGAGCAGCACGGGCTTTTGATATGATAGCCGTCGGTCGCCGGCTCGACGAAAGGTTCGACATAGCGATACCGCTTGCGCGATTTCAACGCGCGCTCGATCCGCTTGCGATCCAGTTCGTTCGGATGCGCAGGAATGATCGGCAAAGATTTGATCGCGATGGCAGCCATGGCGCATTGATCTCCCTAGAGCGGGACGATCTCCTCTTCCAGGCAGCCGACAACCAGCCGTTCGCCGAACTCCACCAGATAGATCGGCATGTTGGCCTCGGTGTGCGTCCCGACCTGCACGATCTCGCCCGTATCGCCGATGCCGACCAGAAGACCTTCCGGCGGCGCATCGGGGAACGATCCATCGTTGCGCAGATCGATCAACGCCTTCACGCGCTGCCCCCACTGATATTTCGGCTGGCGTGGTTCGATCATGACTTGGTTGCTCCCGGCAGCGGCAGTTCGTCATCGAGCTCCTCGCGTGGAACCGCGAGTTCGAGCTCCTTGCGCTTCATTCCGACGCGGTTGCCGCTTTCAAGGAACTCGACGCCGTAGATATAAAATTGCTGCAGGAATGTGCCGATGCTGACGACGTAGCCAATCTCACCCTTCTTCGCGAGGATCTCGCCAATTTCCTTGCCGGCGTAGGTACCGTCGTTGCGGATCGTCCGTTTCGCCTTCACCTTCTCGCCGAAGCCGAAGAAGGGCGGCGCGGACAACTCGACGACATCGCTGTCTCTGACGATATTGCTCATGCCGGTTTCTCCATCGGCAATCCCGATCGATTCTGCAGCCTGTTGCGGACCATCTCCTGCACCAGCGGATCCTCGTCGTCCGCCAGTCCCGACACTTCGCGCAATGGAATGCGGCTCGCGACCTCGTAGCGAACCCGCCAGTCGGGATCGTTGCGCATGACAGTCAAAAGATCAGACGACAGGCGCTCCGCCACCTCCAGCCTGACCCGTGGATCCGGATCACTCGCCGCACCGAGCAGCCAGTCGGAAGGAATACGCCGCGCCACGACGCGGCGCACCTCGGCTTCCGGATCCCCCATCATGCGTCCGAGCACGGACGGAACGATCCGGCGGGCGACGACGAGCCGGACGTAATAGTCCTCGTCCATCATCATCGGCATCAGATCTTCGGGGTCGATGACGGTGGCAATGCGGATTCGCACTTCACGATGCGGATCGTTGCGCAGCCGCAGGACCAGGCGCTTCGGCAGCCGTCGCGCCGCGTTCCAGCGGACCGTCTCCTCGGGGTCGTCGAGCAGCGGCGGCAGATGAAACAGGCTGGCATGCTTGGCCGCGATCGCGCGCACCTCGAAATGCGGGTGCTTGACGTAATCGTTGGCCAGTGCCGGATTCCAGTTGAAGAAGCGATCGATCCGGCGGGCGTAGCGGTCGTGGACACACGCATGCTTGAGCTTGCAGCCGCCGAAGGCGCGCATCGCGTCATGAGTGCAGCCGGCACAACTGATCTCGTTGCCCTGCCAGTCGATGGCTTCGTCGATGTCGTCAGTCATCGTCCAGCCCCACACGGTCGACGACGTCGAGCAACACGCGCGCACCGACCTTGTCGCTTGGATCAAGCTCGAGCAGCTTCTGCACGGCCAGCCGGCCTTCCACCAGATTGCCGAGCCGCATCTGCAGATAGGCATAGCCCTTCAGAGTGAAGAGAAAGAAGCGGGGCAGGATGTTCCCATAATCGCCGAAGTCCGCATGGGTGGCGCGAACGTCACGCCAATGCGGCGGGAGCCGGTTTTCCACAGCGGCCTTGGCGAGGCACTGCTTCGCGATCTGCAGTGCCTCGGCCAGCCGTCCCTTGTAGAAGTAGAACCGGTAAAAGCCGATCAGGACGGCGGCATGATCCGGCGCCAGCGACCTGGCCTGCTTCAGATGGTCCTCCGCCACGTCGTCGAGATGGTAGCTCAGGCCCGCCTGCCACAGATGATACTCGGCCTCCTCCGGCAGGCCGCCACCGAGCAAGGCGTCGGCAAGCAACGCATCCTCGATGGCAGACTGCGAATTGGCCCGGGCATCCGTGGTCATTTGAGCCTTCCCCTGCTACTGCAGCGCCTTTTCGGCGTGGCTTGAACACGACACCTGCTTGGGATCGTGGAACACGAGGCCGGTCTGGGCCGCGGTATCCACGAAATCGATCGTTACGCCGTCCAGCAGCAGCCGGCTCTCCGCGGGCAGGAACAGGCGCACGCCGTCGCGTTCGACCACGGCATCGCCAGTGAGCGGCGTGCCGACCACACTGATGTCGGCCGCGAGCCCGGAGCAACCACCGGGCGACACCGCCAGCCTGAAGCCGCTTCCCGCCGCTCCGTCGATGCGCAGCATCATCCGCATGAATTTCTGCGCCGCGGGCGTGATCGTAAAGTTCATCGATCTCTCCCTCTTTAGGCCGGCGGCTGATAGCGCGGAAAGGACGTGTCGATCACACAGGTGTTGTCGACCGGGCAGACCGCGGCGCATTGCGGCTCATCGAAATGACCGATGCATTCGGTGCACTTCTTGGGGTCGATCACGAACGTGCCGTTCTTCTCCGAGATCGCCACGTTCGGACATTCGGGCTCGCAGGCCGAGCAGCTCGTGCACTGCGAGGCAATGATCTTCAAAGTCATCGATTGCTCCTGTCGAAAGGCTCGGCGGCGCCCCTGGCGCCGCCGAGATCCAGATTTACGCCGCCGAGATGAGTGCGCCCTGGCGGATTTCGGCGTCACCGCGCACGACGTGCGCCATCTCTCCACTATTGACCTTTTCGAGGTATCCCTTGAACCAGGCGATCGCGGACTTCTCGATGAACTCATGCGCATACTCGTCGACCGGCTCGATGCCTGCCGCGATCAGATCGCTCTTCGGGCAACCGCCGATCTTGGCCACGAATACCGCGTGACAGTCGTTGATGGCGCGGATCACGGTCTCGAGACTGTCCTCGTCGCCATAGCCGCCCTGGCAGTACAGATCGACGCGGCGATGACCGACGAACTTCGCGCCAGCGGTGGAGAGCTCGTAGACCTGGAACTCCTTGGCGTGACCGAAATGCTCGTTGATCAAGCCAGAGCCCTTGGTCGCGACCGCAACCAGCAGCTTGATGTCGCTGGACTGACCTGCGAGCGAGGCCAGCTCCTCCTGCTTTGCGACGACCTTGGCGACGCGCTCCTCCTCGACCGCAGCCTGGTAGGCTTTGCGCGAATCGATGTCGTAGTTCACCTCCATCGCCATGATCTTGTCGGTGGTGAACTCGGCCGAGCGGTCTTCGCCAAGCAGGCCGACGGCGTCGGCACGGCACTGGCGGCAGTGCCGCATCATGTTCATCTCGCCTTCGCATTCGTCCTGCAGCGCTTTCAGCTCCTGCGCCGTCGGACCACGTTGGCCGGTGAGGCCAAATACGGTGCCGTGCTCGGGCGAAGAGATCAGCGGCATGATGTTGTGCAGGAAGGCGCCGCGCGACTTCACCGCCTTGTTCACCTCGACCAGGTGCTTGTCGTTGACCCCCGGGATCATCACCGAGTTGACCTTGCAGAGGATGCCGCGCTCGGTCAGCATCTCCAGCCCCTGCAGCTGGCGATCAGTGAGCAGCTTGGCCGCCTCGACGCCGGTGTAGCGCTTGTGCTTCCAGAACACCCAGGGATAGATCCTCGCGCCGATCTCGGGATCGACCATGTTGATGGTGATGGTGACGTGGTCGACGTTGAAGCCCGCGATGGTATCGACATGGTCGGGCAGCGCGAGGCCGTTGGTCGACAGACACAGCTTGATGTCGGGCGCAGTCTTCGCGATCAGCTCGAAGGTCTTGAAGGTCTTCTCGGGATTGGCGAGCGGATCGCCCGGGCCGGCGATGCCGAGCACCGTCATCTGCGGGATGGTCGAGGCGACGGCGAGCACCTTCTTGGCGGCCTGCTCAGGTGACAGCTTCTCGCTGACGACGCCCGGACGCGACTCATTGGCGCAGTCATATTTGCGGTTGCAGTAATTGCACTGGATGTTGCAGGCAGGCGCCACGGCCACATGCATACGGGCGTAGTGGTGGTGCGCTTCCTCGCTGTAGCAGGGATGGTTCTTGACCTTCTCCCAGATTTCCGGCGGCAGGTCGCCCTCTCCCGCCCCCGATCCGCAGCTCGCTTTGCCGCTACCGCCCGAGGTGCCGCAGCCCTTGTGTTCTGCGATGGTCTGCATGACGGCGCTAAGCTTCTCGCCGTCCGGTATCGTCGCCTGTTCGTGCTGAACTGATGCGTCCATGTCCGCTCCTTACGTTGCTGGCGAGCCGCAAACCGCCTTACGGGATGTTGAGCAACTCGCGTGCCACGCCGCGGACACCATCATTTTGTCGGACTATCAACGTGTTAGCAAAACCACGGCGCCTGTCGCCTTGCCAACATGCGAAGGCCTCGCGCTCGCGTCCATGTTAGAAACGTTACAGACTGCCCAGCGCGACCTTGGCCGACAGCAAAACAGCGCGGCCTGCGGCCGCGCTGTTCGAGGTTCCAATAACAGCAGCGCTCAGGCGCCGATGATGATCTCGGTGGCACGCGCCAGCGGAATGGCAATCGGTGTCAACCGCTCGGCGATGAAGAATTTCAGCTCGTTCTTCGAGAGTGTGTCCGGCTCGACCAGGACATAGTGCTCGGAGCCCGAGCGCTTGATGACTTGGCGGCCGTAGGTCCGCAGCAGCTGGTCGTTGAAGCGGCAGCCGATGAACAGAAAGCTGCGATCGGCCCGCCGATCCTTCACCGCGTCCGGAATCGGCGTCTGGATGTCGATGTCGGTCAGCACTTCGACATAATCGGCATCGGTGATCAGAAAGTTTTTCGCGGGCGTGATGCCGCCATGCGGCTTGTAAAGCAGCGTGGTCCAGCTCGGCGCCTTGTCGCGGTCCGCTTCGGTCCCCGATGCATCATAGAAGCGATACCAGCGGTCCTCGCCGATGCCGGCCCGGGTGATGCCCTGCACCTCGCCCCAATTGGCGCGAGCAGCGAGCGCCTCGCGCATGGCACCGTCATACCAGCTGTCGACGATCATCGGCAGTGGCAGCGATGCCAGATGCTGATGCAACGGCGTCGGCGGCACCGGCGTCGCAAACGCCTCCGCCATCAGCGAGGTGACGGTCGAACGATGACGCGTGCTCTCGATATGCTGCGCGGAGGCCCAGGCATTGCCCTTGGCCCGCCGCGGCAGCGCGACCTTGGTGCCGAAGAAGGCGGCCAGCGCCTCCGGGCTCATCGGCACCGGGGCACCCGACTGCTCGGACACCGCCGGCCCCAGATACGGCACGACGTGGCCGACCCTGAGCCGCTGGACCACGTCCTTGAGCAGCGCTTCAGCGTCGGCCTGCTTGATGATGTCGATATGAGGGAGCGGCGCGTTCATCACTCGTCCCCCTCGTCACCGCGCTTGCGCGCATTGATCGTGATCGGAAGCCTCGTGTCCTTTGCCATCTCGGGTAGGTCGAGCACCCAGCCGTTGGCGATGCGGATCCAGCCGCCCCAGAGGGTCTCGTGCTCGACCTCGACGATCGGCTCCTCCAGATCCTTTTTCGGCACGTAGATCGAGAGGCCCGTTTCCGGCGAGCGGCGGATCATGACTTTCATTGCGTGAACTCCGTGGGTCGTAATGCGTCCGCCGATTGCGAGGACCGATGCTGCTGCCAGGATGGCGAGGTCTCGCGCAGCCTGCCGATGATCTCGGGCAGGACGTGCAGGACACGCTCGACATCGTCGATCGTATTGTCGCGCGACAGCGAGAAGCGAACGGCGCCGCGCAACAGGTCGGGCGGCACGTTCATGGCGCGCAGCACATGCGACGGCTCCATCGAGCCGGATGCGCAGGCCGAGCCGAGCGAGGCCGCGATGCCAGCCTGGTTCAGGCGCATCACGATCGGCTCGCCCTCCAGATGCTGGAACGCGATGTTGGACGTGTTCGGCAGGCGATGATCGAGATCGCCGAGCACCGCGCAATGCCCGATCGTCTCGATGATCCCCTGCTCCAGATGGTCGCGCAGCGCGCGGACTCGGGTCTGCTCATCGGCAAGATGGGTGGCGGCGAGCTCGGCTGCCTTGCCGAGCCCGACGATCGCGGGAACGTTCTCGGTGCCGCCGCGCCGCCGGCGCTCTTGTGGGCCGCCTCGCACCAGTGGCGCGAACGGCGTTCCTTTCCTCACATACAGCGCACCGATGCCCTTGGGCCCGTGCAGCTTGTGTCCGGACAGCGACAGCATGTCGACCCCTGCAGCCTTCAGATCGATCGGCTGCTTGCCGACCGCCTGCACCGCATCGGTGTGGAACAGCGCGCCGCACGCGTGCGCCAGCTGCGCCAGCTCCGAAATCGGAAACAGCGTGCCGGTCTCGTTGTTGGCCCACATCACGGATGCGATCGCGGTGCGTGGGCTCAGCGCATGTTTGTAGGCTTCCAGATCGAGGCTGCCAGCAGTATCGACCCCGATCAGATGAACTGTGATGCCGCGACGATCTCGCAGATATTCGACCAGCGACAGGATTGCGGGATGTTCCACCGCGGTGGTGACGATCTCGTCACGCCCGCTCTGGGTCTCCAGCGCGGACAGGATCGCCGCATTATCGGATTCGGTACCTCCGGAGGTAAAGACGATCTCGTGATCGAAGGCGGCTCCGAGCAGGGCCTGGAGGTGCTTTCGCGCCTGCCGGAGCGCGCCCGCGACCTCGCTCCCGAAGGCATGCGAGGACGAGGCATTGCCGAACTGGTCCGAAAAAAACGGCAACATCGCCGCCACGACCGCAGGATCGGCGCGGGTCGTGGCATTGTTGTCGAGATAGACCGGACGCACGAGCGCTCCTTAATGCCGCGCCTTCGGTGCGCCGGCCACTGGAACCAGCCGGACGAATTCGCCGAGCTTCTCGATCATTCGCGCCTGGATCCCCTCCAGCGTCGCGCTGGCAAGCTTGCAGAAGATGCAGGCGCCGGCGAGCTTCACGAGGATCTTGTTGCCGTCGATCTCGACGAGCTCACAGTCGCCGCCGTCGCGCTTCAGATTCGGGCGGACCTCCTCGATGACGGCCCGAATGATGCGCTCGCGCTCGCTCATCGCCGCCGGCGCTTCGGTAATGCCCTGGGATTCGACCAGCATGATTTACTTCTTTCGATGTCTGTCAGGATCAGGCGAAGGCCACTTCAGGCGAAAGACTTGCCGCAGCCGCAGCTCGATTTCGCGTTGGGATTTTCGAAGGTGAAGCCGGAGCCTTCCAGCGCCACGACGAAATCGATCGTGGTGCCTTCGAGATATTCGAGGCTCTTGTGATCGACGAGGACACGCACGCCTTCGCGCTCGATCACGGTGTCTTCCGGCTCGGTGCCGCTGACCAGGCCCATATTGTATTTCAGCCCGGCGCAGCCGCCCGCTTCCACCATGATCCGCAAGCCGTCGACCGGCTTGTCCGAGGTCGTGATCGCGTTACGCACCGCATTGATTGCGCTGTCGGTCAGATTGATCATCATCGCATAGCCCTTGTTGCTTTCGGCCGTTGGCTAAGCGGTTGGCAAGTCTCGTGCCACGCAGCAATTAATTGATCTACCTCAATTTTCCGGTTCGGCGCTGTGACGTTTCCGACGCGTGTCGGGTTTCCGACAGGACAGGTTCATGCCCGCCGGGCCCTGCTGTCGGCGGTCGTTCGGCACAAATCCGACAACGCCGCACGACGAGGGCCAAAACCATAGTCAAAACAGGGCTCAACCGGCTGCGGCAGACAATTTGCATCGCGCCCCTTCGACCGCGCCGTGCGGCGAGACGGCTCATGACACAGGGACATGCGAGGGATTGTTGATGACGACGATGGAGAAGATGGTCGCAATCGAAACCACGGCGCTGGCGCGCCTCGACCAGGAAGGCCGCTTGCTCAACGCGGTGCTGAAGGGGCCGACGACGAAGCCCGGGCGATTTGGCTTCCGCGGTGACATCGCGCTCAAATTCCAGGCTCAGGTCGCCGACGAGAAGCGGCCGCCGGACTTCTCGGTCGAGCAGGTCCTGACGGTGGTCCAGGACGGCGAGAGCACCATTCCGGTGCTGGCCGGCTACATCCATTCCCTCGCCTATCTCGAAGCTGCGGCTGAGGTTTTGAACGACCTGCTGCGCCCCGACGGCAGCTACTTCATGTTCTGCAACAACATCGACCTCTTGGTGAAATACCGCATCAAGATGGGCGACATCACCTTCTATGTGCTGCCCTGTGACGAATCCACAGTGTGGAAGGAGATGCTCGATCTGCTCTCGATCGACAAGAACGACATCAAGAAGCTCGATACCGCGGGCAAGCTCGATTACGTTCTGGACGCGGCCAAAGGCTACAGCGAGCCGTTCGAACTCGTCGCCTATGCCGACGCCCTGGCCAAGATGGAGCCGGTCAAGAACCGCAACGAGAACCGCCCGGTGTAGGCCGGGCTGATCCGTTCAATTCTCCTCGTGCTCCTCGTCGGGGAGGACCTCGTCGTCCTCGACGAGCGTCACGCCGGTGACGCAGATATCGTCATCCAGCAAGGCCAGTGCCACCGGCGTCAGGCTCTCGCCCTTGCAAGGCCCGTCCACACAGGTGCCGGTGCCGATCTCGAACAGCGATCCATGCTTGCCGCACAAGATGCGCAGCCCGTTCGGATCGAGGAACTGATTGCGCTCCCAGTCGAGATTGACCTTGTCATGCGGGCATTGGTTGACGTAGCCGAACACCTGCTTGCCCCAGCGCACGACGACGATCGGCCACGGCCGCTTGGTGCCGTCCTCCTCGACGATCATCAAATTGAAACCCATGGCGCGGCGGCTCGGGATGTCATTAATGCTGCAGATCGCGTAAGCGACGTTGGTGGTCATGTCGGTCCTCGTCCTTCAATGGTGTTCCCGAGATCGGCCGGCACGAACCATCGCACCGCCCCGATCGGCTCCACTCGCGATCGGCGCTGCAAGATTCGCGCAACTCCGCAGCCGAGCCACAGTCTGCCAGTGCGGCCATGACGAACTGGCACAAAACTTGAAAATTTCGATCTCAACACCTTTGTGTAAGGAGATCGACATGAACGTTGCGCTGGATTTCGTCGAAAGCTCGCTGGATGACATCAAGACCGCCCTGGATGGCGGGACACTGACGGTCTATTCGGTGGCGCGCCCCATCACGGCCGACAAGGCGGTCGATCGCAGCGGCGTACTCGCGACGTTCACCTTCGGCTCGCCGGCGTTCGGTCCGTCCAAGGATGGGCTGGAAGAACCTAATTTCGTTGCGGCCTCGGTGCCCGCCTCGACGGTCGGCACGCCCGGCTTCGCTCGCGCCCGCAAGGCGGACGGCAGCACCGTGGCGGATTTCTCCGCCGGCCCGGGCGAGCGCGAGATCAAATTTGCCGAAGTGTCGTGCTCGCCGGGCGCGCCGGTCAAGATTGCGAGCTTCAAGATCATCGCCGAGGGTGGCTGGCCGGAGCGGCCGGAATACTACGATGCACATCCGCGCCCCGGCTATGCGATGCCGAAAACGCTCTGAGCACGGTCCAAGACCCGTGCCGCCTGTCCCCTTTCATGTTCGCGACATCACGAGCCAACACCCATGAGCACGGAAGCCTGTGACGCCCTGGTCAGCACGGAATGGCTGGCGGCGCATCTGACGGATCCCGAGGTCAAGGTCCTCGATTGCACCTGGCATCATCCGAGCACCAATCTGGATGGCCGCACCCAATATCGCGGCCGGCATCTGCCGGGCTCCGTGCATTTCGACATCGATCAGGTCGCCGACAAGTCGACCGCGTTGCCGCACATGCTACCGAGCGCAGAGGATTTTGCGCACAAGGTCGGGCTGCTCGGCATCGGCAATGCGGATCGCGTGATCGTCTATGATCGCCTTTATGGCGGCGCGGCCGCCGCGCGGGTATGGTGGATGTTCCGCGTATTCGGGCACGACAACGTTGCGATGCTCGACGGAGGCTTCGGAAAGTGGACCAAGGAAAAGCTGCCGGCGGAGATGACACCGGTGCGTCCCGCGCCGAACAGCTTCAAGGCAAGCTTCAATGGCAACCTGGTCGCCACCGTCGCCGACGTCACGGCCAACCTGCAGACCGGTGCAGCGCAACTGATCGACGCGCGAGGTCCCGGCAAGTTCGACGGCAGTCAGGCCGATGTGTTCGCCTTCCGGCGGCAGGGACATATTCCAGGGGCGACCAATGTGCCCTGGGCCGATCTGGTCGATGCGGATACCGGCGTGCTGCTCGGGCCGGACGCGCTTGCGGCGCGCTTTGCCGCGGCCGGCATCGATTTGAACAAGCCGATCCTGACGAGCTGCGCCTCCGGCATCACGTCGTGCATGGTCGCACTGGCGCTGTATCGGCTCGGGATTCCGAGCGCGGCCGTCTACGACGGTTCGTGGGCGGAATGGAGCCTGACCGACGACACGCCGGCGGCGGCGTGACAATCATACCAGACGGGAGCTGAAGCATGGCAAGGACCCTGGTCAAGACCACTGAAGACGGCCGCAAGCTCGAGGTGGTCGGGCTCGCGATCTGTCTCGATGGCGAGCTCGAAGCCTTCGAGCTGGTCGAAGTGAAGATGCATCCGAACCGGCGGAAGATCTGGCAGGCGGCGCCCGATGCTGCCTACATGGCCGGACGCGTCACCCTGACCAAGGAACAGGCCGAGATCGTCGAGAAGGCGTTCGCGGCCGCCCAGGCGGAGATCCTGGCTAATCCCACCGCGATCAACGAACGGTTCCGGATCGCTGCGATGTGGAAAGCCCGCGAGCAGGGGATCGAGTGACGGGCCTTTACGCGCGTTGAATTCGTCATCGCGAGCGAAACAATCCAGGCTGCTTCGGCGGAACGCCCCCTGGATTGCTTCGGCGCTTACGCGCCTCGCAATGACGGCATGGCGAACTCACGCCTTACGCGGCCAATGCCGTCTGCCCTCGCGGCGGATTCACTGAAAAATCCGGCCGCGATAGCGATAGGCACCGTCGTCATCCATGTCGAACAGCGCCCCGATGTCGGGATGCTGCACCGGCTCACCCGAGACATCCGCGACCAGGTTCTGCTCCGGCACGTAGGCGATATAGCTGCTGTCACCGCACTCGGCGAGCAGATAGTAGAACGGTTGCTCCCTGGTGAGACGCGCATCCATCGTGATGGCGCGCCATCCCTCGTCGTCGGAGAACGCCGGATCGATGTCGAACACCACTCCACGCAGGTCATAGACGCGGTGCCGGGTCACCTGTCCGATCGTGAACTTGGCTTCGATGGCGCTCATGCCGAACTCGCTGATCTCAAGGCGCAGGCGTATGGGTCTGGCAGTTGGTCGGACAGACACGGGCGCAGGCGCCGCAGCCGATGCAGGCACCAGTGTCATTCATGACCATGATCTTCTTCTCGACCTCGTCGTCTTCATCGTCGTCGAGTTCGACGAACTCGCCTTCATCGTTGATCCCTTTCAAGGTCATGACCTCGCGGCCACAGACCTTGTAACAGCGGCCGCAGCCGATACACTTTTGGGCATCGATCGCGACCAGATAATCTGGCCGCCAGTCGCGGCCGTCGCGAGTTGCATTCGACATGACGCTCTGTCCTTCTTGAACCACGTGGAGCGGATCAGGCAGCCTCGAGCTTCTTCAGCTCGGCACGCTTCTTCTCCAGTTCGGAAAACGCCTCGTGCGCCTTCTGCGCGGTCGGGAGAATCTGATCCCAGTTGATCGGGAGCTCCTCCGACAGATCATGAAGGTTCATCTTGGCCTGCATCGCACGTGCGGAAAGCTTCTTGATTTCTGCTTTCAGCGTTTCCAGGTCGCTCATCGCTTCTCCTCGCCGTTCTCAGTAGTTTGCGACGTCTTTGAACTTTTCGATCATCTCGACGCCGGACTTGACGAACTTGTCCCCCTCGTCGGCGAGCTTGCCGAGATTGTCGAAGCCGAAACGATGCACGTCACGGAGCTGCTTGTTGACGACGATCAGGCGGCCCCCGATCAGCACCATGCGACCAAAACCTTCATGGCTCATCTTGAGCATCGGCGAGATCATCACGCCCGTCGCCCTCTCGATCGAGAGTGCAACCGCGTTGTAGAACAGCTCCATCCGCCAGATCGTTTCGGGATCTGGATCTCCGATGATCGGCAGCGCCCGCCGCTTCTCCTTGTCCAGGATGTAGGGATCGAGCAGATCGACGTCGCTCTTACCCTCCCAGGCGCCGTGGGTGTCCTGCGCCCGCCAGATCTTGATCAGTTCCTTGACGAAAGGCCGCTCCAGATCAGGCACGGCTTCGATTACGACCGCTGTATCAGACATGATTGATCCTCATTCCTCGAAATCGAGTACGCGCTCCTGGCCCTTGGCCAGCGCCTTGCGCAGCCAAGGCGGCGGGTTGCCCTTCAATACATCCTGCAACTTGCCGAGCAGATCGGTGATCTCTTCGGGCTGATTGACTTTCATCGGATGGATGTTGTTGGCGACGACACGCGCAGCCCCCGAGCCGCCGATCGCGGCGACGTAGAGGATGGCGCAATCCTTGATCGCGTCGATCTTCGGCGCGAGCTTATCCTCGTTGCCATCCTCCTTCAGGTCGCCGTCGAACTCGACAGCTTCAACGAAGCGATGTCCTTCCGGGTTCACATCGTAGATCGCGATGTTCTTGGCCCAGCCGAAATGCGCGTCGACCCTCTTCAAGTCCTGGGTAGCGAATGCGACCTTCATGCAAGCGTCCTTTCTCTTGAAGTGGGCGATCAGTGCAGCGGCGCGACGACTGGGGAGTCCGGCTGCGCTCCAGCCGTCTCGTGCCAGGCATCCCGCCAGGTATCCGGGGTCGGCTGACGATTGTCCTCGCGATCGGCGATCACGAGGTTGGCCAAGGTGAAGATCAGGTCGCGGGTGCCGCGATAGCCGATCGACATCAAATGGCCGGCGCCGAGCCGATCGAACATCGGAAAGCCGACGCGATAGAATGGGATTTTCAGGCGCGCTGCCGCCTGGCGCCCATGCGAATGCGTCATCATCAGCTCGCACGCGCGGTCCTTGGCCTGGTTCTCGAGATCCTCAAGGTCGCCGATCAGGACCTCCTCGCACGGCATGCGCTCGAGTACCGGCGATTGGGTCGTCGTGATCGCCACCGCGATCTTGGCGCCCATCTCGTGCAGCATGCTGGAGACATCGAACAACAGATCCGGCTCGGCGCCGATCGCGAGCTTGCGGCCGCCGATGTGGAAATGCGCATCGAGCATCGCATCGGCCAGCTGGCCGCGCTGCCTTCGATATTTCGCCGGCACCGGGCGTCCCGAGATCTCGCTCAGGAACGTCATGAACTCGTCGTTCGGCAGCAACCCGCAGAGACGCTCGAACAGCCGGTACGGCACGCCGGTCTTGGCCTGCATGGCTTCGGCCGCCCGCTTCATCTGCGCGCCGATCGCGATCGTCCAGGCCGACCGGCCCATGGTCGCAATCTCGTCGATGCCGATACCGCCGATCGTGGTCGGCACGAAATCGTCCGGGATATGACCGTCAAGGGAGCCGCCGAGATCGGGGAGGAAGGACGGCTCCAGCCCGAAATCCTCGAAGATAGTCCGCAGCTCCTCGATGTCGCCGGGCGTCAGATGGCAGCCCGGCAGCACGTTGACGCGCGCCGGATCGCGGCGGGTCGAGGTCGGAGTCTCGACCAGCACCTCGATCATCTTGGCCACGGTCTTGTCCCAGCCGTCCTGGAACGCATCCTTGAAATCCGGAGTCGAGACATAGACCAGCGGATAGTCGGCCAGCTGCGGATGCTTCTCGCGGATCAGCTTGATGTAGCCGTCGACGTCATCGCCCTTGGTCTCGGTGACGCCGGTGGAGCAGATGCCGATAATCTCGGGCTTCTGCCGCTTATGGATGTTCAAGATCGCCTGCTCGACGTTCTCATAGCCGCCGAGCACGGTCGCAACCTCGCTCATCGCTGTGGTCTGCATCGGCACCGCTTCCTTGAAATGGCGCACGAACAGCGTCAGCCCGAACGAGGTGCAGCCCTGCGAGCCGTGCAACAACGGCATCGCGCCGCGCAGCCCGAGAAAGGCGAAGGCGCCGCCGATCGGCTGGCTCATCTTGAGCGGATTGACCGCGCAGGCCTTCTTTCCGATGGTGACCTTGGCCATGGCGAGCGCCCTACTCCGCTGCCTGCAGCAGGTTTGTGGGCGCGTTCATCGCGGCCAGAATATCCTCGACCCGGACCGCGCAGGCGCCGCAGCCCCCCGAAGCGTTGGTATGCTGCTTGACGCCGGCGACGTCGGTCAGGCCATGGGCCTTGATCGCATCCTCGATCGTGCCGAGATCGACCGTCTTGCAGAAGCAGATCTTTTTGGCCCGCCGTGCGGCTTCGGCCGCGACCGGGTCGGCCGCGAGTGCGGCTGCTTCGGCATTGGCCTGGGCGATTGCCCTGGCCTGCCAGTTGCTATCCGCTTTCTCCCAGGGCGCCGGCTTGCGCAGCTGCTCCCACATCGGGTTATAGATCGCCTTGTCGATTTCCTCGACCAGCTTCACCATGCCGATATAGCCCATATAGGCATGGGAACGCTCCTGGTTGATGTCGAGCCAGGGCATCGCCGCCTTCAGCGCCACGAATTGCGATTTGCCGCCGGACAGCATGATGTCGGCCTTGGCGTCCTTGAGCATCTTGTACATTTCGCGGGGCGCCATATCGTCGATCATATGCGCATCCTGGCCCATCAGCTCCTTGATGCGCTCCTTGTCCTCCTTGGTCGACTTTTTGACCGATGTGCCGACCAGCTCCATGCCGGCCTCCTGCAGCGCCGCCACCACCGACCATGACTTCACGCCGCCGGTGATCAGCAGCACCTTCTTGCCGGTGAGCCGCTTCTTGAAGGGCTCGATCGCAGCCCACGCCTTGGCCTCTTCGCGCGCGATCACGGCTTCGGTCCGATCGAGCAGATCGGACGGTGCGCCGCGCTCGACCAGGAGCCGCGCGATCTCGCGCAGCGAGTCCGAGGAATCCTGGATGCCGTAGAACGAGCCTTCGAAGAACGGAATGCCGTAGCGCTCCTCCATCTTGCGGGCGACGTTGATCATCGCCTTGGAGCAGACCATCATCGCCGCACGCGCACGATGCGAGGACGCCACCTCCTTGTAGCGGCCGTCGCCCGAGATGCAGGCCGAGATGCGGATGCCGAGTTCGTCGAACAGCGGCTTCACCTGCCAGAGTTCACCCGACAGGTTGTATTCGCCGATGATGTTGAGGTCGTAGGGCGTGGTGATTTCCGGCTCGACCGTGCCGATCACGTGCTCCAGCAGCGCTTCGCCGGCGAGCTTGTTGCCGAGGTTCTTCGGTCCGACGAAGCCGGGCGAATTGACGGGAATGCACGGCTTGCCGAACTTGGCCGACGCCGCCTTGCACACGGCGTTGATGTCGTCGCCGGTCATCGCCGGCACGCAGGTCTGATAGACGAAGACGGCCGGCGGATCGTATTTCTCGATAATCTCCTTGATCGCCTTGTAGAGGCGCTTCTCGCCGCCGAACACCACGTCCGTCTCATTGATGTCGGTGGTGAATCCGGTGCGCCAGATCGAGGAACCGGATGATGCCGCGCCACGGTTGTCCCAGGAATTGCCCTCGCAGGCGATCGGACCATGCACCAGATGGGCAACGTCGGTGAGCGGCTGGAGCGCGATCTTGGCGCCGTCGAAGGCGCAGCCACCGGCCGCGCCGCCCGGCTGCAGCTGCTTGGTGCAGCCCTTCTTGCGCTCGGCTTCGGACTTGTTGGCGTTCTTACCGCAACCAGGCTCGTTGAAGACGTTCTGGATGGTGGCCGAAAGCGAGCTCATTGGCTTCTCCTGTTGACGGACCGTAGCGCCTTCGAGCACGGCTCAGACAATCAGCTGTCTTCCCCAAGAGCCCTGCCCTGGTCAGAGCCGGAGCGCGGCGGCCATGCCACCGCGCTCCGTCGCGTCTTAGCGGATGATGTCGAAGCTGTAGTCCGACTTCGCCGGCACGTTGGTGTTGCGATCGATCTCGTCGAAGATCTTGTCGAGGATCGTAACCAGCACGTTGAGGCCGCCCTGATAGCCCCACACCGGATAGCGATGCTTATGGTGGCGATCGAAGATCGGGAAGCCGATGCGGATCAGCGGCGTTCCGGTATCGCGCTCCAGATACTTGCCGTAGGTGTTGCCGATCAGAAAATCGACCGGCTCGGTGAACAGCAGCGAGCGCATGTGCCAGAGATCCTTGCCGGGATACACGTGGCAGTTCTTGCCGAACGGCGAGCTGTCGAAGACCGCCTGCACCTTCTCGGCCCAGTCCCTGTTGCCATTTGTGGCAAGCACGTGGGTCGGCTCGGCACCGAGTTCGAGCAGGAACGAGGCCAGCCCGAGGCAGAGATCGGGATCGCCGTAGATCGCGAACTTCTTGCCGTGGATGTGCGCGCTGGAGTCAGCGATCGCATCGACCAGGCGGCCGCGTTCGAGCGCGAGCTCTTCCGGGATTTCCTTGCCGGTAATGCGCGACAGCGCCATCACGAACGCATCGGTGCCGGTGACGCCGACCGGGTGGTTGAACGCAACGACCTCCTGGCCGTGCGCCTTGATGAGCGGCAGGGTCTTCTCGGTGCAATATTCCTGCATCGAGATGGTCGCCTTGGCGTGGATCGCGTTGGCGGCGTCTTCCAGCGTCGTGCCGCCGGCATACATGCGGAACTCGCCGTCGGTCGGGGTGTCGAACACATTCTCGTTGTCGCCGAGGATCGTGTAGTCGATACCCATCACCTTGAAGATGCGCTTGATCTCCCGGAGGTTGCCGACGGTGTAGCCGTCGAAGCCGCCGATGAAGTTGATCTTCTCGTTCGGCTGGCGCTCGAGCTTCGGCGCGGTGCCAGCCTTGCCGTCCCAGAAATGCTCGATGATGCCCTTGAGCGCATTGTCGTAGCCGGTGACATGGCTGCCGACGAAGGCGGGCGTGTGCGCGAACGGCACGTCGTATTCGGCCGGCACCGAGCCCTTCTCCTTGGAAGTCTTGATGAACGCGTTCAGGTCGTCGCCGATCACTTCCGCCATGCAGGTGGTGGAAACCGCGATCATCTTCGGCTTGTACATGTTGTAGGTGTTGGCAAGACCGTCGATCATGTTGTTGAGGCCGCCGAACACCGCCGCGTCCTCGGTCATCGACGACGACACGCAGGAGCTCGGCTCCTTGAAGTGGCGCGACAGATGGCTGCGGTAATAGGCCACGCATCCCTGCGAGCCATGGACGAACGGCATCGTGCCTTCGAAACCGACGGCGACGAACACGGCGCCGAGCGGTTGGCAGGCCTTGGCCGGGTTGACGGTCAGCGCCTCACGGGCGAAATTCTTCTCGCGATATTCGGGCGTCTTGGCCCATTCGCGCACCCGCTCGACCTCCGCAGGATCGCGCGGATTTTCGAACATCTTCTTCTTGTTGGCCAGCATCTGCTGGTATTCGGGACCACGGAAAAGCTCGAAGTGATCGAGCACATGTTCGGCACTTTGTGTCATGGGACAACCCTCTCAATTTCCTGTGTCGATCGGGAGCACCGGCCCTCCGCCGATGGAGGGCCGGGCCGTGGAGCTAGTTGCGGTTACTCGGCTGCCTGCAGGAACGGCTTCGGCGCCTGCTTCCAGGGAGCCTTGGCCATCTTCCAGATCGGCGAGTTGATGGCCATGTCCATGTCGCGGGCGAAGATCGCGAACCCGTCATAGCCGTGATAGGGACCCGAGTAGTCCCAGGAGTGCATCTGGCGGAACGGTACGCCCATCTTCTGGAATACGTACTTTTCCTTGATGCCCGAACCGACCAGATCCGGTTGGATCTTCTCGACGAACTTCTCGAACTCATAGCCGGTGACGTCGTCATAGATCAGCGTGCCGTCCTTGACGTAGTGCTGGGCGGTGCGCTGATAGTCGTCATTGTGCGCGAACTCGTAGCCGGTTCCGACGACCTCCATGCCGAGGTCCTCATAGGCCCCGATCACGTGACGCGGACGCAGGCCGCCGACGAACAGCATGACGGTCTTGCCTTCCAGGCGCGGCCGGTACTTCGCGATCACGGCGTCCATCAGCGGCTGATACTTGGCGATGACGCGCTCTGCACCTTCCTTGATCTTGTCGTCGAAATAGCTGGCGATCTTGCGCAGCGACTCCGCGATCTTGCTCGGCCCGAAGAAGTTGTACTCGCACCACGGAATACCGTACTTCTCTTCCATATGGCGCGAGATGTAGTTCATCGAGCGGTAGCAGTGCAGCACGTTGAGCTTCGCCTTCGGCGTCGCTTCCAGCTCGGCGAGCGAACCGTCGCCAGACCACTGGGCGATCACGCGCAGGCCCATCTCCTCGAGCAGGATGCGCGACGACCAGGCATCGCCGCCGATGTTGTAGTCGCCGATAATCGCGACGTCATAGGGCGACGGCTCGAAGCGCGCCGGGGCATCCGGGGCGATCTTGTCGAACACCCAGTCCCGGATCGCGTCGTTGGCGATATGGTGACCGAGCGACTGCGACACGCCGCGGAAGCCTTCGCAGCGGACCGGCACGATGGTCTTGCCGTCATACTCTTTCGACTTGCTCTTGGAGACCGCCTCGATGTCGTCGCCGATCAGGCCGATCGGACACTCAGACTGCACGGTGATGCCGTTGTTGAGCGGGAACAGCTCCTGGATCTCGTCCATGATCTTGGCAAGCTTCTTGTCGCCGCCGAAGACGATGTCCTTTTCCTGGAAATCGGAGGTGAACTGCATCGTCACGAAGGTGTCAATACCGGTCGTGCCAATATAGTAGTTGCGGCGGGCCGCCCAGGAGTACTGGCCGCAGCCGACCGGACCGTGGCTGATGTGGATCATGTCCTTGATCGGACCCCACACCACCCCCTTCGAACCGGCGTAAGCGCAGCCGCGGATGGTCATGACGCCGGGGATCGACTTGATGTTCGACTTGACGCCGCAGTCGGACTTGCCGGACTCATGCACGTTCAGGTGCTTGGCACGACGCTTGGCGGTCTTTTCCGGATAGACCTTCAAGACCTCTGCGATCAATTCCTTGTTGCGTGCCTTGATCTCGGCAACGCTTTGTTTCTCGATGACGCTCATCTGGCTTTCCTCGATGATACGATTTGCGGACATCCACCCGGCCCTCTCGCGAAGGGCCGGGCGGCCTGTTTGGATTTAAGCCGTTGCGGCGAGGTCGGCGGCAGTCTTTCCGATCTGGGACTCGTCGACCGCTTTCATGATGCCGTGCTCCATCAGCATGTCTTCGAGCTCGTCCATCGTGATCGGGGTCGGGATGATGCCCTTGCCGGCATTGTTGTGAATCCGGGTCGCGAGTTCCCGGTAGTGGCCGGCCTGAACCGAATCCGGCGCATATTCCAGCACGGTCATGCGGCGCAGCTCGGCATGCTGCACGATGTTGTCGCGCGGCACGAAGTAGATCAGCTTGGTGCCGAGCTTCTTGGCCAGGGCTTCCGCCAGCTCCAGCTCCTTGTCGGTCTGGCGCTCGTTGCAGACCAGGCCGCCGAGGCGCACGCCGCCCGAATTGGCGTACTTCAGAATGCCCTTGGAGATGTTGTTGGCGGCATACATCGCCATCATCTCGCCGGACATCACGATGTAGATTTCCTGCGCCTTGTTCTCGCGGATCGGCATCGCAAAGCCGCCGCAGACCACGTCGCCGAGCACGTCGTAGGACACGTAGTCGATGTCCTCATAGGCGCCGTTCTCTTCCAGGAAGTTGATCGAGGTGATCACGCCGCGGCCGGCGCAGCCGACCCCCGGCTCCGGACCGCCGGACTCGACGCAGCGGATGTTCTGATAGCCGACCTTCATCACCTCTTCGATCTCGAGGTCCTCGACGCTGCCCGCCGCAGCCGCCAGGCTCAGGATCGTGTCCTGCGCCTTGGCGTGCAGGATCAGGCGGGTCGAGTCCGCCTTCGGGTCGCAGCCGACGATCAGGATCCGGTGGCCCATCTGGGCCAGCGCCGCCAGCGTGTTTTGCGACGTCGTCGACTTGCCGATGCCGCCCTTGCCGTAAAATGCGATTTGTCGCAGTGACATTCTGCTCTCCATCAACCGATTGCCAATGTCCCGCATGCGCCTGGCATGACGAGACCGCGTCCTCTCTCTTCGAACCGGCAGACGGGTTATTGGGAAGGAGAGCATCGCTCGTCCGAAGCGTCGGCGTGCACTCAGCCCTCAACCTTTGCCTGGCAACCCGTTTTGCAACCGACGTGCCAGAGCGACTAAATCGTTAAAACACCCGCAGTTATAAGGAGATGCGAAATTACTTCGGGTGCGAAACAGGTTGTTGCAAACCCGACATCGAAGGCCCTCACCCGACGCGCCGGAAGCGCGCTGTCCGAAACGACACAACAGCGTCTGGCGGTGCGTTTGAGCCGTTTCGGCACCGGCCCGTCGAGAGCGGCCGCGCATCCAACCCGGTCTCGGCTCCGCACACGGTATGGAGTTTGCTTGCCTCGGCATGAAGCGATGACGAGGAGATTGCGATGCTCAAGATGGCCCAAACTGCCGCCGCCGGCCTGCCCGATATCGAGGACATCATCGAAAACTTCTCGCTCCTGGACGATTGGGACGATCGCTACCGCTACGTGATCGAGCTCGGCCGCGGGCTCATTCCGCTATCCGATGCCGAGCGCAGCGATGCCAACAAGGTGCAAGGCTGCACCAGCCAGGTGTGGCTTGCGACCGCCGTGCAGCGCAGCCCGGACGGGCCGGTGCTCGATTTCGTCGGCGACAGCGATGCCCATATCGTCCGCGGGCTGGTCGCGATCCTGCTCGCGATGGTCTCGGGACGCTCGGCCTCGGAGATCCTGAGCGCCGATCCGGTCGCGCTGTTCGAGAAGCTCGGCCTGCGCGAGCATCTGACCCCGCAGCGTTCCAACGGCTTCCGCTCGATGGTCTCCCGCATCAAGACCGACGCACAGGCGGCGCTGGCGGGGGCTTAGATCATACGAGAGTTCCGTCATTGCGAGGCGCTCTTGCGCCGAAGCAATCCAGGCATTTCCGGGTGGATAGACCGGATTGCTTCGCTCGCAATGAGCCGCGGCGACTATCTCAGCTTGTCAAAGGATGCGTGCGTCGATCACGCAAGTCGAAAGCGTCAGCCTTCGTCATTCAGGAAAAGAATTCCTGCGCCTTCTTCAGCGCGCGCACCAGCGCGTCGACCTCGTCGCGGGTGTTGTACATCGCGAAGGACGCCCGGCACGTCGCGGTCACGCCGAACCGTTCCAGGAGCGGCATCGCGCAATGGGTGCCGGCGCGGACGGCCACACCCGAGCGATCGATCACGGTCGCAAAATCATGCGCATGCGCGCCCTGCATCTCGAATGAGACGATCGCGCCCTTATCGGCTGCATTGCCGATGATGCGCAGCGAATTGATCTCGCGCAGCTGCTCGGTCGCGTAAGTGACGAGATCGCGCTCATGCGCTGCTATCCGCTGCTTGCCGATCGAGGCGACGTAGTCGATGGCGGCGCCGAGGCCCGCGGCCTCGACGATCGGCGGCGTGCCGGCCTCGAAGCGATGCGGTGGGTCGCCATAGGTCACCCAGTCCCGGCTGACCTCACGGATCATCTCGCCACCGCCGTTGAACGGCTGCATTGCCGCCAAAAGCTCGCGTTTGCCGTAGAGCGCGCCGATTCCGGTCGGCCCGTAGATCTTGTGGCCGGTGATGCAGTAGAAATCCGCATCAAGATCGCGGACGTCGACCTCGAGATGCACGGCGCCCTGCGAGCCGTCGACCAGCACCGGGATGCCGCGCGCATGCGCGATCTGGATCACCTGCTTGACCGGCACCACCGTCCCCAGCACGTTCGACATCTGGGTGATCGCCACCATCTTGGTGCGCGGGGTCAACAGCTTCTCGAATTCATCGATCAGGAAGTTGCCGTCATCGTCGACGGGCGCCCATTTCAGCACCGCGCCCTGCCGTTCCCGCAGGAAATGCCAAGGGATGATGTTGGCATGGTGCTCCATGATCGAGAGCACGATCTCGTCGCCCGGGCCGATCCGCTCGCGTCCGAACGTCTGCGCGACCAGGTTCACCGCTTCGGTCGCCCCCCGGGTGAAGATGATCTCCTCGGGACTTGCGGCATTCAGAAACGCGGCGACCTTGGCACGCGCGCCTTCATAAGCCTCGGTCGCGGCGTTGGCGAGGTAATGCAGCCCGCGATGCACGTTGGCGTATTCTGACGTGTAGACCTGGTTCATCCGCTCAAGCACCGCCTTCGGCTTCTGCGCCGAAGCGGCATTGTCGAGATAGACGAGCGGCTTGCCGTGCACCTGCAGGCCTAAAATCGGAAAATCCTCGCGGATGCGGCTGATGTCGTAGCTGTCTCCGTTCACCGCCGCATGCATCGCCTACTCCCGTCGCCCAAGCCAGCCCAACATCACGTCGGTCAGGGCGTTCCGCACCTGCTCGTCGGCCGCCCCCTCGATGATTTCGCCGACGAAGGCCTGGATCAGCAGCGCCTCCGCCTCCTTCTCGGGGATGCCGCGCGCCATCAGATAGAAGCGCAGCTCCTCGTCGATGGCACCGGTCGTGGTGCCGTGGCCGCACTGCACGTCATCGGCGAAGATCTCGAGCTCCGGCTTGCTGTCGGCCTCGGCCTCATCGGACAGCAGCAACGCGCGCGACATCATCTTGGCATCGGTCTTCTGCGCACCCGGGCTGACCGTGATCTTGCCTTGGAACACGGCCCGCGCACGGTCGCCGACGACCGCCTTGAAAGTCTCACGGCTCTGGCACTCCGCCGCGGCATGGTCGATCGCCAAGGTCGTATCGGCGTGCTGCGTGCCTTTGAGCAGGCTCGCGCCCTTGATGTCGACGATCGTGCCCTCGCCCGCCAGCCGCAGGAACAGCTGATTGCGGACAACCGCGCCACCGAGCACGAAGCCGAGCTGGTTGAAGCATGCCCGCGCCCCGACATTCGCCAGCAGCGAAGCGACATGCAACGCGCCATCCCCCTCGCGCGTCACCTTGATATGGTCGACACGTGCCTCATCGCCGACGACGAGTTGCATCGCGGTGTTGACCTGGTAGTCCGAGCCATCCGGCCCCTGATGTGTCTCGACGATGGTCGCGCTGGCCCCGCTGCCGACATTGACCAGCGAGCGGGTAAACATCGAGGTCGCCACCCAATTGGTCGTCACGAACGCCACATGGATCGGCCGCGCCAGCGCAGCTCCGGGAGCAACACAGATCACGACGCCGTTGCCGGCCAGCGCCGCGTTCAACGCCAGCGCCGGATCGTCCTCGGGAACGACGGCGCCGAGCCGCTGCGACAGCAGCGGCTGGTCGGATGCCAAGGCATCCGCCATCGCGTGAATGGTGAGACCGGTTTCGAGATCGGCAAGATCGGATAGTTCCGGAACGAATGCGCCATCGACGATCATCAGGCGGCGGAAGCCCACACCGGCGAACAGGTCCTGCACCTCGCGAGCCTTGGCCTTGGCCGCGTCATCCGGGAGCGAGGCGAGCCGCTTGGCTTCCTTCATCTGCCCGCGCAGATCGGTATATTTCCAGGCCTCGATTCGCCGATGCGGCAGGCCGACGGCATTGAAGCGGTCGAAGGCGGCGGAGCGGACCGCGGTGATCTCCTCGCCACCCGGCAAAAACTTGCGCGCGGTCTGGTAGAGGTCGGCCAGTCCCAACTCGGCCTTGGTCTTGCGGATGGCAATGCCCATGGTCGTTATGCCGCTTCGCTCTGATATTGCGCATAGCCGGTCGCCTCGAGCTCCCGGGCCAGTTCCTTGTCACCGGTGCGGACGATGCGACCGGCTGCGAAAACGTGCACGATATCGGGCACGATGTAGTCGAGCAGCCGCTGATAATGGGTGATCACGATCATGCCGCGCTCGGCCGAGCGCAGCGCATTGACGCCGTTCGCCACCACCTTCAGCGCGTCGATGTCGAGGCCGGAATCGGTCTCGTCGAGCACGCAGAGCTGCGGCTGCAGCAGTGCCATCTGCAGCGTCTCGTTGCGCTTCTTCTCACCGCCGGAGAAGCCGACATTGAGCGGCCGCTTCAGCATATCGGCATCGATGTTGAGCGTCTTGGCGACCTCGCGCACCCGCTTGAGCAGATCGGGCGACGATAGCTCCTCCTCGCCGCGCGCCTTGCGCTGGGCATTGAAGGCCGCGCGCAGGAAGGTCAGCGTCGCCACACCGGGAATTTCCAGCGGATATTGGAATGCGAGGAAGACGCCCTTGGCGGCCCGCTCATCCGGCGCCATCGCCAGCAGGTCCTCGCCGTTGAGATATACCTCGCCCGCGGTCACCTCGTAGCCGGGCTTGCCGGCGAGCACATAAGAGAGCGTCGACTTGCCAGCGCCGTTCGGCCCCATGATGGCGTGGATCTCGCCCTTGTTCACGGTGAGATCCAGCCCCTGGATGATCTTCCGCCCACCGGCGATCTCGGCGTGGAGTCCCTTGATTTCGAGCAGGGCCGTCATCGAACACTCCTTCTTTTCACCTTGCCGCGTGGCGGCCTATCCGACCGAGCCTTCGAGCGAGATCGAGATCAGCTTCTGCGCTTCGACCGCGAACTCCATCGGGAGCTGCTGCAGCACGTCCTTGACGAAGCCGTTGACGACCAGCCCGACCGCCTCTTCCTGGCTCAAGCCGCGCTGGACGCAGTAGAACAGCACGTCCTCGGAGATCTTCGAGGTCGTCGCCTCGTGCTCGAACACGGCAGAGGAGTTCTTGGCTTCGATATAGGGAACGGTGTGCGCGCCGCATTTGTCGCCGATCAGCAGCGAATCGCAGGCGGTGAAGTTGCGCGCGCCGCTAGCCTTGCGATGGGCCGTCACCAGGCCGCGATAGGTGTTCTGCGACTTGCCCGCCGCGATGCCCTTGGAGATGATCCGGCTCGACGTGTTCTTGCCGAGATGGATCATCTTGGTGCCGCTATCGACCTGCTGGAAGCCGTTGGAGATCGCGATCGAGTAGAACTCGCCGCGCGAATTGTCGCCGCGCAAAATGCAGCTCGGATATTTCCAGGTGATCGCCGATCCGGTCTCGACCTGCGTCCAGGAAATCTTGGAATTCGGGCCACGGCAATCGCCGCGCTTGGTGACGAAATTATAGATGCCGCCGACGCCTTCGGCATTGCCCGGATACCAGTTCTGCACCGTCGAATATTTGATCTCGGCGTCGTCGAGCGCGACCAGCTCGACCACCGCCGCATGCAGCTGGTTCTCGTCGCGCTGCGGCGCAGTGCAGCCTTCGAGATAACTCACATACGCGCCCTTGTCGGCGATGATCAGCGTACGCTCGAACTGCCCGGTGTTGCGTTCGTTGATGCGGAAATAGGTCGAAAGCTCCATCGGGCAACGCACGCCCTCGGGCACGTAGACGAACGAGCCATCCGAAAACACCGCCGAATTGAGCGTGGCAAAATAATTGTCCGAGGTCGGCACCACGCTGCCGAGATACTTCTGCACCAGCTCGGGGTATTCGCGGATCGCTTCCGAGATCGGCATGAAGATCACGCCCGCCTTCTTCAGCTCTTCCTTGAAGGTCGTGGCCACGGAAACCGAATCGAAAACGGCATCGACCGCGATCTTGCTGCGCGGCGCCGCCGGCTCACTCTCACCATCGCCGGCGGCCGACGGCTGCACACCTTCGAGAATCTCGACCTCGCGCAAGGGAATGCCGAGCTTCTCATAGGTCTTCAGGATCTCCGGATCGATCTCGTCGAGGGAGGCGACCTGCTTCTTCGGCTTCGGCGCGGCGTAGTAATAGAGATCCTGATAGTCGATCTTGGGATAGCCGACGCGCGCCCAGGTCGGCTCCTCCATGGTCAGCCAGCGCCGATAGGCGTCCAGCCGCCATTGCAGCATCCACGCCGGCTCATTCTTCTTGCCCGAAATGAAGCGGATGGTGTCTTCCGAAAGCCCCTTGGGGGCCTTCTCCGACTCGATGACGGTCTCAAATCCGTACCGATACTGATCGACATCGATGTCCTTGACCCGATCGATCGTCTCCTGAACGGCTGCCATGCGTCACTCCGCCTCTTTTCCCTCGTCACTCCGCTTGCGTCAGGCCGGCACGCAGGTATCTGGGACCGGACAGACCGCGGCGCATTGCGGCGCGTCGAAGTGACCTTCGCATTCGGTGCACTTCTTGGGATCGATGATGTACATGTCGTTCTTCAGCCGGATGGCTGCGTTCGGACATTCGAACTCGCAGGCACCGCAGACCGTGCATTGCGACGCGATGATCTTGTAGGCCATGAACCGCTCTCCGCGATTTTGCGACATCGGACGACGTCATTCGCGAAGAGGTCTTTCAAGCCGCATGCCAGACGCCAGACGTCTGATATCGCAAGGTTATTCCTGATTACTTCGGAGCCGCCAAGCTGTCGCGCTCCCGACATGTCGCAAGTCCGACAGCGCAGTCATTCGCGGCCAACAACTCTGGTACAATGTCGGATCTGCGTAACTTGGTGCGCAAAAAAATCACGCGCCAACGCAAGCTGGCGCGTGAATCTCTGGAGCAAGTCGGGAACGCCGACGACGCGCGTGGCACGCGCTCGTGCCAGCGCGGATCAGAACCGCTTGACCTCGATGTTGTGCTTCTTCAGCGCGTAGCCGATTTGGCGCGGCGTCAGGCCGAGCAACCGCGCGGCCTTCGCCTGCACCCAGCCCGAACGCTCCATCGCCTGGACGATGCGGTCGCGCTCGAGCCCCGCTCCTTCGCCCACCATCTCGATGGTCTCGCCATCGATGCCGTCCATGGGCACTGTCGGCGCCGTGACTTCGACCGGCGCGGTCGCACGCGGCAGAATCGGCAACGGCACCATCGGCTGCGCACGGGGCGGTGGCGGGGTCACGGTGTTGCCCTTCCACAGGATCGCCGACATGCATTCGTTTCGGCTGCAGGCGAAATCATCCATCACGATCGAAGGGCCTGCCGCCATGGTCGCGGTCCGCTGCACGCAGTTCTCGAGCTCGCGAACATTGCCGGGGAAGCCGCAATGCATCAGCACATCGATAGCGCTGACGTCGAAGTTCAGGTCGCGCTCGTTCTCGCAATTGAAGCGTCGCAGGAACTCGCGCGCCAGCTGGGGAATGTCGCTGCGCCGCTCGCGCAGGGGCGGCAGCTTGATCGGCACGACGCTGATCCGGTAATAGAGGTCGGCGCGAAATTCGTTGCGCGACACGGCCTCTTCCAGATTGCGGTTGGTCGCGGTGACGATGCGCACATCGACCTTGATGGTCTGGTTGCCGCCGACCCGCTCGAACTCCTGCTCCTGCAGCACGCGCAACAGCTTGGCCTGGAACGCCGGCGAGATCTCGCCGATTTCGTCGAGGAACAAGGTGCCCTTGTCGGCCAGCTCGAAGCGGCCTTTGCGTGAGTTGATCGCGCCGGTGAACGCGCCCTTCTCATGTCCGAACAATTCGGATTCCAGCACGGTCTCCGGCAGCGCCGCGCAATTGATCTTGATGAAGGGGCGCTTGGCTCGGCTCGACAGCTCATGAATGGCCTTCGCGACCAATTCCTTGCCGGTACCGGACTCGCCGCGCAGCAAGACCGGCGCGTTCGACTTGGCCACCACGTTGATCTTCTCGAGCAGGGCACGCAGCGCCGGACTGTCTCCGACGATCCCATCGACCAGGACCTTCTTGCGGTCCTTCGGCGCAGGCTTCAGTTCCGACAGCTCTTTCTGCAGCCGGTGGCTTTCAGCCATCAGCCGCTCGCGGTCGCGCGCCACCACGCAATGCAGCTTGATGGTCTGGCCGATCAGGTTCGCAACCATTGTCAGGAAGCGCACGTCGGCGTCGAGACGAAAGATCGATCGGCCGTCCCAGACCCGGTCGATGGTCAGCGTACCCACCACCTTCTGGTCGATCCGGATCGGAACACCGAGAAACGACACGCGCACGTCGGAGCCGGCCCCGAGGATGGTCACGTCGGCTTCGCCGAAGGCCGGATGGTCGGCGACGTTCTCGGCGATCAGCGGCACCGCCGTAGCGACGATTTGATCGAGGGCTTTCTGCGGCAGGCGTTCGCGGTAGCGCTGATCGCTGCCTTCGCTCCAGCCTGCCCCCACCGCGATGTCGGGGATACCGTCATCAGCCAGCAGCGACACCACACCGTGACGCATCTGCATGAACGACTGCAGCAGGTTGACGACATTGGCGAGGGTGATTTCAAGCCGGGTCGGCGCGGCCAGGATTTTCGAGATCTCGAAGATGCCGGTCAGCGCGATCTCGCTCAGCGGGATGGGAGCTGCATTGGACCGCGCGTCTTGAGCTTCGACCTTAAGTGCTTCCGATTGGATCATGGTCGCATCTCTATCGTCACGGACGCTTCCTTCGGATCGCCCGATTTTGTAGATGTTCTAACATCCTCTCTCATCCGCAACTGATTGTCGTGCCTAACTTTGCTGCACTGCCGTAGAATGAGTGGGCAGATACCGACCAGAAAAGTCGCAAAGCTATCAGGGCATTAATAGTTCGAGCGGGCGCAGGGCTGCAGCCTCGGCCGCAGCGCATCATTGCCGAGCAATAAAGGCGGCCGATGGTATCGATCGGATTGTCGTGCCGGTCCTTCGCGGAATTCAGAATGGTTCGCAGCTGCGACTAAAGATGCTGCCCCCCGTTGATCTGAATTTCCTCGCCGGTCACGTAGCTGGCGGCATCGGAACAGAGAAAGAAGATCACCTTGGCGACTTCGTCCGGCAGGCCGATCCGGCGCATCGGGATCAGCGGCGAAAACCGCGCCTCGGTCTCCGGCGACACCATCTCGGTCTTGATTTCTCCCGGCGCGATCGCGTTGACGCGAATGCCATGCGGCGCAAAGTCGTGAGCCATTTCGCGGGTGAGACAGGCGAGCGCCGCCTTCGAAGTGGCGTAGGCCGTGCCGGCGAAGGGGTGGACACGAGAGCCGACGATCGAGGTCACGTTGACCACCGCGCCCTGCCCGAGCTTGAGTTCCTCGAACAGCCCGCGGGCGAGCAAAATCGGCCCGAGAAAATTCACGTGAAAGACGGTCATCCAAGCCTCGACCGAGGTCGAAAGCGAATCGAGACGGGAGCCGTCCGTCGCCTTGGGCGAGATCGCGGCATTGTTGATCAATGCATGCAGCGGGGCACCCGCCAAGCGCGCCTTGATATCAGCGATGGCACGCGGCACCGCCTGGCGGTCACTCAGGTCGACCTGGACGTGATTGTCAGGGCCTGCATCCCACGGACAGCGCCCGCCGTCGAACGGCTGTCGCGAGCAGGTGATGATCCGCCAGCCGGCGTCCGAAAACAATTTCGCGGTGGCGTGCCCGATCCCGCGTGAGCCGCCGGTCAGCACCATCGTCTTCTGCTCTTGCCGCGCTCCCGTGCCGACAGACGCGGCGCCATGGAACGGACATAGCAAAGCAGCCGAACCAGACTCGGCTTCGGCTTGTCGTTCGCCTTGTTCGAGATCGAGACTCACACGCGCTCCCGGTGTTGCGCTCCAGGCGACCGATCCTCGCCCCTGAGAGGCTGCTCGGTGGTCTTGTGGTAGTGCTGCAGGATTTGGGCCAGCAAAAGACGACGCTGGTGCGGTGAGCTTGAGTTTCGCGAACTGCCGCTGGAACTTCGAAAACGAACATCCAATCCTCAACAGCTACTCATAACAGTCGCTTAGCTCCTGCGCTTTCGCGCCACCGAAGCGCAGCTCTGAGCACGAGTGAATGTCGGCGCCGGAACACGCGCGAGCAGCCATCGCTGTCGGATTCACGACAGCTTGGCCGGTTTCAGACATCAAGAGCGACGCCGTCGTGGCGGCAATTCGCATAACCCATTGACGTAAGGCACATTCTCCGAGCTCCACGGAGCTGGTCCAACTCTTGCTCTCATTCTGACAATCAAGTTCTCACAACCAACTTTCCAACAACACTGCCGCCGTCTGTCCGGCCGGCCAGACGCTGAACGCTGCAGGGCCTTTTTTCGATGGGATTGAGCGCCGTCAGGCTCGCCGTCATTCTCGGCACGAACGAAATTGCATCGGCGATCGCCGTCCATCTGCATCGCGCAGGCTACTGCGTGGTGCTCTCGCACGATCCCAATCCGCCCGTCATGCGCCGCAAGATGGCGTTCCACGATGCGCTGTTTGCGGATTTCGCGCGGGTCGAAAATGTGATCGGCGAGCGCATCGAGGGCAGCATGGATGTCTTCAAGGCACTGCGCGCGCCGCGGCACGTCCTCGTCACTTGGCTTGGTCTCCTCGACTTGCTCCCAGTGGGCGAGATCAACCTGCTCGTGGATGCGCGCATGCAGCGGCGCAACATCACTCCGGACCTCAGGGGGATCACCCGTTTCTCGATCGGATTGGGACCGGGGTTCTCGCCCTCGGCCAACTGCGATGTCGCGATTGAAACCAAGCCCGGGCAAAGCGGCCTGATCGTGCGTGAGGGCTGGACGGCCGCGGCCGACGGCGTGCCGCCGCGGTTGGGTGGCGTGGGCGCCGAGCGTTTCGTCTACTCGCCTTATGAAGGCCGCTGGCACACGCCGGTCGAAATCGGCACGCGCATCTACAAGGGTTTCGTCGTCGGCCACTTGTCCGGTACCGCCCTTGTCGCGCCGTATGACGGCGTTCTGCGCGGCATCGTCCGCGACGGCAGCGACGTGCCCGCAGGCATCAAGCTTCTGGAGATTGATCCGCGCGGCCGACATGCGCAATGGACCGGGATCGACGATCGCGGACAGGCGATCGCGGCAGCGACGCTCGCCGTCGCCCAGCAGCATGCGGCGGAGCACGCCGTCGACACAGCGCACGATCTCGCCGCGCCGGCCAAGACGGACTGATGCGGATCGCGCAGAGAACCACGTGGCGCTGAGGCGCGTCGCGATGAGGCCGGCAGAAGGTAACGCATCATTCTGGACTGCTCTCCGTTCGCTGCCAGGCAGTCGAAGACGAGGGCTTGGTTTGGGGCAAAAATGACAGCCCCTCATGGTGAGGAACGCCGCTTGCGGCACGTCTCGAACCATGAGGCCCGGTCCAGTTTGGGCCATAGGCGATCGTTCTGCCTGTCACTGCAAGGCACCTGATTGCATCGGAGCGAGACGTCTTCCTCCTGGCCACTGTTCCACCGCTTCTCCGATTGGCACCGTTGTTGCTTATGGCTTGCAGAAGCGAGCCAAGACACCATGATCATCTGCTCTTGCAATGTCATCAGCGACCGCGCGATCCGCGACATCGTGACCACGGCCGATGTCGCGTTCGGCTCACCGGCTCAGGTCTATGACTGTCTGGGATGCGTCGTCCAATGCGGACTCTGCTCGCGCTCGGTCAAGAGCATCCTTGAAGAAAGACAGGCGAAAACTGCACGCAGGACACCGAGTGGACAGCCGAACATGGTCGTTCCGCCGGCCCCTTGCACACAGCTTGCGATCTCATGAACCTTCAAGTTCCTTGAAGGCCTCGCGGGCATTGCGGAACGCGTCGATGCCGGCCGGCACCCCGCAATAGACTGCGACCTGCAGCAGCACTTCCTTGATTTCGTCCTTGGTCAGGCCGTTCTTGATTGCGCCCTTGACGTGAAGCTTGAGTTCGTGCGGACGGCCGAGCGCGCCAAGCATGGCCAGATTGATGATGCTGCGGGTGCGCCGGTCCAGTCCCGGGCGGGTCCACAATGCGCCCCAGCAGAACTCGGTCGACCATTCCGCCATGGTACGGGTGAACTCGTCCGCGCCGGCGATGGATTTGTTGACGTAGTCCTCTCCGAGCACCTCCTTGCGCACCTTGAGACCTTCTTCGAACAGCGGGCTCTTGCTCATGATGTATCCTTGTCATGGTTGAACGGAGATGACGCGCCTGCGCAGCGCGTAAGACATGGCGCATGTGCGAAATCCCACACTTGCAGGTTAGCCGACAATCTGGCCACTTCGCTACCTGCGCCAAACCAACAAGAACGCTCCCGCCGAACGACGCGGGGCAAAATAACGGGGAGTGAACGATGGCAGGCGATGCCGCGAGCCAGGTGATCGGATTTGTCGGAACCGGCCGCATGGGCGGCCCGATGGCGGGCAGACTGCTCGACGCCGGTTATAAGCTTTGCGTCTACGACACCCGGCCTGAGGCGATGGCGCCGCTGCTTGCGCGTGGCGCGCAAGGCGCAGCCTCTCCGGCAGAGGTCGCCTCCTCGGCGGATATCGTGCTGACCAGCCTGCCCACGCCCGACATCGTCAGGGCCGTCGCGCTGGGCCCGGACGGAGTAGTCGCGGGTACGCGGTCCCGCATCATGATCGATCTGTCGACCACCGGTCCCAGTGCGGCCAGGCAGATCGCCGAAGGGCTGCGGGCGAAGGCGATCACGCTCGTCGATGCACCCGTCAGCGGCGGCATCAAGGGCGCCGTGAACGGCACGCTCGCCGTCATGGTGTCCTGCCCGCGGCCCACCTACGATGTCATCGAACCGATCTTAGCGAATTTCGGCCGGCTGTTTCATGCCGGCGAGACGGCGGGACTCGGACAGACCGCGAAGCTCGCCAACAATCTGATGGCGGCGGCCGCGCTCGTGATCACGTCTGAAGCTGTGGCGATGGGCGTGAAGGGCGGGCTCGATGCCAAGGTGCTGATCGACATCATCAATGCCAGCACCGGCCGCAACAGCGCCTCCCAAGACAAGTTTCCGCGGTCGGTCCTGCCCGGCACGTTCGATTTCGGCTTCGCCACCGGACTGTCCTACAAGGACGTGCGGCTGTGCCTGGACGAAGCGGAAGCCATGGGCGTGCCGATGGTGTGCGGCGCGGTGGTCCGCCAGATGCTGGCGATCACCAACGCCAAATACGGCCCGACCTCCGACTTCACCTCGATCGCGCGCGTGGTCGAGGAATGGGCCGGCGTCGAGATGCGAGACAAGAGCGCGGCACTCAAATGAACGGCTTGCCGCCGGTCACCGCGACCGTCGTCCCCGAGGTGTAGCTGGAGAGCGGATCGGCGAGCATCACACAGGCGGTGGCGACCTCACCTCCGCCTTAGCCGGGCAGAATGGTCGGCGGCGGCGCCTCGGCCTGCTCGCGCAACTGCTCGGTCTCGCGCAATTCCTGCTCGGCCAGGTACCAGAACTCATCCTGTCGCCCCTCGGGCCGGCCGGCTTGTTCCCACAGCTGATGCGCGCGCTCGCGGATTCTCTCGTCTGTCGGCTGGTCCATGAGCACGATCTCACGCGAAACGAGGCGCACGGCCCCGCCCCTCCGGGGGCTGGCACAGCGAGGCAAGGCCGTGCAGGCACGTCCCTTGGACGCGACCTACGACGGCAATGCGCAACGTCCGATGAAGTTCCAGCACGTCGGCGGCGGGCAGCGGCTCGCTGTTGTGATCGAGATCGGTCATTCGTCCCTATTGTCGTTCTTCAACCGAGAGTTCCCGGCATGAAGCAGCGGATCGAGGTGCCGAGCGATCCCTTGATCGGCCACACCATGGTGCGCCCCGAGCGGTTGGGCTCCGTGATCACGGCATCGTCGGGCACGACGACCCACTCGCCATCGAGGCGAACGCGATAATGTGTGCCTTCCATATCCCAGTCGGGATCCGAGACGGCCAAGCCGTCGGCATCGGAGCAACACGGGCCGCGTCCGCTTTTCAAGCTGTCAAACCAGGCCTTCAGCGGCGAGTTGGCATAGCGGCCGTCATCGCGCGCCAGCGCAAGGTGCAGCGGCCACGCCGTCGACAGGAGGGCGAAGCTCAAAGCGATCAACCTCTTGGTCATTCGAGCACCGCAAGCATAGCAGTCACGGTCCCGTGAATACGGGTCACGTCTGCCGCATCGTGCTCATCAAATGCGCTGATCCCAAGATGGTTCCTGTCGGGATGATGCCTTCGGAATCAGCAAACGCCGTCGAACGCGATCATGAGCGAGAAATGCTCCCGATTTCAGAGGCAGGCTATGTCAGGCCGCGTCCGCAGGCACCATGGCTTCGACGACGACGCCGCTCCCGGCCGAGACCACCGTGAGACTGCCGCCCAGCGCGAGCAACCGCTCGCGCATGCCGGTCAAGCCAAAACCGAGTCTGTGGTCCGGCTGCAAGCCGCGGCCATCGTCACTGATCAGGACGCGCGTGTAGCTGCGGCCGCTGCGCGATTGCATCTCCTGCGCGGCCGGCTCGATGGTGACATCGACCAGGCTCGCCTCGGCGTGGCGAAACACGTTGGTGAGCGATTCCTGCACCACGCGGTAGATGGTGAGGTCGGCGGCCTCGCCATGCGCACCGAGCGCATCCGATATCCGGGTCTTGATCGCGATATCCGGGCGCGCCTCGCGCCACAGTCGCACCAAGGCGCCGACAGCTTCGCGCAAGCCAAGCTCGGCCAGGCCGACCGGGCGCAGCCGCTCCAGGATGCGGCGGTTGAACTGCTGCACGGCATTGACCTGATCGAGGATCGCCTGGCCATGCTTGCGCAGCGCGGCGACATCGATCGCGCCGGTGTCGGCGAGCCGCATCAAGGCGCTGGCATGTGCACGCAGCGCGAACAGGTGCGGACCGAACTCGTCATGCAGATCGCGGGCGATCTCCTTGCGTTCATGGTCCTGCAGCGACACCGTGCGCTCGGCGAGGCGCCGTTTTTCCTCCACGGCGTCCCCGAGCACTGCAGCGAGGTGGTTGAGCTTCTGGCAGATCGCAGCGAGCTCAGGCGAGCCGCCCGGCTTCACCCGCGCGTCGTAGGCGCCGCCTTCGATCTGCGCCATCGCGCGCGACAGGTCGCCCAGCGGCGAAAGCGCCCGGTCCACCACCAGCATGGTGATCAGGAACGAGGCGGCGGCGATCGCCGTGCCGACGATGAGCTGGGTCAGTATGCCATCCCAGATCTCGGCAATCTCGTCGTCCGGATGCGACGTGATCACCAGCGTGTCCGGCCGCCCCGCAACCATAACGGGAACCACGACCGATCGCTTCTCCGGATGCACCAGCGCGACGAACCAATCCGGCGCTGACCGCGTGCTGGCTCCGCCGGGCCGATCGGAGGTCTGCAAGACGGATGCGTTCCGACTCATGACGCTGACATGACGAAGCTGGCTCAGATCGCCCACGATCCGCCTCAGCTGCGCATCGGGGTCCGGCGCCTCGTTCAACCCGGCGACGATGGTCTCGACAAAGCCGCGCGCGAGCCGGATCACGCTCTGATCCTCGGCGCGCACGCGCGGACCGGCTTCCCAGACCAGCCGGCCGATATTGATGCCAAGTCCCAGCGCCAGCACCAACGCGAGCAGCAGGTTGATCCGGGCGCGTAGCGACAAATTCTGCCACATCTTATTGATCCGTGGTGCGTCTCATTCACATGTCCGCCGACATTGACAGGCAAATTGGCGGGCGATCTAATCCAACCATGAGATCGCGCGCGATGCATCTTTGATGCACTGCAACAAGCGATACGAGAATTGCGGGAACCCAGGGCATGCGCGTTCTGATCGTCGATGATCATCCCATTGTCGCATCGGGCTGCCGCGCCGTGCTCTCCGGCGAGGCGGATGTCGTGCTGCTCGAAGCCTCGGATGCCGAGAGTGGCGAGCAAACCTTTCTTGCCGAGCGCCCGGATGTCTCGGTCATCGACATCAACCTGCCGACCGTGTCGGGCTTCGAACTCGCGCGCCGCATCCTCGCCCATGAGGCAGGCGCCCGCCTGATCATGTTCAGCATGAACGACGACCCGGCCTTCGCGGCGCGTGCCATCGATATCGGGGCCAAGGGGTACGTCTCGAAAAGCGGCGACCCGAACGATCTGGTGGAGGCGATCCGTCAGGTCCGTCGCGGAGATACCTATCTGCCGCCGGCCATCGCCCGCAGCATCGCCTTTGCCGGCCCGGCCTTCGCCCAAAGCCCGCTGGCGAAGCTGAACCCGCGGGAGATGGAGATCTTGCGTCTGCTCAGCGCCGGCAAGAGCCTGTCGGAAATCGCCTGGCTCATTCAATCCTCCTACAAGACGGTCGCCAACACCGCCTCGATCATCCGTCACAAGCTTGGGGTGAAGACCTCCGGCGAACTGGTCCGTCTCGCCATTGCGCATGGCGTGAGCTGAAACACCCGGGCCGCACTCAACAGGATACGACATCATGACGCTCACCACCGTTTCGACCAACAAATCCCATGGCGGCACGCAGGGCGTCTATCGGCACGCCAGCGCCGAGACCAAGACCGACATGACCTTCTCGGTGTTCGTGCCGCCGCATGCGGAGGGCGCGAAATTGCCGGTGGTCTGGTATCTGTCCGGCCTGACCTGCACCCACGCCAATGTCACCGAGAAGGGCGAATTCCGCGCCGCCTGCGCCGAGCTTGGCCTGGTGTTCGTCGCGCCCGATACCAGCCCGCGCGGCGAGGGCGTTCCGGGTGATGCCAACAATGCCTATGATTTCGGCCTTGGCGCCGGCTTCTACGTCGATGCCAGCAAGGAGCCGTATGCGCGCAATTATCGCATGTGGAGCTATGTCACCGAGGAACTGCCGAGCGTGCTCGCCGCCAATTTTCCGATCGACCCGCGACGGCAATCGGTGATGGGCCATTCGATGGGCGGGCACGGCGCGCTGACGGTCGCCTTGCGCAATCCCGATCGCTATCGCGCGGCCAGCGCATTTTCGCCCATCGTTGCGCCGTCGCAGGTGCCCTGGGGCATCAAGGCGCTCGGCGGCTATCTCGGCGATGACAAGGCGGCATGGCGCAAGCACGATGCGGTGGCGCTGATCGAGGACGGCGCACACTTCTCCGACCTCCTGGTCGATTATGGCGATGCCGACCAGTTCCTCACCGAGCAGCTTCGCCCGCAGCTGTTGCAGGCCGCCTGCGAGAAGGCCAACATCCGTTTGCTGTTGCGTCGGCAGGAGGGGTACGACCACAGCTACTACTTCATCTCCACGTTCATGGCGGATCATCTGCGCTGGCACGCCGCGCGGCTCGGGAGCTGAGGAATAAGCCCGGAAACGGAAGCAGCCGTCGTCACCCGGACCGGTGTCGACAAGCTCGGCGTCATTGCGAGGAGCGTAAGCTCCGAAGCAATCCAGAATCCCCGTGCAGGCTGGATTGCTTAGCTGACGTACGCAATGACGTGGCAGGTCGCCATGGACGGAGGCCAGCCATTTTGCCCGTCGTGCCAATCTGTCGCAGGCATCAAACCTTGCCGTGTCGGGCAAATCAGAACGATCATTCCGCCCGTCTCGCGCTCACAAGAGGGGCGGATCGCGATCGTCACGGACGTCGAGTGCGGGATGCGATGGACGCGTGGGGGCCGCAGCATGATCGCTCATGCAGACGAACGGCACCGATGCGGACGGCGAAATCGCGTGGTCCTGGCGCCCCGACGCTGGCGCTAAATCGGCAGGCGATGATTCCTGCCGGTGACGGTGGCTAACAAGCCCGGCACACCGAGGAGAGCGCGACATAAGCGTTAAAACCATCGCGCAGGGAAGGCCGGCGTGTCCGGCTCGTACCTGTGGTGACTGCCGCCTGCTTTTTTCTTGCAGGCGGGCCATGGGTGCGACCAGCACCCGGCCTTCCCGGCGCCCTCTCCTTCAGAGGGCCGCGCAGACGCAAAGCTCGGACGCGAATCGCGCCGCGAGAACGTGTTGTTGCGTTCGATCGTTGTCACGTGTCGATTTCAGATCACTTCATTGCTTCTGCGGCAGACCGTAGTTCGCCGCGAGCATGCGGTTGCGGATCAGCCAGGCCATGGTGCGCGACCAGGATTCGTCGGTATTGCCGCGCATGTCGGCGCTCATCGCCGCAACGGGCTGGCCGCTGCGCACGTCGCGCAGATAGAGGTTCATGTTGAGGATGAGGTTGGAGACCTTCTGCACGACGCCGGTGATCTCGAGATCGGCCCCGAGCTGCGCCGCCAGCTTGATGTCGCAGCCGCCGCAGGCCTGCAGATTGCTATTGTGCGCCGCACTCTTCACCGGTTCGATATCGAGAACGCGATATTGGCCCGACTCCTGCAATGCTTTGCGCAACTGTTCCGCAGCCCGCGCCAGCCGCGCCGCTTCGTCCTGCCGCGGTCCCTGCATCTCGCCCTGCAGGCTGGTATCGATCAGTTCGAAGTCGAACACCGCGACCTTCGGCGGTTCGGCACGCAACGGGGCTGCAACAAACAGCATCATCGCGGTCAGCAGAAGAACAGATTTCACGGTCGTGATCCGAAATGGCGTAGTGCGAACAAAAGTGGGGTTGCAAGCTAGGCCAATTCGGTCATGTTGCAAGGGCAAACGCTCAGTGAGAAGCGGAGGCAGGACCATTGGGAGGACATATGATCCGGTCGCTGATCGGTGCGATCAGCCTTGTCGCCTTCGCTGCAGTTGCCTTCGCCGTAGGCGCGGCAGCGGCGGAGCCGGTCAACATTGCCATTGGTTATCTCGGCCGCGCAACCGTGCCGCAGACCTTGTCGCCGGTCGACCAGCCGGCCGCCGATGATGGCATTGCCGGCGCAAGGCTCGCGATCGAGGACAACAACACCACCGGCAAGTTCCTCAACCAGCGCTTCACCCTGCTCGAGCATCGCGTGAAGGACGAGGAGGATCCGACGCAGGCCGCGAACGATCTCGCCGCCAAGACCGGCTTCATTCTCGCCGATCTGCCGGCCGACGCGCTGTTGAAGGTCGCGGCCGCGCTGCGTCCGCGCGGCGTCACGCTTCTCAACGTCGGCGCCACCGACGATCGCCTGCGTGAGCAGGACTGCCGCGCCAATGTGATCCATGTCGCGCCGACCCGCTCCATGCTGGCCGACGGCCTCGCGCAATATCTGGTCTGGAAGCAGTGGAAGCGCTGGCTGCTGGTGACCGGCTCGCACGACAATGACAAGCTGTTTGCCGATGCGTTGCGCCGCGCCGCCACCCGCTTCGGCGCCAAGATCGTCGAGGAGCGCACCTTCGAGGACACCGGCGGCGCCCGCCGCACCGATTCCGGCGTGACGTTGATCCAGCGCCAGATGCCGGTCTTCACCCAGCGCGCGCCGGCCTACGACGTGCTGGTCGCCGCCGACGAGAGCGAGGTTTTCGCGTCCTATTTGCCGTATCGCACCTGGGATCCGCGCCCCGTGGCCGGCTCGGCCGGCTTAAAGCCCACGAGCTGGGATCCCGCGCAGGATCAATGGGGCGCAACCCAGCTGCAGAACCGGTTCGTGAAATTGGCCTCGCGGCGCATGAGTGCGCTGGACATGCAAGCCTGGACCGCGGTGCGGATGATCGGCGAAGCCGCCTCGCGCGTGAATTCCGGGGATCCCAAGGCGCTCGTCGACTTCATGAAGGGACCGAACTTCTCGATCGCCGCCTTCAAGGGCACGCGCCTGACGTTGCGCGACTGGAACCTGCAGCTTCGCCAACCCATTCTTTTGAGCGACGGACGCATGATCGTCTCGGTCTCGCCGCAGGAAGGTTTCCTGCACCAGGTCTCCGAGCTCGACACGCTCGGGGGCGACCGCCCCGAAACCAAATGCAAATTGCAGTGAGGCGTGATCCGGACATGTCGGCCGATAAAGTTGTTGCAAGAATTTGGATCTCATTGGCCGGTGCGCTGTGGCTCATGACGGTCGCTCCCGCGTCCGCCTTCGTCGCCTACATCTCCAATGAAAAGGGAAACACGGTCTCGGTGATCGACACCGACTCCTGGACGGTGACCAAGACCATCAAGGTCGGGCAGCGGCCGCGGGGCATCGAGTTCACTCGTGACGGCAAGTTCGTCATGGTCGCCGTCGGCGACGACGATACCATTCAGGTGATCGACACCAAGACGCAGGAAGTGACGGACACCCTGCCCTCCGGTCCCGATCCCGAACTGTTCACCCAGGATGCCGCCGGCAAGACGCTCTATGTCGCCAATGAGAACGACAACACGGTCACCGTGATCGACCTTGCGAAGCGGGCGCGCATCGGCGACGTCCAGGTGGGAGTCGAGCCCGAGGGCATGACCGTCAGCCCCGACGGCAAGACCCTGATCTGCACGTCCGAAACCACCAACATGGCGCATTTCATCGACACCGGAACGCGCCAGATCGTCGCCAATGTGCTGGTCGACGCCCGGCCGCGCTTTGCCGAATTCAAGCGGGACGGCTCCGAGCTCTGGGTTTCCGCTGAGATCGGCGGCGCAGTCTCGATCATCGATCCGGCCAAGCACGAGGTCATCGGCAAGATCAAATTCGCCATTCCCGGCCTACGCAACGAAGCGATCCAGCCGGTCGGCATCGGCATCACCAAGGACGGCAAAACTGCCTTCGTCGCGCTTGGCCCTGCCAACCGCGTGGCCGTCGTCGATACCGCCAGTCGCGAGGTGAAGAAATATCTGCTGGTCGGCCAGCGCGTCTGGCACATGGCGTTCACGCCGGACGAGAAATATCTGCTCGTGACCAACGGCGTCTCGAACGATGTCTCGGTGATCGACGTCGCCGCACAGAAGGTGATCAAGACCATCCAGGTCGGCGAACTGCCCTGGGGCATTACGATTGCACAGCCATGATGACGCGCGACGCCTCCGCCATCGACCAGATGTCAACCGCGGCGCAGCAGCCCGCGCCAGGTGCCGTGTCCGCGCTGTCGATTGCCGGCGTCAGTCACTCCTACGGCGCGCGCAAGGCGCTGGACGATGTCAGTTTCGACGTGCAGCCAGCGAGCTTCACCGCTCTGCTCGGCCTCAACGGCGCCGGCAAGAGCACGCTGTTTTCGCTGATCACGCGGCTGTTCGGGGTTCAAAGCGGACAGATCGGCATCTTCGGTCATGACATTGGGAAAGCACCCAGCGAGGCCTTGCGCCTGCTCGGGGTCGTGTTCCAGCCGCGCACGCTCGATCTCGATCTGTCGCTGATGCAGAACCTGCTCTATCACGCGGCCCTGCACGGCATCTCGCGCCGCGAGGCACGCGCGCGCGCCGACGAACTGCTGGCGCGGATCGGGCTTGCCGACCGGTCCGGCAACAAGGCGCGCGATCTCTCCGGCGGCCAGATGCGTCGGCTGGAGATCGCCCGCGCGCTGCTGCACCGGCCACGCCTGCTGCTGCTCGACGAGCCGACGGTCGGGCTCGACGTCAAGGCACGCTCCGACATCGTCAGTCACGTCCGGCAGCTGGTGGCCGAGCAAGGCATCGGCGTGCTCTGGGCCACGCATCTGTTCGACGAGATTGCGCCTGGCGACGATCTGGTGGTCTTGCATCAGGGCCGCGTGCTCGCGCAAGGGCCGGTGCAGCGCGTGGTGGCGGAAGCCGGCGCCTCCGACCTCAATGCCGCCTTCGCGCGCCTCACCACGCAGCCGAGCCCGCTGCGGAGTTCTGAACCATGAGCGTGACCACACTCAATTCGCCGCGCCGCGGCTTCTCGGCCGGCGAGTACATCACCTGCCTGACCGGCATCGTCTGGCGCGAGGGCCTGCGCTTCCTGCATCAGCGCGAGCGCTTCGTCTCTGCGCTGGTGCGGCCGCTGGTCTGGTTGTTCATCTTTGCCGCCGGTTTCCGGCAGGTGCTCGGCATCTCGATCATCCCGCCTTACGAGACCTACATTCTCTACGAGGTCTATATCGCGCCCGGCCTGATGGCGATGATCCAGCTCTTCAACGGCATGCAATCCTCGCTGTCGATGGTCTACGACCGCGAGATGGGCAATATGCGCACGCTGCTCGTGAGCCCGCTGCCGCGCTGGTATCTTCTGTTCTGCAAACTGCTTGCGGGCACTGCGGTCTCGGTGCTGCAGGTCTACGCCTTCCTGCTGATCGCCTGGTTCTGGGATATCACGCCGCCGCCGATCGGCTATCTCACCGTACTGCCGGCGCTGATCCTCTCCGGCCTGATGCTCGGCGCGCTCGGCATGCTGATCTCCTCCGGGATCAAGCAGCTCGAGAATTTCGCCGGCGTCATGAACTTCGTGATCTTCCCGATGTTCTTCGCCTCCTCCGCGCTCTACCCGCTGTGGCGGGTCGAGGAAGGCAGCCCATGGCTCGCCTATCTCTGCGAGGCCAATCCCTTCACCCACGCGGTCGAGCTCATCCGCTTTGCGCTCTACGGCAAGATCAACTGGATCTCGCTCGCGGTGGTCGCCGGCTGCACCGCCGCCTTCATGATCGGCGCGATCCTGGCCTATGATCCGTCGCGCGGCTTCGTCCGGCGCGCTCCCGGAGGCGAAACATGAGACGGCAGATTTTGATGGCGGCCATTGCCGTGTTGGCTTCGGCGCGGGCGGGGCTTGCTGCCGACCCGCGCTATCCCGACTGGCCCTGCCCGCAGGCCAAGGTTCCGGAGATTTCGATCGCCGCGGTCTGGTCCGGACCGCCGCTCGACGATGTCGGCACCAGCTGGAAAGACGACGCCAAGGTCTCCGCACTGGTCAGCAAGCTGGCGGCGCGGCGCACGCCACTGGAGGAGGCGCAAAAGGACCTCGCAGATTTCCTCACCGGCACGCCCGAGGAGAAGACCCGCAAAGCCAAGCTGTTGTTCGTCGGGCTGTTCGATACGCTCAATGCGCAGCGGACCACGGTGATGAACGGGCTCGAGCGCACCATGCGCAAACAGCGCGAGGCGGTCGAGAAGGTCAGGGCCGATACGACCACGCTCCAGCAGTTGCAGAGCGCCCCTTCGCCTGACCAGGCCAAGGTCGACGAGCTCAGCAATCAGCTGACCTGGGAGACCCGCATCTTCGAGGACCGCAGGCGGGTCTTGAAATTCGTCTGCGAGGTGCCGACCACGATCGACCAGCGCCTGTTCGCGCTCGCGCGCGAGATCCAGCAGGACATGGAGTAGCCGACCGATGCCAGCCGATCGCACAGGTCGAGTTGAGCTCGTTCCCATAGCGGCACCGATGCGACCTCGCCCCGCTGCCGGGGAGAGGTCGCGCACCGTATTCTTTGCCAGCTCACTCCTCCGACCGCGGCTCCGGTTGCACCTCGGCCAACGGCAGATCCGCAGCCGCCCAGCCGTCGGTGCCTTCGGGATACCAGGCGACGTTCGCGTAGCCATAGGACAAAGCGCGCTTGGCGGCATTCCACGACATCCAGCAATTGGCCAGACAGTAGAACACCAGAAGTCTCGCCCGATCGTCGCCGGAGGCCAGCTCAAGCCCTCGCTTCAGGTAGGCTTCGGTCGCCGGCGCGATAACACCGTAGCCGGTATCGGGCAGCCAGGTGCTGCCGGGAATGTCTTGCCGCGGCTGGTCGCGCCAGACGGTGCCCGCCGGCAGGTTCTTCGGCTTGGGCGCCCGCGGCAGCACGTCGATGAAGGCGCCCGACTTCGCGCGCCAGATCGCCTCGGCCTGTTCAGTCGAGAGTACGCGCGCCCCGGCCAGCGTCGCCGGCACCGGCGCACGATAGTTCTCGGTGCGATAGTCGCCGGGCTCGCGAACGCCATCATCCGCATGCGCGGCAGCGATCAGCAGCACAGCGGCCACGCCGACGCGGAGCGGTCGCCGGCTCATGGCGACTTCGCCGCCGCCTCCGCGGTGATCAGATGATTGCTCTCGTCCAGAAGCGGCACGCCGAACTCCAGCAGGATCTTGTTGATGTCCGGCTGGCTCTCCTGGATCAGCCGATTGAGCTGGCGTCTCCAGTTCACGTCCGTGGCGCGGACGCCCATGGCGATGCGATAGACCAGCTTCGGTCCGGTCGTCTCGTTGATCAGCGGCGTCACGTGCAACGGCGGGTTCGCCTGCTTCGCATAATAACCGGCCATCGGTCCCCACAACACGCCGGCGTCGATCTCGCCGGATTTCAGGTCCTTGATCATGGCTTCGGCCGACGAATCGACGCGGGTGTCGATCATCAGCGGATAGGGCTTTGCGGTCGTCATCAGGCCGGCAGCAGCCATATTGGTTGCCGGCGGCGTGCCGGCGACGATGCCGATATGCTTGCCCTTCAGTCGCGGATCTTCCAGGGTCGCGACGTCGCCGAGATCGGACCCCTGCCGGGTGACGATCGCATAGGACGTCCGGTAATAGGGGGTGGTGCTCTGCACCAGCTCGTCGCCTTGGGGGAAGCCCATGATGACGTCGCAGCGATGCGAGCCCAGCGTCATCCGCACGAAGCCGGTGGCCTGCGGATAAAACGCGTAGTCCAGCTTCTTCTGCAGCTTCGCCGCAAACAGCTCGGCGATCTTGTTCTCGAAACCCTGGCCCTTCTCGTCGGAGAATGGCAAGTTGCGCGGATCGGCACAGACGCGCAGCACATTGGGATCGACGAGCTCGATCGAGAGATCGGCGTGGTCGCTACTCTGCGCAAACGCTGCCCAAGAGCCGAGCAAGGCAAGGCCCGCGGCGACAGCCATCAAAGAGCGGACATAGGTCTGACATTCCATCATTATTCTTTCCGTCCCCGTTGCGCGCAAAGCGTGTTTTTTGAAAATGCTAAGCTGCAGCATCGGCGCGCGCAACAGGCGAAATCATCGCGAAGGCGTGAGTATCTGCTGCAGTGCAAACAGCGCCATTCGTCACGTTCGTGTCACGGCATCGGAGCGAAACCATGACTCGCCTCCGCGTTTGTCTCGTCGCACTCCTCGCAATCATCGCAGCCACCCGTGCCAGCGGTCAGCAGCGGGAGCTCGATGTCAGCGAGATCGCGCCGGGCGTCTACGTTCATATCGGCCAGATCGCGCTGATGACGGCGGAGAATGAAGGCGCGATCGCCAATCTCGGCTTTATCGTCGGGAACGAAGCGGTTGCCGTGATCGATACCGGCGGCAGCGTCCGCGAGGGACGGCAACTGCTCGCCGCGGTCCGGGCGCGGACCGACAAGCCGATCCGCTATGTCATCAACACCCATGCCCACCCGGATCATATGTTCGGCAATGCGGCGTTCCAGCAGGCAGGCACGACATTCGTCGGGGCCAAGAACCTGCCGCGCGCGCTGGCGGTGCGCGGCCCCCACTACATCGATGCCTTCCGGCAGATCATGGGCGCGAAACTGGTCGACGAGGTCCGTCTCGTTTCCCCTTCCGTACTCGTGGATGACAGCAAGTCCCTTGATCTCGGGGGCAGAACCATCGTCCTGAAAGCCTGGAATACGGCGCATAGCGACTGCGATCTGACCGTTTATGACGAGCAAAGCCGGATCTTGTTTTCCGGCGATCTGGTATTCTTGCGCCATATTCCGGTCGTCGATGGCAGCCTGCGCGGATGGCTCGGTGATATGGCGGGGCTGTCCGCAGTTCAGGCCGAGCGTGTCGTGCCAGGCCATGGCCCCGTGAGCCCATGGCCTGGAGCATTGGCGGATGAGCGCCGTTACCTCGACATATTGGCCGGTGACATCAGAGGACTGATCGCGCGCGGCCGGCCGATCGCCGACGCCGCCACGGCGGGCGCCTCGGAGCGTCCGAATTGGGAGCTGTTCGACGATTATCACGCCCGCAACGCCACTGCGGCGTTTTCGGAACTTGAATGGGAATGACGATGACCCCACGCTATGGTGGGAGTTGACCTCACGAGATCAGGAGGAACGCGACATGACACGGTTGTGCTTCGGCCCCTTTTCCGCTGCGCTTCTCGGCACCCTGCTCGCAGTTGCCTTCGCACCTGCGAAGGCCGCCGAGAGCTATGACCCCTGGCCGGGCCTGGTGCAGGACATCTTCAACGATCGCCCGATGCAAGATGGCAGTGACGTGATCGCCATCGACATGCCGGCGCGCGCGGAAGATGCCTCGGTCGTGCCCGTCACCCTGCAGAGCAAGCTTGGTCCGACCGATAGCCGCCGCATCAAGACGATCACGCTGGTGATCGACCAGAACCCGGCGCCGATGGCCGCGAAATTCACCCTCGGCCCGGACGCCAACGTGACGGCGATCTCGACGCGCGTGCGGGTCAACAACTACACGAACGTGCATGCGGTCGCCGAACTCAGCGACGGCCAGCTTTACGTGACCAAGATCTATGTGAAGGCCTCCGGCGGCTGCTCGGCGCCCGCAGCGAAGAACCCCGAGGAGGCCAAGGCACATATCGGCCAGATGCGCTACCGGCAGTTTACGCAGGCGTCGGACGGCGCCACGAGCGGCACGCGCGAGGCGCAGGTGATGATCGGCCATCCCAACAATTCCGGGCTGCAGATGGACCAGCTCACCCAGCTCTATATCCCGGCCTTCTTCATCGACCAGTTGCGCCTGTCTCAGGACGACAGTCTGGTGCTCGCGATGGAGGGCGGCATCTCGATCTCGGAAGATCCGAACATCCGCTTCACTTATGTGTCGAATGGCGCCAAGCGATTCCGCGCCGAGGCCAAGGACACCCAGGGCCACGTCTTCGAGCATGAATGGCCGGTCGACGGCTCAGGCACGTAATGGGGAAGCGCGGAACGAGCTCAGAAACACCTCACCTCGCCCTCCGCCTGGGCGCGCCGGAGATCGTTGAGAGCGTTGGTCGCCTGCTCGGACGTGCGGAACTGCGCGCCGAGAGTGCTATGCACTTGCGACATGCTGAGCACCGTCTCGGCGGTGACGTAGCGGTCATAGGGAAGGATCGAGGCGATCACGTCGATCGAGCAGGAGCACTGCTCGATCGCCTGGCGCGTTTCGCCATTGGCCTTCATACAGCCGAAGACATATTCGGCCCGCGCCGAGGTCGGATAGTCGTTGATATCCTCGGCATGCGCCGCCACAACCATGCCGGTCAGGATAACCCATGCAGCGACGATCGGTCGTAGTGAAGCAGCAGACGTCATACTGGTCCTCCCGCGGTACACGTGGGAAGCTATGCTATGATTGACGGTCTGAAAAGACGATACCGACGGAAACGGCGTACCGCCTGATGAAGCAGCTCCTTGGTTTGTTGTTTGGTTTTTTTATCTGCGCCGCCGCCCCCATCTCGGCATGTGGCGCCGCCGACACGATTCGCGTTGCAGTGCAAAAGACGGGGACCTTTGCCTGGGAATTGGCGGTGATCCGGGCGCACGGTCTCGACAAGAAGGCCGACCTCGCCATCGAGGCGATCGAACTGGCAAGTCCGGAAGCCGGCAAGGTCGCATTGCGCGCGGGCAACGCCGACCTGATGGTCTCCGACTGGCTGTGGGTGTCGCGGGAACGAGCTCTCGGCGCCAGGCTGCAGTTCTATCCCTATTCGAGCGCGCTCGGCGCCGTGATGATCCCGCCGTCCTCGCAGATCCGGCAGCTTGCAGATCTGAAGGGCCACAAGCTCGCAGTGGCCGGAGGGCCGCTCGACAAGAGCTGGCTGTTGCTGCAGGCGGCAGCCAAGCGCGGCGGCCTCGATCTCAAATCGCAGGCGACCGTGACTTATGGGGCGCCGCCTCTGCTCGCGGCGAAGATGGCTGATGGCGAAATGGACGCCGGCCTCAACTTTTGGAATTTCTGTGCCGCGCTCGAAGCCAAGGGCTTTCGCCGCCTGATCGGCATCGAAGACCTGCTGCCGCAATTCGGCGCCAAGGGACGCGTTGCAATGGTCGGCTATGTCTTTGACGAGGATTGGGCCAAGGCACATCGCGACCTGATGGCACGCTTCCTGGACGTGACCGCAAAGGCCAAGAACATTCTCGCCAGCTCCGACGCCGAATGGGACACGATCGCACCGCTCACCGGCGCATCGGATGCTGCGACCCTGCGCGCCTATCGCGACCGCTACCGAGACGGTATCCCGCGCCGGGCGATAACCGACGAAGAAGCGGATGCCCACCTGCTCTATCGCGTGCTGGCGGAGACCGGCGGACGCGACCTGGTGGGCCCCGCTGAGCAGCTCAGCCCCGGCACCTACTACAATCCCGATCCGAGGGACTGAGGTGCTGCGGCTCGTATCCTCTGTGCTGTTTTTAGCGACGTGGTGGATCGCAGCCGCGCTCGCCGGCAGCGCCAAACTGCCGCCCCCCGCCGCGGTGCTCCGCGTCGTGCGGCAGGAAGCGGAGTCCGGCGCATTATTCCTGCATCTTGGCGCGACGCTGGCGCGCGTCGTGCTCGCCTTCACGCTGGCGATGGCCGTCGGCTCCGTGCTCGGCTACCTGATGGGGCGCCATCGATTGGCCGATCGGCTCGGCGATCCCTGGCTGATCCTGCTGCTCAACCTGCCGGCGCTGGTGGTGATAGTGCTGGCCTATATTTGGGCGGGGTTGACCGAGGTCGCAGCGATCAGCGCCATCGCGATCAACAAGCTGCCGACCGCGGTCGTTACCTTGCGCGAAGGCGCCCGCGCGCTCGACCCGACGCTCGACGAAATGGCGAACGTATTCGCCTTCTCGCGCTGGCGCAGCTTCCGGCACGTGCTGCTGCCGCAGCTTGCGCCCTACATTGCAGCCGCGGCGCGGTCCGGGCTGTCGCTGGTCTGGAAGATCGTGCTGGTCGCAGAACTGCTGGGGCGGCCGAACGGCGTCGGCTTCGAGATCGGCGTAGCCTTTCAGCTGTTCGACATTCCGCTGCTGCTCACCTATTCCTTGAGCTTCGCGGCGGTCGTGCTTGTGATCGAGACCTCATTCGTACAGCCGTTCGAGCGGCGCGCATCGCGGTGGCGGCTTCGTGCGGCTTGACGTCGACATCACCGGCAAGAGCTTCACGAACGCCGCGGGCAAGCGGCAAGAGGTGCTCGCGCGCATCGAGTTCTCGCTCTATTCCGGCGAAGTCGGCGTCGTTGTCGGCCCCTCCGGTTGCGGCAAGAGCACGATGCTGCGGATTCTTGCCGGTCTCGATTCCGATTTCGAAGGTCACGTCGTGCGCCCCGAGACCGCCCGGCTAGCAATGGTATTCCAGGAGCCGCGGCTGTTGCCGTGGCGCTCCGTCGAGCAAAATGTCCGCCTGGCGGCGCCCGATATCGATGCGGCCAAGCTCGATGCGATCTTTGCGGTGCTCGAGTTGAGCGGCCACCGCGAGCATTATCCGGGCGAGTTGTCGCTCGGTCTTGCCCGCCGGGTGGCAATTGCTCGGGCAGTTGCGGTCGAACCTGACTTTCTGATCCTGGACGAGCCGTTGGCCTCGCTCGATGAAGCCTTGGCCTCGCGACTGCGCGAGGAGATCGCGACACTGGTCGGCAGCCGGCCGATGATCACGTTGCTGGTGACGCACAGTCTGGAAGACGCGGTGCGGCTCGGGGACCGGCTGTTCTTTCTGTCCGCCCGCCCAGCCCGTCTCCTCCACGCCGTTCCGATCCAGACGCCACGCGCGGCAAGGACGGATGAGGTGATCACCGCGACCAAGGCCGATCTGGCACGATTGGACCTTGCAGGACAATGACGCACGTCGATAACAGCTGGTGGACAAGAACCTCGTTTCGGGAGGACGTGATGCCAAGAATACTGGCGCTCACCGCAGCCTTGTGTCTGACCATGCCGGCTGCCCTGCTGGCGCAAGGCAAGGGCATCCGTCTTTGGAATTTGACGACGGCGACCATCACCGGTTTTCAACTGTCCCCGACGGGCCAGAACAATTGGGGCCCGAATCAGACCCTCAATGACAAGGACAAGGAGGTCGACCACGACGAGCGGCTGCGACTCACCGGCGTCGAGCCAGGGCGCTATGACGCCAAGATCAGCTATGCCGGCTCAAAGCAGTGCTTCGTGCGCGACATCGAGATCAAGGCCGACGCCATCGTCTCGATCGCCGACAAGGATTTGATGGACTGCACGAACTGAGATCGAATGCAGCTCAACCCGCCGGATTTGCGCTCGCGCCTTCGGCCTTATCGTCGCTGTGCGGATATTCGCAGCGCCACTTCACGGCCGTCCATTTCGGATGCTCGCCGACCCACTGCGCAATATAGGGAGGTGCCTGCATCGCGCACTGGCGCAGCGAGCCGCCATCGGTGAACACGAGATGGGTCTCTTCGCAAGTGGTCGGCGAAAGGACCGCACAGATGGTGATGACGAGGTCGATTGGGCTCATGCCTGCAATCCTTCGAAGCTAGTGAGTACTCCGATTCCGAAGTTCGTATCCTATCGGGGCAAGCTCATGTGCCAACTTCGGAATTGAAGAGCATGAGCAAACCCTTGATTTCAGTGCTGCTTTGAATTCGATGCTCCGATCAGCGTACGCGGAGTCGGCTGATCGGAACTCAAGTTTCCGCCGCACCCGTTCAGTAAGTATACCAAATACGATTTTGGGACGATGGGGTTTCTAACGCCCGACGGAATAAACGCCGCCTATCACAGATCCGCGATCCGCTGCCGGCGAGCGGGCGCTTGATCCGCGAACCGAGGACTGCGATGGTAACAGTCATCATAACTTGAAGAAAACGGGGAGGATGACGCAATGGCCAAAGTTCTGGTGCTGTACAAGACGCCGAAGAGCGCCGAAGCATTCGACAAGCACTACACGAATATTCATATCCCGCTGGCAAAGAAGATTCCGGGTCTGACGGCCTATGATATCAGCCGTGGTCCGGTCGCCGGGCCCGCGGGTCCGAGCAATATCCATCTGGTCGCGACGCTGACATTCGACACGATGGACGCGTTGAAGGCTGGAATGGGATCGTCCGAAGGGAAGGCCGCAGCAGCAGATCTTCCGAATTTCGCCGATGGCGGCGTCGATCTCTACTTGTTCGACACACAAAACGTCTGAGCACAGAGCGTCTGAATACTAAAGCGCGAGATCGCGATACCAAACAAAACTGCCAAGCCCTCGTGAGCACAATCCGGCTCAGTCGGGCTTGGCAGATCGTTCATTTTTGATTTGCGAGCCGCTTACTTGCGGGCCGCGCAGGCATACATGTTGATTTCCATGCCCACCGGCACTTCGACGATCTTCGGGGTTCTCCAGGCCATTTCAAGCTCCCAAGTTCTGACACTTTCATTTCTGGCGCGCTCATCGCACCGATGTTGAAGCTAGGACCGCATCAAGTCAAACGCAAGACCCGCGGCTAAGCCACGGAAAGCTCAGCGTCTATCGTCGCAACGGAGGCACCAGCCTATGCCCGGACGGCCGCGCCAACTCCCTGGCGTCGAGGGTTCCGTCGCTGTCCGCGTTCGCTGCATTAAACCGTGCCGTGACGACGTACTCGTCCAGCAGCTTCAAGGCACGGCGGCCTGACATCCGTCAAGATCGGGTCAGCGCTTGGGACTTGCCGTCAAGGCTCGTCGCGCGTTCGCGCCTTCGCAAGTGCGAGTCGCGAAGGGTGCCGACAGGATTCCAGGCAAATCCGAAGTAGCCGGCTGCAATCACGCCGATCTGACCGGAGCAGGCCGGTCATCCGTAACGACCGCATAGGTCTTGCCCTCGCTCACATGAATCTCGTCCGCGAAATAGGCGTCGGCCTCGCCACAACATGACGCGGGACATCGGGCTGCATCAACGCCTGATCCCATTCGCGCAACGCCAGATTCGAGGAATCAAGCTTCATGTCGCATCGCAACACAGAGGCGGTGCGATCATGCCAATTCCGTTTTCCCAGGAGCGGAATGAGTTAGAGCTAATGGAATAAGTACATCTGGCTCAGCGTCGTCACTGCCCTGCCTCGAATTGCGCTGCTTACGTTTTCGTATTGACGCTTTTTCGTTTCGAGCAGAGTGTTGTGCGTGCAGCGTCAGAATAGGCGCGCGAGAAAAGACTCGGGAGGAAATGAATGAAACGGATTGCGCTGGCCGCTGGCCTCGCGATGTTTGCATCGTTTGGCGCAAACGCACAAACCGCCGATCAGTTGGTGAAGGGTGCGACAGATACGTCGAACGTGCTGAATTATGGGATGGGCTATAATCTGCAGCGGTTTAGCCCGCTGACACAGATCTCCAAGGACAACATCAAGAATCTCGTCCCAGTTTGGAATTACAGCCTTGCCGACGACCGCAGCGAGGAATCGCAGCCGCTGGTGTACCAGGGCGTCATCTATCTCACGACGCACAACGCCACGATGGCAATCGATGCAAAGACCGGCAAGCAGATCTGGAAAAGCAAGATAGAATATCCGGCCGAGACCCCGCGTATCGTCTGCTGCGGCATCATCAATCGCGGCGCCGCACTGTTCGACGGCAAGGTCTTTCGGACCACGCTCGATGCCAATGTGATCGCGCTCGACGCGAAGACCGGCAAGGAGCTATGGCGGCAGAAGGCCGCCGACATCAAGGAAGGCTATTCGATGACCGTCGCGCCGCTGGTTGCGGACGGCATCGTGCTGACCGGTGTTTCCGGAGCGGAGTTCGGCACGCGCGGCTTCATCGACGGCTGGGATCCGGCGACGGGCAAGCATTTGTGGCGGACACATACGGTGCCGAGCCCGGACGAGCCCGGCGGCGACACCTGGAAGGGCGACACCTGGAAACTTGGTGGCGGCTCGACCTGGATCACCGGCTCTTATGATCCGGAGCTCAACACGGTCTATTGGGGTGTCGGCAACCCGGGCCCGTTCAACGCAGCGGTGCGTCCTGGCGACAACCTCTACACTTGCTCGGTGCTGGCGCTCGATCCGAAGACCGGCAAGATCAAGTGGCACTACCAGTTCTCGCCGAACAACCCGTTCGACTATGATTCGGTCGCGGAAATGGTGCTCGCCGACATCAAGGTCGAAGGCAAGCCGACCAAGGTGCTGATGGACGCCAACCGCAACGGCTTCTTCTATGTGCTCGATCGCACCGACGGCAAGCTGCTGGCCGCCAATCCATACGTGAAGGTGAACTGGGCTTCCGGCATCGACATGAAGACCGGCAAGCCGATCGAGACCGACGTCACGCGAGACGCGCGGGAAGGCAAGAAAGTCGTCGTCTTCCCGTCGATTCTCGGCGGCAAGAACTGGGAGCCGATGTCGTATAATCCGCAGACAGGCTTGGCTTATGCCAATACGCTGGTGTTCGGCGGTCACTACAAGACGGAGCCCGCGACCTACAAGGCTGGCGAATGGTATCTCGGCATGGACCTGACCGACCTCTGGGAATGGGGTAATGGTCCGCGCGGTCAGCTCAAGGCGATCGATCCCATGACGGGGAAGAGTAAATGGGAGCAGCCGAGCGATATTCCGCGCTTCTCAGGCGTGCTGTCGACCGCCAGCGGCATCGTCTTCTCAGGTCAGTTGACCGGCGAATTCGAAGCCTTCGACGCCGACAGCGGCAAGAAGCTCTGGCAGTTCCAGACCGGCTCGGGGATCGAGGGGCAACCCGTGACCTGGCAGCAGGACGGCGTGCAGTATGTCGCGGTGACGTCAGGCTACGGTGGCGTCTACTCGCTATTCTCCGGTGACGAGCGCCTGGCCAACGTTCCGGCCGGCGGTTCTCTCTGGGTCTTCGCGGTCAAGAACTAAGTATGGAATGCCCGTGAAGATAGATGCATTGATGTCGACGGCGGCGCATTTCGCCGCCGTCGGGGCGATTGCCGTCGTGCTTTGCACGACCGCGGTTGCCCAGCAGCAACAGGACGAAGGCGAAGCGCACGACAAAATCGACCAGGGCAAGATGACGTTCGCGCAGAAGTGCTCGCACTGTCACGGTCCCAACATGGTCAATTCTGGCACCATCACGCCTGACCTCCGGCGGTTTCCCGATGACCCGCCGCGCTTTGTCACGACGGTGAAGCAAGGCAAGAACGGCCGTATGCCGCCGTGGGGCGACATTCTCACGGACGACGACATCGCGGCGCTCTGGGCCTATGTGTCCAGTCGGAGGGCGCAATGAGCAGCGCGTTGAAAGCAGTCTGTTCCGCCGCCCTCCTGCTGACGACGCTCCTGCCGGTACAGGCCGCCGACAAGCCGCTGCGGGTCTGCCTGGATGAGAACCTGCCACCGCTCTCGGCACACCACCGGGGCAAGCCCGGCGCGGGCTTCGATGTCGCACTCGCGCAAGCCGTGGCCGATCGCCTCGGCCGCCAGCTCGAAATCCAATGGTTCGAGAGCAAGCTCGACGAGGACTCGAGCCCTTCGCTCGAAGCCAATGCGCTGCTATCCGACGGCCGTTGCGAACTGCTCGGCGGCTATGCCTTCACCCAGGACGCGCTGGTCGTGCCGGGGGCCAAGACCGCGAAGTTGCCCGACTTCGACGGCGCGACGCGGGAGGATCGGCGCCGACGTGTCCCGCTCGGCGTCCTGACGCCGAGCAAGCCTTACATGTTCTCGACGCTCACCGTGGTGCTGGGTCCGGACGCGAAGCAGCGGCACGTCGCAGGAATCGGCGATCTCGCCGGGCTGCGCATCGCAATCGAGAGCGGTACGCTTGCCGATGCGATCCTGATGACCTTCGACAAGGGGCGCCTGATCGACGACATCACCCATGTCGTGCCCGGGCGCGACGATCTGCTCGGTGCGCTGGAGCAAGGCAAATTCGACGCGACCCTGCTCGACCTCAGACGTTTCGATGCCTATCGCGCCGCCCATTCCGGCACCAAGCTGACGGGCTCCGGCTATCTTTATCCGATTGGGGTCAACCGCGGCTATGTCGCCCTGGCCGGCAATCCGGATCTGCTGACTTCGGTGGATCGTGCGATTTCGGAACTGCAGGATGCGGGCACCCTGCCCGAACTCGGCCGCGCGGCCGGCCTCACCTATCTGCCGCCGCGCGAGCCGATGATCCTGGGCGATGCATTCCAGAAGGTGCTGCACAGCGGCGCCCGATAGCGCCGCCCTCGGCATGCAAGAGCGGCAAGGGCGGTTGGGCCTGCGCCAAGAGCGTGAGTTACTTCAAGAGAGTCAGCCAGCCGTCGCCGCGCGGCCGCCCTTGTGGACGGATGACGGGACCACGCCGAAATACTTCCGGAACACACGGCTGAAATGGGACGAGCTGGAAAAGCCCCAAGAGAACGCTACGTCCGTGATTGTCTTGCCGGACTGGGTTTCGAGTTCCTGACGACAGTGCTGTAACCGAGCGCGCCAGATATAATCGCTCACGGTCATGCCACGGTCGCTGAACACCATGTGCAGATAGCGCTTGGTACAGCCAAGAGCCGCTGAAATCTCATCGATGCACAGATCGGGATCGCGCAGGTGCTCGCGGATGAACGCCTGGGCGCGGATATAGATGGCCTCCGGGCCGCCGCGATCGAACATCGCATCGGCTTCCCGCAGCGGCAGCAGCAGCAAGTCGATCAGCGATTCCGCCACGCCGACCGCGCTGTGCGGAGACAGCTTTGTGGCTTCGTCAAACGCGGCGTGCGCGACGTCATGCGCAATCCGTCCGGTTCCACTGCGGGCAGACAGCTTGCAGGCGACCATCTTGTCCAAACGAAAGCCGCGCTCGTGAAGCAGTTCCTTCGGCACGATGACGACCTCATGGCGCGTCAATCCGGGGCTGACGATCGTGTGCGGGCTGGATACGTCATAGGCCAGACAATCACCGGGCCCGATTTCGATGCGCCGCTCATCCTGCTCGAAATAGGAGATGCCATAGGTCTGGAACAGGATCTTGATATAGGGATGCTCGGTGGATCGGGCTCGTGCCAGCGTATGAGCGATGCGATGTTGGCTCGCTTCGATCTGGCAAAGCTTCAGTCGAGACATCGTCGTGTAGTTAATCCGGCCGTTGAATGACGATCCCTCCAGCGGATCAACGTCAAATCGGCCACACAGATCGGTCAGTGCGTCTGACCATCGCTGGAGCTGGGTTCTGGGCGTCAAGCCCGTCGTGTTGAGCGAGCGGATCGTATCGGGCATGTCCATCCACCGATTTCGAGATCGAACGCAACGGCCCGCCGCATAAAGGCGGGTGGCGAAAGTGAAGCTAAATTACTCCCTTTTTTGGGCAGCCGATTTGCTTTGTCCACCGGCCGCTTTGCCCACTCGCCGCTGCTCGTGCCGCACCACGAGCCCGAGAACGATCCTCGGACTTCATTTCAAAGCCGTCAAGAAGAACATCAACCTTCAGTCGAAGGTCGGGGGCATCCGGACCGTTGGTGCTCTGCAACATTCACATGCAGCCGTATGTTGCGGGCCAGCAAAGCAAAACTGTTTCGAAAAACTTCACTTCGGTTCACTCTAGAGCAAACGAGTTTCACTCTTGGGCAAGTTTCCCGATTTCGAACTGGATATGGATGAGTGCTGAAGAATGAGACTGGGCCGCGTCCCGCGGACCTGTGTTCAAAATGGGAGGATGGACGATGCGAAATGTACTGCTCGCAACCTGTCTGACGTCGGTCGCGGCGCTTGCCGCGGGTGGCGCATTGGCCAGCGATGAGCTGGTCAAGATGTCACAGAACCCCAAAGACTGGGTGATGCCTGCGGGCGATTATGCCAACACCCGCTACTCGAAACTCAACCAGATCAACGCCCAGAACGTTGGGAAGCTGCAGGTCGCATGGACCTTCTCGACTGGCGTGCTCCGCGGTCACGAGGGCGGCCCGCTGATCATCGGCAACATGATGTACGTGCATACGCCGTTCCCCAACAAGGTGTATGCACTCGACCTGTCGCAGGACAACAAGATCGTCTGGCGGTATGAGCCCAAGCAGGACCCGAACGTCATTCCGGTGATGTGCTGCGATACGGTCAATCGCGGCCTCTCCTATGGTGACGGCAAGATCTTCCTGCATCAGGCCGACGACAAGCTGATTGCTCTCGACGCCAAGACCGGAAATCTGGTCTGGAGCATCGTCAATGGCGATCCGTCCAAGGGACAGACCGGCACTTCGGCGCCTTACGTGATCAAGGACAAGGTCCTCGTCGGAACCTCCGGCGGCGAATTCGGCGTGCAGTGCAGCATGACCGCCTACGACATCAAGTCGGGCAAGCAGGTGTGGAAGGCCTATTCCGAGGGGCCGGACGACCAGATCCTGTTCGATGCCAGCACGACCTCGCTCGGCAAGCCGGTCGGCAAGGACTCCAGCGTGAAGACCTGGCAGGGCGATCAGTGGAAGATCGGCGGCGGCTGCACCTGGGGCTGGGTGTCGTATGATCCGCAGCTCGACCTCGTCTATTACGGCTCCGGAAATCCGTCGACTTGGAATCCGAAGCAGCGCCCCGGAGACAACAAATGGTCGATGACGATCTTCGCGCGCAACCCGGATACGGGCGTGGCGAAGTGGGTCTATCAGATGACGCCGCACGACGAATGGGACTATGACGGCATCAATGAGATGATCCTCACTGACCAGCAAGTCGGCGGACAACCCCGCAAGCTGCTGACGCATTTCGATCGCAACGGTCTCGGCTATACGCTCGATCGCGCAACCGGCGAGCTCCTGGTCGCCGAGAAGTTCGACCCGAAGGTGAACTGGACCACCGGCGTCGACATGGACAAGAACTCGCCGACCTATGGCCGTCCGAAGGTGGTCGCTCAATATTCGACCGACCATAACGGCGAGGATGTCAACACCAAGGGGGTCTGTCCGGCAGCGCTCGGCTCCAAGGACGAACAGCCGGCAGCGTATTCTCCCGACACCCAGCTGTTCTACGTGCCGACCAACCATGTCTGCATGGACTACGAGCCGTTCAAGGTGAGCTACACCGCGGGTCAGCCCTATGTCGGCGCCACCCTGTCGATGTATCCGCCTCAGGGCGACACCAACATGGGCAACTTCATCGCCTGGGACGGCAAGACCGGCAAGATCGTCTGGTCGAACAAGGAGCCCTTCTCGGTGTGGTCGGGCGCACTCGCAACCGCTGGCGGCGTGGTGTTCTACGGCACGCTCGAAGGCTATCTCAAGGCGGTCGACGCCAAGACCGGCAAGGAGCTCTACAAGTTCAAGACTCCGTCCGGGATCATCGGCAACGTGACGACCTATGAGAACAACGGCAAGCAGTATATCGCAATCTTGTCGGGTGTCGGCGGTTGGGCCGGCATCGGTCTCGCGGCGGGCTTGACCGATCCGACGGCCGGTCTCGGTGCGGTCGGCGGTTACGCGGCGCTCTCCAACTACACTGCGCTGGGCGGCACGCTCACCGTGTTCTCCCTGCCGCAGTAACCCGGGATTGCCAGCTTCCGGCGCATGAACTTGTTTCATGCGCCGGTTTGCCTGCCACCGAAATCAAGGATCAAGCTCTTGCGTAAAATCTGCTTTGCGGTCGCTGCGGTTTTCTGCGTGGCAGCCGGAGGAATGGGTGCGACGGGAACGGGAAATGTCTTTGTGGGAATTGCCATGGCGGACGGATCCGGCGATCCGACTGCGGTGAAGTCCGAAGATGGCAAATATTTCGATAAGGACGGAAACCCGACCTACAAGGTTGCCGCCGACGGCACCGTCGACTGGTACACCTACTCGGGATACCGCCGCTACCATTCGGAATGTCACGTCTGCCACGGCCCGGACGGAATGGGATCGACGTACGCACCGGCACTGAAGGATTCGCTGAAGACGATGAGCTATGGTGATTTCCTCGGCGTCGTCGCCAGCGGTCGCAAGAACGTCAGCACCGCCCAGGAGAACGTCATGCCAGCCTTCGGCGACAATCCAAATGTCGCCTGCTACATGGATGACATCTATGTCTATTTGCGCGCTCGCGCTAATGATGCGTGGGGACGTGCACGTCCTGCCAAGCACGAGGATAAGCCGCCAGCCTACACGGAAGCGGAAAATTCCTGCATGGGCAAACACTGATGGGGGATCGCGGCGTTTCAGCTGCCGGTCCTGGGAAAGAATAGGAGTTTAGAGATGAAAACGCGCGCCGCGGTCGCCTTCGAAGCCAAGAAGCCGCTCGAGATCGTCGAGGTCGACCTCGAAGGTCCGAAGGCCGGCGAAGTGCTGGTCGAGATCAAGGCGACCGGCATCTGCCACACTGATGCCTACACCCTGGACGGCTTGGACAGCGAGGGCATATTCCCTTCGATCCTCGGCCATGAAGGCGCCGGTATCGTGCGCGAGGTCGGCGCCGGCGTGCTGTCGGTGAAACCGGGTGACCACGTGATCCCGCTCTACACGCCGGAATGTCGCCAGTGCAAAAGCTGCCTCAGCCAGAAGACCAATCTGTGCACCGCAATCCGCGCGACCCAGGGCAAGGGCGTGATGCCGGACGGCACCTCGCGCTTTTCCTACAAGGGTCAGACCATCTACCATTACATGGGCTGCTCGACGTTCTCCAACTTCACCGTGCTGCCGGAGATCGCGGTGGCGAAAATCCGTGAGGACGCGCCCTTCGACAAGAGCTGCTACATCGGCTGCGGCGTGACCACCGGCGTCGGCGCGGTCGTGAACACCGCAAAGGTCACCCCCGGCTCCAATGTGGTGGTGTTCGGCCTTGGCGGCATCGGGCTCAACGTGATCCAGGGCGCCAAGATGGTCGGCGCCGACAAGATCGTCGGGGTCGACCTCAACGACAGCAAGGAGGAATGGGGCCGCCGTTTCGGCATGACCCATTTCGTCAATCCGAAGAAGATCTCGGGCGACATCGTCCAGCACCTCACCGCACTGACCGACGGCGGCGCCGACTACACCTTCGATTGCACCGGCAACACCGCGGTGATGCGACAGGCTCTGGAAGCCTGTCATCGCGGCTGGGGCGTCTCGATCATCATCGGCGTCGCCGAGGCCGGAAAGGAGATTTCTACCCGTCCGTTCCAGCTCGTCACCGGCCGCGTCTGGAAGGGCACCGCGTTCGGCGGCGCGCGCGGCCGCACCGACGTGCCCAAGATCGTCGACTGGTACATGAACGGAAAAATCGAGATCGATCCGATGATCACCCACACGCTGAAGCTCGAAGAGATCAACAAGGGCTTCGACCTGATGCATGAGGGCAAGTCGATCCGCTCCGTCGTCGTCTACTAACTCACCAACGGCAAGCACTAGGAGGATTGCGCCATGACTGTTCACATTCACCCCTCGGTCGACAACGGTGTCAAGCAGGGCTCGGGCCACTTCGCGGGTGGGACCTTGGTCTGCAAGTGCAAGGACAGGCCGGTCAAGGTCGGCGTCAAGGGTGACGTCGCCCACAATCACGCCTGTGGCTGCACGAAGTGCTGGAAACCCCAAGGCGCGATCTTCTCCGTCGTCGCGGTGGTACCGCGGCAGAACGTGACCGTGCTGGAGAACGGCGACAAGCTGCAGATCGTCGATCCCTCCGCGGTGATCCAGCGCTATGCCTGCCGGGAATGCGGCACGCATATGTACGGCCGAATCGAGAACACGGGCCACCCGTTCTATGGCCTGGACTTCATCCATCCCGAGCTGTTCCAAGAACAAGGCTCGGCTGCCCCCGGGTTCGCTGCCTTCGTCTCCTCAGTCATCGAATCCGGCGTCAAGCCGGAGCAGATGGGCGCGATCAGAGCGCGGCTCAAGGAGCTCGGGCTTGAGCCCTATGACTGCCTGTCGCCGGCCCTGATGGATGCAATCGCCACCCACGTGGCGAAAGCGAAAGCAGCGTAAGCCACGACGCTGCTGAACTAGGGGAACGCCGACGGGCGTCCCTTTTGGAAGCGTTCCTTCCTGACGACTTGGTGCCCCGCTTGTGCTTCTTGCGAGCGGGGCATTTTCTTGTCAGCGCACACGCATACGCCGGGTTGGCACGCCTATACGATCTTGATCGACATGTCCGGCAGGCCCTCGAGCTTGCACAACAATACGTCGCCCTTCACCACCGGACCGACATTCTCCGGCGTGCCGGAATAGATGATGTCGCCGGCCTTCAGCTCGAAGGCCTCGGACAATTTCGAAATCTGCTCGGCAACGCTCCAGATCATCTTGTCGAGGTTCGAGTTCTGCCGCACCACGCCGTTCACGGCGAGCGAGATTGCTCCCATTTTCAGATGCCCGACCTTCGCGACCGGATGAATCGGCCCGAGCACCGCGGCATGATCAAAGCTCTTGCCGATCTCCCAGGGCTTCTTCTCCGCGGCCATGCCGTTCTGCAGGTCGCGCCGGGTCATGTCGAGACCGACCGCGTAGCCATAGACGTGGTCGAGCGCCGCATCGGATGGAATATTGGTGCCGCCGGACTTCAGCGCGGCAACCAGTTCGACCTCGTGATGATAGTTCTTGGTCAGTGACGGATAGGGGTGATCGGCCACCTCGCCGATCGCGACGTTCTGGATCGCATCGGTCGGCTTCTGGAAGAAGAATGGCGGCTCGCGATTCGGGTCGGAGCCGCGCTCGATCGCATGCGCCGCATAGTTGCGGCCGATGCAATAGATCCGGCGGACCGGAAACACCCCGTCCTCGCCCGCGATCGGGATCGTCGTTGCCGGCACCATAAAGATCGGCTTAGGGCCGCCCTGGGCCGCAGCAGGGAGCGCTTCCGAGGCGACAGCCGCAGCCGCGCCCGCAGCCGCCGTGAGAAGATTGCGTCGAGAGGTGATGGTCATGACAAACTCCATTTTGAATGATCACGGACATCAATGCGCGAGCGGATCAGGCCGCATCTGGACCTTGAACACCTTGGGATAAGCCTCCTTCCCGCCCTCGCCATGGAAATTGGCACGGGTGCCGGACGTGGTCCAAAGGCCGCGCCCCTTCCAGCCTGCTGTGGGATCGTCGATCCGACCATCGACGTTCTTGGTGAAGAAGCCGAGCGGATACGGCACGCGTAAGGTGACGAATTCGCCGTTCACCAGGGCAAGCAGCGACTCGCCGCCGTTAGCGGAAGCGATCGGCACGTTGGCGCCGAGGCCGAGAATGTTGAAGCGATCGACCCAGAGATAATAGGCGTGATTGGCGCTGCCCTTTGGATCCAGCCCTTTGAACTGCGGACCCGGCATCCGGTACACTTTCCAGCCTTCCGGACATTGCTTGCCCTCGGCAGTGCCTGGCCCGTTCAGCGGACCCTTGCACAGGCTGCGGTCGAAGCTCGCGAGATGCCCGCTGGAGAGTGCAGTCCATACCACACCATCCAGCCCGATATCGATACCGCGTGGTCCAAACGTGCCCTCCGGCGGCTGATAGATCTCAGCGAGCGCCGTGTTGGCCGGATCGGCTCCGGGCACGACGCGGATGATGTAGCCGGGCTGATCCATGCGCGAGAAGCCGCGGTCCATCGATTGCCCCCAGATCGAATCATCGACCGGACTCGGCATGATGCCGTAGAAGGAGGCGACGACACGCTTGTCCTTGGCCGGGTCGAGCGGATCCTTCGGCCCGACGTAAACATCGCGCTTGCCGTTGCCATCGGTGTCGATCACAAGCGGTGTCCAGCCTTGCGCGGCGACACCATCGCGCGTCTCGCGGAACTGTTTCACATTCAGCCAGCCGACGAGACCACCGCCGAGGCCGGGACCACCCGCGCTCATCCACAGCGTATCGTTCGGATCGTGCCCGAAGTAGAGATGGTGGGTCGAGAAACAGGTGTTGATCAGATCCCATTGTCCGGTCGCGGGATCGAAGCGCGACAGCTGGCGCACCGAGGTGGCCTGCGGGTCGACCTGCGCGGACGGATGGCTGGAGCCCTGCTTGCAATAGTCGGGATTCTGCGGCGGCCGCAGGCGCGCGGTAAACCAGACCTTGCCCTGCTCGTCCATGATGACGTTATGAATGCTGGTGTGGCCGTCCCAGATCGGATCGTCACCCCAATAGGCCGAGGTGCCACGTGGCGCATCCGTCGACGACGGCGTGTTGGGATCGAGATAGGGCTCGGTGATGGTCGAAGCCACGTTCTTGACCGGATCGAGTGTCGGGATCAGGTCGGTGCTCTCCTCCGGCGAGCCGTAGATGAGACCATTGGCATTGACGCTCGGATTGCGCTTGTCGGTCGAGATCGCATCATGCTGATAGTGCGTCGGCGACGCCCAATCCCACATGGTGTAGACGACGTTGCGCTCGACGCCCCTCGGCCGCTCCGGCTTGTCGAACGGCAGCTCGCCGGCCGCGATGCGGTCGGTCCATTGTGAGAATAGCGCATAGACCTTGTCCGGTCCCATGCTGCCAACCACCGTGGCCATGTATTCCATCGCCTGGCCGGCCTGGGTTCGAATCGCCCAGGCCTCCTGCGAGTTGTGCCCTTCTAGGAAGACCTTCGGCACTTCGCGGATACCGCGCGATCCCAACGCATGACAGGACTGGCAGGCATTCTTGACCGTATCCACCCACTGCGCCTGCGACTTCATCGTCTCAGGCATCTTGTTGCCCTTGTCGCCCGTGCCGGGAAATTCCTCGGGCGCGGGAATGTCGAGCATCGAATACCAGTACATACCGGGATAGAGCTGCGCAGCAGCGGCTGGCGATGCTGACGGCACCGCATTGAAATCGACCGCCCTGCCCGGCCGCACCTCGATCTGCGCGGTGTCCTGCAGTCCGTAGCCGCGGACCCAAACTTTGTAGGTCGCATCGGGGAGTTCGGGGATCACGTAGCGACCTTGGTCATCGGTGACGACGACCTTGGCGTATTTGGTCGGCAGATCGCTGGTCTCGGCAATCACCCAGACGCCGGCTTCTGGACCGTTGGTCCCACTCACCTGGCCGCCGATGTCGTGGGCAGAAATCTCGATCTCGGCTGCGGCGGCGACATCGCTTGACATGAGCGGCATCGTCGCCATGCAGCCCATCAAGATGGCCTTGAGCTTCATGTTTCTCCCCTTTGTCGCCGTTGCCGCCATTTGTCTGGCGGCTCTTTTTTTCTAGCCGGAGCGCCCTTCGGACCTCGCGTGGCCGGCTGCTAGGCGGAAACAGACTTCTTCGCGATCTCCGTGGCGCTCGGCAGATTCTCGCTCGTCCAACGGGCGACCATTACGCCTGGCCGGCATCCCCGTTTCATTCGCATGGGTTGCGGAGCGGGATCAACCTGGTCTCGACTCATGCCGCATTGCAACGCCGATGAACTCCGCGTGAGGAGGTTAAGACTGGACGACCAATTCGCCGATCTGAAGCGCGACAAACTACGCGGCGACAAGCTCGCGACGCCAGGCGAGATCGCCCCCATGAATCGCTTCGTGTGCGCCGCTCCCGTCTCGCCGCAGGGCTATCGCCGGGATTGCCCCATAACGCCGCTGTGCCATTCTGCGCGCTCGACGCATCCCGCGGCGGAGCCATGGACGCGCGGTACACTTGATAGAGCATCAGCCGTCGAACTCGTCCACAAAGACCAAGGACTACGTGATGCCCGTCGACAGATCAGCCGCGTTCTGGGCGGACTTCGGAGAGCTCCACGCCAAATCATCAAGATTCTCACGTCCGGCTTGGCAGTGATGTATCAGCGCGGCTGACGAGCTCTTCATTGGTGTAGAGAGGCGTTATCACATGCGCCCCAAACACGCGGGCGCGCGCGACCATTCAACTCATTATCGGGATCGATCGCCGTGATGGCTTGTCGGCCGGGCCGGAGATGCAATCGTCGCTGCGGCTCGCGATCGCTAGCTAAACGGCCGAAGCATCGGCCCGCACTAACACGAATCGACATTTGCCGATTGCTCGCTAGCCGACGAATTCCATCGCCCGGATTTGACGTAGATCAATTTGATGCAGATCAAAAAGAGAGGCCGCCTGCACGATTATGCAGGCGGCCCAAGTCCAGGGAGGAAACGCCCAAGAGGGCTACGCTATGTCTAGCGCAGAGTGGCCGTCATGGGTATCCGGAGGATACCGGAGGTTGTCAACAACCACAAGTTACATTTTACAGCTAAACACCCCAAAAATCGCGCGACGGCCAGCTCGCAGGCCGTTGGTCGCCTCAAGCCTAAGTCAGAGCACTGGTCTTCGGTTCCTGATCCTTCCGTTCGCGTTGTGCGGCGCTGGCGGGGGGCGCCAGCCCGAATCGGTCGCCCCGGGGCTCGAAGCCCTCCACACATGGTAAATTGTCCCTTTCAATCGGCGGATCGCCCCTGGCAGTAGGAATCCGAAGGCGTCCCGCTCCGGTCCCATGAACATGTCGGCCAATTCGCTCGCCTCCTTGCTACGGTCGGAGCCGTTCGGAATTGGAACTGATGAGGACCTGATCCTCGACAATCGCAAGCCACGTCTGCCGCGACTGCGGACAGATACGGATTTCACCTTCCGCATCGCGAAGCTCAAGATTCAACTTAAAGGCGAATATCGGGATCTGAGCTTTCGACCGCGACTGATCATGGCCGCCGTTGTCGAAGTGGGACATGCGATGGTCTGCCGTCGAGATAACTCGCGCTATGACGTTTGCGAACGGCATCGAGTTGCTGTCGTCGCCACTGTGCAAATTCGTCGGGTGACGCGGCTTTGACGTGCGGTTTCGGAATCAAATGTTGTCGCAATATGACTCCCGCTCAATCGAACTGGATCGCGACCGCCAAGCTCGGGCAGGAATGGCACGGCCTCAGCGATCCCAGGCTGCGCGTCATGGCGCATGCGATCCGCCACGAGCAGCAGGGCGAGATCGCGCTGACGGACGGCGAACGGGTCTACCTCGCCTTGGACATTGGTCCCTTGAGCATCCGACCCGACGGGCAAACCATCAGTACGACGTTGTGCGGCCGGCACTTGCTATGCCTGCCCGTCGGCGATATGTCGCCGCCGAATGGCGCGCCCTGAAACATTCATTTCGTGAAGCCGTTCAAATAGATCGGCCGATCCGCCCCCCATCGGCGCAAAATTTTTCTTTCGCTTTTTCAGAATTCATGTTTCTATTCTGCCATCCCGCCTCGTTGAGGGACGTATCGCGATCGTCACGGACGTTGAGTGCGGGATGCGGTAGGCGCACCGGCGTTGCAGCATGGTTCATCCATGCCGACGAACAGCATCGGTGCGCATGGCCAAATCGTGTGGTTCTGGCGCCTCGGTGCTGGCGCTAAGTTGGCGAGGATGCGGATGATGCATCGCGCCGATGACGGGGACAAGAAAGCCGATCCCCGGGGAGATCACGTATACGCCGTCAAACTATCGCGCAGGGAATGCCGGTTGATCCGGCTAAACCTGTGGTGACTGCCGCCTGCTTTCTTTTCTGCAGGCGGGCCATGGGTGAGGCCTTCACCCGGCATTCCCGGCGCCCTCTTCGTGGTGAGAGGGTGAAACGAAGTTGATAGCTCGGACGCAGACGCGCCGCGAGACGGTGAAATCGTGCGCGGAGATCGCGTCGGCCTGCGTCGCGGAACGGCGCCTCCATGCGTCAGGCTACTCGGCAATAAGGCTGGCGTCCTTCATGAACACAGTCTCCGGCATGCCCTCCGCCATCGCGCCGTTATCGTCCGCGGTCTCGATGCGGACATGGGACACGCCGAACGGATCGCGCCATTGCTGGACGACGCGAACCTTGTAGCCGCGGAACGCATAGAGCCGCCACATCTCCGCCCGATCGGCCATGACGCTGCCTCCCTCTCCCGCTCGCGCCTACGCGATCCAAGTTTCCTGCAGATGGCGCCACACCGGCGTCGGACGATCGGGGCGGCTGAGCAGCAGTGCAGTCGAGACCCGCTCGGTGGTGCCGGAGTCCTGGATCTGCCGCTCGTGATAGGTGACGAGCGCAGTCGTGTCGCTGACATGCCGCACGACGACCTCGCTGATCTCCATGATCAGCGTCGGCCGCGAGCCGCGCATGGACGGCAGCCCGCCCGCAAACTGCGCGTAAGTCACCAGCTTGCCGGCGGGCGAGACCATCGTGAACCCCTCATCGAAGCGGGCGAGGATCGGCGCCGGATCGTTGCTGCCTTCGGCACGAAACCAGGCCTGCAGCAGCCGATGCAGGGCATCGGCCTCGGCGGCCGCGGCGGCGGTGAATGGACTGGCTGAAACGGACATGATGGCTCCTGATCTCGTGACAAATGAGGTTGATGCGGCTCAGGCGCGCATCAACACCGATTTTTCCGGAATGCTTTCCGCCCAGCCGGATGTCAGCGGCGCGACGAAGACGTTCTCGGTCCGCGTCCGCGCCAGTTTCCAGACGCCGTTCTCCTTGCGGAAGGCGTTGTTGAGCCGGCTCGACCGCAACAGCGACGAGCCGTCGCTGAAGATCCAGGGCTGGCAATGCACCCATTGACCATCCGCCTCGTCGCCGCGGACATGGATCTGCTCCGAGGTCAGGTAATGCACGTTGAGCACCAGCGCGGGATCGCGCTTGGTGCCCCAGAAGCCCTCGAAATGCTTGCGGATCGCGGCCTTGCCGACCATACGGCCGAACTGGTTGTCATAATAGGAGCCGACGCCTTCCCAGATCGCGTCTTCGGTGTAGAGCTCCATGATGCGGTTGATCCGCTCGGCATCGTCGTCCGCGCCGGCCTCCGGGCATGGGGTATCGCACAGGAACATGTAGCGGGCCTGAACCCGGCGAATGTCGGCTTCCGCGCGCAGCACTTCAACCTGTTTCTCAAGCGCCTCCAGCTTGGCCGCCAGATCTTCCAGCTTCATCTCAGGTGGTCTCCTGCTCCTTGGCCGGCAGCGCCGGCGCGGCCGCATTCAGGTGATGATAGGCACGGTTGAAATAGATGAGACCTTCCGGATCGGTCGCGATCGCAACATCGACCACCTCGCAGAAGAACACGGTGTGGGTGCCGACCTCCTCGTTGCGCACGATCCTGCAATCCAGGCTGACGGACGCATCGCTCAGCACCGGCGCGCCTGTGGTCAGCGCCCGCCACGACGCCCGCGCAAAACGCTCGGTGATCTCCAGCCCCTTGCCGCCGAATGCGCCGGACAGCGCCTCGTGCCGGCCGGTCAGGACGTTGACGCACAGCACGCCATTTTCGACGAGATGGGCATGCGCGCCGGCCTGCCGGTTGACGCAGACGAGCAAGGTCGGTGGGGTATCCGTCACGCTGCAGACGGCCGAGGCCGTCAACCCATGCCGGCCGGCGGGACCGTCGGTCGTCACCACATTCACGGCGGCTCCCAACCGGCTCATCGCGTCGCGGAATTCGTTTTGGCCGATCGGGCTCATCACAGTCATTCCGCCCTCAGAGATCGAGCACGAGCGTCGGCGTCTTCGAGCGAGAACAGCACACCAGGATCTGGTCGTTGGCTGCCTTCTCCTCGTCGGTCAGATAGTTGTCGCGGTGGTCGGGCACCCCCTCCAGCACCGTGCACATGCAGGTGCCGCAGATGCCCTGCTCGCACGACACTTCAACTTTGACCCCGATCTCCGCGAGCGCCTTGACGATCGGGACGCCGGCCGGAACCATGACGCTCTTGCCGGACTTGGCGAGTTTCACCTCGAAGGCATCACCCGAGGTATCCACATCGGCTTCGAAATATTCGCGATGGATCTGCGCCTCGGGGTGGCCCAGCCGATGCGCCTCGCCGATCACCCATTCCATGAATCCAGCGGGACCGCAGACATAAAGGTGAGTGCCCGCTGCGGGCGCCGGCAAGTCGCGCTCCGGCAGGAAGCGCTGGGCTTCGGGGCCGTCGTCCAAATGCAAACAGCTGTGCGCGGCGAGCGGTGCTGCCTCGAGCACATCCAGGAACGCGGCCTTGGCTCGGCTGCGCGCGCAATAATGCAGCGTGAAATCCTTGGCGTGGGCGGCACAATGCCGCGCCATTGCCAGCAGCGGCGTCACGCCGATACCGCCGCCGATCAGGATCGTCTTGCTGGCCGCGGCTTGCAGCGGAAACAGGTTGCGCGGCACGCCGATCCGCAAGTGATCGCCGGCGTGCACGTCCCGGTGGATCGCGGCGGAGCCGCCGCGCGAGCCTGCGGCCAGCAGGATGCCGAGCTGATAGCGCGAACGATCGGCCGGATCGCCGCACAGCGAATATTGCCGGATCAGATCGGGCCCCAGATGGACATCGACATGCGCGCCCGGCTCGAACCGCGGCAGGCTGGCTCCGGCCGCGGCCGCGAGATCGAGCACGACGATGTCCTCCGCCGGCTCGCTGCGGCTGACGACGACGACATCCAGCGTCTGTTCACTCATGCTCACTTTAATCTTTGCTCAACGCAGATAGATGCCGCCGTTGACGTCCCAGGTCGCGCCCGTCGCAAATGCCGCCTCGGGCGAGGCCAATTGCAACACCAGCTTGCCGATGAAGCTGGCGTCCCCGATCTGGCCGACCGGGATCGTCGCCTTCACGGCTTCCAGCCGCTCGGGCGACAGCGTGCGATGGACCATCGGCGAATCGATCGGGCCTGGTGCGATCGCGTTCACGGTCACCCCCGATGGCCCGAGGTCGCGCGCGAACACTTTGGTCAGCGTGATGATGCCGCCCTTGGATGCAGCGTAGTGCGCGCCGGTCGCTGTGCCGCCGTTCTGGCCGGCGAGCGAGGCCATATTGATGATGCGGCCGTGGCCGCGCGTCTTGAAATAGCTGCCGAACACCTGGCAGCCGAGAAAGGTGCCGCGCAGGTTGACCGCGATGACGGCGTCGAACTCCTCCGGCGAGATCTCCATCACCGGACGCGCCACCGTGACGGCGGCATTGTTCACCAGGGCGTGCACCGTCCCCCATTGCGCGAGCACTGCTTGCAGCGCCGCCGCGAATTGCGGCTTCTCGCGCACGTCGAGCCGCTGCGCCAGCGCAGTCGTGCCGGACGGATCGAGTTCGGCGACGACACGCTGTGCCGCCGCTTCATCGATATCGGCGACCATGACGCGATAGCCGCCGCCATGCAGCACGCGCGCGATCGCCTCGCCGACACCGCTGCCGGCGCCGGTGACGACGGCAGCCCGCTTCTCTTCACCGATCGCCGTCACAGGATGTACCCGATGCCGGTCAGCGCGTCCGTCGAGTTGATCAGGCGCACCACCTTGCGCGAGATCTTCAGCTTGCCGTCGCCGCCGCGCACCAGGCTGAACTCGATGTCGGCGGTGTAGTTGCGTTCGCGACCGCGGCGGAATTCGGTCAGGATCTGCGCACAGCGCAGCTCGCAGGCCGTCGGATCGGTTTTCAGGATCCGGAAGCGCGACTGCACCCGCACGGTGCGCGCCACCGGCGAGGTCGAGATCGACTGGCCGTTGCGCAGGCGGTCGACACGCTTCTGGCGCATGGAGTGGTCGTCATAGGCGTAGTTCAGCGTGTTCTCGAAATCGGTTTCTCCCGGCTCGATCGGAACCACATAATGGGCATCGGACGTCCACAACGACAGCCATTCGTCGTATTCGGCATTGTCGAGCAGGTCGGCCTCATACCAAGTGAAGGTCATGGCCTCGTCAAGGGTGATCGCCTGGGTCATGTTGTTCGTCCTCTCTCAGGCCGCCATCATCTTGGTCCATTGCGCATAGGCCGCGCGCATGCCGGTTTCTGCGCTGACGTCGCCGCGGCGATGGCCGTCCGGCATCGCGGTTTCCTGCGGCAGGCCGCGATTGAGCATCAGCCACAGATCGTGGTCGCCCTGCGCGCCATGCTGCACGCGATCCCACACCTCGGCGTCATCCGGGCTGCCGAATCCCATCGGCCCCTGGAAGAACTCGTGCAGCCGCATGCGCGCGCGGTTCGCCGCGGCCGGTCCGCCCTTCATGCCGATCGCGATGTGACGGATTTCGGTTTCTTCCACGGATACCGGTTGCAGCACCCGGAAGAACGCCATCGAGCAGGCGACATTCGGGAACAGATTGAGGTTGAAGCCGGAGCCGCCGACCGCACGGACGATGCGGCGGACTTCCAGATCGCTGTAATCCCTGGCGAGCTCGGCGGCGAGATCTTTGAACTTCTCCGGGATCGGCGCCTCCAGATTGTCTTCCAGATCGATCAGTTCGGGGATCATCACCATGACACTGTGGCCGTTGCCGAGATCTTCGACGAAGCCGCCATTGTTCATCATGTCGAGCGTGGTCTGCGTCTCGCTGTCGACCGCGGTCAGGAAGGATTTGTGCACCAGCGGGAAGTGATAGGCATCCGTGGTGTTCTCGAGCTGGATCTTCCAGTTGCCGGGAAAGCGGAATTTGTGCTCGCCGAGGGTCGTGACCGGATAGCCCGCGCCCTGCTTCATGAACAGGTCCATCCACTTCTTGGCCGGGCCGAGGAAATCGACCAGCGGCTCGATGTCGTCGCGGAAGGTCGCGAAGATCATGCCGGCATAGGATTCCACCCGCAGCGAGCGCAGCGGAAACTTCGCCCGATCCAGCACGCCCTCATAGCCCTTTTCATAGGGAACGCCGCGCAGCGAGCCGTCGAGCCCGTAGCTCCAGCCATGATACGGACAGACGAAGCTGTTGGTCTTGCCCTTTGCCACTTCGCACACCGTGGCCGCACGATGCCGGCAGCGATTGACATGCACGTGAATGGCGCCCTTGCGGTCGCGCACGACGATCACCGGATGCAAACCGACCTGCGCGGTCTTGAAGTCGCCGGGATTGGCGATCTCGCTCTCATGCGCGACCCAGACCCAGGTGTTCTCGAAGACCTTGCGCATCTCCGTCTTGAATATCTCGGGGTCGGTATAGAGCGTGGTCTTGGCACGGTCGGGCTGGATCAGCGGGCGAATGTCGACGTTGGCTTCGGCGGTTGTGGTCATCAGCTGATATCCTTGAGGACGCCTCGGATCGAATTGGAGTTTAAAGACAGTTTATGGGAAGCCCGGCTGCGTCGGCAGCCCGAGCAGCACCCGGCCCGCGCTCTGCATCGTGCCCTCGCTCAAAAAGGCGTGCTGCGCGACGACGAGGCTATCGCACATTGCTCGCGCCAGATTGTGCGAGGTGTAGATCGAAGCCGTGCCGGCGAGACCGCAGGCGATACGGGCGACGTCCGCGCCCGACCGCGCCGCATGAGTTGCCGCCAGCCGCATCAGGGTGACAGTCTTCTGGTTCGGCGCGCCGTTCACCACTTCGCTCCACAACTCTTCCGTCGCCTCATAGAAGAAGGCGCGGGCCGAGCGCAACAGCGCCTCGGCGCGCGCGATTTCGAGCTGGACGTAGCCACGATCGGCCATGACGGGCGCGCCGGTGATCGAACCGCGCGTCCCGGCCATCGCACTGACATCGTCCAGCGCCGAACGCGCGACGCCGATCGCGACGATCGCCAGCACCTGCGCCGCGAAGGCCAGCGACGGATAACGATAGATCGGCAGATCGAGCGTGGCCTTGCCGCCGCGGATCAAGGTCCATTCTTCCGGCACCACGACGTCGTTGACGATCAGATCATGGCTGCCGGTGCTTTGCAGACCAATGACGTCCCAGTTCTGACGGATCATCACCTTCTCAGCGGGCATGACAGCCACGCGCGGCAGGCCGCCGGTGGAATCGCCATCCACGGTGATGCCGACGCCGATCAGCTCCGCACCCGGCGAGCCGCTGCCGAATTTCCAGACACCGTTGACCAGGAAACCGCCGGACGTGCGCTTGGCGGGCTGCAGCGGAAACAATCCGCCGGCGAACACGACATCGGGCCCCTTCGCATAGACCTTGCGCAGCGTTTCCTCTGGCAAGGCGGCGAGATAGCCGGCGGCACTACCAAAGCTCGCCACCCAGCCGGCCGAACCGTCCGCCTCCGAAATCGCCTCGATCAGGCGGCAGAACTCCGCCGGCGAACGCTCCTCGCCGCCGAACCGCTTGGCGACCATGGCGCGATAGACGCCGATCCGCTTGAACCCTTCGATGATGTCGTCCGGAATCTTCTGTGCGGCGACGAACTCGGAGCGGCGCGCCTTGATCTCGGCGAGCAGCGCCGGCAGGCTCTGCGCTGCAGCGGCTGCCTCCGTCTCTCTGGCGATCGTCGCAAGCGGTGGCGTCATCGGTCGAGCCTCATTGTCCAGACATCGATAGGATAAGAATGCCAATTAGTGGAAATTTCCAGCGAAAAATCTAGCTTCATTGCACAAAGATTATTCCGTGAGTGCCTGCTTAACGACCTTGCAGCGCACGCGCGCGGCAGCAGCAGACGACCAACTCGCGGCCCTCCCTGCCGAACGCAAACTAAGCGCCAGCCCGTTCGCACACGCACAGGACGGCGAGGGTGGCGCAGCACAGCTGCCTTGCTTTATGCAATCTGGTGTTGCTAAGGACGGCAGCCGGATGAGGAACGTCCGACGGAACCGAGACAAATGCGAAAGACCGAATTGGACGAGATCAAGCGCCATGTGAGGGCCGAGGACAGCCGCTTCCTCGCCAGCCGCTCCCCCTTCTACCATACCGTTCGCATGCTCGCCCGGTACTACGCGCGTATGAACGCGGTGCTGAAGCCATCCGGCATCGATATGGCGCGCTGGCGCGTGTTGAGCCTCCTTGCTGAGCGCGAACCTATTACCGTGTCCGAAATCGCAGAGGACTGCGTGGCGCATATTTCCACGATGGCAAAGACCATCACGCGCATGGTCAGCGAGGGCCTGGTGACGGTCCGCACGTCGAGCGCCGATGCGCGCTCGACCGAGGTCATGATCACTCCAGAGGGCCTCGCCCTCCTCGAACAGACCCGGGAAAAGACCAAACACGTCTTCAAGGAAGCGCTGCGCGGCTTGACCAAGACCGAGGTGCAATTGCTCAATTCGCTGTCGGCCCGCATCTTCGAGAACCTGTCGCCATAATAATGTGACTTCCCGCCGCTCCACGCGCGACGACGGCCGGGATTAGTACTCAACTGACTGCTAATCATGCAGCTTGCCGCGAGAAGCGGCGGATTCAGCCGAATTAACTTGCTTGATTGTTCTAGTGAATATGCGAGTAATTTGAAGCCGCCGGCAGAGAGCCACAGCCCGGCAGCCGGAGTGCCGGCAGCTCGGCACGCCGTGCCGCTTTCGCGGCCGTCATAAAGAATGTGAAAGGATCGTGTCGTGCTCAGACTTATTGCCGCGGCGGCGCTGCTGACCGCGACCGTATTCCCCGCCAGTGCCCAGATGAAAGTGGGCGTCATCGCTTCCTCGACCGGCCCGGTCTCCGTGGTCGGCGTGCAGCAGAAGAACACAGCCGCGCTGCTTCCGAAGAAGATCGGCGACGTCGCCGTCGATTATATCTACATGGACGACAACAGCGATCCGACGCAGGCGACCAAGAACGTCCAGAAGATGCTGATCGACGACAAGATCGACGCGCTGATCGGTCCGTCCGGCTCGCCCAATGCCGTCGCAGTGCTCCCGTTCATCGCCGACGCCAAGACCCCGATGCTGGCGCCGGTCGGCACCACGGCGGTGGTGCTGCCGATGGACGACAAGAAGCGCTGGGTATTCAAGACGACGCAGAATGATAACCTCGTCATGGACGCGATCGTCGCGCATATGAAGAAGACCGGCATCAAGACGGTCGCCTTCATCGGCACCAGCGATCCGCTCGGCGACAATTTTGCGGCCGCTTTCAAGGCCGCCGCCGAGCCGGCCGGCCTGAAGATCATCGCCGAGGAGCGCTTCGCCCGCACCGATACCTCTGTGACCGGCCAAGCCCTGAAGATCCGCGCGGCATCTCCCGACGCCGTGCTGATCGGCGCCGCTGGTGCTGCGACCGTGCTGCCCGAAGTGACCTTGGTCGACCAGGGTTTTGCCGGCAAGATCTACCAGACCCATGGCGCTGCGACGCCGGAGTTCCTGAAGATCGGCGGCAAGAAGGTGGAAGGCACTTTCCTCGCCGCAAGCCCAATGCTGGTGTTGTCCGAGATCGGTGACGATGTCGCATCGCGCAAGGTCGCGCTCGACTACATCGCGGCCTACAAGAAAATCTATGACGTCGAACCCGGCACGTTCGGCGCCAACATCTACGATGCCGGGCTGCTGCTCGAGCGCGCCGTTCCGGTGGCCGCCACCAAGGCAAAGCCCGGCACCCCGGAGTTTCGCGCGGCGCTTCGCGACGCGCTCGAAGAGGTCAAAGACCTCACCGGCGCCCAGGGCGTCTACAACATGACCGCAAAGGATCATTCCGGCTTCGATCAGCGCAGCATCGTCATGATCGCGGTCAAGAACGGCAGCTGGTCGCTGGTCAAGTAAGCGAAAGGCGCGGGCGGAAAACTCCTTCCGCCTGCGCCACCGCGTTCCGGCCGGAGCATCTTCGTGAACCTTTTCGTCGCGCTCTACCTCGCCCAGGATGGCATCGCCAACGGCCTCGTCTATGCCCTGTTGGCGGTCGCAATCGTACTGTTGTTCTCGGTCACGCGCGCGATCTTCGTCCCGCAAGGCGAGTTCGTCTCTTTCAGTGCGCTGACCTTCACGACGCTGCAGGATGGGCACACGCCCGGAACAATCCCGCTCCTCGCGGTCCTCGTTCTCCTGCAATTCATCGCCGACGTGATCGCGGACGGCCGAAGCCGCGGCATCGCGGTGCTGCTCCCGGCCTTGCGGCGCGCCGTGCTGCCACTCGGCATCGCGGCGTTGGCGTTCATCGGCGCTCAACTCGATCTGCCGCTGGTGTTCAAAGCCGTGATCGCGATCGCAGTGGTCGGTGCCTGCGGCCCCCTGCTCTACCGTTTGGTGTACCAGCCGATCGCCGCCGCCTCCGTGCTGGTGTTGATGATCGTCTCGGTCGCCTTGCATTTCGTCATGGTCGGCATCGCGCTGTTCGTCTTCGGCCCGGGCGGTCAGCGCTCCGCACCGCTGATCGACGGCAGCTTTATCGTGGCCGGCGTGCCGATCGCGGGCCAGACCATCGCGATCTTGCTGGTCACGCTGGCTGTGATTGCGCTCCTTTACTACGCCTCCCAGCGCACGCTCTACGGCAAGGCCATGCTTGCCGCCGCGATCAACCGCGAAGGCGCGCGGCTGATGGGCATCTCGGTGCCGCTCTCCGGCCGGATCGCCTTTACGCTCGCCGCAACCATCGGAGCGCTAGCCGGTGTGCTGATCGCACCCACGACCACGATCATCTACGACACCGGCTTTCTGCTTGGGCTGAAAGGATTCGTTGCGGCGATTCTCGGTGGCCTCATCAGTTTTCCGCTCTCGGCGATCGGCGCAATCGTGGTCGGCCTGCTCGAAAGCTACGCCTCCTTCGCAGCTTCGACCTACAAGGAGGTCATCGTCTTCGGCCTGGTGATCCCGATCCTCCTATTTCGTTCGATGCGGATGTCGCGACGGGAAAAGGAAGACATCGCGGAAGAACCGGCCGCCCATGCGCAGGAAGATCTCTGCCCTGAAGCGCTAGCGCGCCGGCGGCTTTGGCGCCGCGGCCTCGAACTCGCATTCCTCGCCTTCGTGCTGGTATCGCCGATCATCTTCTCCGATTACAGCATCGCAATGCTCGACTATGTCGGGTTGGCGTCCATCACCGTCCTCGGTCTCGTATTGCTTACCGGCGTCGCCGGCCTCACCTCGTTCTCGCAGGCCGCCTATGTCGGGATCGGAGCTTATGTCACCGGCTATCTTTCATCGGTCTACGGCATCTCGCCGTGGCTCACGCTCCTGGCCGTCCTGGCCGTTGCCTTTACGATCGCGCTGGTGAACTCGCTGATTGCGGTCCGCCTGTCCGGCCACTATCTGCCGCTGGCGACCTTGGCGCTCGCGATCGTCGCCTTCTATCTGTTCGGCAGCCTGCCTCAAACCGGCGGTCAGGCCGGTATGAGCGACATCCCGCCGCTCTCGATTGCAGGCTTCGCGCTCAAGGATCCCAAAAGCTTCTATGTCGCGACCTGGACGGTGCTGCTCGCGCTCCTGGTCGGCACGCGTAATCTCTTGGACTCTCGGCCCGGGCGCGCCATCCGTTCGCTGCGTTACGGCACGATCATGGCCGAGAGCGTCGGGGTCAATACGCAAAGCTACAAGGTCGCAAGCTTTGTGATCGCCTGTCTGATGGCGGCGCTCGCCGGCTGGCTCTATGCGCATTTCCAGCGCTTCATCAACCCTTCCCCCTTCTCCTTCGGGCAAGGCATCGAATATCTGTTCATGGCTGTGATCGGCGGAGCCTCCTCGATCGCGGGCGCGGTGGCCGGCGCCGGCATCGTGGTGCTCTCCAATCAATGGCTGCAGAGCCATCTTCCGTCGCTCCTGCATGTTCAGGGCGATTTCGAGATTGTCATCTTCGGCATCGCGGCGGTCGCAATGCTGCAATTCCTGCCCGAGGGCATCTGGCCGGCGCTGATCAACCTGTTGAGACTCAACGTGCCCGACGCGCGCCCGAAGGCCGAGGACGCGCCGCGCCTGCCTGAGCGCGACAAGCCGGCGCGCGGCCGCGCTATCCTCTCGGTGATCAACGTCACGAAATCGTTCGGCGTCGTAAAGGCCAACCGCGATATTTCGCTCGACGTCCATGCTGGTGAGATCCTGGCGCTGATCGGCCCCAATGGCGCCGGCAAGAGCACGCTGTTCGACCTGATTTCTGGCGTGCAGTCGCCAACCAAAGGCTCGATCAACTTTCTCGGCAAGGAAAGCCGTTATGCCACCCGCGCACTGTCGCTTGACGGCATGGGCCGCACCTTCCAGCACGTCCGCATCATCCCCGACATGAGCGTGATCGAAAACGTCGCGCTGGGCGCGCATGCCCGTGGGGCGACCGGCCTCGTCACCGCCAGCCTGCTCCTCGATCGCAAGGAAGAGGCGACGCTGCTGGCGGAAGCACAACGGCAGCTCACACGTGTTGGTCTTGCGCAGCTCGCCGAGCGCAATGCCGGCAGCCTCGCGCTCGGCCAGCAGCGGGTGCTGGAAATTGCACGCGCGCTCTGCTCCGATCCCTGCCTCCTCCTGCTCGACGAACCCGCCGCAGGCCTGCGCCATCTTGAGAAGAAAGCACTCGCCGATTTGCTTTCACAGCTCAGGACCGAGGGCATGGCCGTGATGATCGTGGAGCACGACATGGACTTCGTGATGAACTTGGCGGACCGGATCGTCGTGATGCAATTCGGCGAGAAGCTCGCCGAAGGCACGCCAGCCGAGGTCCAGGCCAATTCCAAGGTGATCGAAGCCTATCTCGGAGGCGTGGAATGAGCGCCGCATCCACCAGCTCCGACGTGCTGCTCGCGGCCGAGAACATCAGCATCGGCTACGGCCGCGTCGAAGTCATCCGAGGCCTGAACCTTTCGATCCGGCGCGGCCAGATCGTCGCGATCATCGGCCCCAACGGCGCCGGCAAGACCACATTGCTGAGCGGCCTGATGGGGCAATTGCCGGTGCGCGGCCGGCTGACCTTCTTCGGTGAAGTCGCGGCGGAACAGCCGCCCGTCGAGACGCTGGTTGGCCGCGGCATGACCTTGATCCCGGAGACCCGCGAATTGTTCACGACTATGACCGTCGAGGACAATCTGATGCTCGGCGCCTTCCTGCGCTACCGCCGCGGAGACAAGAGCTATTTAAATACTCTTGAAGAGGTCTACGCGCTGCTGCCCCGATTGAAAGAGCGGCGTTGGCAGCTCGCGAGCACCCTGTCTGGCGGCGAGCGCCAGATGCTGGCGATGGGCCGCGCGCTGATGTCCAAACCTCAGCTTCTGATGCTGGATGAGCCGAGCCTCGGGCTTGCCCCACTCGTCACCCGCGACATTTTGCGCTCCGTGGCCGGCTTGCGCGATCGCGGCGTATCTTGCCTGCTGGTCGAGCAGAATGCGCGCGCCGCGCTGCGCATTGCCGACTACGCCTATGTGATGGAATCCGGTGCCATCATGCTCGAAGGCCCGGCCTCCGAAGTCGCGAGCAATCCCGACGTGATCAATTCCTATCTCGGGATTCGGGCAGCCGCATCCTAGACGTTCTCGAAGCCCGCAATGGCGCGGGCAAAGGCAGGTGCAACATGCTGATGGTCAAACGAAGCGAACGGGACGAGGAACATCACCTCCGGAGCGAGCTCGCGCTGTTCTATCGGCTGGTCGATTTCTTGGGCTGGACCGAGATGATCTTCAACCACATCTCGGTGCGCCTACCCGGCGTCGAGAAGCGCTACCTGGTCAATCCGTTCGGACTGAACTACAACGAGGTCACGCCTGACAATCTGCTGACCGTCGACGTCACTGGCCATCTGATCGGCGACTCGAACTACAAGCCAAATCCGGCCGGCTTTGCGCTGCACGGCGCGATCCACGCCGCGCGCGAGGACCTCCACTGCGTCGCGCATGCGCACACGACGGCGATGTCGGCGGTGGCGCAGAAGAAGGACGGGTTGAGCCACGATAATTTCTACGGCGCGCAGCTCGCCGGACGCACCGGCTATCACACCTTCGAGGGCATCACGCTGTTCGACGACGAGCGCGAGCGCATGCTGGCGAGTCTTGGCAATGGCGACGTGCTGATCCTGCGCAACCACGGCGTCGCCGTCGGAGCCGCCGACGTGCCACGCACCTTCATGCTGCTGTGGACCGTGCAGCGCGCCTGCGAGATCCAGTGCCAGGCCGGCATGATCCCGGGGCCGGATAGCGCGCTACCGGATGCCGTGCGCGCGCAGTGCGTCTCGAATTCCAAGCGTCTGATCGAGGAAGCCGAATTCGCGAGACTATTCTTCGACGCGGCCATCCGCCGCATGAGCGCCGTCAAGGGCAAGCCGTTCTGATCGCGCGATCGGGCTTCATCGATGCCGCCGGCTCAGCCGCTTAAGATCGGGATCGTCGGGGCCGGCGCAATCGGCTCTGCGTTGGCCGCCCAGCTTGCGCTCGCCGGCCAGCCCGTGTCACTGGTTGCGCGCGGCGCGCGCCGCGAACTGCTGGCCAGGGAGGGCGTGCGGCTGCGCAACGGCAGCGGCGAGCTCGCGATCGCGCATCCCGCGATCATCACGCTGCGCGAGCTTGCGACCTGTGATGTGGTCGTGGTCGCAGTGAAGGCGCAGGCGCTGCCGGAGCTGCTGCCGCAGCTTGTGCAAGCCATGGCGCCCTCGGCGCTGCTGATGCCCGCCGTCAATGGGCTGCCCTGGTGGTATTTTCTCGGTGCGAGCCGTTTTGCCCGAACCTCGCTTGCATCTCTCGATCCCAACGGCGACATGCTCTCGCACTTTCCGGCGGAGCGCCTGATCGGCTGCGTCGTCTATACGCGTGCTGCGATGAACGACGACGGCGACATCATCGTGCATGGCGAGCAAAGCCTCCGGATCGGACAGGTCGGACCTGTGCCGCCTCCCATTGCGCTCGGCAATCAGCTGGCGTCGGCGGGAGTTACCGTCAGCGTGGAGACGGATGTTCGCCGCGAAGTCTGGCGTAAATTATTGCGCAATGCTTCGACGAATCTGGTCTCCGGCCTGACCGGCACGAACCTGGAGCAAATCGGCAACGATACCGGCCTCCTCGCTGTCACGAGCAATATCGCGCGCGAGGTGGCTGAGCTTGCCGAGAAACTCGGCTATCCGACCGCACCTGATCTCGACGGCTTCGTCCACGAACTGCGGCGCGCAGGGCCGCACGTGCCATCGACGTTGCAGGACATCCGCGCGGGGCGTGCGCTCGAACTCGACGCGCTCGCGGAAGCACCGCTTGAAGTCGCACGGTGGCTCGGATGCCACATGCCGACGCTGGACTGTGTCCTCACGCTGCTGCGCGCGCAGCTTCGCTACGCCAACTCCGGCCGCCGGAATCAGGAGCGATAGACATCGGAAGTTACACCTAGCGAAAATCAACGGAGTCCCGTTTGAATTTCACTCCGTGCGATTCGACTTCCCGCTACTGGCGAGACCAGCAGGCAGACGCGGCGTGCAACCCGCTCGAACGCCAACTACATCAGGGTGAAACTTCGCTGACCGGCCAGGACGTATCGGCTCGTCAACAAGCTCCGTCGGACAGCAACAACGAAGGGATCGTCACGATCAGGATCTTTGCATCGAGCGCCATCGACCACTGATGGGCGTAGAACGTGTCGTAAGCAACACGTTCGCCGTAGCTCGTCGCACTCCGACCGCTAACCTGCCAGAGCCCAGTGATGCCGGGACGGCAAGCCAGATAAGCGCGGGCGGATTCCGAATATCGCACCAGTTCCTGCTCTGTCACGGGACGGGGGCCGACGATGCTCATATCGCCCTTCAGAACATTGAAGAGCTGCGGCAACTCGTCGAGGCTCGACCGGCGCAAAATGGCTCCGATCATCGTCACCCGCGGATCTCGCTTCAGCTTATGATTGGCAGCCCATTCCGCCGCGGCAGCGCTATCGTGCTCGAGCAGCCATCGCAATTGCTCCGACGAATCCACCACCATCGTGCGAAACTTCAGGCAATCGAAGTTTCGTCCGTTGAACCCTACTCGCCTATGGCGGAACAGAATGGGCCCGGAAGAGGACAGGAAGACGAGGAGGCCGCAGATGATAAGCAGCGGCGCCAAGAGGACAATGCCAGTCAGCGCGAGTATGATGTCTACAGCGCGCTTCGGCGTCAAGCCGATCGGACCGACCGGTGCAGCACGAGCAACAAGGCGCATACCGTCACGTCTAAGCATGTTCAGCACCAACTACTTTGCACAGCACTAACCAGATTTTGCGCAATACGGGCGAAACGGAAATTGACAAGTCGATTTAATCAAAAGTGGACCAACGATTAGATCGCGATCTGCACACAACGCGCAGCAGGCGGCCCCGGAAGAGCCGCTCAGGCCGCAGCCGTTCTCAGCCGCGAACGCCGATACGCCATGAAGCTTAGGCCGGTGAATCCAAGCAGCATCATTGCCCATGTCGAAGGCTCGGGAACGGCACTGACGTTGACATCAGCGATCGACCAGAGCTCATCCTTCGCCCCCTGAAAACCTGCACGATAATCGCCGCCCAGGCTCTCATAAGAGAAGGTCAACGTGTTCTTTCCCGCCACCAGCGGGATGGAGGCAAAACTGAATTGCTGCTCACCGCCGCAATAGCAAATTCCAGTGCCGTTATTGGTTGGGTTGCTGAAAGTTGCACCGAGCGGATTGGAGTATACGACAGCCTGCGTTTCGTCGGATCCGCCGCCGAGATTGAAGGTCCCCCGGAATATCTGGGTGCCATTCAATGCAAGCCTGAAGTCGTCCTCGAAATAGTTATGCCCATCGAGACTGATATAGCCATTAAGCACGAAGCTCAGGCCAGAGGAGATCGCGTTGGACGAATAGAAGTCGACCGAGAAAGATGTGTCTGTCACCATCGGAGTGGACGGGCCGCTGTAAACGATGGCTGCCCGCGCCGGCGCGCAAAACAAGCTGATAACCGTCAGGGTGATCCAGGCCGCTACATTACGCATACAAATCTCCCACTAAACCAGCCGAGCACCGTCTAGACCAAAGCTGAATGCATCAGCCGTACCAACTCGAATTACAAAGATTTACCGCTTCAATTCAGTCAAACATCCGTAAGCGATACGAATCAGCTCGTCCGTTATGCGATGCGACGTTTGCCGAATCACGAGACGAGCAGGTCATGCGCCGAGTTCGCGCCCCTCCCTCGCAACGTTGCCCCGACACACGGGGCAACGACATCGATGAGACGGCAGGGCGAGAGTCTTACTTCAGATGAAGCGGAAGGACGCAGCGCTGCCGCGGCGACGGTAGGCCATGAAGCCAAGGCAAGCGAAGCCGATCCCCATCAGCGCCCATGTGCTGGGTTCAGGAACCGCGACAGTGAAGGTGTTGCCGGCAACCTGAAGGTTGGTCGGACCATTGCCCGAGTTCTTGCCGAAGATCTGCAGGATGTAGTCGCCGTTCGCCGCAAACGAATCGATAGCCTGGGCAAACTGCACCCCGGCAACCAGGAAACCGGTCCCGGACGCAACGAGCGTACCACCGATCGACCCAGACCAGATATCGACCGTCAGCCCCTGGACCTGTCCCGAGGCATCCGTGAGCCCGGCCTTGAAGTTGGAGAGGCCCGACAGAGACGACAGACTGAAAGTATAGTTGATGTCGAAAGCCTCACCGGCGTTCAGCCCGCTGATCGTAAAATTGATGTTGGGGTTCAGCCCCAACGAGCTGCCGCTCGCAGGCACTACGGTATAGGCCTTGGAAGGCACTATGGATGCTGCGACCATCGAGAGCGCCAGCAAACCGGCCTGAATAAGCTTCATATCTCGCCCCTTTCTATTCGAAACTGATCAAACGAATTAGGAAACAAGTCTGGGAGCATCAGACGTCGACAGAACGTTCAGGTTGTCCCGCGAGCTATCAATCGCGGCGACCTTTCGCCTCCTGCCTCCTCTACGACGCGGCCTCTTCCACGGCTAAGGACCGCCCCAAACTCGCTCCCTTCGGATTTAATTCTTATCTTAATCGAGCCGGCAGCTCAATGGATTATTAACCAATAAAATGTTTTTAAACGATAAAATACATGAAATAAATCAATTGCTTAGATTCGACGCAACAATATCCAGCCACAACTGTGGCCGATCAGGAACAGGAATGCCGGCCACAAGATTATTTCAATTGGGATTATGGCAAAGCCGGAAGATCGACATTTAAATGTCCACCTTGGGATTCAAATCACCCTTCAGTCGACCGTCCGGACCTTGGTCAAGCAGGCGTGAATCGTTGATACGAAGCGGTTCTGGGCGTCGTACGCCCTGCCATTTTCTGCAGAAGCCGGATCCAACTGCCCTGGCCCTTGGAGGTCAGCCGAACAGGCTCGATGGTCTACTCGCGACTCGTAAGGCCTGACGAGACGCTCCGGCCCCTCCGTGACATTGTTGAGGGCCTCCAACAACTCGATGGCGAACCGATCCAACGACATGCGACCTCGCTCTCCAGCTTCATGGCGAGCCAGCACAATCCATAATTGGGTACGCAAACGCCTTCAGAGAAGCCGACCGGCAGTTCGTTCACAGCCGGATCAGCGCGAGCGAGCTACGGTGTTCGATTCTCAAGCCGGCCGTGCATCTCGACCGTTTCAGCTTTCATGACCTCTAAGCGAAGCCTTCGGACTTGCAAGTACAGCTTGGCAAGTTGTGGATGTCTCAAAGGCTGACGACATACGACAACGTCTCTCCAGGTCCACGCGCTACGAGAAGCATAACGGGATTGGGAGGATCTCAACCGAACTCTCGACACCATCAATACCTTAAAAAGTCGCTTGCTCAAAATACCGACTGGGAGGCTCAACTCCTACTTCGGTGGCTTTTGTGTCTCTTGGTCACACGGCTCGAGCAAAGGTTCGAATCGTGTGTCGCAACTCGGGCTGCGATTGCCGCTTGGAAGTCGCGGCAGAATTAAATTCGAATATTATGCCGCTCATGCCAAGAAAATATGAAGATACATCATCAATATCAATCAGCTTCGTCGACGCTCCGTTCTTATCCAGCTGCGTGGTCCGCGCCCACGAAAAATATCCACAAAAAGCTTCATCTGCCTCAACAAGCCCAGTCCGCTGAGCACGATGCGGCGGAACGGAAGAATGTTACGCCCAAATCCGGCCCACGCAATCAAGATTGTCACGCTGAGCAACACAAAGTCGGTGGCCGCGATTGCGAAAGGAGCGAGCGCGCCAGTGACCGCGACCATCAGCACGTCGATGACGCAAACTCCGAGCGTCAGCAAGACGAGCAGCGACAGCGGAGGAATGGCGATGTCGAGCGCAAGCAAGAGAAGATCCCAGTTTCGCTGCCGGACCGCCCTAAGAATCAGACGCGGCACGGCAGTCATCAGCGAAAGATGACCTTGGATCCAGCGTTGACGTTGGCGATCCGCACCCTCCTCAGATACCGGAAACTCGCTGACGATTTCGACGAAGGGAAAGAAGCGGGGCGCGTATCCCTGCTCGGCCAGATCGAGCCCGAGCTTCATGTCTTCCACCAGATCCCCGTTCGCCAGTGGCGCACGTTCGATGACGTGCCAGGGAAAGGCCATGCCCGTGCCCATCAATTGAACAGGCCAGCCGAGTCTGCTTAGCCCGAGCGGACGGACCCAGTTCTTGATCGTCCAGGCAAATTGGGCAAGACCGCTGCCCCCCGCAGGTCCGGGAGCAGCGGTCATACGATAATTGCACTGCAACGGTTTCTGGATGCGAGAGCATGCGACCGACATCTTCCGAACAGCGCCGGCAGACAAGCGGCAGTCCGCGTCGACGAACATGATGATCTCGGGAGGATCGGACCGCAGGAAGTCGACCGCGTACGCCAACGCAAAGCCCTTGCCAATCCGTGACGGATCGTGGCGCTCGATGACCTCTGCACCTTCGCCATAGGCCACCGTGGCCGTGTCGTCTGAGCAATTGTCGGCCACGACGATGAGGCGGTCCCGATCGGTCATTTGCGTACGCAAGTCCCGAAGCGTGGGAACGATGCCACCACTCTCGTTGTGAGCGGGCACGACGACGGCCGCCCGTGGCGATGCGCCACGCTGCCCCTCCGCTTCTGCAGCCTTGAGCAGCGATGCGCAAACCTCGATCATCAAGAGGGCGATCGGAATACCGATTACTCCGGCGATCAACGTCAGCGATATCGTCAGAAAGATCGTCATCCTGCTGTCAATTGCCTCTCACTGCCCAGGCGCCATTTGCTGCGGGTCGGCGCGCCGGCGTGCCAAATCTCGTTCGTCGATGGCCCCTGCAACTTGACGAGCCGTCCGATTATGGTCTTGTGCTCGCAGTATTATCCACTTGTGGCGTACGGATTATTGAATGCGTCTTGCCTATTTAATCAATCGATATCCCGCTGTCAGTCATAGCTTCATTCGGCGCGAGATTCACGCGCTCGAGCGATTAAATCACCAGGTCTTGCGGATCGCCCTGCGCGGCTGGGCGGATGAGCTGAGCGACGTCACGGACGAGACCGAACGCAAACTGACCCGCTACGTTCTCGATCAGGGTCCTTTGCCACTCGCTTTCGCCTTCGTCAGGGTCGCCCTGACGCGCCCGGGACGGTTGTCGACCACATTGCGGCTCGTGTGGAAGATCGGCCGCCGCGCCGAACGTCCGCTGATCGTCCACCTGATCTATCTTTTTGAAGCTTGTCGCGTTCTCAACTGGCTGAAGGACGAAGGGATCGAACATCTGCACGCCCATTTCGGGACCAATTCGGCCGTCGTCGCGATGCTGGTCCATTCCCTGGGAGGACCATCCTGGAGCTTTACCGCCCACGGTCCGGAGGAATTCGACAAGGCGCAGATGATCGCACTGGCTGAAAAAATTCAGCGTGCAAGCTTCGTCGTGGCCGTCAGTTCGTTCGGCCGCAGCCAGCTGTTCCGGCAAGTCACTCACGATCAGTGGAACAAGATCGAGGTGGTTCATTGCGGAATCGAGTCGACATTCTATCGGCAAGCTGTCGCAGACGGCGCCCCGCCTGCACGCCTGGTCTGCGTCGGTCGCCTCTGCGAGCAAAAAGGACAGGCACTTCTGCTCGATGCGGCGCGACGGCTCGCCGCCCGGGGCGTGATGTTCGAACTGGTCCTGGCAGGCGATGGCGAACTGAGAGGCGCCATTGAGGCTCTGATCACCCGCTATGACCTGCAGAGGAAGGTGCGGATTACCGGCTGGATCGGCGGGGATCGCGTTCGCGACGAGCTCGTTGCGGCGCGGGCGTTGGTGCTGCCCAGCTTCGCCGAGGGACTGCCAGTCGTCATCATGGAAGCAATGGCATTGCGGCGCCCCGTCATCAGCACGTTCGTTGCCGGGATTCCTGAACTCGTCGTCCCGGGCGAGCATGGTTGGCTCGTACCGGCCGGCGACAGTGAGGCCCTGGCGGATGCGATGCAGGCCTGCCTCGATGCGCCGGCCGAAATCCTCGAAAGCTTCGGGAGCGCCGGCTACCACCGCGTTCGTGACCGGCACGACATCGACAAGGAAGCGGCCAAACTCGCCGATCACTTTCAGACGGCGATAGCGCAAAGCGCGATGGCTGGATAGGACGCTCGGTTGCGGCGCTGCGATCCGTTCATTCAGGGCACCTCGCGCCGATCGGACGAGCCGGTGATTTCCAGATACTCCAACGCGTTGCCGGGCCGATCATCATCGAAAACGCCGACGATCAGCCGTCCCGTCTTCCACGCCATTCCATCGAGATTGGTCCGGTATCTTCCGGCCAGCGGAGCACGAACATCGGCGTGATGGCCATGCACGACGTGCCGGCGGCCGTGGCCGATATCGGCCCGCTCCGAATAGCGTTTCCAGAGCAGCGTGCGCTCGCTCTGCGCCCGCAGCGGAACAGCGGGATCCACGCCGGCGTGAACAAACACCCGATGTCGGTCGGCATGCACGAGCGGAAGTTTGCTGATCCATTGCAGATGTGACACCGCCACATCCCGCATCTCGAACCTGCCGAGGCCCTCGCCGAACGAGGCCAACGTATCGCTGCCGCCGTTCTCGATCCACCAGTCCCATTCGCAGAGCCCGCTGCAGGCCTCCCACATCATCGCTTCATGATTGCCCTTGAGGCTGACGAGACGCATCGTGGCGGATTGCCAGGACATCAGAAGCTCGACCACCTCCCTGCTTTGCGGGCCCCGGTCGACATAGTCTCCGAGCGTAACAACCGTCGCGGGCGTCGCCCCCGCATGTCCTGCAATCGTCTCCATGGCCAGCCGCAGGAGGTCCGCACGGCCGTGGATATCCGGAATGGCGTAGGTCAGACCCATCTGGACAACAAAACCGCCACGACCGGCGCGCTTCCCTCAGGGCTTTCGAGCCCGGCGGACCGGATCAAGTCGAGGACGCCGCATTGAGAACCGGAGTTGGCGCAGAGCGAAGCAACGGGCGCCTGGCCAAGTTTGACACCAAAGTGAGAAGAGCGTCGAGCAGCAGCAGGAGAATGAGTGCAACTATGAAGAGACCGATGCCGGTGAGATCATGGACGATGCCTTCGAGCAGGTCGGGACCACCATAATAGGCGATGAGCACCAGCGTCAGAACGCGGATGAAATTGGCCGCAATGGTGATCGGGATGATCGAGGCCAAGAGGATGAAGCTACGCAGCTTCTCATCCCCTCGGAATACGTAGGCATAGAACACACCGATCGCCGACAAGGCAAAGATCGAGTTCAGACCCGAACATGCATCCTTCACCAGGAGCTGATAGGTCGAGATCATGATCATGACGCCGTTCTGCGCGATCGGATAGCCCAGGTGATACAGCACCTCCGTGACCGTGTTGGAGATGAAGACCTTCAAGGGGATTGTCGCAGCGTCGATCAGCCAATCGGGCATCGGCACCGCAAAGAATAGAAACCCGAGCGGAAATGCGAGCACGCGAAGCGTCGACCACCCGGCCGTGATCAGGACACAACCGATGATGACGAGGATCATCGACAGCGCCTCGAACGTCAGCAGTCCCTGCTGAATGCGGGCGAGAAACAACAGCACGAGCCCCCCCAGGAGAGCTCCCCACCCCAGAATGGGAGCGGGATTATCGACCACGGTCATGAGCCGGTTGCGGCTCTGCCAGATGAACCAGAGCGATGCACAGATCACCAGCGGTCCGTGCCCCTCCTGCTCGGTCTGCCAAGGACCGTCGATCAAGCCCCGGAAAGTCGGAACATATGCAACCAGAAACGCTGCCGAGAGCAGGACGGGTCCCCAGAGATTTCTGATGGAGAGGCCACCAGCCGATTGATCAGCGAACGACAGGGGCTTCATACCCGTCACCAATGAAGACGCACGATAAAGACCTTCCGACGATCACCAAGGCTAACATCCGACGCCATACCTAACAACAACTGCGTTATGTCTATCTCTGCGCTGCCAGAGTGACCCAGACAATCCCGGCCAATATCAAGACTGAAGCAAGGATCGCAGATCCAGCGTTTCCGAGTTGGTTTGCAACCGCGAACAACAGGCACGCCAACAGCACATTCAGCAGTGTTTGGATACCGCGATCGGTGAAGCGAAAGAAGATGAGCACGACCACGCCGAAGCAACCGACCGTAACGAAATCAAAGATCGTGCTCATGCTGCCCTGATGCTGGCGTTGCCGCGACCGGTGCGACCGTTTTACTTGCGGATGGCGCTCTGAGGACCGTCGTCGCGCTGCATCGCCTTGGCATAATCGCCTTCATATTTGACCTCGATATTGGCAGCGTAGGCTGCGAGGCCGGCCTCGGCCTTCACCACATCGGCCCGCATCAATTGTCGCGCCATGTTGGCTGCCGCTTCGCCTTCGAGGGGACGAGCCTGTTCCCCGGTCACCTGGAAAAAAACCCCGGTGGCCCCCGCGCGAACGAAGAAAACTTCGTCCGGCTTGCGCTGCTCGATCGCTGTCAAATAGTCCGGGTTCAGATCGCTGCTGTTCAGAAGCCCCAGCTGCCGGACATGCATCAAGCCGGCTTCGGACAGCGCTTGATCGACCTCGTCGAGCGACTTGGCCTGTTTATTCGCCTCGACGAACGACTGTGCCTCCGGCGTAATCGGAAGGCTGATCTGCTCGATGTTGAAAAGCTTTCGGCCAGCGAATCTCGATAGATTGTTGGCGATGAATTGATCGATATCGGCTCGGCCGGGAGATCGGCCAGAGGCCCGGCGATTGAGATAGGCATTCTCCAGGACCTGCTCGCGGGAGCGGAGCACGTCCAGGAGCACGCTGGGCTCGCGATCCAGCCCCGCTGCCAGCGCCTGTTGTACGACATATTTGCGTACGACGAGCCCGCCTAGCACCTGCCGAACGGCATTGGGATCGTTCTGCCTGTCGAGCGAAACGTTGTTGGCGCGAAACTCGTTCTCCAACTCTTGCGTCGTCACGACGTCCTTGCCGATCCGCGCGACGACCTGGCTCGACGAGCTCGTTTGTTCCTTTTTCTCGCAGCCGACGAGCATCGCCGCAACCATCGCGACGAAAGCGCCTCGAACGAGACCCCGCCCAAGAGGTGCCAACCCGCGCCCGCACCGCAACAAGGGCATCCTAACGCTCATTTAATACTCCACAAACGCGCCGAGGGACGACCTTACCCACGACCCACAAATTATCCGCACTCCGTCATGATCGCTCGACCAGACGCTCGAGACGGCACGGAGGGCCACCGAAGCCATCGCGATTGGCATTAAATACGTTTATCGTATATTAAATCATCCGCTACCCCGCCGTTTCCCGGAGATCAACAGACAAATGAGCCTGCGCCACGCTCAGATCGTTCTGGCGTCGACCGCAATCGTCCTGGCCGCCATCCTTTCCCAGGTCATGGTTCCGAAGCGATTGATGGCCCGGACAGCCGCCTCGCCCAGCCTTGAGGAGATCATCCCGCGGCAGTTCGGCACTTGGCGGTTCGTTCCCGAGATCAGCCCCATCAAGCCGATCGATACCGATGCCTATTTCCAGCCCGACGAACGCGCCGCCAAGGTCTACAGCCAGGAGGCGGCTCGTGGTTACAGCGATGGACAGGGCAACATCGTAATGCTGCTGGTCGCATACGGGCCGGTCCAGAATTATCGGCTGAAAGCCCATCGGCCAGAAATCTGTTATACTGCCAATGGTTTCCGGGTCTCAGGCAAGACCGCGACAACACTGCAAATCGGCCCCGGCGAATCGCCGATCAACGTAGCAAGGCTGATTGCGGAACGAGAATCCCGCCTCGAGCCGATCACCTATTGGATGCGGGTCGGCAACGACATCTCGAATGGCGTGATCGACAATCAGCTGAGTCGTCTCAAATATGGCTTGAAGGGAATCATTCCGGACGGCGCCCTTATCCGAATTTCGACCATCGGCCTATCGGAAGATGCCGCATTCAGATTGCAGGATCAGTTCATCCGCGATCTGCTCCGCGCAATCCCGGCGCAAGAGCTGAAGTTCTTCGTCGGAGCGTCATGACATCGACCGCACATAGGTCAGTTCGGAGGGCGGCGAAGATCTTCGCAAATCGTCCGCCTCAGAACCGCGAGCCGATCGGCGGTCGTCCGCTCCAAGGCGGGTGACCTTGCTCGGACTTTGGACGCAGCCGCTCAATAGTAGCCGTAATAGGTGGAGTGGGACTCGGGCGCCTTGTTGACGACGACGCGCACGATCGGCGTCCGCTGCAGATGTTTCTGACACTCCTTGATCTCGGTCGTCGTGGTCGTCCCGACTGCTGTCACCAGAAGCACCGCATCCATCAACGGCAGGATCGAGATGACGTCGTCCCCAAGCAGAAGCGGCGGCAGATCGAAGATCACGAGACTCGATCGGAAGTCGCGCCTGATCGTCTGCAGCAGGGAAACCATGCAATGCGACGCCATCCACTCCGAGGGTCCCGACGAGGCGATCGAACCGGGCAGCACGGTAATCTGATTGGGGCCAAATCTCGCGCGCAGCATGGCCACACTCGGCTTCAGGCGCCCTTCGAGCAGATCGATGACCCCGGCACCGCTGTCGAGGCCAAGATAGTTCGCGACCGACGGCTTGTGCAGGTCCAGATCGATCAGAAGCACCGATCGCTCCGGGAGCCGGCCAACACTCAGCGCGAGGTTGCACGCCGTCACGGTCTTTCCACAAGCCGGTGAAGGCGAGGTGATCGCGAGAAACTGCCATCCCCGCTTGTCCATCTCCTGCAGCACCTGAGTGCGCAGCATGTCGTATGCACGCCCGTTCGGATTGGTGCCTCCCAGAGCCACGACGCGCTTGGCTTGCAGATCCGGTGGCACCAGCCGTACTTCCCTGGCGATCGGGGTAGCGCTGGAGTGCACGAGATCCGAAGATGCGCTTCCGCTGCCGTCGCCGCCACGCGCCAGATTGATCGCCTGCTTGATCGGGTCCAACCGAAGCCTCCGTCCCTAAGCCTATTTGAACAGACCTACCCTCGCCTTCGCAACCATGAGGTCGATCGGCAGGAAGAGATAGGCCGCGATCAAAGTCGCAGAAACCAGCGCAACCAGACCCAACAACAAGATCCGGATCCGCCATTGCTTCCGGCGCTGCTCGGCCGCCGTCTCGATATACGGAATCGATAAAACGAGCTGGCTATCCACCAGGCTGAAGATATCACTGGTGCGGCGGATCGACTTGTCCAGCATCTCGAAGACCATCGTCAGCCCGGCCCCCGCGGCCAAAGCGAGCAGAAGCGAGAGAGCTGCGAGCTTCGGGCGATTCGGCTTGATCGGCCGTTGCGGGACGGTTGGCTGCTCGATGACTTCGAGCTTCTCAGCCTGTTGATCCTTCTCGAGATTTTCGCCGAGCCGCGCTGCCGCCAACTTTGCCGTCGCGGCTTCCAGATTCTTCTGCAATGCATCCTGCTGCGCCAACAACGCCCCCAGCGTCGCGCCCTGGATGGTCTCCGCCTTCGCAACCGAAGCCGCCGCAGCCTCCAATGCCTGAATTTGCTTTTTCAAGGACTGAATCACGGGATGACGCTCGGAATAGAGCGCACTCTTCTGCACGAGTTCAGCCCTGAGTTGACTCAGCATGGTGGGCTGATCGGCCGCGGCTGAGGTCGGCCTCGACTGCCCGACCTTCAACTGGGCAATCTTCGTGTCGAGGGCAGCGTTGTCGGCCTGAAGCTTTTGGACCTCGCGCGCGAGGAACTTCGTGGTGTCGATCGCCCGGCTCGTGCGATCGCGCAGGTCCTCATTCAATATCCGCGTCATAAGTTCGTTGGCGACCTGGGCCGCAACGGCCGCATCGGAATATTCGAAGCCAACGGAAAACACGATGGTCGGAGGTTCCGAGGAGCGCCGCTGTTTGAAATCGAGATCCAGATCGACGGGAGCGATCTTCGTCTGCTTCTTCATCAGCTCGACGAGCTCGGTCACCGACATCAACGTTCGCTTACCCGGAAAGAGTTGGAACTTGTCTGCGATCGCGACCAGATTGTCGCGCGTCATCGTCCGCTGCTCGATCACCTGGATCCGCTCCTGGGCGGCACTGGTGATCGTGGGGCGTACCAGTTCGGTCGGAATCTGCTGCGATTGCACCAGGATCTTGCCTTCGGACAAATAGGTCGCGGGCCAAACGATGGCCACAGCGATCCCGAGGCTGCCGAAGACGAGGAACGGCACAAGGATCAAAGCCCAGCGGCGCTTCAGAACTTCCAGGTAAAAGCTTGCAGTCAGCAGGTAGCTGCGATCCTGCTCGTCCTCTTCGAAATCGTCCTCGTAATCAAGCTTCTTAAGCATGCTTCATGCCATGAATTGGCCAAAACGACCTGAATGGGAGCCTTTCCGAAATATAGCATCGCTTCAGATTTAATTGAGAGATTAATGCGCCTTGCCATCAAAAACCGTGCAAACCAGTGACGGCGTGGCCGGTGCGGCGTGCATCTTGCATTAATTTGCCGGAATTCGATACTTTTCCCAAGTTGCCTCTTTTAATTGCGCTATAATTGCGGCGGTCAGCTGCGAATTCCGCTATAGTCAATCGGAGTCCCAGCAAGGAATTTCGATGTACGAGGCATTCTATCAGCTCCGGGAGAAGCCCTTCACGATCCTGCCTGATCCCGATCTGATCTACTGGGGCAAAATCCATTCGATGGCGTTCACGATGCTGGAATTCGGCATCATGAACAATGCCGGGTTCACCGTAATTACCGGCGAAATCGGATCCGGAAAGACGACGCTGGTCCGTTATCTCCTGCGGCAGGTGACCCCGGGAATCACCATCGGCTTGATCTCCAGCGCTCCCCAGGGCCGCGAGGAACTGCTGCAGTGGATCCTGATGTCGCTCGGCCAGCCCTTCGAGGGCAGTTATCCAGCCCTGTTCAAGCGCCTGCAGGATTTTCTCCACGGACAGTTTGCAAGCCGCCGCCGGACCATTCTCATCATCGACGAAGCCCAGAACCTGGAGCCCGGGGCACTGGAACACCTGCGGATGTTGTCGAACATCAACTCCGACAAGTTCCAGATCCTGCAGTTGGTCCTCGTCGGGCAGCCTCAGTTGCGCGAGCTCCTGCAGAGCTCACAGCTGCACCAATTCGCACAGCGCATCTCGTCGGATTTCCACATACCGGCGCTCGATGACAACGAAGTCGCCTGCTACATCGACTTTCGCCTGAGAGCCGCAGGCTCGCCTCGACCACTCTTCACCTTGGATGCCTGCAGTCTGATCGCAAAGGCCAGCGGAGGTATTCCCCGGATGATCAACGTGCTGTGCGATATCGCGCTGGTCTACGGATTCGCAAACGAGAGGACCGTCATTACGGACCAATTGATCCAGGACGTCATTGCAGACAAGCAACAGTACAGTATTTTTCCGGTCAAGACGATCGCACGAGTTCCCTAAAACATTGGCTTCGCATTAATTCTTCATTTAAGAGTCCAACCGGTGGCGACACTGCGCTTTTAATTCGACCGCGCCGGGGACGCCACCAAAAATGCAGTAATATTCAATACTTAGGGCCTGCGAGCATGCGAACTCTGGTATTTATTTTTTGTCTGCTCGGTTTAATTTCCAGTGCCAAGGCGCAGGCACTGAAATCGGGCGACACCCTCACCATTACGGTTTTGCAGGAGCCCAAGCTCGACCGAACGGTCGTGGTTGACCCGCTCGGCGAGATTGCCTTCCCGTTGGCAGGCCATGTCCGGGTGAGCGGCCTCACGCCTTTGGCAGTCGAGAACTTCCTCAGGGCCAAGCTCCGGGCGAATTACAAGGATGGCGATCTCGATATCACGGTCGCGGTCGCCAATGCGGCGACCCCGGAGGAAGATCTGAAGCCGCGGGTTTACATCACCGGCGAGGTGCTCAAGCCCGGCTACTACGTCGTACGCCAACCGACGAACTTGATGCAGGCCATCGCACTGGCCGGGGGGCTTGGACCATACGCCGCCAAGCGGCACATTCAGATCAGGCGGCGCGAGGCCAGCGGTAACGAGGCGATCTTCGTATTCGATTATAAGGCCTACGAAGCCGGCGCCGCCGTCGAGGGCAACATCATGCTCCGCGCCGGCGACGTCATCATGGTTCCGGAACGAGGGCTGTTCGACTAGTTGAATTCGATCTCGCGTCGAGGCACAGCGCTGTGAAAAGGGCGGCCATAGCGGTCCCGGTCTGGCTCGGCTTGGCGGCATCACCGGCCCTTGCTGTGGACTGGTCGCTGATGACGTCCCAAAGCCAGACCGTCGAGCTCAACAGCAATCTCTTCTTGAACACGCCGCCCGCAGGTGTGGTCGGATCCTATTCACTGCTGTCGGCCCAAGCGGAAGCGCGGACCCCCATCACCAAATTCAATCTTGATGTGGACGGGTCCTATCGCAAGAACTGGGGACCGGCGGCGAACCTGCAGGCATCCGAGTTCATCAACTACGGCGTGAACGCCCGCTATGAGTTCAAGGAAAAGACGGCGTTCGATCGAGAATATGTCGAAACGAGCTGGCGGCAGCAGAGCACCGCGCTTGCGCTCCTGAGGGATCTCGGCGTCGCCACCAACGTCAACGGCTTTCTCGATCGCCTGACACTCGGCGGGGGGATCGACCGAACCTTGACTGCACTCGATTCGATCAGTCTCAGGGCATTCTCGACACGGACGAGCTACGAGCCCGCGACCGGCGGCACCCCCTTTACGGATACCCTTGCGACCGGCTTCTGGCGACACAATCTATCGCCGATCGCGGCCATGACGGCCTCGTCAGAGGCCGAATTTCTCAACTTCGACAACGCGTTCAACACGCGGATTCAGATCTATCGGAACCAGATCGGGACCGATCTCGCGCTATCGCCGCAGCTTTCTTTCCGCGGCAGCGTCGGGCCTGCCGTCACGTCCATCCAAGGCGGTGTGCCCGCGACCGGTCCGATCGTTCCCTTCGGAAGCACCAGCACCGACTGGATCGGTAATGCGGTCTTGACCTACAAGATGTTCCGAGACACGACCTTGATCGTCGCGGCCGACCAGTCGATATCGCCGAGCATCGTCGGCAGTCTCTTCAAGCGCGACTCGCTCACGACGACGCTGAACTACACGATCAACTCGCATTCATCGTTGTCCCTCTCGGCCAGCGGCAATCGCCAGGTGTCAACCACGACGACCGACTTCGCCTCGGCGTCAGCCGGCTACACCCACGAGTTCACACGGGAATGGAACGCCCAACTATCCTACCGCTACCTGCACCGCTTCTCGAGTTCCGGGACCACGATCTTTGATCCGATCACCGGCCTCCCCACCGTCACCGGCTTGGGCGCCGCCGACTCGCACTCCATCCTGATGGTGGTAACCCATAGCTATATGGTGCTTCCGCCGTAGCGCCGGATGACGTGCCCCCCCGCGGGCCACGGCGAAACGCACCCCACGAGGCTTGGCCGTCGTCCCTGGACGGCCGACGCGACAATCCTCAAGTTCGACGCGACGGAGTGGGGTCGGCCTTCGTTGCGATCGCCGGCAGGGCGGAAAACCCGGGCCATCGCTCGACCGTGTAAGAGGCCGCCCCGCTGACTACGGCACGAGCAGGCCTTGCGAAGTACCGGCCGCCATGGGCGAACAGCCGGCGGCAGGCCTATTGGATCGCGGTGCGGATGCGATCCTTCAGCTCGGTCCCGTCCGGCTCGAGGTTCAGAGCGGTCTTCAGCTGATCGGCGGCCTTGTCGGCCTGCCCTGCTGCCTTGTAGCTCATGCCGAGATGATAGCGCGCCACAGCCAGATTGGGGACTGCCGCGACGACATCCTCAAGCGTTGCAATCGCGCTCTTGTAATCTCCGCTGCGGTATTGAGCCCATCCCAGCGTATCCTTCAGAGACGGCAGCGCGGTCCCCTTCAGCGACTGCGACAGCGTGACGGCCCGATCAAGGCTCTGCTGGTCCGTGCGGTAATCCAGCAACAGGCTGACCAGATTATTGGTCGCAACGACGGACGTCGGCTGATCGCGCAAGATCGCTTCGTATTGGGCGATGGCGGCTTCATAGTCCGGCCTCAGCAGCTTCACGCCAGCCAGAGCGAGACGGAAGTTGAGATTATCAGGCATCTGTTTGAGCGCTGCCTGAATGACCTCTTCGGCCGCGTCGTATTTCTTCTGGGAGTCGTAGAGGTCGGACAGAGCCGTGTAGCCGGCGGCGTCCTTCGGCTGCCTGGCGATCGCCTCCTTGAAATGGTTGATCGCATCTCGTTCCTTGTTCTGAGCGAGCTCGACCTTCCCCAGCGTCACGAGCAGCTGCGCATTATCGGGGTTTTTCTGCCGGGCTTCGCTCAACACGGCAAGTGCCTTGTCGAAGTTCTTAGCCCTGGCGTAGGCCGAAACCAACGCCACCAGCGGAGCCACCGCATCCGGTGACGCTCGCCGGGCTTGTTCCAGCGCGGCAACGCTTTCCTCGATCTTGTTCTGGCCGGCGAGCGCAGAAGCGCGAACTTCGTCGGCCAACACGCTGCCGCCGTTGACGTGGCCGATGGTCTCGGCCAGCGCCATGGCACCAGCCCAGTTTTGGCGCGCCAGCCTGATCTGGGCCAATGACGACAGCACCTGCAGATTGCCGGGTGTCCGCCCGGCGGCCTCGGCCAGGATGTCCTCCGCACGCGAAAGATCCTTCCTTCGCTGCAGGAACGCGACATAACGAAGCACCACTTCCGGATTGAATTCGGAAGACCGCAGCGCATCGGCATATTGCCGATCCGCAAGTTCGTTCTTGTCCCCCCGCTCATAGGCGAGCGCCAGCGCCATCAGGAGGTCGACCGATTTCGGCTCATCGTTGAGCGCTTCGCGCAGATCAGCGACCGCACTGTCGAACTGTCCCCTGCCGACGGCGATACCGGCCCGTAGGCGCAGGGCGCCCGAATTGCGCCGGTCCTTGGCCAGGATACCGGCGATCAGCGGCTCCGCGGCAGCCAGATTGGACTTGGCGACGTACATCTCCGCGAGCTTGACCTGCGCTGAGACCTTCCGCTCCGGGGTCGAGGCATTGGCGGCCAGCGCTTGCAGCGCCTGGACCGCATCCGCAGCGTTACCTTGGGCAAAATTGAGCTCCGCCAGGGCAAGCTGGTAGTCGAAAACCTCACCGCCTGCCTTGATGCGGCTTTCCAGCTCGCTGCGAGCCGCATCGGGACCGCGTGCGCTCGCCAGGAACCGCACCAATTCGAGCTCAAACTTGCTATCACCCGGATGGGCCGTGGCCCGCGTCCGCAACACCTTCTCGGCATCGTCGAACCGACGCTGGCTGAGCAGGAAGCGGAGCCAAGACTCCTGATAGGTCTCCGGATCGAGTGTCACGAGCGTCTTCAGGAGACCTTCGACTTGTTTCAGGTCTCCCTTTTTCTCGAAGGCCTGCGCTCGTAGAACGGTGACGCGCGCTTCGTCCGCCGGCGTCACCTTGACGGCCCCAAGCAACTTCAGGGCGCCATCGGCATCGCCGTCGGACAATGCCTTGGCCGCCAGCAGGGTCAAGGCCTCGGAATTGGAGGCATCGATCTCGACCGCGCGGCGCGCCTCGCGCACAGCGCCCTGCGTGTCCTTGTTCCGCAACAGCGCGATGGCTCTGACGGCGTGCAATTCGCTGTTCGGCTTGTCGCCTTCCGTGGCGACGTCGAGGACCTTGAGCGCAGCCTCGGCCGCTCCGCCGGACACCATAATCCGCACCAGCTTCAGACGTGCGCCGAGATCGTTCGGGTCGAGCTCGACGATACGGCGGAGATCGAGAAAGAGCGACTGGGCTTTGGTGCGCTCGTCGATCCCAGCCAAAGCACGCCAGACCTCGACCTTGTCGCTCTTGTATTTGACCGCCTTCAACAGTTCCACGCGGGCATTGAGGTCGTCCTGCTTTTCGATCAAAGCCATGCCGCTTTGATAGTAGGCCTGCGCCTTCTCCTCCGGCGAACCACAGCCGGATAGCAGCAGGCTCGACAGAACGATCGATGCCGCGGTCGCAAGCCACCTGCTCGTACTCATTGGAAGCCGACGCAACATCATCTGCACACCCCGAACTCAAGATCTGGTACTGCCACACCCGTCTGCGACAGGAGAAACTCGAACCTGTTCAGCCTGAATAACCGCCTCATCCCGCGCCTCAGCCCGGTGAAGTCGAGTCGGTTGCCACCTTCGGAGAGGGCCTGCCTCAGCGTCAGCAAAAGTCCGAAGAAACGAGCATCGATCCGGCGCGCCTCAGACAGATCAATCGATATCGATTTTCCTGCGGCCAGTGCCGTCCGGAACTGGAGGATCGCGCCATCGACATGCGCGGCGGTGGCGTCGCCGGCGAGGCACACCACGACCGAATCGGCGTTCTCCGCAACGGAGATCCTCAAGGCGTCCTGCGATCGGCGCGAACGAAGTGCTTCCAACATCAACGGCAGCACCGAGCCAGCGAGGAGGCCGAGCAGCGCCCTGCCATCGTTGAAGTAGCGGCGCCAGAGATAAGGCTCCTCCTTGATCCGCCACAACCACTCAAGGCCGTTACGCCGCATGAATCGCGGCGCTCGCCTGACTCGTCCGGCCTCGAAATTGATGGTCGCGCCGAACTGGGCCCGGATCGGCGGACGCAACCGTTGCGCGTTGTGCATCAGCCAGCCCTGCGCCTTTTCCGCGCCGAAGAACACCGCGAGCAGGTCGGCGGGATTTTCGTTGATCTGGTCCAGCACGGCCGGGGCGCTGATCTCCTCGATGGAGCCATAGCCCGGGTTGAGCGCGCCGACACAACGCAGGCCGCACTGCTCCGCGTTGAGCTTGTCGCGGACTTCCGCAGCGACCCCCTCCGCTCCGCCCACCAGAAACACCCGCAGCGGCCGCTCACTGCTGACCGCCGACTTCAGTCGGCTGAACAGGTCGGCTCCTGCAATCCGCTCCGGCAGCGGAATCCCCAGCAGCCTCGCAATCCAGATCAGCGGCATGCCGTCGGCGAGGCAGAGATGGCTGCACAGGAGCGATTCCCGGAAGGCGGCACTCTCCTGGCTCTTCACCAGAAAATTCACGTTCGGCGTCGAAATCAGAAACGGCGCCCCACGGTCCGCAGCGTCCTGGATGGCGGCCAGCAGGATGGTAAAGCTGATCGCGTCGATGGGGATTCCCAGCAGGCCGTAGACGTTACGCGAGAGATGATCGTTCCTGTCGTCCTGCGCCGGGGTCGACTGCGCCTCGTCCTGAAATGTAGGCTGCGTTCGCGCCGCCGTCGCTAACCCAGCACCACGACCGAAAGGCAAGGTTTTCACGACAACGCCTCGAACTAAAACAATTATACCAATATCGACGATAACGGCCCGATGCCTCCCGCCTTTAAATTTAGTTTAACGCAGAATACAAGGGCGGTAAATTCGATTTAATCCATTTAATTTGCGGCGCAGCGTGGCAAACCAGTCACATCACCCAAGGGCATCCTGTCCCGCTATATCCACTCCCGGCAGCCGCCCGTCTCCCAATGACCGTGGCCGACCGGCCGGCAGAGAGCAGAAATGTGCTATTCGGATAGTCGCGGCGCGCCGCGCACCCGCCAACCGGCATTCCCCATTCGGCCACCTGGCCCTTCGATATGATGGATCGGACGTTACCCGAGATCAGCGCGGACATTGCGGACTGGAGCCGCGAACAGCCGCGGCAATTCTGGGATCCGGGACGAAAGCTGCTGCTGGCCATTCGCAACTACCAGGCCTGGCGCGCGCGGCGTGGGCTGTTGCCGAAACTGCTCTGCAAGCTGGCCGTCCTTCGCCATCGCTTCTGGAGCGTCGTCACCGGCGCCGATATTCCGCTGACCTGCAGGATCGGCGGCGGCCTTTTGATCCCCCACCCGAACGGCATCGTCATCCATCCCGCAGCCGAGATCGGGGTCAATTGCCTGATCTTCCAGCAGGTGACGATCGGCAGCCGCGAGGGCCCCAGCGTGCCGCTTATCGGCGGCCACGTGGATATCGGCGCCGGAGCCAAGATTCTGGGTGCCTTGACCATCGGCAACCATGCACGGATCGGCGCCAATGCCGTGGTCATCACCGACGTTGGGCCAGGCCAGACGGCCGTCGGACTGATCCGTTGACGACGCGGAGCCACGCGTTGCAGGAGCGCCATGCGAAATGAGCGATTTGACCCGAAGCAAACCGGACCAGCGAAATCAATCATCCATGTTTGAGAACATCCGCGCTGATTTTGCCGCGCATGGGCGCAACTGGGGCGCACAGGGACTTTGGGTCATGGCCGTCTACCGCTTCGGCCGGTGGCGTTACGGCATTCGATCTCCGCTGCTGCGCAAGCCCTGCTCGCTGCTTTACAAGTTCATGTTCAAGCTGGTTCAGATCCTGACCGGCATCGAGCTGCCGTGCGAGGCGGTGGTCGGCCGCAATTTCGTGATCGATCATTTCGGCGGCATCATCATCAGCGGCTACGCACGGTTCGGCGACGATTGTCGGATCCGCAACGGCGTCGTCGTGGGGCTGCGCCGCGTCGATGAGCCCGCCGCCCCCGTCATCGGCAACAATGTCGACATTGGCGCGGGCGCCAAGTTGCTCGGGCCGATCACGATCGGCGACAACGCGATCATCGGCGCCAACGCCGTGGTCTTGCAGGACGTCCCCGAGAACTGCATTGCGGTCGGCGTTCCCGCCGTCATCAAGCCGCGATCGCGCGGCGCCGAGGAAGCATGATGCCGGCCGTCTGCAAGCCGCCCGCCTACGGCGTTGTCGCGATCGGTCGCAACGAGGGTGAGCGGCTCAAGCGCTGCCTCTCGTCGGTGTCGGACGCGGCGCTGACGGTCTATGTCGACTCCGGCTCGAGCGATGGATCGATGGAATGGGCGACGAGCCGCGGCATTGAGGTGGTGGAGCTCGACACCGCGGCGAGCTTCACCGCGGCGCGTGCGCGCAACGCCGGCTTCGCCCGCCTGATGGAGCTGGCGCCTGATCTGCTCTATGTGCAGTTCGTCGATGGCGATTGCGAGATGATCTCGGACTGGCCGGCGCAGGCAATCGAATTCCTCGCTTGCCACGCGAGAGCTGCGGTCGTTTTCGGCCGGCGCCGCGAGCGCCACCCCGAACGGTCACCGTACAACTGGCTGTGCGACCAGGAATGGTCCGGGCAGCCCGGCGAGGTGCGTTATTGCGGCGGCGACATCATGGCACGGACCGAAGCCTTGCGCGCCCTCGGCGGCTATCGCGACACGATGATCGCCGGCGAAGAGCCCGAGCTGTGCGTGAGGCTGCGGGCGGCAGGCTGGTCGATCTGGCGGATCGATCAGGAGATGACGCGGCACGATGCCGACATGCTGCGCTTCGGCCAGTGGTGGCGCCGGACACTGCGCAGCGGCTACGCCTTCGCCGAGGGCAGCCATCTGCATGGCGCGCCCCCGGAGCGCTTCTGGGTGTGGGAGAGCCGCCGCGCCTTGATCTGGGGCCTCGGACTGCCGTTGGCGGTCCTGGCGGCCCTGGCCGCGATCGGCCCCATCGGCCTCGCGCTGCTGCTGCTTCTGCCGCTGCAAGTGCTGCGGCAGACCCTGCGCGGCTCAGGCCCGTGGCAGGAGCGCTTCAAGCTCGCTCTGTTTCAACTGATGGCGCGTTTTCCCGAGGCAATCGGGCAGATGAAATTTCGGGTAAACCGTTTGAACTGCAGCAGCCAGGAGATCATCGAATACAAGTGAGGCCTGATCGAACCGGGCGAACCTACCCACATTAATCTCCACTTGGCATCTGCCCCTCCTGACATCGTCGACATGATGGCAAACGAAAGCATTCTCCTTGTGCTGCCGCTACGGGCGTACAACGTTCACGGCAGGATCTTTACCGATGATCAGGCGTGCAATGGCCTGCTGAGGTGGCTGGACAACTTCCAAACCGTCACTCTGGCATGCCCCACCATCGTTGCAAGCGAGGCACCAGCCGATACCCTGCCAATCGATTCCCTGCCGACGCAAGGTCGATTTTGCTTCCATGCATTACCCTATGCATATTCACCCGGCACGTTCGCCCGCGCCCTCCTGCCGACGATGTCCCGGCTGCGGACCCTGATTGCGGAATCGAATTACCTGCACTTTGCGATCGGCGGTTTCTGGGGGGACTGGGGCTCTTTTTCATGTGTGCTCGCAAGCCGCATGCAGCGCCCCTACGCCGTCTGGACTGATCGGGTGGAGTCTGACGTCATCCGTTTTCAGGCCTCATCAAAGAGCGGCCTGAGGCGCCTGTATGGGCAGATGAATGCGATCGTAACTCAGCTCCTGGAACGGTCCGTCATCAGGCGAGCTGGCCTCGGCCTGTTTCACGGCATGGATTGCTACAACGCCTACTCTCGCTTTTCGACGAACCCGCAGCTGGTTGACGACGTACACCTTGGTGCGGACGCTCATATCTCCGAAGCCGAACTCTCCACACGGCTGGCGAGGCAATCATTACGCCATTTCGTTTACGCCGGGCGCGCACATCGAGACAAAGGCATCCATGATTGGATCGCGGTCTTCGCCACGCTCGCGCAGAAACGGCAAGATTTTCGCGCCACCTGGTTTGGCAGCGGCCCCGATCTGGAGGCTGCCCGAGCGGAGGTCAAAAGACGGTCTCTCGATGCAGTCATCCGCTTCGAGGGATCGATCTCCCATAACGACCTGCTGAGTGCGCTCAAGAACGCCGACGCTTTCGTGTTCTGTCACAAGACCCGGGAATCGCCGCGATGCCTGATCGAAGCCCTGGCATGCGGCCTTCCCCTGGTCGGATATCGCTCGGATTACGCTTCCCAACTCGTTGCCGAACATCACGGTGGACTGTTGATTTCGCCGGATGACGTCGTCTCTCTGGCCGCCGCGGTCGAGACATTGTTCGATGACTCGACCCTGCATTTGCGTTCAAGGGCAGCTGCGCGCGACGGCTCGCTATTCTCGACCGAGGCCATCTTCAAGCACCGCTCTGATCTGATGAAGCGGTTGATACCCATATTGTTGGAGGCTCGCGACAGTTAGCGACCGAGGCGTCGCCGGCAGCTTACAGCTAGAACCACTGACGCGCGCTTTCAACAATCCGGGGACTGCGCAGAACCTATGCCAAGCCGCTCAGGACCAGATCGGCCGTTCTGAGGATCTCCTCGGGGTGGAAGACATACGCCGCTCGGTCTACCTCGCCCACGACGAAGCCGAGACCGACGCCGACGCATTCGGTCCAATGTCGGTGGATCGCCGTAAACCGGTCTGCCGGCTGCAGGAGCACCAATCCGCATCCCGGATCGAGCGTAAAGGTACAGTGCGCGACATGACTGCCCTCCATCGAGATCACCAGCTTGGCCCGCTGGAGCGTAGGGATTATCTCGCTGAGCGGCCCAGCGACGTCGACGATCTCGAATCCGTTCCGCTGGAGAGCATTGATGAGTTCTGGCTCATCCTTCACGACGCGGGCCGCTCCGGTGTTGCCACGGCGAAGATAGATCAACTTGTCGCGCCTCAAAGGCGGTGGGAACGACTCCGCCAGCCGCTGCGACAGTATCCTGTAGCGCTGGTGCTTCAGGCTGTTCTGCGCGAAATCCTGATAGATCGTCAGCTCGCCGAAAACCGCATATTCCATCGGCGTCCACGCCTGCCGCAAACACGACGCATAGGGCGGAAGATGTTCGAACGCCGATGGTCTGAACACGCAGATCGGATGGCCCGCCTGCTCGGCGAGCAAATATTGGCAGCAATCGTCCCGCAGCCAATGGCCGAAATAGGTGTAGCCGACCGCGCTCGATGCCAGGGCCCCCTTGCGGATGTGGCGAACCTGTCCCGCCCGTCCCGTACGCCGGCCGATAAAGTGTCGCATATTCTTCGCATAGATCGACCCGTCGTGAAGCACGGCATCGCGCAGGTGATATGCGATCGTCGGCGCATGCGTGTAGCGCGCCGCGAGCATGCTCTCGATCTCGACGTTCAGCGGGTTGTGTCCCGTGCTCGCGGTAAGGCGGTCAAGTTGACCCGCGAGGTACACCGGCGGCCGGGTCGCGGCGATCTCTTCCGGGCAGAGGACCTCACGATCCACCGCAGCCGACTCCGCCGTTCCGGGGCCTTGAAACACCCGCCGCACCAGCCGGCAATAAGGCGCCGCAGCAACCGCTGGAGAAAAACGCACTTTTCTACCGATCATACAATTGATTTCTATTTAATTTGAAGCGCAGGCAAAATACCACTTTCAATATTCTTAAAAACGATATTTAACCTCCATTGTCCGGACGCGATCGGCTCTATCCACACAACATTTTCGCCAGACGGCGCGAGAGGCACACGGCAATTTTCTCGTGCGCACTGTTGATGCAGGGCCCCAATGAGACCTCAAGGCCTTTGGCCGCCAAGACATCGAAGGACGAGAGAGCGCGAATCCCTTCATCAAAGGCTTATGGGATCACTATACTGGCGCCAAACCTCCATACGGCCGGGCTAACAGGATATGGTTTCTGAAAATCTGACACCGGCGGCCGTCATTGCGTTGTCATTGTGGCTGCCGATTTCGATCTTCATCTTCGCGTATTGCAGAGCCCCCTCGATAGCCCTGATCGCCATTTTCTTGAGCGCTCAGTTGCTCCTCCCTGCCAACACGAACATCAAGTTCCCGATGTTACCGCCAATCGACAAGGCATCCATCGCCAGCTTCGGGGCACTCGGCGGCTGCCTGCTTTTTGCGCGTCGGCCGCTGTTTCGAAAGCGCTTCGAATTCGGATTCCCAGAGATTTTAGTCTTACTACTTGTGGCCGGCCCCATCGTAACCTCAGAACTGAACACCGATGCGATCCTCGTCGGCGACCGATTTCTTCCTGGCGTAGGCATCTATGACGCCATGTCGGCTGCAGAAGCGGCGTTAATCGCTCTGCTTCCGTTCTTTCTTGGACGTCGTCTCCTACGCAACCACGAAGATCTCACGGCAATCCTACGGACGATCACAATCGCCGGCATGATCTATTGCATCCCGCTCCTGTTCGAGGTTCGCTTCAGCCCCCAACTGCACTACTGGGTCTATGGTTACTATCCGAGTGACTTCGTTCAGGCCGTACGTGAGGGTGGCTTCCGTCCCATGGTCTTCATGGGTCATGGTCTGCTTGCAGCCTTCTTCATCATGATGAGCTTCCTAGCAGCCATCTCGCTTTGGCGTCGCAAGATGTCTATTTGGTCCCTCCCTCCCGTCACGCCCGCGGCAATTCTGACTTTGATGCTGCTTGTCTTTAAAAGCCTCGGTGCCCTCTTGTACGGGATGTCTGGCGGAATGATTGTCCTGTTTCGAAAGCCGAAGACAATCTTCAGTGCTTCGCTCGTTCTCGTCGCCATTTCGATCACCTATCCGCTCCTCCGTGCCACGAGCCTTGTACCAACGGGAGAGATCATCAGCTTTATCGAACAGATCAACTCCGAACGCGCACAATCCCTCGACTTCCGCTTCCGAAACGAAGACCGCCTGCTCGCGCGAGCCTTCGAACGGCCCTTCTTCGGCTGGGGTCGATATGGCCGCAGCCGGATCTACGAATACGGCAACGACACGAGCGTGACGGACGGCCGGTGGATCATAGACCTCGGCCAATTCGGCCTCATCGGCTTCCTGGGTGAATTCGGCTTGCTTGCGCTATGCGTGTGGAGATCAGCAAGTACGTGGCGTTATGCAAACTCATCTGGAGAGCGCCTTTCGCTTGCAACGCTGACGTTGATCATCGCGATTAACATGTTCGACTTGTTGCCAAACGCCTCTCTCATTCCCCTTACTTGGCTGCTCGCGGGCAGCTTGCTTGGTCAAGCCGAAAGGCTGGTTACGGCAAGGAAAACATTCCGCCGTACTCAGGTCGCAAACACGGGAGGTATCCAAACATTAGACCCTCTTGGCGCGCCCGTACCGCGACGGTATTTGGAGAGGCAATACGAATTGAATTCAGGCCATGCTTAGATCTGGTTGGCGCGAAGGACAACCTACTGGATGCCGGCAATTACCGTTTCGTCATCTAAAGATCATCCACCTCACACCAGACTCCGCCGACGAATACTTCGCGCCGGAGCCTGGACGCTTGCCTCCCATGGAGCCGAATTATTGACGAGGCTTGCCTCGAATCTGATACTAACTCGGCTCCTTTTCCCTGACGCATTCGGTATGGTCGCTCTCAGCACCGCTCTAATTGTAGGGCTTCAGCTTGTCAGCGACTTTGGGGTACGGACAGTAATCATCCAGAGTCCTTCTGGAGATAGCGCCGATTTTCTACGGTCTGCCTGGGTATTTCAGTGCTCGCGCGGGTTGCTCTTGTGGCTTGCCCTGTCTCTCATATGTCTTGCCCTCTACATCCCCTCTATACACGCACTCGTTCCCGCGTCTTCGGCCCTCGCCGATCCTCTTTTTCCTCTCGTTACCCTTGCCCAAGGCTTGACACTGATCGCGACAGGACTGGAATCGACTGCCGTATGTCTGTGCGCGAGGCTTCTCGATCTGAAGCCGATTTTTAGATTGGAGATCATTTCCCGACTTACGTCGATTCCGATTATGATCGGATGGGCCTACATATCTCCTACCGTTTGGGCCGTTGTCGCCGGCATTCTCGTCAGCAGCCTCACTCGACTGCTAATGTCGCACTTCGCGATGCCCGGTCCGAGAATGGCTCTAGTGTCAAAACGCGAGCATATTAGAGAAATCGTTGATTTCGGCAGATGGATCAACCTATCGTCGTTCGCAAGTTTCGTGAGTTCGCAAAGTTACACTATCGTGCTTGGCATCTTATTACCTGGGTCAACACTCGGTCTATTCTACATCGCACAGATGCTCAGCGGGGCTGTCGAAGGCCTGCTCGAACGACTGAACGGCTCGCTCACGCTGCCCGTGCTGGCCGAAGTTGTCAGAACTAACCCGACCGCTCTAAGGGATCGCTACTACCGATTTAGATTGCCAATCGAACTTGTTGCAGCTGGTAGCGCCGGATTCTTACTCGCCGCCGGCGATCTGATCGTCCGGACCCTCTACGATTCCCGGTACGAAGACGCCGGATTCATGCTCCAGATCATGAGCTTCGGCCTTCTGATCTACCCTTTTCAGCTGATCAGAAGCGCCTTTACAGCGATCGCCAGAACGAACATCGTAGCTTGGCTCTCGGTTCTACAAGCCATTTCCTTGATTTTCTGCCTTGGCCTCGGATACTACCTTGGAGGAACCTACGGCGCAATTTTCGGAATTTCGGCCAGCCGCCTGATTCCTTCGATCATATTCCTCTGGTTGTCATACCGCCACGGCTGGCTGAGCATCCCAGGCGAATTACGATGGCTGCCAGCCTACATTCTTGGAATCCTGGTCGGCCGCCTCGTTGATAACTTTTCGCCCACGTTTCATATGACGAACCTACGTCATATTCTTGGCTGGTAACTCGATGAAGATTTCACTCTATGTGCCCGCCTGGCCGCCCGGCCAATCGGCCAATGGTATTGTGACGTATGCGGCCACACTCGTTCCTGCATTACGCAGACTCGGTCACGATGTCTATATTCTCACTTCGTATTTCCTGGACTCGGCACCCGACGAATACACGATCGACCTACGATCGATTGACATCCAACCGTCGATCTTCGCTCGTCTAATCGGTCGGCTCTCGCCGGAACGATTCATCTACGACCAATTCACAACCCGACTGACGATAGCTCTATCGCAACTTAAGAAAGAAAAGGACATCGACATCTTCGAAATAGAAGACTCCTTCGGATGGGGGCTACGGCTCGCTGAGAAAAATATTGTTCCAGTCGCAATCAGACTGCATGGCCCGTGGTTTCTCAACGGTCGCTTCGGGCATAATGCAGGTACTATGCGTACAAGAATCGCCCGAGAAGGACAAGCGCTAGCCGTCGCATCACTCGTAACAAGCCCTTCAGCAGCCGTATTGTCCGAGGTTCAATATTTTTATGCAACCCCTCTTAAGCACGCCAGGGTAATTCCGAACCCGATAAACATTAGTCCTGATAGCGCCAGGTGGACACTTGGGCTCAGCGATACGAGGCGCATCCTGTTTGTGGGTCGTTTTGACCGACGCAAAGGCGGCGACCTCATCATATCGGCATTTATCAATCTTGCACAATTATATCCAGACTTGAGACTTACATTTGTCGGCCCGGATGATGGCATCGTCGATAGCAGAAATGGATCCCGTGTTCTCTTCAATGAACATCCTATTCCGAGCGCCGTGCGCGCGCGCATCGACTTTTTGGGCCAGCAGTCCAGCTCTCAAATCGCAAATCTTCGTACCAAACACCTATTCACGATCGTTGCTTCTCAGTTCGAAATTCTGCCCTACTCTGTCCTTGAAGCGATGTCATATGGATCACCAATTATCGCGTCTAAGGTCGGGGGGATTCCTGAACTCATCCGTCACGAGGAAAACGGCCTCCTCTTCGAGAGCGGGAATGTCTCAGCATTGGTTTCCGCCTGTCGCCGATTAATCGAAGATAATGCTCTAGCGGCAAAACTCGGAGCGAGAGCCCGCGTTGATTGCGCCGGCACTTACAACCCTCTTCTGGTCGCAGAGCAAACCATCGCTGCTTACCAAACAGTATTCCACTCAAGCTAACAAGCCGGCAACGCTCGATCTTCACCTTCCAGCACAATTGCCTCGGCAAAACGGGAGAACGCTGCCCTCTACAATCGTTCCCCTATTCAACGGGCCAAGACACAGCAGATTTAGTGGCAGCAGTATCAACACCCTTGGGACCAACTCTCAGCAATCCACGGCGCCACAACTCATCGCGCCCCTTCCTCCCCGACTGAACAAGAGCTGACGTCAGCCTCATCTTTTCATACCAACGTCGCGAATTGAGACTGCTCGGCGAACCTCGCTGTACAGACATGCATGGCGACGACAAGAGGCAGACAGCATCGGGATTAAGCCGTCGGAAGAGCGTATGGGCGGCGTCGATATACATCTTCCCGCCAAGCGGATGTCCGACGGGACGGTCGATGGTCTCCTCGAGATACTCCGCCAGATGAGGCATGATCCTACGATTCACCGCGTAACAGTGAGCCCATAGAAAATCGCCCGAATACCTGACCAAGCCAGACTTCGAAAATGGAAGCCCCCTCGACACCGAATGTCCCAAGAATAGCACGTCCCAGGCATCGGAGCTAAGGGCCGATGCCAGTTCAGATTGACGCCGACTGAACTCATGGCTGAATATAGCGTCGTCTTCGAGTACTAAGACGGATCGTAGCCCATCCTCGTAGGCCTGCCTGATGATACCCAGGTGGCTCAGAAAATTGCCGTATACGCCGCGTGATGGAAACCCTTCCGGGCTTGACGGGCGAGGCGCTTGCGGGATCTCGACGCGCCGATCCTTTATATCCAACCCGACAAACTCGAGCTCCGTGGTGAGTTCGCGAAGGCGATCTTCGCGCTCTGGAAGATGGATGATTGCGATGCGATCAAAGCAGCGAAAGACGGCTCCCTTTACCATGATAACTCGTATCTCTCTTTTACATAATGATATCGGCTAACGATCTAACTACGCAAGCCGTACTGAAATACACTAACCGAATTCGCCTCTCCCGAAATTCGATCCGGCACTCGAAGCATGAACTATACTACTCTTCGATTTCGATCTGCGATCTGTTGCCAAGCAACATCCAAATCGCTCCACTCGCTGCTTCCAAGGCCGTATGCGGACGGAAAGCAATGGCCCCATCGCAATCCATTCTGCACGTATATTGATGGCATGCCACTACCACCTCCGAATTGATCGAAGTATGCGAGGAGAGCACTGGCCCACGCGCGGCTCCGTTTAACGGCAAGAAGGAAGGCCTGCTGAGATGAGAATGCGACGAATTGCGTCGGGTTCAGCTTGAGCAGCGTGCGCTGCGAAAGCTCGATCAATCCACCGTCCACCGACGTGACAGTGGTATTCGACGCGATTCCATGCCCCAGAATGAACGAGCCAGGCGCAAGCGCCGCAGCATAGGTCGGGTTGACACCAGTGATTACGTTGGTCTCACCGTCGATCAAACCGGAGGCAAAGGGCAGCGTTCCGGTGACAAGCCCTGCAGCACTTACCGGCCTGATATCATGGTCCCATCCCCCCTCGTACATGATCACGGACTTACCGAGAGATTTCATCTTGTTCACGTAGGCAGGAAGCAACGCTCGCCCATACCGGTCCGTCGTTTCGCCACCTCCTACGGAGGGGTCAACCAGGCCCCTGACATACGCGGCGCAGACCACCTCTTGCGCTGCGGGATCTCCAATCGAGTTCACCCAAGCCTTGGTAAGGCTGTCAAGATTAGCAGCATCAAAGGCTTGGTTCGCGACGAAATAGCCGGCGAACGCAAATAGGTCGTGATGAGCCATTGGCGGCACTCTGGCCCCCCAAATATTCATCGGGTCCGCCAGAAAAAACTTTGTGCCCTCGATCCGCGCTGCGTTCACGCCGGAAACTCCAACTGTACCCTGGCCGGCCAACACGAAACGCAGCCGATGGCTATTCGACATAGCAGTCTTGATGTCCTCCACGTTCACCACGGACCGAAGAGTTGCCATACTTGCATAGTCAGCCTCGCCAGAGGTCGGCCAACGTAACAGACCACGATAGGCACAGTAGTAAGTCTGAGAAAACGCCGGGCCACCGGAGTTCCACGTCTCGTTGCTATACTCCAAAAAGAGGTCAACCCCGCTTGTCAATCCAGCAAATCCGTTGGCACCGTTGAGAACTGTCTTGACGGCCTGAATGCCCCAATTCGACGCCGGCGCATAATCGGGATCCATCGAACAAAGACCAAGGTGCGGGATATTGAGCCACATATGAATGGGATGCACGGGCTGCAGCGCGTTGACTTCGTTCACGAGCGCGGTGCAAATCTCAAGCGGCACCCCGCCCGCATGACCGTTATTTGCTCCCGCGTCGTTGAACATCCAGACGCCATAGACGTAATGGCCTTGGCCGTCGGTCCGCGCTGCTATCGACTTGTCGAAGATGAAGGTCTTGTAGTCTCCTGCCTTGATGTAGTCGTTGCCAAATTGGGAAGCCATGGCCTGCGGGACCGGAAATGTGACCGGATAGGCGCCGCGTCCTCCGACATCAAGCATGATGAACTGATTGACGCTGGCATTGCCCGAAAAGCTGCCAAATCCTGTCGTATCCACGTCGATCGCATAACGATCGCGGTCAATGACCGTAATCCGGCAAGGTCGCAGATGCAGCTTCGGCATCACGCCCTGGGACAATTGATGAACGACAACGTCATCCGTCGCGAAGCCATGCTCTGGCGCCGTCACGAAGCCCGGATTCGAATTGCTGACGGACTTGACCTTCTTTCCTCCCGCTCTCACCATGCTTGAGCCAATCCGGCAGGTGACGATCTCACCATGGAGCAATTGAGCGGGCATTCCTTTGACCGCGGCTAGAGCGTATTGATTAGTCCCCGTTGTTTCGCCATAGGGCGGAGAGGCGACCCAATTTGCTTGTCCCTCATATGCAGCGTAGCTCGGTAAGGTGCGGGTCTCAAAGCGAGTCAACTTCGAATTGTTGCCGCCAACCCAATCCATAAATCTGATCGCGCTGGGACAGAGATCCACGATCGACTTCTTATACGGTGTTCGAAATACTTTTCCTGCCTGTAGATCGGCCTCGTCGGTCAGTCGGTAGAACTGCACACCATGTAGACGAGCACCGACGCCATTCGGGTCGGTCGCCTGGATCACAACCGAGAACAATTGAGCCGGACCGGTAAAACTTAGTACGACATAGGAGTCTGAGCCGAATGTGGTCTGCCATGCATCGGGCGAGACGGGGGTTACATTCCGGCTCCGGCTCGAATAGAACGTCCAGGCGCCAGATTGCAGCATGAGTCTGACGACGCCATTTCCCTTCCATCTCAAGACATAAAACTGGCCACTACCAACTTCTCCATATTGGAAAGAGGCTGGAATTCGCACTCCGCCGCCGAATCCCCTATTATCCGATGGCCTAAGGCTGACCTTCGGATAACCGTCCGCCGCAACGACCTGAGTCCAGGTTGCTCCCTTACTCCAGGCATTTCCGACTGGTCCAAATTGCTCTGCAATCCGGAAATGATCGATAAAACGATATTCGTTACCTCCGGAGGCGAAGCCGATGTTGAGAACCGAGCGGAGTGAGACAACTTGGCTGGACGCCATCGCGAGAGAAGTTTCAGAAGCTGCGTGGCTCAATGACACGGGCGTCATGGTGAGAGCTGATACGGCCGTCAGAAATTCGCGACGATCAAGACTCATGGATGGAGCTCCGAAAATGCTCAAGTGACAAATTAACGATAGCAGCAGCAGAAACTGGGCTGTGCGAGATTATCCCGCTTTTGGTCATCCATCCCGTCCACGCCCGCCGCAGCACTGGATCACCGCTCCATCCCGCCATAAAATACACGCTATCTCGCCCACCACGCCGCGCGGCCCCACCGGATTGAACCACCTTGAAGCTGCTCGTTGTCATCGTCAATTATCGCGTCACCGACCTCGCCATCGATTGCCTGCGGTCCGTGGCGCCGGAGATCGCAAGCGTCCCGGACACGCAGGTCGCCATCTGTGAGAATGGGACCGGCGGCGATGCCGCGGCGCGGCTCCAGCGTGCCATCGACGAGCATGGCTGGGACGGGTGGTGCACGCTGACCACCCTCCCCGTCAATCTCGGCTTTACCGGCGGCAACAACGCCGTCATCCGGCCGGCACTCGCCGCGACCGACGCGCCGGACTACGTGTTGCTGCTCAACGCCGACACCGTGGTGCGGCCGGACGCCTTCAAGGCGCTGGTCGACTTCATGGATGCACATCCACAGGTTGGCATTGCCGGCAGCCGGCTCGAAGACCCCGACGGCACACCACAGCGCTCCGCCTTCCGCTTCCAGTCGCCACTCGGTGAATTCGAGGCGCATCTGCGGCTGGGCATCATCAGTCGGCTGCTCAATCGCTGGATGGTGGCGCCGCCCGTCGTCGACCGCACGTTTCAGACCGACTGGGTGCCCGGCGCCAGCATGATCATCCGCCGCGCGGTGCTCGATGAGATCGGCCTGCTCGACGAAGGCCTCTACACCTATTTCGACGATTGCGACTATTGCTTCCGGGCGCTGCGGCGGGGCTGGACCACATGGTATGTGCCGGGGAGCCGAGTTGTCCACCTCGTCGGACAGTCGACCGGCGTCACCGCAAGGCCGAAGCGCCTCCCCGCCTACGTATTCGAAGCGCGGCGGCGCTACTTCCTGAAGAATTTCGGGCCGCTGCGCGCAGCGCTGACGGACGCCGGCATGCTCACAGGCCTCGCGCTGTGGCGCCTGCGCGTGCGTCTCACCGGCAAGGAGGATAGCACGGCCCCCCACCTGCTCGGCGACTCGCTACGTCACAGCGTCTTCGCAAAGGGCTTTGCACTCAACACGGTGCGCAATCCGGCCTTGCCTGACTGCCCGCCCTCTCCCGCAGGAAGCGCCTAACGTAATCTCACCACGCGTCAGCATAGGCCGTCTCCAAGCAACTCCTGCACGCTGCCGCATCGAACCGAGACGATTTCCTGAACTCCGCCATCCTGCCATGCATGGCAACCAGTTCGGCGAAACTCTCGATGGTCTGATAATTCCGCCCGAGATAATCGTCGACCAGTATCCTGGTATCCCGCCCGACATGGCGCAGGCTTTCCAGCGCGCAGGCAACGCGGAAGCGCCCGTCGATCAGGATGGTGTCAGGAACGGCGTCTCGCAGAACAGGCCATGGTGCCTTGGGATACGCCTTCCATTTCTCGGTTCGCGACGGCGTCGGCCTGCCGAAGACGGGAAATCCCCACGCGTGAGTGACGCCGATATCCGGCCTCAGCACGGCAACCTCAGCCGTGGCGTCGGCGGGGATTGCGTCCAACACGGCCCGGCCGAAGACGGGATCGCTCTCGACGCTCACGAGCTTGCGGACCATACGCGATGCGGTCAGCGTCGACCCTCCGCTGCCATACTCGAGATAGACCGAGGTCGTTTCCAACGCGGTGGTGAAAGCGGCTAACCCCTCCTGATCCAGGGCGGGTGTCCGGATGACCTCGCAGCCCAGCAGGCGCTCGCGCGCAACGAAGATCGCGGCCTTGGAGAAATGTTCGACGCGCTGCCAGACTCCCATTCCAAGATCGCTCCTGCGACACGACCGTCGCGCCTCGCCTGGTTCCGGCCGCGCTCCAGATGGCGAGCCGTGCCCGTCCAACTGAGTACAGTTTATTCCCGCGCCCGATCCCTTTTGACGTGTTGTCGGCCAGCGGTGCAATCCCGATTTTCCCGTGAGCCGAAGGCACATGGGGAAAAACACCTCCAGCCGCCGGACCGACAGAGCCAGCCCTCGCGTGCCGAAAAGTCCGTTACCCTCTGGTTTTGCAGGATTTTTCCATTTCGACCGCTGCGCCGATTGAATTTAATCTCTCGACGATTTAAACGAGATTATACGGCACATTCCCGCGCTCCGCGCTGGACAATGTGTCGCGCCGGTCGCGGTTTTTCAAATCTATATTCAACAGTGTCGAATTAAATGCGTGCAGTGATTCTGGCCGGCGGCCTTGGAACCCGATTTGCCGAAGAGACGGATGTTCGGCCCAAGCCGATGATCGAGATCGGCGGCTGGCCGATCCTCTGGCACATCATGAAAATCTACAGCCATCACGGCATCCACGACTTCATCGTCTGCCTGGGCTACAAGGGTTACGTCATAAAGGAGTACTTCTCCAATTATTTCCTGCATCAGTCCAACGTCACCTTCGACCTGCGCGAGAATCGCATGGAAGTGCTCGAGAAGCACGCGGAGCCCTGGCGTGTCACGCTGATCGACACCGGCGAGGACACCATGATCGGAGGACGGATCAAGCGGATCCTGCCGTACGTCCGCGATGACGATGCGTTTTGTCTGACCTATGGCGACGGCGTAGCCGATATCGACATCCGGGAAAGCATCGCGTTTCACCGCCGGGAAGGACGACTTGCAACGGTGACCGCAACCAAGCCGCCGGGCCGCTTCGGCGCCATCAATCACGACGGCACGCGCGTGACCGGTTTCCAGGAAAAGCCCCGTGGTGACGGCGGCTGGATCAATGGCGGCTTCTTCGTGCTTTCGCCCAAGGTCGGCGACTATATCGCCGACGATGCGACGGTCTGGGAAAAGGAGCCCATGACCGCTCTGGCCCAGGACGGCCAGCTCAGCGCGTACTTCCATGACGGTTTTTGGCATCCGATGGATACACTGCGCGACAAGCGCTACCTTGAGGATCTCTGGTCGCGCAAGGTCGCGCCTTGGAAGAAGTGGTAGGCCCATGCGGATATTGATTACCGGGGCGATGGGCTATGTCGGGCCCGTTCTGGCGCGACATCTGCGCCGACGATTTCCCACGGCCGAATTGATCGGGTTCGACAGCGGCTTTTTTGCCCACAATCTCACCGCAGCGCAGAGGCTTCCGGAGACGCTGTTCGACCGGATCCATATCGGCGACATACGCGACTTCCCTGCGGAACTGCTCGACGGCGTCGATACCGTGGTCCACCTCGCAGCGATCTCGAACGATCCGATGGGCAAAGAATTCGAGCACGTCACGGAGCAGATCAACGAGCGCGCGAGCATCCGCCTGGCGCGGCTGGCAGAGCACCGAGGGGTGGCCCGGTTCGTGTTCGCGTCGAGTTGCAGCATCTATGGCGCGGCCGAGGGGCGCCCACGACGCGAAAGTGACGAGCTCAACCCTCTGACGGCCTATGCCCGCTCCAAGGTGGCCATGGAGGATACACTGCGGGCCAGTAATGAAGGGATGATGACCACGACTTGCCTGCGCTTCGCCACGGCGTGCGGCATGTCGGAGCGGCTGCGCCTCGATCTTGTGCTCAACGACTTCGTTGCCGCTGCGATGGCGACCGGAGAGATCACCGTCCTCTCGGATGGCACGCCGTGGCGCCCGCTGATCGATGTGAGCGATATGGCCCGCGCGATCGAATGGGCGATCGGACGCGACCCAGACCAAGGCGGTCGCTTTCTGGTCGTCAATGCCGGCAGCAACAGCGCCAATTACCAGGTGCGCGATCTGGCGGAGGTCGTCGCTGCGAAAATCCCGGACGTGCGCGTCAGCATCAACCGGCAAGCCCCGCCTGACAAGCGTTCCTACAAGGTAGACTTCTCACTGTTTGCGCAGCTCGCGCCGTCGCATACGCCCGTCGTATCCCTCACCGATTCCGTCAGAAACCTGCACGATGGCCTGCGCTCGATCGGTTTTGCGGATAGAGAGTTCAGGACCTCGTCCTTGATCCGGCTGCATTCGCTGAAAACCCATATCGCCGAGCGGCGGTTGTCCGCCGACCTCAGATGGCAAGAGGCAGAGAACAACCGCCGATGAAGTTCGTCCCGACACCGCTGCATGGCGCCTTTACCATCGAACTCGAGAAGCGCGGAGACGACCGCGGCTTCTTTGCGCGCTTCTTTTGCCAGCAGGAATTTGCCGAGGCCGGACTGCCGATGGCGGTGGTCCAGATCAACAATTCGCTCACAGCCAAGGCCGGCACGCTGCGCGGCATGCATTATCAGCTGCCGCCGGCCGCAGAAATCAAGGTGGTGCGGTGCATCAAAGGCGCGCTGTTCGATGCGATCATCGATCTGCGCCCGGACTCCCCGACCCATGGGCGCTGGTACGGCACCGAATTGACGGCCGAGAACCGGCGCATGCTGCTGGTGCCGCGCGGTTTCGCCCACGGCTTCCTGACGCTCGCCGACGACACCGAGGCCTTGTATCTCGTGAGCGCCACCTACGCGCCGGACCATGAACGTGGTGTGCGTTTCGATGATCCGCGCTTCGGCGTGCAATGGCCGCGGCCTCCGGTGGAGATGTCGCCCAAGGACCGCAACTGGCCCGATTTCGACCCGGCGTTCCACGGTTCAGAGTTGATGCGAGGATTGGCGTGAGGATCCTGTTGACGGGCGCCTCGTCCTTCACGGGGCTGTGGTTCGCACGTGAACTGGCGGCAAAAGGGCACACGGTCGTTGCACCGCTCAGAAGCGGCGATTACGACGGCATCCGAGCAATGCGCATCGCTGAGCTAAAAAAAATTGCGGCCGTTGTCGAGAACGCCCCCTTTGGGTCGGCACGCTTCCTCGACCTGATTGCGGACGGGACCTGGGACCTTCTCTGTCATCATGCCGCACAAACGCAGGACTATCGCAGCCCGGGTTTCGATGCCGCAGCGGCGCTCGCCGAAAACACCCACAACCTTGGGACCGTGCTGAAACAGCTGTTGAGCCGCGGCCTATCCGGGGTGGTCCTCACGGGCTCGGTATTCGAGAACGATGAGGGCGCGGGTACCGCGCCGCTTGCAGCCTTCTCGCCCTACGGCCTGTCGAAAGGATTCACCTGGCAGTCCTTCCGCTTTCTCAGCGCCACCATGGGGTTCAACCTCGGCAAATTCGTCATCGCCAATCCGTTCGGGCCGTTCGAGGAGCCTCGCTTCTGCAGCTATCTCATCCGGTGCTGGCTCAAGGACGAGGTCCCCTCGGTCCGCACGCCGCTCTACGTCCGCGACAACATCCATGTCGATCTGCTCGCACAAGCCTATCGGGATTGGGCCGAACGTGTGCCGGCGCAAACCAGCCGCATCGCAAGGTTCAACCCAAGCTTTTATGTCGAGAGTCAAGGCGCCTTCGCACGACGCTTCGCTGACGAAATGAGACCCCGCCTCGGCCGGCCGTGCGCCATTTCGCTGCTCGCTCAGACGGACTTTGCTGAGCCCATGGTCCGGATCAATACTGACCTGGTCGATGGCGGACGTTACGGCTGGAGCGCGACAGACGCGTGGCAGGCCGCAGCGGATTACTACCTGTCGATGGCATCGTAGCAGGGCATCGGGGCACAGAACCCGAATTGCAGATGCCCGGGTGGGTGAATGCCGCCGCGGTCCGAGATTGCTTCTTGCACCTAACGGGGCTTCCTCCGACCAAACATGCGTCGGCTCTGGAATTGGCGGCTCGCATGCGAACACCCGCTCGCCGCCGCGCGCAGCCGCCCTACTCCGAATTTGACCGAGCTGCTACGGCGGCAACTATCCTCGCGCTGACCTGCCCCCCCGCGCCCTCCTGACGGCGATGGCGATGTCCCCCAATCAGGGCGATTTCACCGCACATCGCGCAGAGTTCCGCAAGCATCCGCAGAGGGCCGGGTTTGACATCGGCTTCCAGGCAGCAGCTGTCCCCCGATTAAAGTGCGGCGAGGGCTCGGGCAGTAGAGCTACGGGGACGATATTTCTGCGCAGCAGGGCTCGATAGAAGCCATCAATTTAATGAAATGAAACATTTAAGCTGTCGACAATTGCTTTTTCCGAGAGGTCTCCTCCGGATATTGCCAATGGTGCAATGGCCGATTCTTATCGATACTTGAGTATGGCTTCCTGGCCGTTCGCATTAATGCCGCCGAGCAGCATTCGCTCAGCGCCGAATGACACCCTTCCGAGCCAGACCGCGGATCAGTGTCATTGCTATTTATCGTGCATTGCGAAACGAAAATTGGTTCGGCAGGCAATTCTTGCACAACTTTGCGATAAGGCCGCCAGTTGGCTTGCAATTTCCCGCCGCTGGTCACAAATACTGTGACGTCCTGTCAACTGCAAGTTGATCTGCGGTCATTTTTTCGTTTTGATGAGTTGCGAATCCGGGAAAATGTGACGCTCTTATCCTTCGCGCGACTTTAACTGCCACGAGGAGACGCTAGGCGCCAAGATGCCGAAGTCAGACCCCATGAAAGCATTCAATTTCAATTCCATGACCGTAGACGAGATGTGGCAGCTCTACGAGGAAGTTGGGCGGGTCCTTTCGGTGCGGCTGGCCTCTGAAAAACGCGAACTGGAAAATCGGCTCGCGCGGCTCAATCGGGAAAAGGGCATGGGTGGCCCTGATCTTTCTGCGGCGCAACCCGCAACTCGCGGACGAAGAAAATACCCAAGAGTTTATCCCAAATATCAGAATCCGAGTCAGCCGTCGGAAACGTGGTCCGGCCGCGGCAAGCAGCCACGCTGGCTGGTCGCAGCGCTCAAGACGGGGCGGCATATCGAGGATTTTGTGATCAAAAAAGCCGAAGATTCCAAGAGTTCTGGCCAGAAGAAGGGCCATCGTGCGCGATGATCCTGGTCGGCAATGGAGGCTGGACGTGAAACGTTTGGCAAGCGTGGCGTTATTCTGCATTCTCGTGCCCCATACGGTTTGGGCTGAAGGCCTTGCGACAAAATTTCGCGTCGCGCAATCGTCGACCGAAGCCTGCCTCGCCAATTGCGCCGCAGTGGATGCGTCCTGCAAACGTATCTGCCCAACGACCTTGGGAGCCCCCTGCGTCAGTTCGTGTGACGGCCAAGCTCAGACCTGCCGGCAGGCCTGCAGGGGTCGTTAGCCGAGGACGGCGCCCCGACATCTCTGACCGCCGCGCACACACTTAACTCCATCCCCGTACTGGGATGTTCTATTGGTCTTTCGGAATTCTCCGACGATTGAGCGAGCGGCGGCGGCGCGCTTGCCGTTCTCTCTCCTCGACCTTGTCCCGAAGCTTCTTGACCTCGGCATAGCTCGCTCTCAGGGCCTCATCGTCGTGCAACGGGAGATCCGGCGGTTCGCTGCTCGTGTAACGCTTGTCCTTCATGACATACTCTAATGCACTATCTGCAATCTTCGAATGACCCACTATTGATGGGTGGCGCAGCGAACTGATCCAACCTCGATCGGCAATTGATCTCCCGCGACGAGGGACTTCAGATCCCACGGCTCGGCTCCAACAGTTGCACGACGAGAGGCGCCGCTCATCACGCATCACCGCTCTCTTAACTCCACATGCGCAAATGGCGTGCGTGGAGGGACATCTTCAAGTTCCGCGACGACCGACCTGTCGGCATCGTGCTCTAGTATGCGTTACGCTTCCGCAGGACCTCGAAAAACGTCTTGATGAGTATTTGGACGTCGAGCCAAAGACTCCAGTTGTTGATGTACCAAAGATCGAGCTTCACACGTTCCTTGACGTATTCCAGGGAAGGGGTCGCCCCTCTCGCACCATTGCATTGCGCCCAGCCGGTCATGCCTGGTTTGACATGATGCCGAAAGGCGTATTCCCGCAGAGCCTTCTCGAAATAACTGTCATGCGCGAGGGCATGTGGACGTGGCCCGATCAGTGACATCTCACCCCGCAGGACATTGAGAAACTGCGGCAGTTCATCGATGCTCGCAGCCCTCAGCGGCTTCCCCACCCGGGTGACCCTCGGATCATTGCGCACAGCCTGAACGATATCCGGTCCGTTCTCCTGAACCGTCATGGTCCGGAATTTGAACATGACAAATTCCTTCCCATTAAACCCCTTACGGGATTGCTTGAAGATCACCGGCCCCGGGCTGTCGATCTTGATGGCAACGGCGGTCAACAGCAGGACTGGCGAAAGAAAAAGCAGCGCCAGGCTGGACAGCACGATGTCCATACCACGCTTGACCAGTCGTTCCATGGCCGTAAGCGGCGCCCGCTGAATATCGACCGTCAACACCCGCTGCCGGGCGGACCACACATAACTCGTCAGCGTTCTGACCCGCATGTCAGGCAGCAGGCGCGCAGCGATGGGAACCGTTTTGAGGTAGTCGCGGACAAGGTCGAACCGCGCCGAGTCGTGCCAGGGCAAGATCACCAGCAGTTCCCTGCAGTCATTTTGGCGCACGAAGTTCGAGAGCGAGGCGAGCGTTCGCCGGTCCGCCGCCTCGCGCGCGTTGGGATCACATTCATCGCTCAAGGCAAACTGCACAGCACTGGGCGCGCCAACGAATCCGAGCATGTCCCGCTGGTCGAGAGCATCCAATTCCGTTCGATCGCCTAGTATCACGACGTCGCGGCGTCCGATGACGTCATGCACGAGCGCATTGGAAAGCCAATATTTCGTCAGCTTGCGCACGCCGAGCAATCCGACCGGCGTGACGACGTAAAAACCGATGAAAGCTCCCCGGGAAAAGAAGACGCTGACTTTGAACAGGAACGCAAAAAACGCGAGCAGCAAACCGGTCATCGACCAGACCACAACGACCTCGGTGATCTCCACGGTCGGCTTTGCGCTGTCGAACAGCTCATAATAGCCGCTACCGCTCATCCTCGAGATATGGATGAAGGCAGCCAGGAGACCGAGCGCGCAATAGGGAAGGAGGTCGGAGGCCCGATAGCCAGCCAGATACTCGTAACCCAGTCCGGCACCGACACAGGAAAACAGGATGATCAGGGCATCCGCGGTCGAAAGCACATAGGGAATCAGATTGCCGGAGAGGACGACGGAATCCCTGGTCGGGACCGCGGGCTGCTCCATCGCCTGATGTATCTCAGAACCAGTCGGCATGAACAAACACTCTGGGGCCGAAAGGCTGACGTAGCGACGCCAACCACACCCCAATAAGCGACGCATTAAAACACAGTTTAATTTCTTATTAATACTCGAAAATATAAAATAAAGAAACGACAGATGCAAAATATCCGATGGCAGTCAGCCCACTACGGAACCCATAGAAATGACTGCACTTTCTGTGTACGCCTGTGTTGCTGGGATTTATATCGGCCTATATTTTGATATTTTGGCGCTCGTTCCGCTCTTCACCTTGGGTGCAGGCTTCCTCGTGCTGACGGGCTGGGTGGTCGGCGCCGACCTGGCCGGACTCGCCAAGCAACTGGTGGCGCCGCTCGTCTGCCTGCAGTTCGGTTACGTGAGCGGCATCTGGTCGCGCGACAGCTATGCCAAATTCCTCAGGCGAGTGAACCCGCGCGGTCTAGGCCCGCGAACCTGAAACTGCATCAGGCGCCGACACCCGCACAAATCGAGCGGGCACTGTACCGGCTTTCCAGGGCGCGATCGAGCTCAGACGAAGACACACACGCAGAGATCGCACTTATTTATCTTTGCGACCACAATAGGACCGACGCGAGCATGAGCTGACTGCTCCCGCAGTTCATTGCGATTGGCGCGGGCGAACCCGCGGTTGATCTACTCCCGGTCCGGCCAATCTGTGAAGGCCAGAACCCAAAGTGCGATCAGATTGACCAGCGGAATGAGCGTCAGGATCGACCAAATCGGCGAAAGCCCGAGACGGCTGAGAATGCGGCCCACCGGATAGATGACCACCGCGATCATTACGATGAACCAAAACCAATGGGCCGGGCCGAAGCCGTACATCCAATAGTCCATCATCTGCAGCCTCCAGCGAGAACCGGCCAGCATCCTGCCGCAGCTTTCAAATCGCTCGGTTGATCCAGATCAGGGTCTTGCCCACGTCCCGTTTGCGGGCTCGCTGACATGTGTGCGATGTGGAATTCTTCACAGCAAACAGCACTTCTCCTGTGGCGCTTGTGCTCCGTCAGATGGACCCGCAAGGGAGCACAGCAACGGAGTTCGCCCTTGCCGAGCCATTCTGTCGTCGATCATGGCGCACCTTACTCGGCAGCCTCGGCAATGGGCTTTGCCATCGCTTGCTCGTTGACGTTGGTCGGATGCAACCGGAATCCTTTGACCAGCCCGAAGATCGCCGGGATCACGATCAGCGTCAGCAAGGTCGACGAGATCATGCCGCCGATCATCGGCACGGCGATGCGCTGCATGATCTCCGATCCCGTTCCTGTGCTCCACATGATCGGCAGAAGGCCGGCCATGATCGCGACGACTGTCATCATCTTCGGACGGACCCGCTCGACGGCGCCCTCCATGATGGCGTCGTAAAGGTCCTCACGCGTCAGGCGGCGGCCTTCTTCCGCACGCCGCTTCACCCTCATCTCGGCGAGGGCGTGATTGAGGTAAATCAGCATGATCACGCCAGTCTCGGCGGCGACGCCGGCGAGCGCGATGAACCCAACCGCCACCGCGACCGAGAGATTGAAGCCGAGCCACCACATCATCCAGATGCCGCCGACCAGCGCAAACGGCAGCGACAGCATCACGATCAAAGTCTCGGTCAGCGACCTGAAGTTCAGGTACAGCAGCAGGAAGATAATGGTCAGCGTCACCGGGACCACGATCTTCAGGCGGGCAGCGGCACGTTGCAGATATTCGTACTGGCCGCTCCAGATCACGTAATAGCCCGCTGGAAACTGGATGCTCTCGGTCACGGCGCGTTGCGCGTCGGCCACGTAGCTTCCGACGTCGCGATCGCGAATATCGACATAAACGTAGGTCGCGAGCTGTCCGTTCTCGGTGCGGATCGAGGTGGGGCCGCGGGCCGGCTCGACTTTTGCGACCTCGCCGAGCGGCACGGCGCCGCCGGTGGGCATCGGCACCAGGATGTCGCCGGCGATGGCCTTCGGATTGTCGCGGAGATCCCGCGGATAGCGCATGTTCACCGTGAACCGCTGCCGCCCCTCGACCGTCGTGGTGACCGTCTGGCCGCCGAGCGCCGCAGCGATCGTGTCCTGCACGTCCTGGATCAGGATGCCGTAGCGGGCGAGCGCCTCGCGATCCGGGGTGATCTCCAGGTAGTATCCGCCGATGCCGCGTTCGGCATAGGCCGAAGAGGTCCCAGGAACCGTCTTGATGACGCGCTCGATCTGCTTGGCCAGCCGATCGATTTCGACGAGGTCGGTGCCCATGACCTTGATGCCGACGGGCGTGCGGATACCGGTGGAGAGCATGTCGATGCGCGCCCTGATCGGCATGGTCCAGGCGTTCGACACGCCGGGAAACTGCAGCGCCTTGTCCATCTCGGCAATGAGGCCGTCGACGGTGACGCCAGGCCGCCACTGCTCTTTCGGCTTCAGGTTGACCACGGTCTCGAACATCTCGGTCGGCGCCGGATCGGTCGCGGTCGCCGCCCGGCCGGCCTTGCCGTAGACCGAGGCGACCTCCGGGACCGACTTGATGATGCGGTCCTGCATCTGCATCAGGTCGGCCGCCTTCGTGACGGAGATGCCGGGCAGCGTGGTCGGCATGTAGAGCAGCGTGCCTTCATTCAACGTCGGCATGAACTCGGTGCCGAGCTGGCGGGCCGGCCAGATCGTGACCGCGAGGAGCGCTACGGCAGCGAGAATGACCAAGGTCTTGGCCCGCAGCACGCCCTTGATCACGGGGCGGTAGATCCAGATCAGGAAGCGATTGATGAAGTTCTTGTGCTCGGGGACGATCCTTCCACGAACGAAGATCACCATCAGCGCCGGCACCAGCGTCACGGACAAGAGAGCCGCCGCGGCCATCGAGAAGGTCTTGGTGAAGGCGAGCGGGCTGAACAGCCGGCCCTCCTGCGCTTCCAAGGTGAAGATCGGCATGAAGGAGACGGTGATGATGAGCAGACTGAAGAACAGCGCCGGCCCGACCTCCGAGGCCGCATCGATCAGGATCTGGACTCGCGATTGCTCGGGCTTGGCCCGCTCGAGATGCTTGTGGGCGTTCTCGATCATGACGATCGCGGCGTCCACCATGGCGCCGATTGCGATCGCGATGCCGCCGAGACTCATGATGTTGGAGCCGAGCCCCAGCGGCTTCATGGCGCCGAACGCCATCAGCACGCCGACGGGAAGCATCAGGATCGCCACCAGCGCGCTGCGGACGTGCAGCAGGAACGCCACGCAGACCAGCGCGACGACGAAGCTCTCCTCCACGAGCGTGTGCTTGAGCGTGTCGATGGCAGCATAGATCAGGTTGGAGCGATCGTAGACCGGGACGATCTCGACCGATTTCGGCAGGCTGCTCGCGATCTCCTTGAAGCGCTTCTTGACGTTCTCGATCACATCGAGCGCGTTCACGCCGAAGCGCTGCAGCACGATGCCGCTCGCGACCTCACCCTCGCCGTTCAGCTCGGCGATGCCGCGCCGCTCGTCGGGACCGAGCTCGACGCGCGCGACGTCGCGCAACAGCACCGGCGTGCCACCGGAGGTCTTCAGCACGATGTTGCCGAGATCGTTGATGCTCCTGAGGTAGCCCTTGCCGCGAATGACATATTCGAATTCCGAGAGCTCGACGGTGCGCCCGCCGACATCGGCGTTGCTGGCGCGAATGGCCTCCCGGATCTTCTGCATGCTGATGCCGCGATCGCGCATCCGCTGCGGATCGAGGACCACGTTGTATTGCTTGACGAAGCCACCGATGCTGGCGACCTCGGCGACGCCTTCGGCCTTGGCCAGCGCGAATTTCAAGTTCCAGTCCTGGATCGTGCGCGTGTCGGCCAGGTTCAACTCTTTCGAGATCACGGCATACTGGTAGACCCAGCCGACGCCGGTGGCATCGGGGCCGATCGTGGGCGTGACGCCAGCCGGCAATCTGGACGCCGCGCTGTTGAGAAATTCCATCACACGCGAACGCGCCCAATAGATGTCGGTGCCATCCTCGAAGATGACGTAGACGAAGGACACGCCGAAAAAGGAGAAGCCGCGCACGACCTTGGACTTCGGCACGGTCAACATCGCCGTCGTCAGCGGATACGTGACCTGATCTTCAATGACCTGCGGTGCCTGGCCCGGGTATTCGGTGTAGACAATGACCTGGGTGTCGGAGAGGTCCGGAATTGCATCCAATGGGAGGTGCACGAGCGCATAGAGGCCGGCAGCGGCCGCAAAGCCGGTGCCGAACAGCACCAGCAGCAGGTTGCGCGCGGACCAGGCGATGATGCGGGCGATCATTGCTGGTCTCCCTTGTTCTTCATGCCGTTCATGTCGCTCGACGGAACTGTTGCCCGCGGCGCGTCCGCTTCGGAAAAGCTCTTCAACGCCGCCTTCAAGTTGCTTTCGGCGTCGATCAGGAAGTTCGCCGAGGTGACCACCGCTTCACCTGCGGAAAGGCCGTCCCGCACCTCGATGTAGCCGCCGCCGCGGCGACCGAGCTTCACCTGCCGCGGCTCATACCGGCCTTCGCTCTTGTCGACGAGGACGACCTGGCGCGTACCGGTGTCGAGCACCGAACTGTCGGCTACGGCCAGGACGGGCGCGGCATCGGCGGTGTCGATATCGGCATCGACGTACATGTCCGGCAGCAGTGCGAAGTCCGGATTGGCCAGTTCGACCCGGACGCGAGCGGTCCGCGTATCGCGGTTCACTTGGGGATAGATGACCGAAATTTTTCCTGAGAAGGTCCGGCCGGGAAAACTGCGCGCCCGAATCGCAACCGGCTGTCCCACCGCGATGCTGCCCAAGTCCCGTTCGGCCACATCGATCAAAGCCCAGACGAGCGATATGTCCGCGATCCGAAACAGCACATCGCCCGGATTGGCCCGCATGCCTTCGACCGCGTTGCGTTCGAGCACGATCCCGTCGCGGGGCGCCGACCACTGCACCGTGACGGGCGCAACGTGGGACTTCTCCATCGTTGCGATGACCGGTTCCGGAACATCCAGATTGGTCAAGCGCTGGCGGGAGCCGCGGCCGTAGGACTCGATGCCGCCCACGATCTTCGAGTTGATGGTGGAAAGATACTCCGCTGCCGCGGCGGCAATGGCCGAACTGTAGATTTCCATCAGCGGCTGGCCCGCCTTGACGCGGGTGCCGGTGGTCACGTCGGCCACCTTCTGGACGAAGCTTTCGGAGCGCATCGCGATCACCGACACACGCCGCTCATCCAGCTGGACGGTGCCCGGCGCCCTGATCGAGACGCTGATCGCGCGTCGCTCGACGGGCTCGGACTTCACACCGGTGCGCTGGATCTTGCCCGGCGAAAGCTTGACGGCACTGTCATCGGTGTCGTCACCTTCATAGACCGGGACGTAGTTCATCCCCATTGGGTCCTTCTTGGGGATGGGGGACGTGTCCGGCAGGCCCATAGGGTTGCGGTAGTAGAGAATTTTGCGCGACGAATCCGCCTGCTGCTTCGGCTTGGCGGGCTCGGAAGAGCCCTCGTCCTCATCATAGACCGGCAGATAGTCACGGCCATCGCTGTCCTTCTTCGGACCGGCTGACCAGAACGGCGCCCCGCTTGGATCACGGTAGTAGAGCGCGGGCCTCTCGGCGGCGACGGCCGGCGGTGCGAGATGCGAGCCTAACGGCCAAAGGGATTTTTGTGACGTCCAATATCCGCCTGCGGCCAGGCCGATGCCGAGCGCAAATGCCGTCAGGAGTCGAATCGTGGTCATGGCGTTTACCTGCTGATCGTGAATGAGGGCCGCAATCGAAGCGGGAGCTCTGTTGAAAAGCAGAGCTCCCGGACCTCACTTGTTTGCCTTGATCACGACCTTGCCGCTCACGGTCTCCACCTCGCCCTGCACTTTCGCAGAGAGGCTCAGCTGATAGCGTCCGGCCATCGGCAGATCCGTCTTGAACGCGTAGACACCAGGCTCATTCGCCGGCAGGGGCGCGACGGGCGATTCCATTTCCGCCATTCCGTCCGGCGCCATGTCGACGCGCGTACGGATGATCACCGCATCCGATACCGGCTTTCCTGTCACCTTGTTGGTCAGGCGCACGGCAACCGTGACGTCATCGCCCTTTTTCGTTTCAGCATTGACCGGCTCGAAGGTGTAGTCGCTTGCCGCTGCGAAGGCTGCGGTGCCGGCAAGCGTCATCGTCGCAGCGAGCGCCGCGATTCGCGTGAACTTCGAAATCATAACTTTCTCCTCATGGATCTGATCTCCGTCGCGCCGCAAAGCGGTACGCACGGCAAGCGTCGTTACGCGCGAGCCCAAGGATCACGCGCAGCTTGTTTTGGGAGAGGATCAGACTCGAGGAGGTCGGAAGGGCGGACTGCTGCTGTGCAGAGCGAGAACCTGGTCCTCCGGAATCGGAAGCGGATGACCCGCACCCATTGGAGAATCAAAGTGGAAAGCAGCAGCAACGGCGAGGCTCACGGCTTGGATCGCGCAAAATGCCATCGGGCATTGACCGTTCGACTGGTCGCAGGGCTTGGGCTTGGCCTTGGCGTGATGCGGACAGCATTCATCCATTGCGCCGGACATGTCGGAGGCCATGACGGTATCCTTTGCCGTCGCCTCCGTGGTAGCTTGCGGCGTCGATTGGACGACCGGCGTAGCCCTCACCGCTGCCGGCAGCATTGCCACCGACAGGGCGATCATCAAGGCCATCATCGTTCGAACCAGACGCATTGCGGTCCACCTGCCCACTCATATCGTATGCGCGGAGCATAATCTCAAGCTTTTAGACTATGCATGCCTATGCGTAAAGCATCACTTGGGTCGTTGATCTGGCTCAACTTCCCAATGCACGCGCAAAGGCGGCGCCCTGCAAAAAACACCATTCGCTGAACGACAGATCGGACTGGCACTCGGTGAGTGCCGACAAGGTCAAGAGTCGCCGTTACTTGGAAAGACCCGGCGCCATTGTGCCGAGGAGACTCTCGATCGCGATGATCATTGCTCCCAACACCTGTTCGCCTAGCACGTGTTTGCACAACTTCCGGAGTGGCGCGTCGCCCCGCTCTGCCGAGGCGGCAGGCCCCAAGCCCATGACAGCTGGAACCAGCGAAAACCGGTTCGCCATCGCAAGTGTGAGCATTCCGCCGAACAACAGAAGCTTCGCAAGCAGGACCTGGCCATAGGCGGTTGTCAGCAGGTTGGGGACCGAGCCAACCAAATACCAGCTATTGACGAGCCCAGTTCCGACAAGCGTCGTGACTGCGAGGTACCCCTTGTTCGAAAATCTGAGGAGCACACTGATCGTCGGCCATTCCTCGTCGGGCGTTTTGCTTCGGCGCATTTCTCGATGCCGTCCGCAAACCAATGCGCCAGATTCGCGACGCAATCGGGACGACCACAATTCATCCCAACCTGTTCACCGTGGCCGAGCGCCTGTATTGTGAAGATATACTAACCGCGAGGACACCAACGCGACCATCATGACCCATCGAAGAGCGGGATGACGATCGAGCAAATCCCGCGCGATACCGGCCATAGCAGTAGGATGGTTCGCGGACAGACCGAGGAGATCACCCGGCTCAAACTCCTAGAGCCAAAAAATATACAATCGTTGGAAAATCTAGCTGCTCCAAGCCAGACTAATCGGCGCTGCACCAAGATTGCTCAAGAGCCAATATTGCAGGCGGAATGACAACCTGGTGTCCGTCGTCAGAATTCTGCTCAGCTCAGCTTCCAGGTCCAAATCGAGGAGGCGCAACCTCGATCAGCGTGCCCTGTTGGCCCGGCGGCCGGTTGTCCGTTCGAAAGCCCGCGAGGGGACCGGAGCGGTGAGGATGGCGCTTGTGTTACCCGCTTCCGGCTCAAAGCGCATTCGGAATCATTTCCGCGACCGATCCATCGTGAACAAAGCCCAGGGCCGATTCGGCGCGCGTATCCAGCGCGGGATAGCGACCGAAAACCGCCTCGATGCGTGGGTCGGGATCGAACGTTACGCGTGCGGTACGCTCGGGGCCATACAGCTCAGCCAATCCGTTCACGACTTCGGCGATCGAGAGGCGAAGCGCCGGGAGTTGCAGAGTGCCGCAAGTGTCGATAGCGCCGGCGGTGATGAGATTGTCAACTGCGGTCTTGGTGGAGAGCCACCAGGCAGTGGCTGCCGGCGATACCGGACAGACATACTTTTCTGCCGCGGAGACCGCATGCAGCAGCTCGCTCATGAAGGCCGATCCAAAGCCGCTCACCGGTCTCGGGCGCGCGACGATGCCGGGCAGCCGCAGCGAAATCCCAGACATATCTCCGCGCCGGGTGTGATCGGCGAGTGCAATCTCTACCATCCGCTTGTGCGCGCCGTAAGTAATGGCCGGCCGCGCCTCCGTGTGCGAGGTCACCGGCTCCCCGGAGAGCGCGCCGTACACAGCGATGCTGCTCGCGTAGACGACGCGCGGGCGGTTTCGTACCTTCGCAAGCGATTGCAGGAGATCGAGCGACGCATCGAGATTGACGCAGCGACCGAGCGCCGGCTCCACCTCGGCGCGACCGCCGGGAATGCTGGCGAGATGAAACACCAGATCGAACGAGGTACGGCCAAATTGATCCAGCACGGCGCGATCGTCAAGGCCACCCCTGATCCAGCGCAGGCGAGGGCCGGAGGCCCAGGACGGCTGCGCCGTGAGATCGAGCGCGGTGACCTCGGCTTCGTCCGAGTCCCTCAGCAAACGACCCAGCAAGGCGCCGCCCACAAAGCCCGCAGCGCCCGTGATGAGAATGCGCATCGGTTCAACCCGGCATCTCGCCAGATGCGCAAACAACCTGCTGATCGATGCGTCCAAATGGACCGGGCCTGCCGTCGCCGAGACAGGCCTCCATCGTCACGCGCTCACCGAAGCGCAGAAATGGCGTCCGTGCCTCGCCAAGATCGATCATTTCGATCGCCCTGCGTTCGGCAAGACAGCTCGACCCGGCAGCGCGGTCGGCATTCGAGACCGTTCCCGATCCGATGATCGTCCCCGCCGTCAGCCGACGGGTCCGCGCAGCATGGGCGATCAGTTGCGGAAAGGAGAACGCCATCTCGAGGCCCGACGCCGCACCGATCCGCTCGCCATTGCGCCAGACATGCAGAGCCATGTCGAGACGGCCGTCACGCCAGGCGTGGCCAACGTCGTCCGGCGTGACGGCGATCGGCGCAAAGCTGGTGGACGGCTTGGCCTGCAGGAAGCCGAAGCCGGTGCGAACCTCGCGCGCGCCGACCGCACGCAGGCTCCAATCGTTGATCTGAACCAGCAGCCGGATCCGTCGCGCGGCCTCTTCGGCGGAAACGGCCATGGGCACCTCGTCCACGACCACGCCGAACTCGCCTTCGAAATCGATGCCGTCGGCCTCAGCGACGAACGGGACGTCGGCCTGCGGCCCGAGGAAATCGTCGCTCGCCCCCTGGTACATCACCGGGATCGTCTCGAAGTCGGGGATCGGCGGCTTGTTGAAGGCTACGTCCATCAGCCGTCCATGATTCAGGAAGGCCGAGCCGTCGCACCATTGCGGCGCGCGCGGCAGCGGTGCCAGACATCGCGCAGGATCGAACGGGAAGACATTTCCAGCCGATCCATCCTCGAGCCGATCGGCGAGACGGCGGAGCGGTGCCTCTGCTTCCTGCCAATGGCGGAGCGCAGTCAAGAGGTCCGGCGCGATCCCACTCGCGTCGATCGCACGCGCTTGATCGTTGGAGATAATGACCAGGCCACCATCGATGCTGCCGTTCTGATATGTCGCGAGCTTCATCAGCCGGCCTTGGTCGGGTTGGCTTCGGGACCGAACTTGCCGTCGACCAGAATGAACAGCATGCGGCAGGGCTTGTCGCTGCGATTGGCCCAGGCGTGGTTGGTGCCGCGCTGAATCACGACGTCGCCCGCCTTCAGATCAGCGGTACCCTTGTCGAGCACCAGCGTGATCTCGCCGGAGATGACGATGCCGTAGTCGATGGTCTCGGTCCGATGCATCAGCGGGTGCGGCGACTCCGTCGTCACCGTCGAGGCATGCGGATCACCGATCTGACTGAAGGCGGCTTTCATCCGGGTCGCACCGTTGTGGAGAAAATCCTCAGTATCCGGCGGAATGTCGACAAAACGGATACGGCTGCCATGGGCCGGCGGCGGCAGCCGGAGCTGCCCGACGGTCGGATCCGGACCATTGTCGATGAGTGCCGGCGTCGCCTGTGTGCTCCAGACCTCGTGGAAGAACGTGCCGGGGATCGCGGCCAGCTCGGTGACGGTCGGCAATCCGCCGTCCGATGAGATCACGGCGGCGCCCTGCTCATCATGGCCGGTGACAACGCGGCGAATCTGCGGAAGGGTCATGCGGGGAGTCTCCTGATCAGGCGATTTCGAGGGAAGCGGCAGCAGCCGGGCCGCGCGCGGCAAACACACGTGAGAACATCACGACCGCGACTGATGAGATGATGACGGTGCCGAGGCCGAGCGCCGGATAGCCGAACAGTTGCACCAGTGTCCCGCCGAGAATGGGACCGATAGCGGCACCGGTCATCAGCATGGCGGGCGTACCGGCGAGTGCCCGCGCAGTGGGATCGAGGCGCGACAGCAGCCCGAACGCAAAGGTGTGGGTGAAGATCATCACCGCGGCGAAGATCGCCGTCGGAATGGCATACGCCAGGAAGCCGGAGCCGAAGGTGATCGTCACCGCGATCAGCGCCTGGAACACCGGCCCTGCCGGCAGAACGTATCGGGCCGGCAATCGCTTCTCCAGAACCGCGGCCAGCGGCGCCGGCAGCAGATTGACGAAACCGAGCGCAATGAGAACGCCGGTGACCGCCTCCGGGCCGAAGCCACGATCGCTGCCTATGCGCTCGATGAAGCTGAACAGCATCGCCTGCGTCAGGGCCATGCAGCTGATGCCGGCAATCCCGAACCACACCGCGCGAGGGAGATGGCTGACATCGGCCATGAGATCCTCGTCACTGCGCACCATGCCCTTTGGAAAGGACAGCGCTGCCGCCAGCGCGGCAACCGCCATGACGCCGGCGAACACAAGGAACAGCGCGGATCCCCCGAACGTCGCCACGAGATTGGGTGTCACGCCGAGGAAGAGAATTGCGAAGACCCCGAGCGCCATGCCGACGATGGCGAACACACGGTGAGGGTTGGCGCTGCGTGCGATCGTGCCGTGGGTGAAGCTCAGGCCGCAAGCCGCCGTCGCACCGGCGAGGGCATGCAGGATCGCGAGCAGCGAAAATTCCGACGTACGGCTCGCTGCGAGGAACACGAGCGCGGCAACGGCAAAGCCCCCGACCGTGGCCAGACGAGCGTTCAACCGGTTGAAACGAGGTGCAAAGAACAGGCTGCTGAGGACGGCGCCCAGCAGGAACAACGTTGCCAGCATGCCGGCCTGCTGCGGGCTGAACCTGTAGCGCTCGATCAGCGCGCCGACCCAGACCGGCAGCGCTACGAGGTCGACCATCCCGGCGCAATGCGCGATCATCAGGGCTGTTCGCCCCCGCCATGTTTCCGTCGTCACCGTCACTTGTTCCTCCCCTTTTCTGCTGTTCTTGTCGTTCAGATCGGCTGCACCAGAGCCATCACCGACTCCCGCATGATCCGCGTGTGTTCGGTCTTGTCGCCATTCTCCATCTCGATCCGGCAAAGCTGTGCGGAGTTCTCGATCACCATGCGGCAGCGATCCCAGCGGCGCAGATGGAAGCGGTCGAACGCCTCCTGCAAGGCCGCCGCACGCGCGAGCTCTTCGGCCAGGACGATTCCGCTCTCGATGCCGATGCCCGCCCCGGAGGCGAGATGCGGCGTAGTCGCAGCGACGGTGTCGCCGATCAGAATGACCCGTCCGCGATTCCACGGCGCGGGCACGAGCAGATTCGCCAGCGGCCGGTAGTCGATCGCAGCCTCCGCGGCGAGCAGATTGGCGCGTTGTGCTGCGAGCACGGGATCGCTAAAGGGGGCCAGCAGATCCGCGAGCATCTGTGGCCATACCGCACGATCGACCTGAAGCTTTTCGGGCCGCGCTTCGGTCACGAACAAATACATATGGCTTGGTGAGACCGGATTGACGCCGGCCTTGACTGCGCCACCCAGCCACATGCGCGGCCGCACGATATCGAACGGCCGCGGCAGCACCGCGCGCCAAACGCCCTGCCCGATATATTGCGGCGGCCTAACCTCCGGAAACAGTAGCGCCCTGGTCTTCGAGTGAACGCCGTCGGCGGCCACGACGAGATCGTAGCGTCCGGTCGTGCCATCGCTGAAGGTGACCTCGACATTACTCTCGTGCTGGGCGATGTGGGTATAGGTGCATCCGACCCTGACGTTGACGCCGCTGAGTAGCGTCGCATCGGCGAGGATGCGCCCGAGCTCCGGCCGCATGATCCCGCCGCCGCCGGGCACGTCGGATCCTGCCACCTTGGGCGTAGGAATCTCGCCGATCCGATGACCTGACGGCGTAAACAGATCGACGCCATCAGACGTGTAGCCGCGCTTGGTGAACTCCGCGAACACGCCGATCGCCTCCAACGCGCGCAAGGTCGGCCCGCTGACGGTGATGCCCGCCCCTTCCGGACGCCAGTTGCGATCGATCTCGACGAGATCGACATCGATGCCAGCCTTGCGCATCTGGATCGACGCGGCCATGCCGGAAAAGCCGCCGCCGATCGTCAGCACCCTGCTCACCACTGCCATGGCGCCTTCTTCCCCTCTGCAGTCCGCCCTTGCAGGCGTGTTATGACTTCGCCAACAGCTCGCCGTCGGCATCGACGATGAGCCCAACCCGGGTCAGCCGCTCACCGCGACAGGGCCCCTGCACGCACAGCCCGGTGTCGGGCATGAATTCGGCACCGTGCGCATGACAGACGATGCGCGTGCCGTCGGCATTGAGATACGCATCCCTGCGCCAAGCCATCGGTGCGCCGTCGACATGCGGACAGGCATTGCGCCAGCCGTGAAGCTGTCCGCGGCATCGCACGACGAACAGGCTGTCCTGTCCCTCATCGTCCGGATCGAAGCCGCGCGACTGAGCTTCGCCGATCTCGTCCGAACGGCACAACCGCACCCACTCTGCCGATCCGGCTTCACGCGTAATCGCCATTCTCGGAAATTCCAGGGCCGGGGTACCATTTCTTGCGCATCTTCATCAGGAAGGTCTGCGAATTGTCGGCAGACGCCGTCGCCTCGCGCGGCTGCCAGCTCGCATCATGCTGGTCCATGTCGGCATCCATCTCGACGTGGCAGCCGAACGGACTGTTGAAGTACCAGAACCAGTTCGACCCCAGGATATGCCGGCCAGGGCCCCAGAACGCCTGATAGCCCTTCTCGACGAAGCGATAACCGTTGGTGATCATTTCCGAGGGGCCGCCGAAATGGAAGGTGAAGTGCTCGACCCCGTGCATCTGCGGAGGCGCCCCGATGAGGAAATGGGTGTGGTGGTCGAGCGAGCCGCCGGGCTGCAGGAACGGCCCGGTGCCGGTGAATCGGTCGGTGCAGCGGAAGCCGAGCCGGTTGACGTAGAAGGCCTCGGCCTTCACCACATCTGGCACGAAGTAGACGACATGGGACAGCGTGCGCGGGCGGATCACGCTACCCGGCGGCGGGACGCCGAGGCTGTTGACTGGCCGGAAGACCACGCCGCCGGGAGCATTCGAGATCTCACCCGGGAGGATGAAGGGCCGGCGCACCGTCCGCTGAAAGCCGATCACGAATCCCGCATCGTCGATCGATTCGATCGATCCATCCGCAAAACGACGGACCTCGCGATCACGCCGCAACTCGGCGGCAATCGCACCGAGCGTCGCATCGTCGGCGACGCCCATCACGGTCTTGCGCAGACGGCAGCCGGGAACGGGGCCCGGCGGCAGAGCCGGATCATCATGCCGCGCGATCACCACCGCCGTCCCGTCGATCGCCTCGAAGCGCCCGCCGCGGTCAGACACATCGACGGGCGTCAGCCCGTAATCGACCAGGAAGCGTGCTGCGCCGGCCACGTCATCGACACCGAATATCAGGCTGTCCAGTCCGACAATTCTCATCACTCTCCTCCCGCCTGCAGCTCAGGCGACATGCCCGTTCAACGTCTCCGCGACCCAGTCCGCGATGTAGTGGCCGGCATTGATGCTGTTGTCGAAGCTCGCATGCTGGGAGCCACCTTCGCGGTCGGTGAAGATCTTCAGCTCACGCTTGGGCGAATTGATCAGCTGCTCATAGGTCCGTTCGGCCCAATGTAGCGGGATCTGCGAGTCCTTCTCGCCATGGGTCACCAGGAAAGGCACCCTGATGCGGTCGAGTATGCCATTGAGATGGACCTGTTCGGCGATCCGCAGGAAGTCGTCCTGATCCTTTGCGCCCCACACCCAGCGCACATGCGCCCAATAATGCGGGACCGGGAAATTACCTTCCTTCTGCAGGCGCCTTTTCTGCACCTCGCGCCAATCATGATTGGCGCCCCACGCCACCCCGCAGGCGAAGCGCGGCTCGAAGGCCACGGCGCGGGGGCAGTAGTAGCCGCCGAGCGAGACTCCCTCGAGGCCGATCCGCTTCGGGTCGACATCGCTGCGGGTTTCCAGCCAGTCGACCACACGCGATGCCCAATGCTCGGTGTCGTAGCGTGCGGGAAGCCCCTGCAGCCGCAGCGCCTCACCCGATCCCGGCTGATCGATCACGAGAGACGACACGCCTCGGCGGGCAAGCCAGGCGGGGAGGCCGACGCGGTATTTCATCTCCTTGGTCGAATCCAGGCCGTTGACCTGCACCAGCAGCGGCACCGGTCCGTCGCGGCCTTCCGCGCGGACGAGAAGACCTGCAATGTGAGTACCCTCGTAGGGGATTTCGACGCGCTCGCAGTTCTCCCGCGCCAGCGCGATTCCCTTGGCAAAGACATCGAGGCACTTCTGGTAGAGCGCCAGCCGTCCCGGCGCATCGTGCGCCTGCAGACGCTCGCAGGTAATCAGATAGCTCGCCGCCCGCCCGTACTTCTCGCCAGCCGACAGTAGCCGGCCCCTCCCTTCGTCCTCGGCCGCCAGCTCGCAGAGCTTGTCCGCCATCCGCGCCCAGGTTTCGCGAAAAGCCTGCGTGCCGCTCGCGTCGGGCTGTCGTGCCGCCTCCTGCAGCGGCGCGCACATCTCCTCGATCTCGCCGATCCGGGCGCCCATCTCGATCGCGAGATCGACCGAGAGATTCCAGACATAATTGGTCGGAAAATATTTGAACATGGCTCCACTCGCGGCGCTGAGGCGTCACGCGCCTTTGGACGTTCTTCCCAAAATCTGGATTAGCCTCGTTTGACCATTTCGAAAAATTGATTATCAAGATCGTTCGCATTGATTGTCTGAATACATCCAGCGAGGCCGGCGATGCGCTTCAACAACAAGTTCGACCTCAATCTTCTGGTGGCGCTCGATCATCTCTTGCACCTACGCAGCGTCAGTGGCGCTGCCGCGCGGATGAACATGACGCAATCGGCAATGAGCAACGCCCTGCTGCGCCTGCGCACCTATTTCGACGACGAACTCCTGGTAAAGATCGGCCGCAAGATGGAGCTCACCCCCCGAGCCGAGGTGCTTAAGGACTCGATCAGAGACCTTCTGGTGCGGGTCGACTGGGCTATCGCCTCGTCCGCACAGTTCGATCCGGCTCAATCGGATCGCTGCTTCAAGATCCTGGCGTCGGACTACACGCTGGTTACGATGATCCCGCGCTTGATGGCACGCACCGAAGCGCTTGCGCCCGGAATCCGCTTCGATTTCATCCAGCAGGTCCAGCGTCCCGAGCGTGCGCTCGAGCGCGGCGATGTCGACCTTCTCATCATCCCGGAGGAATTCAGCTCGAAGCTGCATCCGTCGGAACTGATTTTCGAAGACGACTTCTGCGTCATCGCGTGGAGCAAGGGAAGGTATGGCAAGGGAAAGCTGTCACGCCAGGAGTTCGCCAGGGCGTCACACGTCGTGATGCGGCCGGCGGCTACGGCCCAATCGCTGGAGAGCTACTATCTGGAGCAGCGCAACATGAGCCGCAGCGAAGATGTTTCAGTCTATGCTTTCACCGCGATCCCGCATCTCATCGCCGGCACAAACCGGATTGCGACCGTGCACCGGCGGCTTGCGGTCGCCGCGCAGCGGAGCCTCCCCATCCGCATCATCGAGCTGCCGGTCTCATTGCCTGCCCTGCGGCAGCGCGTGCAATGGCACCGCTACCGCTCCAACGACGCAGGTCTCTTATGGCTGCGCGATCTGATGCGCGAAGTCGTCGCCGAGTTACCCTGATGGCAGTCGATCAGCAGCGGTCAAGAAGGAACGGCCGTGCGTTGCGCGACCGTTTCCGCCCAGAGGCGATGGATCAAGGCTGGCGACTCAGTGTTTGACCGGCCCGGCTCCGGGCGGCGGCGCCGGCACCCAGATGGGGAAAGCCAGATTGGCCCAGACCGTATCGCCGCGGCTGCCGTTCTCGACGTAGAACGTATGCTGGTAGTTGATGTTGATCTGATAGGGCCCCGCATTGTAGGTCAGCGACGGGCCTGCATTGATGGACCGGAGGCGATTTCCGTCCTGCACACCGGCGAAGTTGAACGCCTTCATGCCGTTGACCTTGTCGTCCTGGTACTGATGCGTATAGCCGCCGACCACTCCGAATTTCCAGGCGCCGATATTGTAGCCCGCTGCGAAGTCGACGACGAGCGCATCGCCGCTCCGGTACTGCTGGGTCAGTTGCGTAAAGGCGTTGACTGAGTCTGTGTTGGTGTTATTCAGCAGCAAACGCGGCGAAACGGCGACCTCTAATCCTTTCGGATCGGCATAGCGATAAGCCAGCACCGGCGAGATCGTGGTATAATTGGTGCCGACATTCAGCGGCTGCCGCGCCGAATAGGTGCCGATATTCGGCATGATGTCGAGGCCGAGGGTGAAGCTCTGCATAGGCGACACCCAGTTCAGGATGATCGGCGAAAAGGTCGGGTTGGCAAAGCCGTTGGCCTGGAACGATCCTCCCGGATTGGAGCTTTCGAGGTGAACATAGGGCACGACCAGCTGAGAATAGACGTGCGCGCCGAAGAAATCGCCGGGATAGCTGGCGAGAAACCGCATTGTCTCCGATACGGCAGAGAGCTTGAAGTTGATCGGCAGCTTGTTGCCCTGTCCGTCATACAAGCCGTTCGAACTGGTGTAGTTGGTCTGACTGATCGCAAACAGACCCGGAATCGGCGGAAATGCGGAGATGAACACCCCGGGCGAGCCCGCCGGGTAGTTCGTAGTCCCGTTCTCGGCGGCCCACGCGCCCCGGATCAGTCCGACCATTATCAATGCTACGGACACGGGCCGCATCAGTCCTGTTCTCATGGATCCCCCCTTTTTAGCGGCGCGTTCTTCTTCGAAACGAGCTTGCGCCCGTCGACCTTCGTCCTGGCGACGCGCCCGCGCCGTCCGATAGCGTCATTGATGAGCGATCGCGGAACATTCGTAAAATTGATCGTTTTGATCTTAGATATTGACCGCCTCGATGCCTCACTGAAGCGTACCGATCGGCGGAGGCACTGGAGCTAAGGCGAGACGTCAGCGATGAACGGCGAGGAGATCCGGCGCATCAGCACGATTGTGCTGTGGCCGCATGGGCCCATGAAGCCGGATGCTCTGCCGGACGCGTCGATCTTCAAAGCAAAGACACTCCCGCAGCATCGGCTTGGGGCAGTATCTATGTCTTGGTTGCGGGGACCTGCAACCAGCTCAAATCGCTGCTCGAAGCAGCGGGTCGAACGGCTTTGTTGAGTGCCGTTCCGAGCGGAGCAGTCTCAGCGACGTCCCCTATTGATTGGAAGCCGGCTAGAAGGTTGGACCTCCCAACATAACGGAGATAACTCTTCCACATCAGTGAGGCCGCCAGCCTACTCCCCGGCAAACGCACCATCGATGCCAAATGGACAATCCTGCATTTGGCAATCTCTCATCGGCGGATGGCAGCAAGGGTCCTCTACGCGCTAAACTCAGCACTTTGAAAACGCTGTTTTCCTATTGAAGGGCAGCCTAGCCCAGGAGCGGGCGTCTGGATCCCATTGCGGTTTGTGGGGCATCGGGGATCGTCTGGAAATGGCTGAATGCGAGGGCCGATGGCGTTAGTCTCTCCCGAAGACCGCAGGCTGAACTTACAGGGTCCTCCCAAGGATTTGTACCAGCTTGCAGGGTCCGTAAGGAGGTAGGGCCCTGTGCCACAACAGATCAGGAGTCGGATTGGCGGACCCAACCCCGATCACAGACTATTTCGTGCCGAGATTACCAGTTGTCGATGCTTGGACAGCACGACAGGCCGGCGTGCGTACACGAATCCGTCTCTGGACGGCAACTTCCGCCTTCATCTCACCACTGCCTGGCCGGGGTACTGCCGCAGCAGTGAGCATGCGACCGCTATAGCTCGAATAACTTCTTCTCGGTGCGATGGAGGCACGCACCCGGCCCTCCCGGGCCAATGAGATAATTGTCGCAGATCACGGCGAAAATCGCGTCGGTCTCATATCCTGGATGCACGGCCAAATTCATGCCGGCGGCGATCGCCATGGTCTCGTCGCGACGGATCAGCGGCCGTTCCACCATATCGTAGCCCTGGCTGTGGGCATAGAGCCTCACCTCGGGCGGAAGGCCGCGGGTGGTCATGTAGTCGTCGTGGGCCGCGGCAATAGACCGGGCCGATGTTCCCGGCTTGAGCAGCGACAACGTATGGTCTTGAGCCGCCTTGACCGCCGCGAAGCCATCGCGCAGCTCCGCGCTGGCCTTGCCCAGCACCAAGGTGCGCGCAATCTCGCAAAAGAAGCCGCCGGGCCCGTTGACCTCGATCAGCAGCGACAGATGATCGCCCTCGGCCAAGGTGCGGCCCTGGAAGTGCCGGCCCATGAAGGGCGAGCGAATGCCGATCTTGGCGGAGGCGCCCAGAAAGATGCCCTGCTCGCTGCCGAGCTGCTGGGCCTTCATCTGCGCGGCCGAGGTGATGTCGATATCACGCAGTCCGGGACGAATGACGCGGCAGACATGCGCGAACACCTCATCCTGCTGCGCCGCGGTGCGTCGGATCAAGCCCTGCTCCTCCTCGCTCTTGATCGCCTTGATCGCATCGATCTCCTCCGTGACGTCGACGATCTCGATATTGGCAAGCCCAGCGCGCAGCGCCTCGCTGAACCCGGCGAGAACCCCCCCGGCATTGGCGAGCCCGACCCGCCGCACATTCCGCGCCTGCAGATCCGCCACGGCCAAATCGGCGTCATAGCGCACCGTATAATCGATCGACGGAAATGACGGTGTCGTCAGGATGGTACCGACTCCGCGGTGGATCGGGTCTTCACCCTTGAGCGAACGCCGACCGTTGAAGACGCCCATTTCGATCACGGTCATGAGGTCGTCGGCATAGAACAAGACCGTCCGCGGATAGCCGTTGTTGGCCGGAATGTCGGTCAGCCACTTGACGTTTCCGCCGAGCCAATCATTGGTGGCCTGCACGATGACGACGTCGATGCCGTGCTGCTTCAACGCGGCCCGCATCGCGGCCCAGCGCCGAGAGAGTTCCGCATCGCTGATGCGGACCGGAATTCGTTCGTGCACGCTCATGCGGCAGCTCCAGCTCGACCTGATATGATCCGATTGCGCATCCGCGCATGATCGCCCGCCGCAAACGCCCTCACGTTCTCCATCACAAGCGGTAGCAGCTGCTCTTCATAGCAGTCGCTCATGCCGCCGAGATGCGGCGTGATCAGCACATTGTCCAGCTGCCAGAGGGCGCTGGTGGCAGGCAACGGCTCGCCATCGAAGACGTCAAGACCTGCCCCGGCGAATGTCCGCCGCTGCAGCCGGTCGATCAGCGCGGCCTCATCCACGACCGGCCCGCGCGCCAGATTGATCAGGAAGCCGTGGGATGGCAGCGCGTCCAGCACCGTCCCGTCGATCAGGTGCCGCGTCTCGGGCGTATAAGCTGCAAGCACGATCAGGAAATCGGCCTCCCGCGCGGTGCGCACCAGTTCGCCGCGGGGACGAACAGCGTCAAATCCACGTCCCTCGCCGCGCGCGTCGCTGATGCCGATCACGCGCACGCCGAATGCCTGGCAGCGCACCGCCAGATCCTCGCTGATCGCCCCGACCCCGACCAGCACGGCGGTCTTTCCGAGCAGGAGACGCTGCGGCCAACGCTCCCATGCTGCGCGATGCTGGTTGTCGACCATCCGCGGCAGTCCCCGCCCCAACGCGAGCATGTGCATGAACGCCATCTCCGACATCTGAGGCCCGTGGATGCCGCGCGCCGAGGTGACGAGGATGTGGTTCGGCAGGCCAAGCGCCAGCAATGGATCGACCCCGGTGGTGAAGGCTTGGATCCATTGCAGCCGCGGGGTGGCCGCAACGAGCCCAGGCGTGATCGACTGCGCGAGTCCCATCAGCACCCGGGCCGAGGCTGCGTGCGCGAGCACCGCCGATGCCGACCCTCCGGCATGGATGATGACCTCCGGACAAGTTTCGGCGAGGCGCGCCGCAAGCCGTGGCACGTCCTGCGTGATTACGACGATCTCGAGAGGACGATCAGCCATACAGGACCCTCGGCAGCCAGAGTGCGAGTTCGGGAAAGATCAGGAGCAGAGCAAGCAGCAGGAAAGGCGCAATCAGGAACGGCAGAATGCCGCGATAGATTGCGCCGAGGCTGATATCCGGCACCTGCGCCTGGATCACGAACAGGTTCATCCCAACCGGCGGATGGATCAGGCCGAGCTCGACCACGATCACCACGATGATCGAGAACCACACCGGGTCGTAGCCATATTGCGTGACCAGCGGCAGAAACACCGGCACCGTGATCAGAACCATGCCGATGCCTTCGAGGAAGCAGCCGATCACGACATAAGCGACTATGATGATGCCCATCACCGCAAGGCCGGGCAGATGCAGCGATTGGGCGATCGTGGCGAGCAGCTGTGGCAATTGCGTCTGAACGACGAAGCTCGCGAAATAGGTCGCGCCGATGATGATGGCGAACAGCAAGGCCGAGGTCGATACCGCGCCCTCGACCGCCTGAAACAGCTGGGCTGCCGACAGCCTGCGGCCGATCACGCCGAGCACGATCGCGCCGAACGCACCGAGCGCAGCGGCTTCGGTCGGACTGAAAATGCCGCCATAAATGCCGCCAATGGTCAGCGTGAACAGCAGCAGGAATTGCCAGGGCTGGCGTAGCGCGCCGAGACGCTCGCGCCAGCCGACGGGCTTGCCGAGCGGGGCGAGCTTTGGGTTCAGCTTCGCCGCAAGCAGCGCCAGCGCGACATAGGACACGGTGAGGATAATCGCCGGAAACAGCGCAGCCGCGAACAGCTTTGGCACCGACTGCTCGGCGATGGCGCCGTAGATCACCAGGATGATCGATGGCGGCACCAGAATGCCGATCGATCCCCCCGCCGCGATCGCACCGGCGGCAAGACCGTCATCGTAGCTCGCCTCGCGCATTTCCGGCAACGCAATGCGCGACATGGTGGCCGCGGTCGCAATCGATGAGCCGCAGACCGCACCGAAGCAGGCGGAGGCCCCGATCGCCGCGACCGCGAGACCGCCGCGCACGCCCGACAGCAGCAGGCGCGCGGCATTGAATAGATCCGCCGATAGCCGCGTGCTCGAAGCGACATCGCCCATCAGGATGAACAGCGGAATCACCGACAGTGCATAGGAATTGGCGACGTCGAACGGCGTCGTGCCGAGCGTCGTGAAAGCTGCGGCCCAGCCATTGATGACGGTGTTGCCGGTGAGGCCGACGATGAGCAGTGCCGCCCAGACCGGAACGCGCAGGAACAAAAGCGCAAACAGCGCGAGAACGCCGATCGCACCGATCCACTGGACACTCATGCCCCCTCCCCGCCTTCGGCATGAGAGATCCTGCGCGAGGCCGGTACTGGCCGCACCAAGGGTCCGAGCGCGCACAGCAGCGTGCCGATCAGGCCGACGATCGCAAAGATCCAGAGCACCCAGAGCTGCAGACCCAGCTCCAGCTTGCGATCACCGTAATCATAGGCCTGCAGGGCGGGCGCGATCATCGCCGCGGTGACAACGATGAGAAGCGCGAGCGAGATCACGTCGGAGAGGCGGACCAGCACGCGCTCGACGCGTGAGCTGACCAGGGAATCGACGATATCGATCACGATGTTCTTGCGCGCAAAGAAACTCGCCGACATCCCATGAAAGACGAAAACGACGAGGCACGCCTCGACGATGTCGTAGGCCCCGCGGATCGGGCGGTTGAAGAGAAAGCGCAAAGTCACGTCGACGCATGTGCTGAGCATCATGATGACGAGCGCGATCATTGCGAGCCGGACTTGAGCTGTTTTCAGACGGGCGGTGAAGGTTTCAAGTGGCGCGGCGGCCATGTTGATATCCTATCGCAGCACACCGCCGGGTTTTCGGCAGGCGTCAGGTGGCTTCCGCTTTAGGCGGTGTAGGCGTCGAGAAACGCTTTGCCCGGCTTGCCTGCCTTCTCGAGCTCGCCGAGGGCCTTGTTGCGCAGCGGCGCAAGAATCTCCTTCACGCGGGAGAGCTCAGCATCGGCGAATTGCGAGATCTGCACGCCCTTGCCGGCCATGTACGCACGACCGGCCTTTTCGCTGGCGTCGAAGGCAGCTCCGAAGCGCTCGGCCATCGCGGGCCCCGTGGTCTTGTCGATCAGCTGTTGCAGTTCGGCCGGCAGTGATTTGAACTTGTTTGGATTCATGGCCACCGCGAAGGTCGCGGTGCTGACACCCGGCTCCAGTGAATATTTGATCACGGTACCCAGATCAAAGCTTTGGCACGCTTCGTAGGGAAATGTCGCGGCATCAATGATGCCCTTGGAGAGGCTGTCTGCGGTTTCGGCCGGAGGCACGGCGAGCGGCGTTGCACCGAGCAGCGGAATGATCTGCGCGAACTGCTCGCCGGCATAGCGGACCCGCAAGCCCTTGAAATCTTCGAGCTTGGCAACGGGACGCTTGCTGGTGTGGACCATGAGCGGATTGGTCACCGCCATCCACAACACCTTCATGCCCTGATGTTCCGGATAGAGGTAGGTCGGCGCCAATTCTGTGAGCCTACGCGAGGTGACGGCGCTGTTGTTGCCTGCCTTCGGCGCCGAGTAAGGCAACGCCACCAGATCTGCCATTGGGAAACGGCCGGGCGTTGCGCCATGGAGACCGACCGCGATGTCCACGACGCCGTTGCGCACGAGATCGAATTGGCGGTTCACCGGACCGAGCTGGGAGGCCGGGAAGATGTTGAGCGTCAGCTGCCCTTGCGACTGCTCGGTGAGGCTCTCGCCCCATTTTGTCAGCTCGCGGTGAAACGTGTGATTGGGCGGCAGATAATGCGAGACTTTCAGACCGATCGGCTCGGCCCTGGCGGACCGTGAGCCGACCATCCCGACCGCAGCTCCCGAGATGGCCCCAAGCAGAGCCGACCGACGTGTGATCATGGCGTTTCCTCCTGCCCTCATGCGCCCGGAGCTTGTTCGCCCCCGGTCCTACAGCGTGGATGTCTCGAACGGACATCTTCTATCGCTGTATTGTTATTCGGTTCAGATGTACCGCATCATGGTTGCGCTCGCAAGAGCCCATTCGCCCCTCAGCGCGACAGAATGCCTTCAACCCTCCGCCGGAAGCCGAGCAGCTTTTCGGCAAAGGCGTCGCGGTTTTCCAGAAAGCGCTGCGTCGGCACTGGAATCGACACCGCGACCGGACGGCCGAAATGATCGATCACGGCCGTGCCGATCGCGCTGATGCCCGCACCATGCTCTTCGAGATCGTAGGCGAGATGAGTGCGGCGAATATCATTGAGCTCGTCGATCAGGCGCTTGCGGTTGGCGAGCGGGAAGTCGGGGTGCTCGGCCAGGCTCTTCTCGATTAGTTCCTCGCTTTCTTCCGGCGAGAAACAGGACAGCACGGCCTTGCCGTTCGCGGTGCAATGGAGCGGGAAACGCTCGCCGACTGCGGACAGCGCTGTTAGCCGGCGACGGCCAGGCACCTGATCGACGAACACCACCGACCCGCCCGACAGGACGGACAGATCGACGGTTTCGCCAACCTCTTCGCCCAAGGCGAGAAGGTGCGGACGAATAATTTCGCTGGAATTTGCACCGATTGAAGCCGCGATCCGCAACAGGCCCATGCCGATCCGAACCTGTCCGGGCCCGCTCGACGTGACGAAGTCCTCGGCCATCAGCGCCGCCACGATCCGCTGCACCGTCGAGCGGGCGAGCCCGACCGACTTCGCAATCTGGCCGAGGCTCAAGCCGTTCGGATGGCTCTCCAGCGTGCGCAGAATGCTGCCGGCGCGCGCCAGCACCTGGATGCCATTGCCGCCACGTTCATCAGACGGTGGCGGCGCGGAGGCTCTGGTTTTTAATGCCCGCGCTGCGGCTTTCGACATCAGTCTCTTATCCTCCGATTGGACCGATCATGCGATCGGAATCTGCTCGCTGACACTTTAGCGCAACGGCCAAAAACACGACGACGCCGCGCGCTCGGATCACACCGATGTCCCTGACTGGCCGACGCGCCGGTTGGCATGAGCCGTTGCGCGTCCGAATTTCGGTTGACCTTTTCCGTTATATGGTACATGTGTATCGCAATGTGGGGCAAGCAGGATTACTTGCTTCGAGGAAAAAGCAGTTCAAAGGGGAAGGATGCGCATGTCCATCAAGATTCGGGGCATCGATTTTCAGAGCAACACCGACAACGCCATGGGTCTGAGGTTCACCAACCTCTCCCATCGCTGGGGATTCCAGTGCCCGAACTGGCCCTATTTCGAAGACGTGAAGATCGAGCGCATCCACTACATGGCGAAGTCTGGCGTGCTGTCTCAGCGCATCACGACCTCGATGCATTCGACCACGCATATCGATGCACCGGCCCATGTGGTGCAGGGCACGCCCTTCATCGACGAAGTGCCGCTGCCGCATTTCTTCGGCTCGGGCCTCGTGGTGTCGCTGCCGAAGAAGAAGTGGGAATCCATCACCGCCGATGATCTGGAAAAGGCCTGCGGCCATGCGATCCGTCCGCACGACGTGCTGATCATCAACACCGGTTGGCATAAGGCTTACGAAGATGGCGATTACTTCGCCTACTGCCCGGGCTTGGTCCCGTCAGCGGCAGACTGGATGGTCGACAAGCAAGTGAAGGTGGTGGGCCACGACACCCAGGCCAACGACCATCCGCTCGCCACGGCCATCGGCCAGCATCGCAACGGCCCGCTGCTGCCGCATCTGCGGGAAGAATATCGCGCCTGGTCCGGCGGTCGCGACTGGACCGAGGACTTCCCGGAATGGGAGCCGGTCCATAACAAGCTCTTCAAGCACGGCATTCTCGGCATCGAGAATGTCGGCGGTGATCTCGACGAGGTCACCGGCAAGCGCTGCACCTTCGCGTTCTTCCCTTGGAATTGGGATCGCGGTGACGGCTGCATCATCCGCTTGGTTGCCATCACCGATCCAAACCAAGCTTACCGCATCGAGAAGGGCGAGGCGTTCTGATGCATGTGAAGCGCTTCCATGATGCCAAGCCCTATGACGCGCCCAACCACCGCGGCGTGGTTGGCCTGCGGCTGCAGGGGTTTGAGCCGGGCGGCCCGACCAACCAATGGGTCGGCCTCTCGCAATTCCTGCCAGGTGGCGGCGCCGGTCCGGATTCGACGCCGTTCGAGAAGGTCTATGTCGTCCTCGCCGGCGAGATGACGGTGATCGTAGACGGGAAGGAGACCGTGCTCAGTCCCTATGACAGCTGCACCATCGCGCCGAACGAGGTCCGCGAGATCGTCAATCGCCGCAATGATGTCTGCACCATGCTGGTCATCATCCCCTATCCGCCGGGTGTCACGCCATGAGCAAGAGCGCGAACTTCCTGAAAAATCCCCTGTCTCTGTTCGATATCGGCGGCAAGGTCGCGGTCGTGACCGGCGCCTCGGGTGCGTTTGGCGCGCTGGCTGTCCAGGTGCTGGCCGGAGCCGGTGCCAAGGTCGCTGCGGTCGCCGGCAATGCTGAAGCGCTGGACAAGACGGTCGCCGATGCGAGAGCGCTCGGCGCCGAGGCGCTGAGCATCCAAGCGCGCCCGCGCGATGAGAAGACCTGCGACGACATTGTTGCCAAGACGGTCGCTGCCTTCGGCGGCGTCGATATCCTCGTCGTCGCCTCCGGCAAGAACGACGTATCCAAAATCGTCGACATGGCGCCAGCGCGCTTCCTCGACGTGATGGATGCCAATGTGACGCAGTCCTGGCTGATGGCCAAGGCAGCCGGCAAGCAGATGCTGGCGCAGGGCCGCGGCGGCAAGATCGTGCTGATGTCCTCGGCGCGCGGCAAGCTCGGCCATCCCGCCGGCTATTCGGCCTATTGCGCCTCGAAATCCGCGATCGACGGCATCACTCGCGCACTCGGCTGCGAATGGGGCGATAGCGGCATCACCGTCAATGCGATCGCGCCAACGGTGTTCCGCTCGCCGCTGACGGCCTGGATGTTCGAGGACACCGAGCGGGCGCGCGACGTACGCAAAGGCTTTCTGGCCCGCGTTCCCAAGGGACGGCTCGGCGAGCCGCAGGATCTCGCAGGTCCCCTGCTGTTCCTGGTCTCGCGAGCCTCGGATTTCTACACCGGCCATACCCTCGACGCCGACGGCGGCTACACGGCGGGATAATCCCCGCCGCCGAACTCCTGACAGCTGGAGACAGGCATGTTGCAGCGGATTGCAGTGATCGGTGGCGGCACGATGGGGCGCGGCATCGCGGCCGCGTTCGCGCTGCGCGGCTTTCCGGTGAACTTGGTCGAACCCTCGGCCGCGCAGCGCGCCACCATCAGGTCTGAGGTCGAGGCCGGCTATGACCTCCTGGTGGACGAGGCATCTGTCGCAGCGGACGCGGCCACAGCCGCCATCGAGCGCATCACTCTATTCGAATCCTTGGCGCCAGCAGTCCAAGACCGCGACTTCATCGTCGAGGCCGCGCCCGAGAAGCTGGAGCTGAAGCAGGCGCTGTTGGCAGAGCTCGACAGTCTGGCGCCGGCTCACGCGATCTTCGCCACCAACACCTCGAGCCTGCCGCTCGCGCCAATGATTGCAGCTCTGCCGGGGGCGCGTCAGGCCCGCACGCTGGTGACGCATTGGTACAACCCGCCGCTGCTGATGCCGCTGGTCGAAATCTCCGCCTTCGGCAACATGCCGCCTGACCTGCTCGAAGAGGTCATAGCCCTGCATCGGCAGATCGACAAGCGCATCGCCAAGGTGGCGAAGGATGTGCCAGGCCTGATTGCCAATCGGATTCAGCAGGCGATCGCGCGCGAGGTGTTCTCCCTGATCGAGCAGGGCGTCGCCGACGCCGCCGACGTCGACACCGCGCTGAAATTCGGCCCGGCCTTCCGCTATGCCACCACCGGCCAGCTCGAGGTCGCCGATTTTGGCGGCCTCGATATCTGGCTCACCGTCGGCGACAATCTGCTCGCGGCGATGGACGCCTCGCGCCAGGCCAGCCCGTTGCTGCGGCAGAAGGTCGCCGAGGGCAAGCTCGGGATCAAGACGGGTGAAGGATTCTACGTCTACGACAAGGAGAACATCCCTGCGATCCGCCGCGCCTTTCTCGGGCGCCTGGTGAAACAGCTCAAGGCGTCAAGCGATTATTCGTGAGATTCTAGTCAACGATCAAGCCGTAACGCCGCTGGTGCACAAAGGAGAGGAAAAAGATTTATGGCCGACACCATCATCACCGTCGCTCCCACCGGCGCGTTTCCAACCAAGGAGCACAATCCAGCAATTCCACTCACGCCACGCGAAATTGCCGAGGACGTCTACGAATGCTGGCAGGCCGGCGCAGCAATCGCGCATTTGCATATGCGCGACGATGCCGGCAAGGGTACCATGGACAAAGGTCGATTTATCGAGACCGTCGGACGCATCCGCCAACGCTGCGACGTCGTGCTGAACCTCACCACGTCAGGCGACCTGAACGCGACAGATGAGACCCGCATGGCGCATCTGATCGAGCTGAAACCCGAGCTCGCTTCCTTCGACGCTGGCTCGATGAATTGGATGCATTCGACGCTGTTCATCAATCATCCGGCCTTCCTTGAGAGGCTTGCCGGAGTCATGAACGAGAACGACGTTATGCCGGAGATCGAGGTATTCGATCCGGGCATGCTCTACAACGCCATCCACTACATGAAGAAAAGCGTGTTGCGAGGACCCGGCTATTTCCAGTTCGTACTGGGCGCAGCCGGAGGTATCGCCGCTACGGTCGAAAACCTCGTGTTCCTCAAGAGCCTCTTGCCACGTCATGCGGAGTGGTCGGCTTTCGGCATCGGCGCTGGCCATCTGCCAATCTTGTTCGCCACCCTTTCGCTAGGGGGGCATATCAGGGTCGGTATGGAGGACAACGTACTCTATGCCAAGGGCCGCCTTGCCAAGAACAATGCTGAGTTTGTTGCCCGCGCTGCACGTCTCGTTCGCGAAGCAAACGGGAGCGTTGCAACCGCACCCAGCGCGCGGGAGATACTCAACCTTTCGGGACGACCATCTCACGCCGCGTAGCATGGTGTCTCGCGCTTGAGACGAAGACAATAAGCAAGATCAACGATAACTACATCGGGAGGAAACGGTGGAATTCGAGGACTGCAATCATCTGCTTGATCCCGGCTATCTTCCGTTCGAGTCGGGCTACAAGGATCTCGCCGCCGGCAAGAAGCTGGTCGCCGCCTTGACGCGGATGCCGGGCTGCCGCGCCAAGATGGTGCACTGGTGGTTCGGCTGGCTCGGCGGCATCGAGCAATACAAGCTCTGGCATCCGCGGGATCATGTCGCCAGTGCCTGGCTCAACCGAGTCGACGGCAACTATATCGGCGCCTCTCACGTCGTCAGCGAATATATGGTAGGTCCTACAGGGCCGCTTTATGATCTCGTCATCGACTTCCACCATCCGCACGAGATCTTCGACGCCGCACGCTATGACGCCTCCGGCGCAGTCGCAGTCTGCGCGCGCATCGGCGATCAGGACGCGCCGGTCCATGTCGGCCGGATGTGTCATTTCGTGCGGGATACCGATTATGGCTGCGAGATGCGCTCCCGCTTCTGGCTCGGCATTCTCGCCGACAAGAAGACGCGCGAGCCGGTGCCCGAACATATCGCCGTCGAAGGGCGCAAGCGCCAGCTCAACGACGATTTCACCCGACGCCTGCACCAGCACGCCACCGAGGAAATGGGTTACCTCGCCGAGATCTTGCCCGTCCTGTACCGGCGCTATACCGGCGACAACACGTTCTAAGGCGGCGCGGGGCGCTCCGGCTCAAGGAGCGCCCCCAAATAAGAGATGGGCCAAAACGGCCTCGCGCAGCAATTGGAGGAAACATGGCCACCCGCACGTCGCAGGCGCCGTTATCAAGACGGCTTCCCGTCCTCAAACGAATTCTGCCCATCACGCTGCTTTCGCTGGCCGCAGCTTGGTCCGCAACGCCAGCCAACGCAGCCGACGACATCGTCATCGGCGCGTCGATTCCGCTGAGCGGACCGCTGGCCGGGTTCGGCAGCTTCCAGAAATGGGGCTACAGCCGTGCGGTCGACGAGGTCAACAAGGCTGGCGGCATCACCATCGATGGCAAGAAGATGCCGGTCCGGCTCGTGCTGCGTGACGACAAGACCGATCCCAACGTCACCGCCGCCAATACCGAGAGCCTGCTGTCGCGCGATCAGGCGCGCGCCCTGCTCGGCTCCTGCACCCCGGCGCTGGTCAATGCCGGCGCGCTGGTCGCCGAACGCAAGAAGATCCCGCTGGTCACCGGCTGCAATCCGATCGAGGCATTCAAGTCGGTCCGTAAGTGGAATTACGTCTGGGACCTGTTCTTCCACGAGCCCGAACTCGCCGCGATCCCGTTCAAGGTGCTGGACGATCTCAAGCTCGAGACCAACAAGAAGGTCGCGATCTTCCATGACAACGGCCCGGACGGCCAGGTCGTTGGCGGCACGCTGTGGCCGCAGATGGCCAAGGACGCCGGCTATGACGTCGTGCAGAACGCGTCGTTCCCAGTCGATAACACCCAGTTCACTTCGGTTGTCGCCGAGGCGAAGGCGAAAGGCGCCGAGATCGTGCTGGTCGATGCCATCACCCCGCAAGCGGTCTCGATCCGCAAGCAGATTGCGTCCGCAGGCTTTGCACCCAAGCTGCTCGTCATCGAGAAGGGGGCCGAGCCGGTGCAGTTCGCCGAAGCGCTCGGCAAGCTTGCTGACGGTGTGCTGGTCGGCGGCTACTGGGATCCGAGCTTTCCCTATCCGGGCGCCAAGGATCTCGCGGCCGCGTTCGAAAGCGAGACCAAGCTGACCTTCAGCCAGCACATCGCCGACAGCTATGCTGCGGCGCAGATCCTGCTCGACGCGATCGCGGCGGCCGGCTCGCTCGATCCCGAGAAGATCAACGCTGCGGCCGCCAAGACCGACAAGACCTATGTGGTCGGGCCCATCAAGTTCGACGAGAACCACACCGCCAAGCTGCCGCTGGCGATGCTGCAATGGCAGGGCGGCAAGACGAGCATCGTCTGGCCGGCGGACCGCGCCACCGGCAAGATCCTGTTCCCGGTGCCTTGACCGCTGAGACAAGGCCGGCGCCGATCGCGCCGGCCGTCACCGATGTCATGCGGGCGAATGCGAATGCCTGGTCTCGATGTGATCGTCAATGCACTGATCTCGGGCCTGCTGCTCGGCGGCATGCTGGCGCTGACGGCGCTTGGCCTGTCGATCATCCTTGGCGTCATGCGTCTGGTGAACCTCGCGCATGGCGAATTTCTCGTGGCGGGCGCCTATGCCGGCCTCTTCCTGCTGCAGCGAACCGGCATCGATCCGCTGGCCGGATTAGCGCTGATCGGCCTCATTCTCGCGCTGATCGGCTATCCGATCTATCGCTTCCTGCTGGAGCCGCTGGCCGGCAAGGGATCGGAAGCGGCCATGATGACCATGTTCGGCCTCTCCATCATCCTGCAGAACCTGTTCGTGCTGCTGTTCAGCGCCGACACCCGCGCCATCGAGCGCGATTACGCCACGGTTCCGCTGACGCTCGGCCCGATCAGCGCGCCGCAGATCTACGTGATCGGCTTCGCCATCTCGGCCGCGCTGATCCTGGCGGTGCATCTGTTGATCGCACGCAGCCGGTTCGGCAGCGAGCTGCGCGCCAGCGCCGACCAGCCGCTTGCGGCTGCCATCATCGGCATCAATGTCAGCCGGGTCTATGCCTTGACCTTCTGCCTCGGCACCGCCTGCGCCGGAATCGGCGGCACGCTGATCGGGGTGGCGCTGTCTTTCACGCCGACCAGCGGCGCCACCTATCTGTTGACGGATTTCGCGGTGATCGTGCTCGGCGGACTCGGCAATGTGCTGGGAACGCTGGTCGGAGGCATCGTGCTCGGCGTGCTGCAGAGCGTCGGCGGGCTCACGCTCGGGGACGGCTATCGCGACCTGGTCGGCCTGGTGCTGTTCCTGGCGATGCTGCAGCTCAGGCCGCAGGGCTTCCTCGGGAGCCGCGCATGACCGTGCTGACCACACGCGCTCCCGAGCACAGCCTGCTGCTGCATCATCCGCTTGTCCGCCTCGCCCTCGCCGGCATCTTCTTCGCGGCGCTGATGGTCGCGCCTTCGATTCTGCCAACCTATTTTGTCGAGATCGGCTTCAAGCTGCTGCTCTATATCGTGCTGGCGGAAGCGTGGAATCTGCTTGCCGGCTATGGCGGGCTGGTGTCCTTGGGAAGCTCCTCCTTCTTCGGCCTTGGCGCCTATGTCACGGTCGGGCTGCTCAATTACGCCGATAGCGGCATCGCCTTGGCGCTGGCTGCCTCGGCGGTTGCGGCCATGGCACTCGCGCTTGTGATGTCGCGCGGTCTGTTTCGGCTGCGTGGACTCTATTTCACCGTCGGCACCTTGGCGCTTGCCGAAGCGCTGCGGCTGCTCGTCGTCAATGTGCCCTGGTTCGGCGGCGCTACCGGCCTGTTCGTCAGCGCCGATTTGCCCGATATCACAGCGTTGTTTCGCGACACCGCGCTGCTGCTTGTCCTCGCCTCGCTGGTTATGACCTTGGCAACCGGCTCTCGCTTCTCGGTACTGCTGCGGGCGGTGCGCGACGACGAGGACGCCGCAAGCCAGGTCGGCGTGCGTGCGTTCCGCGTCAAGCTCGCGGCGTTCACTGCGGCCAGCGCGCTCGTCGCAATTGCCGGGGGTCTTCAGGCGATCAAGCTCGGCGCCATCGAACCCTACGGCAGCTTCGGCCTGCAATGGTCGGTCGATCCGCTCGCGATCGTGATCATCGGCGGACTCGGCATGCGCTTCGGCGCCATCATCGGCGCAGTCTTCTTCGTCGCCATCGGCGAGCTGCTCGCCGACTACCCAGAGCTCCATGTCGCGATCACCGGAGTCATTCTCATCATTCTGATCCGCTTCGCGTCGCGCGGACTCTGCGGCCTCGTCGAAGCCGCGCTGCGGCGCGCCGGCCCCACCAGGGCTGCGAGCTCATGACCGTCGCCACCAATACGACTCCGCTGCTCGACGCCGTCGGTCTCGGCAAGCGCTATGGCGGCCTCGTCGCGATCGAAAGCCTGGATATCAGGCTCGAAAAGGGTCGCGTGCTCGGTGTGATCGGCCCGAATGGCGCCGGCAAGTCGACCCTGATCGGGCTGCTCGGCGGCGCCATTTCCGCGAGTGCAGGACGCATCGATTTCGAGGGCCGCGACATCACCGGTCTGCCCGCCTCCGAGCGAGCGCGGAGCGGCATCGGCCGCACCTACCAGATCCCCCGCCCCTTCCTCGACATGACCGTGGAGGAGAATCTCGCCGTCGGCCAATTCTCGCTGACCCCGTTCATCGCCACCTCGACGGCCGCGGCCGAACGGCGCGACATCCTCGACCGCTGTGGGCTCGGCGGTGCCGCCCACGTCAAGGCCCGCGATCTGCCGCTGCTCCGGCGCAAGCGCCTCGAAGTCGCCCGCGCGCTAGCGCTCAAACCAAAGCTGTTGCTGCTCGATGAGGTCGGTGCCGGCCTGATCGACAGCGAAGTCAGCGAGCTGATCGCCCTGATCCAGTCGCTGAACGACGGCGAGCGCTCGATCATCGTCATCGAACACGTGATCCGGATCGTGAAGGAGTGCTGCGACGATCTTATGGTCATCAACTTCGGCAAGCTCCTGGCGAGGGGGCCGACCACCGATGTGCTGGCGAGCGACGATGTCGCCGCGATCTATCTCGGCACCAGCCATGGCGCCGCCCCCAAGACCTCCTCTTCAGAGACGCCGCGCGCCAACGTCATTGCGTCGACGGCAGGCGCTGAGCCGCTGCTTGCACTCGATGGCGTGTACGCGGGCTATGGCCAGGCTCGGGTGATTCATGACCTCAGCCTGTCGGTGATGCCGGGTCAGGTCGTGGGCATTCTCGGCAGCAACGGCGCCGGCAAGACCACCCTCGCTCATGTGATCAGCCGCGCCTTGCCAATCACTGCCGGCCGGATCCGATTCGATGGCGAGGACATCACACGCTTGCCGCCGCATGCGGTGGCGGCGCGCGGCATCGCCCATTGCATGGAGGGGCGGCGCATCTTCGGCTCGTTGTCGGTCGAGGAAAATCTGCTGGTGGCTGCACGCCGCGCCGACACAGCAGAACGCAAGGCGCGTCTGGCGCGCGTCTACGCCCTGTTTCCGGTGCTCGCGGAGCGGCGTAACGCGCCGGGCACCTCGATGTCGGGCGGCCAGCAGCAGGCCTTGGCGATCGGTCGCGCGTTGATGGCCAAGCCGCGGCTCGTTATTCTCGACGAGATCAGCCTTGGTCTCGCGCCGGTCATGATGGACCGCCTGTATGCGGCGCTTGCCGAGCTCAAGCGCGAGGGGCTGTCCATGCTGGTCGTGGAGCAGGATATCGAGCGCGCGCTCGACCTTGCCGATGTCGCCCACATCATCAACAAGGGACGGATTACTCTGTCCGGCCCGCCGGCCGTCCTGCGTGCGGACGAGCGGCTGCGTCATCTTTATTTCGGGACCGAAGAATGAGCGGCCGGACAGCGTCGCAAGGAGCGTGACATGAAAAAGATTGCCGTCGAAGAAGCCTTCGTCACCGCCGAGATCGCCGCAGAATGGACGAAGGTGCTGGCGCGCTCAGACGTCGAACCAGGCTTTGCCAAGATGGGCGAAAGCATCCTGGCCGACACGCCCGGCAACGCGCTGCTGCATGGACGCCTGGTTGACATCGGCAAGGGCCGGATCGCGCATATGGACGAGGTCGGCGTCGACATGCAGGTGCTCTCCTTGACGTCCCCCGGCGTCCAGGTGTTCGCGCCCGATCTCGCCGTACGGCTCGCAGCCGACGCCAACGACGCGCTCGCCGAAGCAGTGCGCGCTGCACCGACGCGGCTGGCCGGACTGGGCGCCATCGCGCCGCAGGATCCCCCCGCGGCCGCGCGCGAGATCGAACGGATCAAGTCGCTCGGCCTGCGCGGCCTGATCGTCAACTCCCACACGTTCGGCGAATATCTTGACGCGCCCCGCTATGTCCCGATCTTCGAGGCGATGGAGGCGACCGGCCTGCCGATGTACTTGCATCCGCGCGAACCTGCACCCGGAATGGTTCAGCCGTTCCTCGATTACGGCCTTTATTTCGCCGGCTGGGGCTTTGCGGCGGAGACCGGCCTGCACGCCATGCGGCTGATCATGTCCGGCACCTTCGCTCGCCATCCGAAGCTCAAGATCATTCTCGGCCATATGGGCGAAGGCATCCCGTTCTGGCTGCAGCGCATCGACAATCGCTATCTCCTGCAGGTGAAGATCGGCGCCGTCGAAAAGCTGCCCCGGCTGCCGAGCGAGTACTTCCTGGACAACTTCGTGATCACAACGGCCGGGGTCACCTCCATGCCCGCGCTTCGGCTGTCGATCGACGTGCTCGGAGCTGAACGCATCCTGTTCGCTGCCGACTTTCCTTACGAGGATGATGCTGAGGCGCTCCGCTTCCTCGAAGGAGCTGCGCTCACGCAGCGCGAGCGCGAGCTGATCGCATACCAGAACGCCGAGCGCCTGTTCGCGCTCTCCTGAGCGGACCGGCCGCACATCTCGGCGGGCGGCCGACCTACGAATCCTCGTCAGCGGAGGGCCCATGCGGTGCCATAGACTGGACCTGAACCTGCTGCTGGTCCTCGACCTGCTGCTCAAGCTGAGGAACGTCAGCCGGGTCGCCGAGACACTCAACCTGACTCAGTCCACGATCAGCAGCGCGCTGGCGCGGTTACGCAGTCACTTCGATGACGACCTCCTGATTCAATCCGGCCGCGAGATGCTGGCGACCCCGTTCGCCGCGCAGATCGCGGACTCGGTCGATCAGTTCGTGGCGCGCGCCCGTACGATAGCGCTGGCGCGCGCCGAGTTTACGCCGGAAACCGCAGAGCACGACTTCGCGGTCGTCGCGTTGGATTACGTAGCCGGTATTCTCTTGTCCAATCTCATCAAGCGGGTCGCCCAGGCTGCGCCGGGTATTTCGATTTCCCAACTGCCGCTTCCGGACACGCGTGAGCGTGCGTCCGCCGCTGAATTCGATGTTTTCATCGGCTCCAACGTTCCCTTCCATGCCGCCGTCAACACCAGCGTGCTATGGGAGGAGCGGTTCGTTCCTGTTGTCTGGGCCGGCAATACGGCGGTGGTGGACCCCGTCTCGCTGAACGCGATTGCGGCCTTCACCCACGTTTCTGTTGCACTCGACGAGCGCTTGAGCGTCCGCATCGTCGATCAGTTCTTCCAGTCCGTGGGGATCCGGCGGACGAAAACGATCCGCCTGCAGAGTCTCCTGCTGGTGCCCGAGTTCATCGTCGGCACGCCGTATATGGCGATCCTGCCGTTGCGCCTGGTCCTGTCTCGCGCGCAAGGGCTGCCGCTTCGTATTCTGCAGACCGACTTCGAGCTCCCAACCATCACCGAAAGGCTGCAGTGGCCCGTGCATCTCGACAAGGATCCTGCCAATATGTGGCTGCGCGAGATGATCCAAACCTCGGCGGCCGACGTGGAGGCACGATGGCCCGTTTGCGCACCAGTCTGCCCACCCTTGTCCGGAGCGGCGCTGCGTGAATATCGCAGCGCCGCTTCGAAGCCAGCCACGTGAGCAATGAACTAGAACTTCACGGTGATACCGCTATAGACCGTCTTTTCCGTGCAGGAGTTCGTGCTTTGGCCGGTCGCGGCGACAGTGCACACGCCGGGCATGGCGTTGTGGTCGAGACCGAACTTGTTCTGCCAATACCGGTAGGCAACCCAGACATCCACCAGATGCGAATATTTGGGACCCATCATTGCCTTGCTGGCATCGAACGTCAGCCTGACAGGCTCGCTGTTGAACTCGACGGCGCTGGCCGTGCTGAACCGACCAGCGCCTGAGAGTGCCGGCAGGCCATTCGAATCCCCTTTGGTCCCATACCAGCCGGCGCGTCCGCTGATCGAGAAGAATTGCAGGGACGGCGGCAGGAAACCCAGGTCCATGTAGTAATTGGCTTCCACAGCCCATGTCGGGTGGTAGCTGACATTGCCGGTTGCGTTACAGCTGACGCCGGCAACCTGCCCGCCTGCAAAGGCGGTTCCGCACTGAGTAAACGCGTTGTGGTTGGAGAATTCCCAGGACACCAAGGGCGCGACGTTGAAATAGCCCTTATACGGCAAGTCAAACGCAAATTGGAGCCCGGCAACGGCCTCGCGCTTGGCCGGCGCGAGGAAGATGTTGTCAGTCTCGACGTCCGCGCCGATCTCGAAGGACACGTTGTGCAACGGTCCGACACTGAAGGCATTGGTGTTGAATATCTGATTCCAACCGAAGGTGCTTCGGAACAAGCCGTAGAACTCGGTCCCCCCCGCGCAATCTCCCGGCGTGAAATTGACCGTGACGCCAGCATTGATGCAGGGTGACGCCGGGTCATTGTGACCCGACTTGAGCATCATGATGTTCACGAAGTTGGTGCCGTAGGCCCATGCGTCGAAGTGCGTGAACGCGTAGACCTGCTTCGCGGTCGTGCCGTTGACCGTTCCGTTCGGGTTGACGCTGAACTGGCCGGGGGTTGTTCCGCTCGGCATCCATGAAAAGGTCGCTCGATTGTCTACGACGAAGAAGAACGGTTGATCCGGCGGCGGGTTTGCCTTGACAGCCAAGTCCGCAGCATTGGCAACCACACCCAGCTGAACGATGATGACAGACGCAAGCAAGTGGCAACGAAATGCCATATATCCTCCCCCATTTTTTGTTTTCGGCGGCTGTGATCCTCTTCGGGATCCTGGCCAACCGCGCTCTCTGAAGAGCTTGCATGAACATCGCGATCCTGGAGAGTTGGCGCTCTCCGAACAAACGAAATCGATCGATACGAGCTATTGTCGTTCTTGATAGCATCCCATCGATTGGCTCCCGCATGCGTTCCTTCAGCAGGTGACGCCGCGCAGAGACCACCGCTGCAACATCTCGCACGACCGATGGTCGCGACTGATAATTAGTCGGCGGAACGACGAACTATCGAGGACTTTTTGATGATATATGGACCAGCCTAAGTCAGGCTTGCCACGGCACTGAGCGCAACGATCTCGTCCTGCTCACCGGTCCCGCCGCTGGTGCCGATCGCCCCGATGATCTTGCCGTCTTCGACGATCGGGACGCCGCCCGGCACTGCGACGAGTCCCGGCGTGAGCGTCGTGATATAGACACGCCCTGCTTCCACCAGATCGAAGAACGCCTTTGTCGGGCGTCGAAATCGAGCCGCCGTACGCGCTTTCTCGATCGCGATCATCCATGACGCAAGGTGCGTGTCGTCCATTCGCTCGAGATAGACGAGGTCGCCATTTGGGTCGGTGATTGCGATCGAGAATGTCCAGCCGCGTCTCGTCGCCTCGTTGACGGCTGTTCCTGCCAGCTCCTTGGCGCGCGAAAGTGTGATCGGGACGCCGTAAGCCAGCGGGCGCGTCTGTTCGGACATGAAAATCGACCTGCTTTGTTTTGAACTCTCGAGTGCGCGTCACATCTTCCTTGTGCGGACTTCAGGCGGAAAGACGTGCAGACAGATCCGCTGACCGCGTCTCGACGCCGCTGGTCCGCAAGTGCACGCCGACGAAGCATGCAGCCGCTCCCCATGCCAGCATCGCCGCGGTGATACCGAGCGCCGGATAGCCGAAGCCGGTCACAACGCTGCCTCCGAGAAACGGCCCGATCGCGGTGCCGATCATCATCATCGCCGGCGTCAGCGCCGCCATGTGACCGCTGCGATCGAGCTTGGCGATCAGGCCGAACATGAAGACATGGGAAAATACGACAAGGAAGACCGGTGTCGAGGCTGCTATCGCATAGACGGCGAACAACGTGGCGTGGGTGATGATCAGTGATGCGCAGCCGTGCAGGAACATGCCACAAGCGGCCACGTGGGTTGGCGACAGACGTCCTTGAAGGAGCCCGGCGAGAGCGGGAGCGGAAAGATTGATAAAGGCTGCTATTGCAAGCATCGTCGCGACCGACGCGGCAGGAAACCCATCATAGGAGCCGACACGCTCGATAAAGCTGAAGATGGCCGACTGCGCGGAGGTCAGCAGCACAACGCCCAGGAAGGCCATCACGCGAGTATCGAGCGGGCTCCGCTCGGCTTCCCCAACCACAGCCAATGTCACACTCTCCAGCTTGTGCGGAAAGGCGATCGCGCTGAGAACCGAAGCCGCCAGCATCAAGGAGCCCAAGACGATAAAGACAGCGGCAACGCCGCTCTGGGTCATCAAATGAGGAACGACAGCGAAGAACGGGATGCCGAATGCACCCACGCCGACGTTGACCAGCGCAAAGAGCCGATGCGGATTGCGGCTGCGGCCGATCGTGCCGTGCACGCAAGAGAGCCCTGCCCCAGCGCCAAGCCCGGCAAGGAGGTGCAGAGGCGTAAACACCAGGAGCCCATCGAGTTGCGCCATTGCCAGGAAGCACCCGGCCGCGACAGCAAAGCCGAGACCCGCCACCAGCCTGCCGTCGACCCGATCGAAGCGCGGTCCCAAGATCAGATTACTGGCGAGAATGCCCGCGATATAGAGGGTGACAAGTAACCCCGCTTGTTGTGACGTAAAGCCATGCGACTGGACTAGACCGCCGACCCATAGCGGCAAAGCGACAAGATCCGCGAGCCCCGCCACATGTGATACCAGGAGGACGGCGCGACCTGGCCATGTCTCGCTTGTGGTTTTAATCATTTTCCTTCCCCGATCGTTTTTGTTCGCTTGTATCGAGCTTTTTGTTTTTACCGGACAGATCTCCGAAGAGGCAGATCGTCCATCGTACCCAGTTGCACAGCCCCCCTGCGCAAAACCACCGCGACCCGTGACGACCGGAATTCCCTATCCGCGTCGCACGACCAAGTCTTGCTGGCTGCTCCGCGTCAAACAAACATCCGCAGCATCTCAAGCGCCGTTTCGGGACGTGGGATCTTGAAGCTGACGTCCTTCCAGTCCGCGACCGCGGGACGATCGAGACATTCGCGCAGCCAACGCTGCATGGACGGCCAGGCTTCGATATCAATGCCGGCGAGCGGGAGAAGCGTCATGACCGATGCGACGTTCAGGTCGGCAACGGTGAAGTGCTCATTCACAAGATAAGCCTGCCTCTGCAGATGCGCGTTGAGAACGCCCCAGGGTCGTGCAAGCTTGCCGAGAGCGATTTCGACCTCGGCCTCACGTCGCGCACTCGCAGGCTCGAACAAAACTCGGTTGGCCGCAGCCAGCAGCAGCGGCTTCTCGATTTCGGTGATGACCCAGAAGCTCCATTGCGTCGCGAGTGCCTCCTCCTCCATCGTGCGAGGTGCGAGCGGTCCGCCATACTTGCGTGCGAGATAGAGATTGATCGCAAGCGACTCGCACAGTCGAAGGCCGTCGTCGTCCAGCGCGGGGACACGGCCATTGGGATTGATGGCGAGAAACTCCGGGGTGCGCGTGCTGCCATCCTGAAAATTGGTCGGCACATTCTCCCATTCCAACCCGAGTTCCCTGAGCATCCACGCGTTCCGGAGAGCCCGCGAATGCAACGATCCATAGAGCTTTATCACTGCTTGATTCCTCGATCGTGCTAGCATTCGCGCGATCGCATCACAGCGATCTCTCAAGTACCTTTTGGGCGACCCAGGTACCGTGAAAGCCCTCGTGCACACGGCACGGAAACTTCACGACGGCGACAGGCCCACGGCTCAGATGCAGAGCATCGAGGATCACCAGATCGGTCCGGTTCTCGGCTCTTCGACCGACCATCGACAGCAGCCATCCATCGCCCTCCTTGGCGTCGGCGCTCTTGGGGACGAAGTACGGCTCCTCCGGGGAGGAATCGGGACCAGCATAGTAGAAGTCCAGCTTTCCGGTCCCCTCGTCGAAGTGACCCAAACACGTGAAGGGCGGCCCCTTCGGGCCAAACGGCAGCATGGGTCCGAGCTTCGGATTGTTGGTTCCGAACCAGTAATGCCGGGCGCGGCTCATCGCGAAGCGGGGATCGATCACCGGCATCTCGCCAATGTGCTCGATGAACCGTGTAATCTCGACGCGGTCGGCTTCGCTCGCGAGATCGACGATCCAGCGCTCGCCGAATGGCGGCAACTCGTGAGCATTAGGGTTGTGCAGGTCCGGAAACTGGCTCAGCCAGCCGGACTCGGTCACGAAATGATCGAGAACCAGCCTGCTGCCATCTTCCCAGGCGTTGAAGCTGTGCGTCTGCATCGCCGGCTTCGGCGCGGTGAACCAGCGGATGGCGCTGACGCCCCGCTCACGCGGGATCACGCCGATATAGGTCTTTCGATGACTGTCCCAATGCCAATACGACTCGCCGCGCTGGACGCGCTCCCAATCGCACACCATCGGACAGATGACGAAAGCGATGTAGTTTCGCGAGACCAGGAAGTCATGCACCATCGAGCAGTATGGCGCCTTGAAGCGCTCGGTGCGAGTGAAGCAGCCTTCGCGATCAACCCTGTAGAGCTCGATTTCGTCGCTCGCCACACCTTCGCAATTGTAGGCGAACGCAATACATTCGCCAGTCAAGGGATCGAACTTCGGATGAGCCGTGAAAGTGCGGCTCTTCAGCTGGCCGGCGAAATTGCTCTCCCCGCGGGTTTCCAGGGTGAGCGGATCCAGCTCATACGGCCTGCCCGATTCCTTCAGGGCGTACAGCTTGCCGTGGTGCCACATCACGGATGTGTTCGCGGTGTTGGCGTCCTCGCCCGCAACTTCGGAGGAATCCGTGAACGGATTGCGGTAAGCCCCGAACAGCGCTCGCCTGGCCGCCCGCTCCAGCTCGAACTTGCGCGTGCGCACGTAGCGTGTGGTGAGATCGGCGTGCCCGCGCTCGAACCGCACCATGTGCACCATGCCATCGCCGTTGAGGAAAATGTCGCGGCCGTGCAGCGGCGGATAGGCATGATCCGCGCTATTGCGGTAATAGACGCCTTCGAGTTCGGGAGGAATGGCGCCGACGACTTCCAGATCGTGAACGCTGCCTTCGATCCGAACGGGCGCAGCATAGCCCTGAAAGACAATATCATCCGGAAACTGCAGGCCCTCCGCCAGCCGCACATGTTCGTTCATTTCGAGTTCCTTTCACAACGAGATCGGGACAACGCGGGAGGGATCATCGAAGCCGGCGTCCGATCATTCCATGATCGGGCCGGTCATCGACGTCGCGCACAGCTGGGCCGCCGCCCTGCAAACACGCCAGGAACGCTCTGCTTGATTTCCTGAAGTTTCATCCGCCTCACATGCGGGAGATAACCGCTGAAGACGGCAGCCGAGAGCCCATCCGAATTGTCAGTCGCGCGGGCCACGACGGCATCGACACCACCCAGGCGAAGCATCCCTCCATCGACCACTCTTATGTTTCTATTTTTCGAATACGTACTCTATGGATGGTCCCTCAAACCACAAAACGGATTGTATCGATGAGATGTATCGACATTCTCGATACTAACCCGTTCCGCAGAGTGGCGCCGGATCACAGATCCAGACCGTGTTCTTCGCTTTTCACGATCTTCAGTTTGACAGCCCGTCGTTTTCGAGAGTACTCTCAAAAACAACAAGCGTCGGACTTGGTTGACGGGACCAGATCCGACGCGGCGGTTTTGGGAGGAAAGCATGCTCAAGGCATCATTGATTATCGACGGCGCAGAGCGGCCCGGCGCGGCCGGGCAGTTCGAGAGGCGCAGCGCGATCAGCGGCGATCTGGTCACGGAAGCAGCCGCAGCGACGCCCGAGCAGGCCATTGAGGCCGTCGCGTCCTGCGCGGCGGCCTTCCCCGCCTGGGCTGCCACGGCACCAGCAGCAAAACGCGATATTCTCCTGAAGGCTGCAGCCCTGCTCGAAGCGCGCACTGACGAATTCAGGGACGTCATGATCGGCGAGACCGGAGCATCGAAGTCCTGGTACGTGTTCAACGCGAAACTTGCCGCCGGCATGTTGCGGGAAGCCGCCGGTCTCACCACCCAGGTGAAGGGAGAGATCATTCCGAGCAACAAGCCAGGAATGTTCTCGATGGCAGTACGACGTCCGGCCGGTGTGGTGTTGGCGATTGCGCCGTGGAATGCGCCGGTGATCCTGGCGGTCCGTGCGGTTTGCACGGCCATTGCTTGCGGCAACACGGTCGTTCTCAAGGCCTCCGAGCTCAGTCCCGGGACCCAGTTCAAGCTCGCACAGGTGATGCACGATGCGGGACTGCCTCCAGGCGTGCTCAATTTCATCACGCACAAGCCGCAGGATGCGGGAGCCGTCGCGGAGGCGATGATCGCGCATCCGGCCGTGCGCCGCGTCAACTTCACCGGTTCGACGCGAACCGGCAGGATTGTCGCCGAAACCTGCGCCCGCTATCTGAAACCGGCACTGCTCGAACTCGGCGGCAAAGCTCCGATTCTTGTGCTGAAAGATGCGGATATCGACGCCGCGGTCGCAGCGACTGCGTTCGGCGCCTACATGCACCAGGGCCAGATCTGCATGTCGACGGAGCGCGTGGTTGTCGATCACACCGTCGCCGACGAATTCGGCGACAGACTGGCGGCCAAGGCCAAAACTCTGGTCGCGGGCAATCCGTTAACCAGCGATGTCCCGCTCGGCGGATTGATTTCCGTCCAGTCCGTCCATCGCGTGCAGGCGCTGATCGCGGACGCAGTCGGAAAGGGGGCGAAGCTGCTCGCCGGTGGCGACGCGGACGGCGCGCTGATGAATGCGGCGCTGCTCGATCACGTCAGGCCCGGCATGGACATTTACTACGAGGAGTCCTTCGGACCGGTAACGACGATCGTGCGCGTCAATGACGTCGAGGACGCCATCCGCGTCGCCAACGACACCGAATATGGCCTTTCCTCTGCGATCTTCACCCGAGATGTCGGCCTCGCAATGGCGATCGCGCAGCGGCTCGATTTCGGCTGCTGCCATATCAACGGACCGACCGTCAATGACGAAGCGCAGATGCCGCTCGGCGGCATGAAGGCCAGCGGCTATGGCCGGTTCGGCGGCGCGCCGGGCATCCACGAGTTCACCGACGTGCAGTGGATCTCGGTCGAGGATCCCAACCAGCACTATCCGATCTGACCCTTGGCCGCGATCGCGAGGAACATCAAATGTCGAAGAGCTATGATATCGTGGTAGTCGGATCCGGCCACAACGGCCTGACGACCGCAGCCTATCTGGCCAAGGCAGACCTCAGCGTGCTCGTGCTGGAAAAGAACGACTGGCTCGGTGGCGGCGTGGTGACCAAGGAAATCCTGGCTCCCGGCTTCAAGTTCGATCTGCATTCGTCGTTGCACGTCAACATCCAGGCCAATCCTCTGATCAGGAATGACGAGCTGAAGCTGCAGTCCAAATATGGCTTGAAATATCTCTACCCTGATGCCGTCTATTCGACGATGTTCGAAGACGGCTCTTCGCTGATCACCTACAAGGATGTCGAGCGGACCTGCGAGAGCATTGCCAGGATCTCGCCCAGGGACGCCGATGCCTACCGCCGCTTCGCGGCGATGAGCATGAAGATCGTGCCGATGGTGACGCAGAGCCTGTTCACGCCCGCGCCGCAGCAAGGGCCCTTCTACGCCCTGCTCGACCAGAGTCTCGAAGGACAGGAGATCTTCCGCGCCCTGCAGATGAGCAAGCTCGACATCTGCCGCGAATGGTTCGAGAGCGACAAGCTGATCATTCATCTGCTCAAATTCGCCGCGGAGACGCTGACGGCGCCGGAGGAGATGGGCACCGGGTTCATCCTCTACACCATGCCCGGCATGGTCCATACCTATCCGATCGGCGTGCCGGTAGGCGGCAGCGGCGCGCTGGTCGATGCATTGGTCGCCTGCCTCGCGGATCACGGCGCAGAGTTTCGCACGGAAGCGCCAGTTGAAAAGGTGCTGGTGCAAAACGGCCGCGCCACCTGCGTCCGTTTGGCATCCGGCGAGGAGATCACAGCGCGCGTCGCCGTGATCGGTCAGATTCATCCCTGGCTGATCGGCGATATTATCGAGAAGGTGGCGCCGGACGTCGCCGCCCGCGCCAGGCGGGTCAAGACCGGCGCCTTCTCCATCATGCCCCAGCATCTCGCGCTCAACGAGCCGCCGAAATACAAGGCCGGCGCGGACGCAGGGCGCGTGATCTTGGCCAATTATGCGCCGCCCACGCTCGAGCGATTCCTGCGCGTCTTCGACAATTATCGTTACGGCGACATGTGGAACGAAGGATCGACCGACACCATCCTCGCCTCGCATATGCAGTGCCAGTTCGACGAAACCCAATGTCCCCCGGGCAAGGCCGCGATCACCGTCTATGGCTTCGGTCCGTTCGAGCTGCGGACCGGCGCGGCATCCTGGGATGAGCGCCAATGGGAAATCGGCGACTGGCTGCTTGAGCGTTACCGCGAATATGCGCCCAACGTCACCCGTGAGAACATCATCGGCCGCCGTTTCGATACACCATTGGAGGTGTCACGGCATTCGTCGATGTTCCAGAAAGGCGACGTGAGCGGGGCCGGCGAATATCTGCACCAGATCGGCGGCCACCGCCCCAATCCCGAGCTCGCGAAACTGAAGATACCGGGGATCGAGAACCTCTATCTCACGGGGACCGCGATCAATGTCTCGAGTGTCAGCGGTGCAGGCCGCGCGACCGCGATCAGGGCATGCCAGGATCTGAAGATCAACTTCGAGCGTCTGATCGGGTGAACTGATGCGGATCTTCACACCCGAAGGGACCGAGCTGATGACGATCACCAGCGTCGAAGCGACGAAGGATGGGATTGTCGTCGGCGGCACCATCATGGGTGCCATGCCGATGAAGGGCGTGCTTCGCGGCGACGAGCTGCGGGCCGGCTACAGGTTTCTGAGCTGGGCTCTTGTCATGAGAGGATTGCGTATGGTCTTCAGCGGAAAATGATCACCAGCCCGCACATGATCGCATCATTGCAGCTTCCGCGCACCGTGTTCGGTGCCGGCGCTCTATCCTGCCTTGACGAGGAGCTCGGTCGTTTCGGCATGCAGCGGCCGATGCTGGTGACCGACCAAGGGATCGTGACAGTCGGCGTGGTCGAACGCGTCAACGCCGTGCTCAAGCAGCGCACCGTCGCGGCAATCCTGAACGACGTCACCGAAAATCCGCTGTTCTCGGACGCCGACCGGGGTGCGGCGCTCTACCGGACAAGCAACTGCGACGGTGTGATTGCGCTCGGCGGCGGCTCGGTGATCGACACTGCAAAATATATCGCGCTGCTCGCCACCAACCCTGGCACCGTCAGCGCCTATGCCGGCAATCCCGCGGCGAAGCCTCGACGATGCGCCCCGCTTGCGGTCATTCCAACCACAGCCGGCACCGGAAGCGAGGCGTCGCCGGATGCTGGCATCCACCCGGATGCCGCGACCGCCTCGACGGGAATGAGCTCACCCGCCATCGTGCCGCATCTTGCAGTGCTCGATCCGGAGCTGACATTGACGTTGCCATCCCGGCTCACCGCGGCCACCGGTATCGACGCGATCTCGCACTGTGTGGAAGGCTATCTTTCCAGCCGAATGTCGCCCTTTGCCGACGCGCTCGCATTGGACGGCATCCAACGAGCAATGGCGGCCATCCGAGATGCGACCCAGCGCGGAGACGATGTTCGCGCGCGATCGGAGATGATGGCTGCTGCCTATGCGGGCGGCGTGGCCATCGGCATGGGCCTGGGGCCGGCCCATGCCATCGCGATCACCTGCGGCGACCAGGGCTTCCATCATGGCCTGTTGAGCGGCATCGGCCTGGTCTGCTCGTTGGATTTGGTCAGCCGTCACGCCCCCAATCGGGCCGCGGCCATTGCGCAGGCGCTGGGACTGTCCCCCGGCGCGTCGCTTTCCGCGGCAATCGCGGACCTGATGCGGGCGCTGAACCTGCCGGCGACCTTGGTCGAGCTTGGCTACAGGGCGGTCGACGTCTCAGCTCTGGGCTCGCGCGCACATGCGAGCCCGTTCAACCTGACCGCACGCTACCACCCGTCTGCGGCGGAATATACGGAGATGATTCAGCGCTCATTCGATGGGGTGATCGGTGTGTGACGTCCGCCTGATTATGCTATCGTACGCCGAATGAGCACGCATCCGACCCGCACGAAAAAAACCCGTCACTTCCAGGACGCAAGTCAGGACGACACCAAGCGCCTGCGGACGCGGGCGTTGATATTGGATACGGCGATTGCTGTCCTGGCCAAGAAGGGACTCGAGCGAACTTCGATTCTGGAAGTGGCAGAACAGGCTGGGCTTTCCAACGGAAGCTTCTATTACCATTTTCGCAACAAGGCGGAGCTGATCGAGGCAGTCGCCGGTGCTGTCGCCGCCGCACTGGTGCGCGAGGTCGACGAGGCCATTGCCGGGGTCGAACAGGGCACGGAACGTGTGGCGCTCGCAACGATGCTGTTCATCGAACGTGGCCTTCAGGATCCCACATGGGGGCGCCTGATCGTCAACGCGCTTGCGGAGCTCGGAGAGTTTCGCGAGCAGATCTTTTCCGGCATTCGCAAGGATGTCCGGATTGGAATCAAGCAGGGCTATTTCAAGACCGCCGACTCCCCTGCCCTCTACGCGATGTTGTTGGCGATCGTGGGCGCAGCCATGCGCGAAGGCCTGGGCCGGCCGGATAAATCGATTCCCGCTATGGCAGCCGAGGCAATCCTGCGTGTTCTGGGCGTCGAGGCAGCCAAGGCGGGGTTGATCGTCGCGCGCCTCCGGACCGGAAATGCAGGACGAGCGTAGTTTTGTAAGTGCAGATTGCTAGGCCGCCTCCAGCGACCTGCGCGCAGAGATCTGTCCCTCATCATTCATTCGCGCGAACCCGCGGGTCGCGCAGCGACTGCAGCAGCAGACTCATCCCTCACGACGCCCAATGGAGAGCGCGGTGTCTTCCCACCGCTGCGTACTGGGGGTGCCGGCAATACGCCTTAACAGTGAAACCGGACGCTTCGACTGCGCCGGAGAAATCGTCTGCTTATCCTCCGTTCTAGACTGAAGTGAGGGTCGGCCTCCCCGCAATTCAGTCCGTGGCCGAGTGTGTGATTTCGGGATTTCTGTCGCGAGGTCGATGAGGGCACCTACTCTACGCGCCATGTGTTTGCTTGATGGAAACAAGCACCGATCCCCAGTAATGTGGACGACTATCTAAGCGAGCACGTTGGCGCCCCTTTCCGGACCGCTTTCTGGCCTGCTCCACTATCTCGGCTGGCCAGCGCCCATTCTTCACGTCCTGAAGCACAGCCCTCCTCACTATTTGTCTCACTTCAATAAGGGCCCTGGTCTGGGGCTGCTCGGACAGCGAAATCAGGCTGAGTTCCCGTATCAAGCTTGGCTCGACGATGCGCCGCGCATGAATGCCGCTTTTCAAGAGATCGCTGCCCACGGTTGACCTTGCTAGAATGGCGCATCCCAGGCCGGCCTCCAGTGCTGTGCATGATGTTCAGCGAATCGATCTCTAGCTTTGGGCTCGCCTTGATCTGGTTACGAAGGATCTGTGTTTGAATGATTGCACGCGATGTCGGCGGCGTCAGCCCGAGCACCGCGCCTTGAGGTATGTCCGCGAAGGCGACAGGCGAACCGGATGACGCCGCTTCGTGTTCACGTGGGCGCTCATCTACACCGCAGCAACGATAGTGATGGCCTTTCAGACGAGCTCTGAGGGCCTGCTCTTTTGGCGTCTCATTGCGGGGATCGGATTGGGCGTCGAGGCGGTGCCCCTAAGCGCAAGCCGTCAGATGTCTAGGCGACGGCGTCGAAAGGATCTCTGCGGGGCCGGCGGGGTGCCGAAGCCGAAAGTGTGAAATGGTTCACGGCGGTGGGAAATCGCTCACGGCGAGCGCGTCGGATGTAAGATCGTTCATGGTGCGAAACAGATTGCGCCGTCTCCGACTACACAGCGCTACCCGAAACTTCCTCGATCAGAGGAGTTGTTTGCGACTACCAGGAATCGTGGATGTTTTGTACGGGTCGATTTTCTTGGGTCGATTTTCCTGGGCTTGAAATCGTGAAAATCTCAACGAATTCAAATGGTAGCGGGAGGCGCTACCTGCATCCCCCCGACCGCCCCACTGATTTCCTACCCGAATTTATGGTTTCGGTGGCGTGACAGGCACCTTCATCCCGGCCGCAAACCCCAGCAAAAACAGACACGCGCCGGCGGCCGCCAAGGCCGCAAACGGGCCTGCGGAAAGTCCCGTGCCGAGGATAAACGCGCCCGCCCCCATTATGAGACAAAGCGCAAGGCCGGTCGCCGGCCTTTCAGCTTTCGTTTCCATGGTGCGACCTTACCATGCTCGCAGCCCCTATGAACTTTCCTGCGCACCTCGGCGCATATATCGCTATTAGCAATTGACAAAAATATTGCTATAAGCAATATTCACACCATAAGAACGATCGCTTACACCCTCACGGCAATGACCGCCCTTAAGCGCCATGCCAACAGAGCTAAGCTGATCCGGTCTAAGATCGAGCAGTATGCCGCAAACCCGGCAGCCCAAGCCCGCAACGTCAAGGCGCTGGTCGGAAGCGATCGTTTGCGGTTGCGCGTTCAAGACTTTCGCATCTTGTTTACTGAGACTGCCGACACCATCACCATTCACGATATCGGCCCGCGTGGCGGGATTTATGACTAAGGACAACCGACATGCCCGTGATGACCAAAACCCCGCAAGGCGATGACATCGTGATCTTGTCCCGCAAGGAATACGATCAACTGGTTGCCGCAGCCAATGAAGACGCCGCCGACGCGGAAACCCTGCGCCGCTCGATCGCCCGCGTTGAGAGCGGCGAGGAAGAAACCTTTAGCAGCGACGAGGTTGACGCGTTCCTTGCGGCGAAAACGCCGCTCGCATTCTTCCGCAAAAAGCGCGGCTTGAGCCAAGATGAACTGGCTAAATGCGCGGGCATCACGCAAGGCTATCTGTCCGAGATCGAGGTCGGGCGCAAGAGCGGCGACGTTCAAACGCTGCGCAAGCTGGCGAACGCGCTGAAAGTGACGCTCGATAGTTTGGTGCCCGACGAGCCGAGCGAGGAAGACGCACCGCGCCCGCGCGCGAAAAAGCGCAAGGCCTCCTGAGGCAATGAACTTTGACAGACTGGCAGGCCTCGCAAGCGCGGTCGGGATATTGTTAATCCTGACGATAGTCATTGCTGGGGCAGAGCCGGGTTTTAAGCTCAAGGACTGGCAACCGCCGATGGCGGCGATCATCGCGCTTGGCGCGGGAACGCTCGCCTACCGTGGTGCGATGGCAAAGGTCAATTTCGACAGGGAAAAGGAACAGCGTGACACGGAACGAAAGAAGCTCGGCCTCTATTTGAGGCTTCGCCATGCCGCCGAAAAGCTCCGGGAGGAAGCCGATAATGTCGTCCAACGGCTCGGCTTCAATATGTGGTCCGCCCATCGCAAAGTGAGCACACCACAGATCCAAATGACCGATCGAGCCGACTTCGACGAGGCCTGGAACCATCTTGAGATGTTTCCAGCCACGTTGAGTTTTGACCTTGATTTGATTCGCTCTGAACTTCCGCGCGCTTTGAAATTGCTGAAGTCGATTCCAGAAACCGACACCGCGGAAGTCCCTATCACTGGTTTCGGGGATTTTCACCCCCTCGGCGAGTATCGCACAATTGCGGAAAAGATCGTTAAAGCCGCCGACCGAATCGTCCAAAAACTGGACAGTGAAATTGTGACGTTCAGGATTTAGAGCGGTTTGCGATCGGGTTGAATCGCGAGGGATTCCCAAATCGGTTCGGCTCTGATTCAATTTGCTAGCAGCAACGGAGGCAGGCAAAGAATGGCAGGATCGTGCTCGGTCGATCTTCGGAAGCGGGTTGTCGCGGCAGTTAAAGGTGGCATGTCGCGGCGGCAAGCTGCGGCCCATTACCAAGTGGGCGCATCAAGCGCGATCCGGTGGGTCGCGCTTGAGGAAGAAACTGGCGATATAGCGCCGAAGAAGCTTGGCGGCGATCAGCGTTCGAAGGCGATTGAGGCGCAAGCCGATATCATTCTGGCGCTGGTTGCTGATAAGCCCGACATGACACTGGAGGAGTTGAAGGCGGCCCTCTCCGCCAAAGGACATAGCTTCAGCGTGTCAGCCTTGCACCGCTTCTTCGCTCGTCGAAACATCACGTTTAAAAAAAGACAGCGCATGCCGCAGAGCAGGAGCGGCCGGATGTCCTGAGCAAGCGGAAGGACTGGGCAAGCAAGCAGGCCGAGTTGAGCGCTACCAAGCTTATCTTCATCGACGAGACCTGGGCTTCGACCAATATGGCTCGAACCCGCGGCCGCGCCCTTCGCGGCGAACGCCTGCGGGCTTCAATTCCACATGGTCATTGGAAGACGACGACCTTCGTCGCTGGCCTGCGCCAGTCGGGACTGATGGCGCCAATGGTGATCGATGGCCCGATCAACGGTGACGCCTTCCAAGCCTATGTCGATCATGTTCTCGTTCCCGAATTGAAGCAGGACGACATCGTCGTGATGGACAATCTCAGCAGCCACAAAGGTGCAGGCGTGCGAGCGGCGATCGAGGCCGCTGGAGCGAAACTGCTCTATCTTCCGCCGTATAGTCCCGACTTCAACCCGATCGAAAACGCCTTCTCCAAGCTGAAAGCGCTACTTCGAGCCGCCGCGGAACGAACTGTTGATGGTTTATGGAACGCCATCGGACGCTGCCTAGACTGCTTCGAACCGGCCGAATGCGCCAACTACTTCAAAACCGCAGGATATGACCTAACTTGATCGAAAAACGCTCTAGGTTTTGATCGACCTCTGAATCTCATGGTCCAACCACTTGCAGTTAATGTCTAAGCAAGCGGGGGACGGCCGATTTCGCAAAAGCACTGCTGCGAAAACGCCGCTCGCATTCTTCCGTAAAAAACGCGGCTTGAGTCAAGATGATCTCGCCAAACGCGCGGGCATCACGCAAGGCAATCTGTCCGAGATCGAGGTCGGGCGCAAGAGCGGCGACGTTCAAACGCTGCGCAAGATGGCGAACGCTCTGAAAGTGACGCTTGATAGTTTGGTGCCGGATGGGCCAGGCGAGGAAGATGCGCCGCGCCCGAGCGCAAAGAAACGCAAGGCGTCGTGAACATGCGTCGCCGCCAAAATCGCGGGTCGGCGGACACGGCATCATAGCGTAACGCCTTGCCGGCGATCATCGCTGGGGAACTCTGATCCCTTGCGACGCAACCGAGGAGCGTTGAGACGGCCCACTGCACGCATCTTTCCACCTCATATTTGTCGTGCATGCGCGCATTCGGCAACAGAAGGGAGCTTGGGCGATGAAACTGACCGACGTCGAAGTGAACGACAGACCAGAAATTGACGGGAGCATACGGGTCGGCGGCTATTTCGGTGCACAGCGGGTTGTGTACCAAATCCCGCGTGAGACGCTTGACGATTATTTTCCGAAGTGGCCGCACCTAAGCGACGCACAGCGCCACACGCTCGTGACGAGCAACCTTAATGCGATCAAAGGCATCATGCAGCGCAAATGCGAGTTGCAGGCGTGGCGCGAGATTCGTGCGCCGGGGGGATCGTTCTGGTTGCTTGAATTCGAGCCGCGCGACCTGCACCAGCAACTGAGCGATCATCAGCTTTTCGTCCCCTATGTGCAGATGATTAAGGACGGCACCTTTCAAGTGAACGTTCCGATTGCGGGCAGTCCGTTCCCTCATGTGCTCGCCGACGTATTTCGCACGGAGGAGGAAGCTGAAACGTGGTTGGATAGCCCCACAGGTCGTGAGCTTGTTCAGAAGGTGCGAATGACCAAAACTGAACGGGGACATTAATCGCCACAGCGCCAAAGAGACCGCGTAAGGAGGCAGGCAATGCACGTTGAGTTCAGCGGATGGGACACAAGTCGCCCGGGTCTCGTTTGGGGCCGTTACGTTTACTCGAAAATGGGCAATGCTAGGGACTTCGCGCTTGAGGTACATTTCGACATTCAAAAGGGGCCGCTTCTCACCCACACTTTCGTGAGTTTTCTCGTGAGCGACTTAGCTAGCCGGCTCGTCGACTCGATCGCAAAGGGCGTGCCGCCAGAGGCCATCGCACCGCGCCTGCGCGACCTTGAGGCCGAGCGCGGGAAGGCCCGCCAAGCATTGGAAATGGCCCAGGAAGCCGACAACGTGATCGCGCTGCACCCAAGAGCGCTCACCCGCTACAAAGCCGCAATCGCCACCTTGGCCGAGGAGTTGGCCCAGGGCGACGCCGAGCTCACCGCCGGCGCATTCGCTGTGATCCGCGAGCTCGTGACTGCGATCGTTGTGCATGCTGCGCCGAGCGACGCCGGCGGGGACGGCAAGGAAAAGGCCGAGGGACGGCGGGTCAGACTCGACATCAAGGGGCGCTTGGCCGCGATCTGCGGCAATCCAGAGATGTTCCCTAATATATCGGTGTCGGGGGGATTGTTGGTAGCGGGGGAGGGACTCGAACCCCCGACCCCAGGATTATGATTCCCGTGCTCTAACCAGCTGAGCTACCCCGCCACGGCGTTCGGCAGAGGTCCGTAAAGGGGTCAGAAGACCGCGGACCGCATTGCGAACGCGCGGCATATAAGGAGCCGGTCCGGCCCCTGTCAAGCAAACGTCGCAGGTGCAGCAAGAAGCTTCCGCTCGGCGCGTCGCGTGCGCTCGCCGGCGCACGCGACAGCCATCCAGTTCACTTCGGCTGCACGTTGGGATTGCCGCCGGGGCTGCCGGGCGGCGGGATCACCGGCGTCGTGCCGCCTTCCGGGGTGGGCGCATGCATCTGCGGATCGACGCCCGATGGCGGACACAGCACGCCATTGGTCTTGGCAAGCTTCTCACCCAGAGGTTCCCCGGATTGACCGGTGGTGATGCCGTCTGGCGTCGGCATCGCCCGCGCGTTCGGCGCGCAAGCGGCGTTCTGATCCGGGGCCGGCGCAGGCGCTGTGGCCTGCGGCGGCGTAGCCGGGGTTGGCGGCGCTTGGGCGTGAGCCGCGGCGGCGGCCGTCGCAAGCACGAAGGAAACCACGAATGACTGCCTGATGCTCATGGCTCGGCAACGCCGGCCCTGCCATGTCGTTCCGCCGATGGCGTCATCTTGGCAGACGGAACCGCCCGTCCCTGCGCTACGTGGGGCCCGTCAACCCTTGCGGTAACGGATCAGCGAGAAATGTCCGAGCGGCGGCATCGGCCGGCGCTCGGATAACGCTACGCCGCCATGCTTCGCGGCCCAATTGGCGAGCCGCGCCCAGGGGAATTCTGGCCGCCAGCCGAGCCGCCGCGCGATCGGCGCAAACGCCAGTTCGAACAGACGCCGCGGCCCCTTCTCGGCCCCGATGTGATTGACCAGGATCAGTTCGCCACCGGGCTTGAGCACACGGATGAAATCGTCGAGCGTGGCTTCGGGATCCGGCACCGCGGTGATGACATACTGCGCCACCACCGCATCGAAGAAATTGTCGGGGAAGGCGAGGTGCTTCGCATCCATCACCGCAAGCACTTCGACATTGCCGAGCTTCAGCTCGCGCACGCGCTGCTGCGCCCGCCGCAGCATCGGCTCGGAAATATCGACGCCGCAGATCCTGGTCGTGCGCGCGTAATCCGACAGCGACAGCCCGGTGCCAACGCCGACGTCGAGAATGCGGCCACCGATCCGATCGGCCTCCGCAATGGTCGACTGCCGTCCCTGCGCAAACACCTTGCCGAACACCAGATCATAGATCGGCGCCCAGCGCTCATAGGCCTTTTCGACCCCGGCGCGGTCGATGTCCCCCATGCCCCTCTTACCCTGACTTGATGATCAGCCGCGAACCGCCTCGGCGATGCGCTGCGGCCCCGTATGGCGGCCTGCCGCCTGTGACGATACCTTTGACTTGGCGTCGGCACTCTGGATGAAGCCGCCGCCGAGCACGCGCGCACGGCCGGACGGCGCATCGTAGAACACGCACGCCTGGCCCGGCGAGACGCCTTCTTCACCCGCGACCAGTTCGACCTCGTAGTGGCCGTCGGCGCCGCGCAGCCAGGCCGGCTGCGGCGGACGGGTCGAGCGCACCCGCACGAACAGTTCGAGCCCGTCGCGCACGGCGGCATCGAGCGCACCGTCGCCGATCCAGTTGACCTCGCGCAGCACGATGCGGTGGGTACGCAGCGCCTCTCGCGGACCGACCACCACGCGCCGGGTCTGCGCATCGAGGCGCACGACGTAAAGCGGCGCGCCCTTGGCGATGCCGAGTCCCTTGCGCTGGCCGACGGTGAAATTGGCAATCCCAAGATGAGTGCCGAGCACGCGCCCTTCGAGATCGACGATCTCGCCCGGCTCCATCGCGTTCGGCCGCAGCCGCCCGATGATGTCGGTGTAGCGGCCGGTCGGGACGAAGCAGATGTCCTGGCTGTCGTGCTTGTCGGCGACCTCGAGCCCGAACCGCCGCGCCAATTCGCGCACCTCCGGCTTCGTCATGTCGCCGAGCGGAAAGCGCAGGTAATCGAGCTGCTCCTGGGTGGTCGCGAACAGGAAGTAGCTCTGGTCGCGATCGGCATCGGCGGCGCAAATCAGCGCACGCGATCCATCGGCCAATCGACGCGAGGCGACGTAATGGCCGGTTGCCAGCACGGAGGCGCCGAGTTCGCGAGCAGTGGTCAGGAGATCGCCGAACTTGATGGCGCGGTTGCATTCGATGCACGGCACCGGCGTTTCGCCCGAGGCGTAGCTGGCGGCAAAATTGTCGATCACCTGCTCGCGGAAGCGATCCTCATAATCCAGCACGTAATGCGGAATGCCGAGCCTTGCCGCGACATTGCGCGCGTCGTGAATGTCCTGGCCGGCGCAGCAGGCGCCCTTGCGGTGGGTCGCCGCGCCATGGTCATAAAGCTGCAGGGTGATGCCGACCACGTCGTAGCCTTCGGACTTCAACAGCGCGGCCGTCACCGACGAGTCGACGCCGCCGGACATGGCGACGACCACCCTGGTGTCCTGCGGACGGCCTTCGAGATCGAGACTGTTGAGCATGGTCAGGTCACTGCGATGGACCACGTCGGAATTCCCGACGATCGGGAACTCTCTGCTGGCCCGTTGTGCGGTCAAGCTCTTTGCGCGATGTCCGGGCGGAACGAGACCGCATCGGAACCCGCTGAAAAAGCACCCCTTTAATATAGGTGCCTATCCTGTGAAGCAATCATCCTGGGGGCAGGACCGCGCGGCAAATCTTGCCGGCCGGGCAGAAAAAGCGCGGGCGCTGCCGCATAGGGGACAGGTCCCCCCTCTGGCAATCCATTGATATCACGATAAAATTCTCCCTGCCCCGCTCTGGCCCGCTCCTTGCTGAAACGCCCTTTGATCGAGTCGCTCGTGAGAGGTTCTAAGGTGGTCAGCGTCACGTCAGAGATTCCGGCCAGCACGGCCTTCCAGGCAACGGCAGCGCGATCGACGCGGCCCGACCCTGCGCAGCTCAGAGACGGCTTTGCGGCGCTGGTCGATGCGGCGACCCCACCCACCGATTCGTCATCCTCCGCGCCGGCCTTGCCTACGCCCCCGAGCCCGCCACAGCGCAGCAGCGCCAATTCATCCAGCGCGAGCCGCGACTCCTCGCGCAGCAGCACCGACCCCTCCGGACCGCAATCCGCCAGCGATACGAACACGAATTCGGCGCGTACCGACCGGGCCGACGACAGCGGCCAGAGCGACAAGGCCACCAAGACCGGCAGCAAATCCGGCGCGACCGGGAAGAGCGGGACGGATAGCAGCAAGTCGGCCGACACCTCCGACACCAACAAGAGCGCCAAGGACGATGGCGCAGCCGCCGCCCCCGTGGACCCGACGGCGGCATCAGCCGCTCCAGTTGCCGTCGCGGTGCAGCCGAATGTCTCCGCGGCCGATGCGCCGGCAGCCCCTGCGGCCACTGACGGCACCGGTGCCACGGCCGGAGTGGCGGCTGCGGCCGCCGCCCAGGCGGCCGGCTCCGCAGCCGGCGCAGCGGATGCGAAGACGGGCCTGATCGCCGCGGCAGCGAAGGCTGGCACTGGCGCAGCCGCCAATTCCGCTGGCGAAACCGCAGCCGGCGGCACATCCGGGACACCGTCGACCACCGATCCGACTACGCCGAGCGAAACGGGTACATTCACGGCCGCGCTGGACGCTGCCGTGCCGTCGACCGGGAAGGCGCCGGGCAAGGCTGCGCCCGCGCAGGGCAAGGTCGCCACCGGACTCACCGGTGACGGCGCGAAGACATCCGATCCGACCGCTCCGACAACTCAGGCCGTTCAGCCCAATCACGCCGAGCCCGGGCAACAGCAGACCGTCGTCGACAAGGCCGCCGTGCCGGTCGCCGATGCAGCCAAAGCCGAAGGCAATGCGGCTTCGCCGGCGGCGCATGATCGGGCTGGCGCGCAGGCCAATGCCCAAACCGCAGTGACCTCCGACCCCGGCGCCCAAGTTGCCAACACGCTGCAGCAGCAGCTCTCTCCGCCCACCGCGACAGCCGCGCCGATCACATCGGCAAATCTGACCGCGATCGCAGCGACGTCGGCCACCGTCCCCCTGCACGGGCTCGCGGTGGAGATCGCAGCCTCCGCACTGAACGGCAAGAGCCGCTTCGAGATTCGACTGGATCCAGCCGAACTTGGCCGTATCGACGTCCGCATCGATGTCGACAAGAACGGCCAGGTCACGTCGCATCTGCGGGTCGAGAAGCCGGAAACCCTGTCGATGCTGCAGCAGACCGCGCCGCAGTTGCAGCAGGCGCTCGCCGATGCCGGCCTCAAGACCAGCAATAGCGGGCTGCAATTTTCGCTCCGCGACCAGAATTCGTCCGGCCAGAACGGCAATGACAACCAATCCAACGGCAATGCGCAGCGCCTGATCGTGACCGAGGACGAAACCATTCCGGCCCAGGTGGCCGGACGCTCCTATGGTCGCATGTTCGGGCCGCAGGGCGGCGTCGATATCAGAGTCTAAGGGAGAGCATCATGGCCATTGGCGACGCAATCACGGGAAGCCCGGTGGTTTCAGGAACCACGCCCACCTCCTCCAATTCGGGCTCCAATTCGGGCGTCTCCTCGACGGCGAACAGCTCGATCGCGGGCAACTTCCAGACCTTCCTGACGCTGTTGACGACGCAGCTGAAGAACCAGAACCCGCTCGACCCGCTGGACACCAACCAGTTCACGCAGCAGCTGGTGCAATTTGCCGGCGTCGAGCAGCAGCTCAAGACCAACGATCAGCTCTCCTCATTGGTCTCGCTGCAGCAGACGACCCAGGCCACCCAGGCGCTCAACTTTGTCGGCAAGACCGCCGTGGTCAACGGCTCGACGACCAGCTTGGCCAATTCGAAGGCGGCTTGGAATCTCAACATCCCGTCGAACTGCAATCTGACCGTGAACATCACCAACAGCGTCGGCCAGACCGTCTTTACCGGGAAATATTCCGCCCCTGCCGGCAACAACCAGCCATTCCAATGGAATGGCCAGGGCAATGACGGCACGCAATGGCCGGACGGACAATACAAGCTGACGACAACGGCGACCGACAGCTCCGGCAAGCCGGTGGCGGTCAACACCCAGATCGCGGGCCTGGTGTCCTCCGTCGACCTGACCCAGCAGCCACCGATGCTGTCGATCGGCGGACAGACCTATGCGGTCAACCAGATCCAGCAAATCATCAACTGACTTCGGATCGAATCGCGGCTTCGTTGCCCATGTCGGAACCGAGGCTTCTCGTGCGGCTTTGAATTTGTAGTTCCGACGAGGGAGTGCGCGGGGGATCTGACCGGAGCTTCAAATTCGCCGCACGAACCGATTCAGACTCGTGCAGGGCAGCAAGACGCCCAACACACCCGAGACACCGGACCGACATCCGGGCCAGCTTAACCAAATATTTACCATGACTCGCGGTCTGGCGCTTTTCGGCGCCGGACCCTCCGTCATTTCCAATGAGCCCTTTATTGCAGCTCTCTGCTTAGGCAATTTTTAAGCCGGGCGGCGTAGGTTGGTACCGTGAGTTCAGTGGTTAAGAGTTTGTGAGTAAGCCATGACAGAACCCCATCGCCCGAGGGTGAAATACGTCATCGGGCCCGACGGCAGTCCGCTCACTATCGCCGATCTGCCTGCCCCCGGCACCAAACGGTGGGTGATCCGCCGCAAGGCCGAAGTTGTCGCTGCCGTCCGCGGTGGATTGCTGTCCCTCGAAGAGGCCTGCAGCCGCTACACCCTGACTGTCGACGAATTCCTGTCTTGGCAGTTTTCGATCGACCAGCACGGCCTCGCCGGTCTGCGTACGACCCGAATTCAGCAATATCGGCAATAAATCCCTCACCGATAGCGTTTCGCCCTACAAAAAATCGGCTTGACCCCGTCAAGCCGATTTTTGTCATGTCCGCAGTTTGTTAGCAGCCCTTAACTATCGTTAACCATATCGAAACCTTCCCATAGGCAATAATTGCCCAGTGGTCCGATTCAGATTTTCGTCCACCGCCCGCGAGGCGCGGCGCACGGAGTCGGGATCGAGAGACCACCTGGAATGCAGGTGTCGGGTGAAGGTTGGGATCAAATCTCGCGTTCGTTGCAATCGGCCGTAAAGGCCCGCGAAGTTCAAATCCCGCCCCAGCAGCCATCTGTTGAATACCGAACTGTGGGGCAGTTGCTTGCAAGGCCTGGTGGATTTCCTGAAGGGTTTGGGTGCGGCGCGGTTGATGGCGATGATCGCGGTCACCGCAGCGCTGATCGGCTTCTTCGCCTTCGTCATCATGCGCGTCACCACGCCGCAGATGACCACACTCTTTACCGATCTCAGCATGGAGGACTCCTCCAGCATCATCAAGGACCTGGAACGCCAGGGCATCCAGTTCGAGCTGCGCAACGAGGGCAGCGTGATCCTGGTGCCGAAGGACAAGGTCACCCGCCTGCGCATGAAGCTCGCCGAGGGCGGCCTGCCCAAGGGCGGCGGCGTCGGCTATGAGATCTTCGACAAGTCCGATGCGCTCGGCACCACGAGCTTCGTCCAGAACATCAACCATCTGCGCGCGCTGGAAGGCGAACTCGCCCGCACCATCCGCTCCATCGACCGCGTGCAGGCGGCGCGGGTTCACCTGGTGCTGCCGGAGCGGCCCTTGTTCTCGCGCGAGACGCCGGAACCGTCGGCCTCGATCGTCGTACGCGTGCGCGGCGCACTCGAACCGGCGCAGATCCGCGCCATCCGCCATCTGGTGGCCTCCGCGGTCAACGGATTGAAGCCGCAACGGGTTTCGATCGTCGATGAAGCCGGCCAACTGCTCGCCGACGGCTCAGTCTCCGATGTCGAGCAGGCGGTCGGCGACGAGCGGCGCACCGCCTTCGAAAAGCGGCTGCGCAAGCAGGTCGAGGACATCGTCTCCTCCGTGGTCGGCCAGGGCCGCGCCCGGGTCCAGCTCTCGGCCGATTTCGACTTCAACCGCGTCACCCAGACTTCCGACAAGTTCGATCCCGAAGGCCGGGTGCTGCGCTCGAGCCAGACCCGGGAAGAATCCTCGGCGACCACCGAGAGCAATGGCCAGGTCACGGTCGCCAACGAGCTGCCGGCCGCGCCGGGCAACAACAACGGCAGTCCGCCTCCTCCCCGCGACCAGAGCAAGAAGACCGAGGAGACCAACAATTACGAGATCTCGCGGACGACCACGACCGAGGTGACCGAGGCCGGCCGCGTCAACCGCATCTCGGTCGCGGTGCTCGTCGACGGCGCGTACGCCAAAAACGAGAAGGGCGAGTTGGTCTACCAGGAGCGCAACAAGGAAGAACTCGACCGCATCGCAGCCTTGGTGCGCTCGGCGATCGGCTTCGACCAGAAGCGCGGTGACCAGGTGGAAGTGGTCAATCTGAAATTCGCCGACGCCCCCGCAGTGCCGCAGATCAACGAGCCGAGCGGCATCCTCGGAATGCTGCAGTTCACCAAGGACGACGTCATGTACGTCATCGAGCTCGCCGTGATGATGCTGCTCGGTCTGGTCGTGATGTTCATGGTGATCCGACCGCTGGTGAAGAAGATTCTTGCATCCGACGAGGCCGCCGCGCTGACCGGGCTACCGGCGCTGACCGACGAGACGGTGCAAGCCGTCGCCCAGGCCGCGAACTCCCAGCAGACCGCGCATCTGATCGACGTCGCCCAGGTTCAGGGCCAGGTTCACGCCCAATCCGTTCATCGCGTCGGCGAGCTCGCCGAACGCAACCCGGGCGAAGCCGCCTCCATCATCCGGCAGTGGCTCGCCGAGCCGCAGCAGGGCTGATCCGCCAACGCCAAGCGCAGAACTGAAACGCAGACCATAGATTGCCATGTCGCTCCCGCAGACGCAGAACGCAAACACGAACGACATCTCAACCGTCATCGCGACGCTCGCGAGCCGCCAGGCCCAGCGTCCGAAGAGCCAGCCTCTGAGCGGACCGAAGCGTGCGGCCGTCATGATGCTGGCGCTCGGCGAACAATATGGCGGCAAGATCTGGCAGCAGCTCGATGACGACGAGGTGCGCGAGCTGTCGCTCGCCATGTCGACGCTCGGCACGGTCGAGGCCGACGTGGTCGAAGACCTGATGCTGGAATTCGTCTCCCGGATGTCGGCTTCCGGCGCGCTGATGGGCAATTTCGACGCCACCGAGCGGCTGCTGCAGCAATATCTGCCGGCGGAGCGCGTCAACGGCATCATGGACGAAATCCGCGGTCCCGCCGGCCGCAACATGTGGGAGAAGCTCTCCAACGTCCAGGAAGAGGTGCTCGCCAACTACCTGAAGAACGAATATCCGCAGACGATTGCGGTGGTGCTGTCGAAGCTGAAGCCGGAGCATGCCGCGCGCGTGCTCGCCATTCTGCCCGAGGACATGGCGCTGGACGTGATCGGCCGCATGCTGCGGATGGAAGCGGTGCAGAAGGAAGTGATCGAGCGCGTCGAACAGACCCTGCGCACCGAATTCATGTCGAACCTGTCGCAGACCCGCCGGCGCGATGCCCACGAGGTGATGGCGGAGATCTTCAACAATTTCGACCGCCAGACCGAGACCCGCTTCATCACCTCGCTGGAAGAAGAAAACCGGGAATCCGCCGAGCGCATCAAGGCGCTGATGTTCACCTTCGACGACCTGATCAAGCTCGATTCCGCCTCGGCGCAGACCTTGATGCGCAACGTCGACAAGGAGAAGCTCGGGATTGCGCTGAAGAGCGCCAACGAGGAGGTTCGCAACTTCTTCTTCAGCAACATGTCCTCGCGCGCCGCCAAGATGCTGCAGGACGACATGGCCGCGATGGGACCGGTGCGCCTGCGCGACGTCGACGAGGCGCAAGCGCTGCTGGTCAATCTCGCCAAGGACCTCGCCGCCAAGGGTGAGATCATGCTCACCAAGAATCGCGCCGACGACGAACTGGTGTACTGATGGCCCAGCCCGCGAAATTCCTGTTCGATACGGATTTCTCCGCCCCCGACAAGAGCCGGGAACGGGCGGCGACCGCGGCGGAGATCGCCCAGAAGGTCGCGGCGGCCGAGGCCATCGCCTATCGCAACGGCTACGAGGCCGCGCAGCGCGAAGCGAAGGTGGAGGCCGACCGGCGCATGGCCGCGGCTTTGGAACAGATCAATATCCATCTGCAGGGCATCGCCGCGCGTTTCTCCAGCGTCGAGGGACGGATGGAGACCGAGGCAGTCGATGTTGCCATCGCGGTCGCCCGCAAACTGTGCAGCGCGCTGGTTGCCGCCGAACCGCTCGGCGAGATCACCGCACTGATCACCGACTGCTTCGCGCATCTGGTCGCGACGCCGCATCTCGTCGTTCGCATCAATGAGCAGCTCTACGAAGCCGCGCGCGAACGGATCGAGAAGCTCGCCAAACAGAGCGGCTTCGAGGGCCGCCTCGTGATCCTGGCCGAGCCGGAGATCGTGACCGGCGACTGCCGCATCGAATGGGCCGATGGCGGCGTGGTGCTGGAGCGCGCGGCGATCGACGCCAAGATCAACGAACTCGTCGGACGTTATATCGCGTCCAGGAATCAGGATATCGCGTCCAGGAATCAGGCCACCGCTGCGGCCAAGGGAGTTTAAGTCATGAGCGACACCGATTCTCAGGTCCCGCTTCCCGATCTGAATGGCGCCGACGCGCCGCCGCTCGGCGACGTCACCTATACCGAGGATGAACAGGCGGCCCGCGTTGCCGCAGACCTCGAAGCCGTGTTCGACGTGCCGGTGCAGGTCTCGGCCGTGCTCGGCCGCTCCAAGATGGACGTCGGCGAGCTATTGAAGCTCGGGCCGGGCACCGTGCTCGAACTCGACCGCAAGGTCGGCGAGGCTATCGACATCTACGTCAACAACCGTCTCGTGGCACGCGGCGAGGTGGTGCTGGTGGAAGACAAGCTCGGCGTGACGATGACAGAAATCATCAAATCCGATCGCAACTGAGATGGATGATCCCTGCGCGCCTGCTGCAGTGCTGCGCGGAATGACAAATAGGAGATCGACATGCGGCTTCTCATCGTCGGAACGCTGAAGGGCCAGCTGACCGCCGCCACCAAGATCGCCATGGACAATGGCGCGACCGTCACCCACGCCGAGGACAACGAGCAGGCGATGCGCGTCCTGCGCGGCGGCAAGGGCGCGGACCTGTTGCTGGTCGACGTCGGCCTCGATATCCGCGACCTCGTGATGCGGCTCGATGCCGAGCACATCCATGTGCCGATCGTCGCCTGCGGCATCACCAGCGACGCCCGCGCCGCGGTCGCCGCGATCCATGCCGGCGCCAAGGAATATATCCCGCTGCCGCCGGACCCGGAGCTGATCGCAGCGGTGCTGGCTGCGGTCGCCAACGATTCCCGCGACCTCGTCTATCGCGACGACGCGATGGCCAGGGTGATCAGGCTGGCCCAGCAGATCGCGGGCTCGGATGCCTCGGTGATGATCACCGGCGAGTCGGGGACCGGCAAGGAAGTGCTGGCACGCTATGTCCACAGCCGCTCCGCCCGCGCCAAACGTCCCTTCATCTCCATCAACTGCGCGGCGATCCCCGAGCATCTCCTGGAGTCCGAACTGTTCGGCCATGAGAAGGGCGCCTTCACCGGCGCGATCGCGCGCCGGATCGGCAAGTTCGAGGAAGCCTCCGGCGGCACGCTGCTGCTCGACGAAATCTCCGAGATGGACGTGCGGCTGCAGTCGAAGCTGCTCCGCGCCATCCAGGAACGCGTGATCGACCGCGTCGGCGGCACGCGGCCGGTCCCGGTCGACATCCGGATCATCGCGACCTCGAACCGCAACCTTGCCGACGCCGTGCGCGAGGGCACCTTCCGCGAGGACCTGCTGTTCCGACTCAATGTCGTGAACCTGAAAATCCCGCCGCTGCGCGAGCGGCCGGCCGACATCCTCGAACTCGCCCATCACTTCGCCCGCAAATATTCCGACGCCAATGGCGTGCCGCTTCGCCCCATTTCGGCCGAGGCCAAGCGCGTGCTGAGCAGCAATCGTTGGCCGGGCAACGTGCGCGAGCTCGAAAACACCATGCATCGCGCGGTGCTGATGGCGGTTGGCGACGAGATCGGGCCCGAGGCGATCCTGACCCCCGATGGCAGCCGTCTCGATATCGTCAAGACCCAGCCCGCGGTGGCGCACGCCACCATGGCCGCCGAACAGGTGACGCGGGCGCTGGTCGGCCGCACCGTAGCCGATGTCGAGCGCGACCTGATCCTGGAGACCTTGAAGCACTGCCTCGGCAACCGCACCCACGCCGCGAACATCCTCGGCATCTCGATCCGGACGCTGCGCAACAAGCTCAACGAATATGCCGATGGCGGCATCCCGATCCCGCCGCCGGGCGCGGGCGAGGCGCGGATGCCGACCACGATCGGCTAAATTCGACGACGCCATTCCAGACATCGCGAAACGATGCCCCCAATCGGGGCATCTTTCCGCGATCAGACTGCTTCAGCCCTGCCGTTCATTGCGAGCCTCCCGGTCCGCGCAAAGCGCGGCCGGATGACAGGCGCCGCGACGCGATCCGCAAGCACGGAAAAGTCTGGATTGCTTCGGAACTGACGCTCCGCGCCATGACGATAATCATGACGGCGCAGCCATTCACGAATAGCTCGGCGCGTCCGGACTGCGGAAGATGTGGATGGGGTCGCCGGGCGTGAACTCGCGTCTGGTGAAGACGGCATAGGCGTACAGCGCGAGATAAAGGATCGCGGCCGTGCCGACGACATACAGGACCCAAGTGCCGATACGCTTGCCGATACGCTTCATTGGCTCCGCCGATAGGAGAATGAAGCGGTTCTAAGTCGTCTTCGCAGCGAATGCCACCCCGATGCGATGGGGGAGTGCCCGCGCAGCTTAGCCCTTCAGCCGCGACGGCGGATTGGGCACGCTGAGCGCGGCAAGGCGCGCCATGTCCTCGTCGCGATCGATCGCGACATAGCCGCCCTGCCAATAGGCCAGCGCGGCGGCCGGCGGGGCGACATCGAGATGCACGACCCGGCCGATCACGATCGCATGCGAGTGCCGCTCGATCAGGTCCTCGACTTCGCAGTCGATCGCCGCCAGAGCGCCAACCAGCAGCGGCACGCCCGTCACCCGCCGGCGCCAGTCGGCACCGGCGAAACGCTCGGCTCCCTTGAAGCCGCCCTTGCCGGCGAAGCGCTCGGCGATCTCGAGCTGATCGGCCGCCAGGATGTTGACTCCGAAGGCGCGCTCGCTCTGCAACAGCGGCCAGGACGAAGCGCCACGGTTGACGCTGACGATCAGGGACGGCGGATCGACCGCAAGCGAGGACACCGACGTCACCGTCATGCCGGTGATTTCGCTGCCGCGCCCGACCGTGATGACGCTGACGCCGCCGACGAGGTGGCGCATCGCGGCACGGAAATCCGCATCCGCCTCGGGCTTGATGCGTACGATCGAGTTCATGAGGTACCCCTATTCCGTCAAGCCCGGCCCGAGCAGCTCGCGCAGGATAGCGCCTTCGAGTGCCGCGAGCTCCGCGGAGCCGCGTTCGCGCGGCCGCGCAAATCCGACCTTGATGTCCTCCGCAATGCGGCCATCTTCGATCACCAGCACCCGATCCGCCAGGGCGACCGCCTCGGAGACATCGTGGGTGACGAGAATAGCCGTGAACGCCTGATCCGCCCAGACCCGCTCGAGCAGCCGCTGCATCGCGATCCGGGTCAAGGCATCGAGCGCACCGAGCGGCTCGTCGAAGGCCAGCAGCCGCGGTCCGCTGACCAGCGCGCGCGCCAAGGCCACGCGCTGCTTCTGGCCGCCGGACAGGATGGACGGCCATTGATCGCGCTTGTCGGCCAGTCCGACCTCGGCCAGCGCATGCTCGGCGCGCTGGCGTGCGCCTTGCGCCTTGCGGTCGCGCCCCAGGCCGACCTCGACATTGGACAGCACCCGCGCCCACGGCAGCAGACGCGGCTCCTGGAACATCACCCGGACGTCCTCCGGCCGCGCGGCCGCACCGAAGCTGATCGCGCCGGCCGTCGGCTTGTCGAGCCCTGCGATCAAACGCAACAGCGTGCTCTTGCCGCAGCCCGAACGGCCGACGATGGCGACGAACTGGCCTGCGGGAATGTGCAGGTCGATGCCGCGCAGCACCTCATGGTCGCCGAAGGATTTGCGCAGGTCGCGGATGGTGAGCGGCAGGCCGCGCACATCCGCCGTGTCCCGCAAGGCTTCCGCCTGCGGCAGGAAGTCCGACTGATCGATCGCCTCGGTGCCGGAGAGCGGAACGCGAAGAAGTTGCTGCATGGAAACCTCAAGCTTTGCTGAATGCCGGATGCCAGGCCAGCGTCAGCCGCTCCAGCACGCGCGCGGCGCTGTCGGCGAGCTTGCCCAGCAGGGCGTAGATCAGGATCGACAACACGACGACGTCGATCTGCATGAACTCGCGTGCCTGCATCGCCATGTAGCCGAGCCCGGACGATGCGGCGATGGTCTCGGCGACGATCAAGGTCAGCCACATGATGCCGAGCGCGAAGCGCAGACCGACGAAGATCGACGGCAGCGCGCCCGGGAAGATCACCCGGCGGAACAATTCGCCGTCGCTCATGCCATAGACGCGGCCCATCTCGATCAGCTGCGGATCGACGGTGCGGATGCCGTGCAGCGTGTTGAGATAGACCGGGAAGAACACCCCGAGCGCGACCAGGAACAGCTTGGCGCTCTCGTCGATGCCGAACCACAGGATCACCAGCGGAATCAGCGCCAGATGCGGCACGTTGCGCACCATCTGCAGGGTAGTGTCGGTGAGCTTGGCCGAGAGCTGCGACAATCCGTTGGCGAGGCCGAAGGCGAAGCCGATGCCGCCGCCGATCACGAAGCCGATGCTGGCACGCCAGAAACTGACCCAGATGTTCTGCGCCAGCTCGCCGGAAAGGAGCAGCTTCCAGCCGGCGCGGGCCACATCGCTCGGGGCCGGCAACACCCGCACCGGCACCAGGCCGGCGACGCAGGCGGCTTGCCAGATCAGGATGATGGCGAGCGGCACGAGCCAGGGGATCAAACCGTCGGCGCGCGGCAGAGCAAGCTTGCGCGCCCGGGGAAGACTGTCGATCAGGCTCATGATTGCGAGGCCCTCCGCAGCGGCAACTGCTCGTTGGCGATGGTCTCGCCGAACGGGCCGGTGTTCGCCCGCAGCCTGGAGATATTGCTTGGCCGATCCAAGGCAAGCCGCGGAAACACCAGTTCGGCGAAACGATAGGCTTCTTCGAGATGAGGGTAGCCGGACAGGATGAAAGTGTCGATGCCGAGATCTTGATATTCGCGGATGCGCGCAGCGACCGTGTCGGGATCGCCGACCAGCGCGGTGCCGGCACCGCCGCGCACGAGGCCGACGCCGGCCCACAGATTCGGGCTGATCTCGAGCTTGTCGCGGCGGCCGCCATGCAGCTGCAGCATCCGCTGCTGCCCGACCGAATCCATCCGCGCGAAGATCTTCTGCGCGGACGCAATCGTCTCATCGGTGACATGCTTGATCAGGTCGTCGGCCGCGGCCCAGGCTTCGGCATTGGTCTCGCGCACGATCACGTGCAAGCGAATGCCGAACGACAATTTGCGGCCGCGCGCATCGGCAACGGCCCGCACCTTCGCGATCTTCTCGGCGACCTGGGCCGGCGGCTCGCCCCAAGTGAGATATTTGTCGACGGTATCGACCGCGACGTCGATCCCGGCATCCGACGAACCGCCGAAGAACAAGGGCGGCCGCGGCGCCTGCACCGGCGCAAACAGCAGCCGGCCATCCTCGATCCGGATGTGCTTGCCGGAGAAATTCACCGCCTTGCCTTCGAGCAGATCGTTGTAGACGGTGAGGAATTCGCGCGTCACCTCATAGCGCTCGGCATGGCTGAGATAGATGCCGTCGCCCTTGTTCTCGATCGGGTCGCCGCCGGTGACGACGTTGACGAGCAGCCGCCCGTTGGTGACGCGGTCCAGCGTCGCGGTCATGCGCGCCGCCACGCTCGGCGATTGCAGGCCGGGGCGCACCGCGACCAGGTAGCGCAGCCGCTCGGTGAACGGCGCCACCGCCGAGGCCACGATCCAAGAATCCTCGCAGCTGCGCCCTGTCGGGATCAGCACGCCATAATAGCCGAGCTGATCGGCGGCTTGTGCGATCTGGCGCAAATAGTTGAAATTGACCTCACGCCCGCCTTCCGACGTGCCGAGATAGCGGCCATCGCCGTGGGTGGGCAGGAACCAGAGAATATTGGCGTTGGAAACGTTACTCATACGTTGCTCTCATCGTTGATGTGGCTGCGGCATGGCTGCCGCTGATGTCGCGGGTTCAGGTGGACGGCGTCCACTTCCAGACGATGTCGGCGACGTTGACGGGCTTTGGAATGAGACCGACCCGCGCGAAGCGATCGGCGACCGCCTGCTGGCTCTTGATGATGTCGTCATCGAGCGGAACGACGCTGTAGATCGAGCGATCGACGAAGCGCCTCACCGCGGCGAGATCGACGCCGGTCGCCTCGGCCTGCGCTTTTGCGACCTCCTCGTGATGGCTGTTTGCCCATACGCCTTCGGCGGCGAAGGCCGCGTTCAGCTTGGCGACCAGGCCCGGATACTTCTCCACGAAGTCGCTGCCGACGATGTAGAACGAATTCGGCTTGTGCACGTCCTTGTCGAAGACGATGGCCCGCGCATTCTCCTTCAGTTCGGCCAGCGCGAGATAGGGATCCCAGATCGACCAGGCATCGACCGAGCCTTTGACGAAAGCTGCCGTCGCATCGGCCGGCGCAAGCGGCGCCGGAATGATGTCGCTCCAGGACAGGCCGGCTTTCTCCAACGCGGCAACCAGAAGATTATGCGCGCTGGAGCCCCTGCCGAAAGCGACGCGCTTGCCCTTCAGGTCCGCGAGCGTCCTGATCGGCGAATCCTTCGGGACGATGATGGCCTGGCTGCTGCCATTCTGCTTGACAGCCGCGGCATAACGGACCTTGGCGCCCGCGGCCTGCGCGAAGATCGGCGGCGCGTCGCCGACATAGCCGAAATCCACGCTGCCGACGTTGATGGCCTCCAGCAACGGCGGACCGAATTGGAAATCCACCCAGACGATGTCGATGCCATCGGCCTTGAATGCGTCCTCCAGCGTATGGCGCGCCTTCACGGCCGGGAAGAAGCCGCCCTTCTGCGTGCCGATGCGGATCTCCTTCGGCCTGTCCTCGGCGAAGGCCGGCGCAGCCAAGGCTGCGATCGCCGCCGCGCCGAGCGATAGTTTCAAGAAGTCCCGCCGTTTCATTGCCATCTCCAGATCCCCACACCCGCATCCGCGTTGATGCGATGCGAAAGATGATGGGGATTGCCGAAATGGCTGTCGAGCACCCGGAAAAAATAGCGATATCAGTCCTGTCGGCAGGCTCCCGGCGCGATGTTTGTTTCAACAAGCAAAGCCGATGCAGGGAGAATTTCTAGCGGCCGAACGCGCACTCACGGTCCTTCACGGTTCATCAACCGTATTGGCGATCGGCTGCATCGCCTCCGTCCTCATCTCTGCGCAACCTTCGATGCGGTCCTGTGTCGATTGATCCAGGTCAACGTCGGCAACACGGCCGTTGATTAGCGTACAAACAGGCCGCGGCCCGGATGCCGCCAATCCCCCCTCCTCAGAAGAGAATTCTCTCATGTCGCCCGTGGGCAGCGATGCGAACGCGCATGCGCGTCGCAGACGCATGGAAATTTTCGCCTTCCTGTTTCTAACGGCTGTGCTGATGCCCGCGCTCGCAGTGGCGAGCGTCGGCTCCTATGGGCTTGCGGTGTGGTGCTACCAGATGCTCGCCGGGCCGCCGGGACCGCCTGCCTCGCACTGAACCGCTCTCCTCGACCATCAGGATTCCCCCGTGTCCCGCCTCCAATCTTCCATTAATCGCCGCGCGCTCATCACCGGCCGCGCACTGACCACCGAGCGCGTGATCGCGCCGCCCTCAGGCGAGATCGCCTCGATCATCGTGCAGGCCCGTCCCGATCAGCTCACCACGGTCGAAGCCGGCATCCTCGCGCTCCCTGGCTGCGAAATCCACGGCCGCGACATCAGGGGCAAGCTGATCGTCGTCGTCGATGCCCCCAACGCCGGCGCGCTCGGTTCGACCATGAACACGATCGCCTCGCTCCCCCATGTCCATTCCGCCTGCCTCGTCTTCCACGCCATCGACGCCGGCTAATCACACGAGACCACAATGACCGACATGAAGATCGATCGCCGCCAGATGCTGAAGCTCGAGGCCGCCGCGATTGCCGCGGCCGCAGCCGGCATGCCGAGGTCGAGCCTGGCGGCAAACCTCATCACCGAGCGCGAAGCCAGCGCGCTGAAATGGGACAAGGCGGCCTGCCGCTTCTGCGGCACCGGCTGCAGCGTGATGGTCGCGACCAAGGACAATCGCGTGGTCGCCACCCACGGCGACATCAAGGCCGAGGTCAACCGCGGGCTGAACTGCGTCAAGGGCTATTTCCTGTCCAAGATCATGTATGGCCACGACCGGCTGACGCAGCCGATGCTGCGTAAGACCAACGGCAGATACGACAAGAACGGCGAGTTCACGCCGGTGTCGTGGGACGAAGCGTTCGACATCATGGCCGTGAAGTTCAAGGATGCGCTGAAAAAGCGCGGCCCTTCCGGCGTCGGCATGTTCGGCTCGGGCCAGTGGACGATCTGGGAGGGCTATGCCGCTTCGAAACTGTTCAAGGCCGGCTTCCGCTCCAACAATATCGATCCCAATGCGCGCCACTGCATGGCCTCCGCGGTCGCTGGCATGATGCGCGCCTTCGGCATCGACGAGCCGGCCGGCTGCTATGACGATATCGAGGCCACCGACGCCTTCGTGCTGTGGGGCTCCAACATGGCGGAGATGCATCCGATCCTGTGGACACGGGTGACCGACCGCAGGCTGTCGGCGCCGCATGTCCGGGTCGCCGTGCTCTCGACCTTCGAGCACCGCTCCTTCGATCTCGCCGACATCGGCATGGTGTTCAAGCCGCAGACCGATCTCTACATCCTCAACGCCATCGCCAACCACATCATCAAGACCGGCCGCGTCAACAAGGAGTTCGTCTCCGCACATACCGTGTTTAGGCGCGGCCAGACCGACATCGGCTACGGGCTGCGGCCGGAGCATCCGCTGGAGCAGAAGGCGACCGGGCGCACCAAGGCCAATGACGCGACCGACATCAGCTTCGATGAGTACGTGAAATTCGTCTCGGACTACACGCTGGAGAAGGCCGCCGAGATGTCCGGCGTGCCGCTCAACCGGCTCGAGGCGTTGGCAGAGCTCTATGCCGATCCGAAGACCAAGGTGGTCTCGTTCTGGACCATGGGCTTCAACCAGCACACCCGCGGCGTCTGGTGCAACAACCTCGTCTACAACATCCACCTGTTGACCGGAAAGATCGCAGAAGCCGGCAACAGCCCGTTCTCGCTCACCGGCCAGCCCTCGGCCTGCGGCACCGCGCGCGAGGTCGGCACCTTCTCGCATCGCCTGCCGGCCGACATGGTGGTGACCAACAAGGAGCATCGCGCCAAGGCCGAGCACATCTGGAAGCTGCCGGAAGGCACCATTCCCGACAAGCCCGGCTATCACGCCGTTCAGCAGAGCCGCATGCTGAAGGACGGCCTGCTCAATGCCTATTGGGTTCAGGTCAACAACAATTTGCAGGCCGGCCCCAACGCCAACCAGGAGACCTATCCCGGCTTCCGGAACGCCGACAACTTCATCGTGGTCTCGGATGCCTATCCGTCGGTGACCGCGCTCGCCGCCGATCTCGTTCTGCCGACCGCCATGTGGGTGGAGAAGGAAGGCGCTTACGGCAATGCCGAGCGGCGCACCCAATTCTGGCATCAGCTCGTGACAGCGCCCGGCGAGGCGCGCTCCGACCTCTGGCAGCTGATGGAGTTCTCCAAGCGCTTCAAGGTCGAGGAGGTCTGGCCGGAGGAGCTGATCGTCAAGATGCCGGAGGTTCGCGGCAAGACGCTGTTCGACGTGCTCTATCGCAACGGCCAAGTCGACCAGTTTCCGGTCAGTGAGATCGAGGCCGGCTACGCCAACGACGAATCCAGGGCGTTCGGCTTCTACGTCCAGAAGGGGCTGTTCGAAGAATATGCCTCGTTCGGCCGCGGCCACGGCCATGACCTCGCGCCGTTCGAATCCTATCACCGCGAGCGCGGCCTGCGCTGGCCGGTGGTCAACGGCCAGGAGACGCGCTGGCGCTTCCGCGAGGGCAGCGATCCTTACGTGAAGCAAGGCGCGGGCATTCAGTTCTATGGCTTTCCCGACGGCAAGGCCCGCATCTTCGCCCTTCCCTACGAGCCGCCGGCGGAATCGCCCGACAAGGATTATCCGTTCTGGCTCTCGACCGGCCGCGTCATCGAGCACTGGCATTCCGGCACCATGACGCGCCGGGTGCCCGAGCTCTACAAGGCTTTCCCCGAAGCGGTCTGCTTCATGCACCCTGACGATGCGCAGGACGCGAGCCTGCGGCGCGGCGACGAGGTGAAGGTGGCGTCCCGCCGCGGCTTCATCCGCGCCCGGATCGAGACGCGCGGCCGCGACAAGCCACCGCGCGGGCTCGTCTTCGTGCCCTGGTTCGACGAATCCAAGCTGATCAACAAGGTGACGCTCGACGCCACCGATCCGATCTCGCTGCAGGCCGATTTCAAGAAATGCGCCGTGCGCATCGAGCGGGTGTAAGCGCCATGATCAAGAAACTCACGATGATGCTGCTCGCCGCGACCCTCGCGGCCGGATCAAGCGCGCTGCTGGCGCAAAGCGTGTCGTCCTCTCTGCGCGGGCCGGCGCCGCTCAACGAGGAAGGCCCGGCGCCGCCGATGACGGCGATGAAGAATACCGCCGAGAAGGAGGTGCGCAACTATCCGGAGCAGCCACCGGTGATCCCGCATTCGATCGAAGGCTATCAGGTCGACATGCAGGGCAACAAATGCCTGTCCTGTCATGCCCGCGCCCGTACCGCGGAGTCGCAGGCGCCGATGATTTCGGTGACGCATTTCATGGACCGCGACGGCCAGTTCCTGGCCTCGGTGTCGCCGCGCCGCTTCTTCTGCACCGAATGCCACGTGCCGCAGAGCGTTGCGACGCCGCCAGTCAGCAACGACTTCGTCGATATCGACACGATGCTGAGCCGCGAACGTCCCGGTGGCCGCCGATGAGTACCCGCGAAACCGAAGGCGGCGCGCCGGCCAAGCGCCGCGGATTGCTCGAGCGCGCCTGGACCTTCGTCCTCGACCTGATCGATGTGCTGCTCAAGCCGAGCTCGGTGTTCGCGCTCGGCGCGCTGGTGCTCGCCGGCTTCGTCGCCGGCGTCGTTTTCTGGGGCGGCTTCAACACCGCGTTGGAGCTGACCAACACCGAGAAATTCTGCACCGGCTGCCACGAGATGCGCGACAACGTGTTCGCCGAGCTGAAATCGACGATCCACTTCTCGAACCGCTCCGGCGTGCGCGCGAGCTGCCCGGATTGCCACGTGCCGCACAATTGGACCGACAAGATCGCACGCAAGATGCAGGCATCGAAGGAAGTCTGGGGCCATCTGTTCGGCTCGATCGACACCCGCGAGAAGTTCACCGATCGCAGGATCGAACTCGCCGCCCATGAATGGGCGCGCTTCAAGGCCAATGATTCGCTCGAATGCCGCAACTGCCACAGCGCGCAATCGATGGACATCACCAAGCAATCGCCGCGCGCAGCGGTGGCACATCAGCGTTTCCTCTTCACCGGCGAAAAGACCTGCATCGACTGCCACAAGGGCATCGCGCACCACCTGCCCGACATGCGCGGCGTGCCGGGGTGGCAGTAGAAGACCGTGTAGTCCTTACGCGTCGATATGTCGTAAGCCCTAGCCAAGAGCTCGGTGGTCTCCCCTCCCCCTTGCGGGGAGGGGTTGGGGGTGGGGGTCCACACGGGCAGTCTTTGCTGAGCCCCCCTCCCCGACCCTCCTCCGCAAGGGGGGAGGGAGCGCACCGCCCGCGTTGCGAGAGCGCAGCTCCCGACCTCGACACGTCAGGATCGTCTCTGCCCGAACCCGCTTGATCTCCCAGAAACAGCCCTTAGGTTCACCGGGTCCCGAGTCGCCCCCGCGGCTTCACCCGTTGAGCAATGCCCACCTTCACCCCGCACCAGGATTCCGCACTGAAAGCCGTCGGCGACTGGCTGAAGGCCAAGCCCGGCCGCAACGGCACGCCGCCGGTATTTCGCCTGTTCGGCTATGCCGGAACCGGCAAGACCACGCTGGCCCGTCACATCGCCGAAGGCGTCGACGGCGAGGTCAAGTTCGCCGCCTTCACCGGCAAGGCCGCGCTCGTCATGCGCAACAAGGGCTGCGACAACGCCTCCACCATCCATTCGCTGATCTACCGGGCGCAGGAGAGCGGCGAGGAGCAGCCGAATTTCGAGTTGTGGGACGATGCGCCGGCCTCCAAGGCCAAGCTGATCATCATCGACGAATGCTCGATGGTGGATGCCGATCTCGGCCGCGACTTGCTCTCCTTCGATTGCCCCCTGCTCGTGCTCGGCGATCCCGCGCAGTTGCCGCCGATCAAGGGCGGCGGCTTCTTCACGGAGTCGGAGCCGGATGCGATGCTGACCGAGGTGCATCGCCAGGCGCAGGACGATCCGATCGTGCGGATGTCGATGGATGTCCGCGAAGGCAACACGCTCGATGTCGGCCGCTACGGCGAGAGCGAAGTGGTGGAGCGCCACGAGCTCGACCCCACCCGCGTGATGGGCGCCGATCAGGTCCTGGTCGGGCGCAACAACACCCGCCGCGCCTACAACATGCGGGTGCGGCAGCGCCTCGACATCGAGGACACATTGCCGGTCGCCGGCGACAAGCTGGTCTGCCTGCGTAACAATCGCAAGAAGGGCCTATTCAATGGCGGGCTGTGGCGGGTGAAATCGCGCACCGCTTCGAAATCGAAGATCATCGGCATGCGGCTCGCGCCGGACGAGGATCTCGGTCGCAAGGTGACCAAGGTCTCGGTCCGCGGCGAGTGCTTCGCCGGCGGCATCGAGGACATTCCCTGGGAACAGCGCAAGCCCTATGATGAGTTCGACTACGGCTATGTGCTGACCGTGCACAAGTCGCAGGGCTCGCAATGGGACGACGTCGTGCTGTTCGACGAGAGCTTTGCTTTCGGCGAGAGCCGCGCCCGTTGGCTCTATACCGGCATCACCCGCGCCGCGAAGCGGCTCTCGATCGTGGTGTGATCGACGTCATCGCCACATCGTGCGCGTCAATGCCGGCGACGATACGGCCTGCGAGGAACCACCGGCGTCGGCCCGGCCGTGGCATCCAAGGGCGCCATCTGGTGCGCCCGCCGCATCAGGGCCTCGGGCGTCAGCGCGCCGCCATTGAGCACGTCGCGATCGGGGTGCATCGCCTGAAAGGCGGCAGGCTCCGAGAACGACTGTGCCGATCCGGCGGACATGGCCGCCATGGACAGCACCAGCGACGCGGCAAGTGTCTTCGCAACGGTCCTCGTCATGAATTCAACCTCCAGCTGCTGGAAAATATCATAGCACGCCAGCGGTTCCTGCAACATCAGGCCGCCATCATCAGCGGCGATACGGCCGCTGATGATGCACATAGACCCGGCCCGGCACCGGAGTAGCATACGGATAAACCGGCGCCGTGCCGCCGGCACGCTCCAGGCCCATGCGGCCCGCGAGCGTCAGCGCCCCGCCATTGAGCACGTCGCGATTGGGATACATGGCCTGAAATGCAGACGGCTCCTGCTCGCCCCAGAACCAGCCCTGGGCCGATGCCGGCGCAGCGCCAGCAACTGCCGACAGCGCAAGCGTCACTGCAAATACCTTCCAAATAGTCATGGTTGTCCTCCGTCTCTCTTACGTGCGGAGAAACGCGTTCGTCTGCTGCTCTGATCGGAGACGTTTCCAGCGGAAATTCTTGTCGGTGATGCCGATGTAGGAAGCACGCCGGCAGACGCCCAATCACCGTGCATCACGACCATGCGAATGATACGAACTATCGTTCTCGATGCGCGCTCCTCCGCTCCCGAAAGCGCGTTGTTTGTTACTCTCGCTTCCGAGACGGTGCGCAAGACGGTTTTATTCCCCGGCAGACGCGTGCTGACAAAGAACTAATGGCTGGCGATCACGGCTCCGCGACCGCTGACTGACGATGGTCTCACAGCGTTTCACGATGCTTCCACGATGATTCTCGCGGGAGCGTCAGAAGTACCGCGCCAGCCGCTTCCCTGGCAGCAGGTCATATGGCGCCTTCCAGCCGGGCAGCGCGGCGATGCGCCGCAGCCAAGCGTGAACATCAGGAAAGTTTGCGGCGAGATCGTAGCCGCTCTCCTCCACCGGAAACATGAGGTAGCCGCACATCGAGATGTCGGCCACCGTCGGCCGCTCGCCGATGATGAACGGCCGCTGCGCCACTTCGCTCGCGACAATCGAGAGGAAATCATCGATGCGCTTGCGGAAGAATTTCTGCACGCCCTCGTTCGGCGACGGTGTGAAGGCACGGCGATAGCGGTAGCTCGCCATGTAGCCCGATAGCTTGTGATTGTCCCAGAACAGCCAGCGCAGGATCTCGAACCGCTCGCGCTCGTCGGTCGCGCCGAACTGTCCATAGCGCTCGGCGAGCCGTAGCAGAATCGGCGCGGTCTGGGTCAGGCGGACACCATCCTCCTCCAGCACCGGAATCTCGCCCATGGGATTGACGCTCCTGCGCCACTCCGGCGTGAGGGTGACGCCGCCACCGAAATCGGTCCACACCGGTTCGAAGCTTTGGCCGCAAAGCGTGAGCATGAGCGCCAGCTTGTAGCTGTTGCCGGATTCCGGGAAATAGTGCAGCCGATAGGTCGCCATCTCAGCGGTCGCCTCCATGTGCGGACGGAAGCCTAAACGAGCGCGGCGGACCTGACCATTCAGTTTTCGGCTGCAAGCCTTCAGCGGCATGCAAGGCGTCGTCACGCCTCCCATCTATGCCGCGAAGGCCGCGGCCTCCGCAAACAGCCAGTCGCGGAATTGCGCGAAGCCGCGCGCCTGCTCCGCACGACCGCCGCGATGCACCAGATGAAACTGGCGCGGCAGCCGCACAGGCTCGGTGAACAACGGCGTCAGCCGGCCGCTCGCAACGAATGGCCGAACCACCGGATCGAGCCCGAGCGCGATGCCCATGCCCGCAGAGGCGGCCTCGTAGACGACCTGCAGATTGTCGAAGGCAAGACAGTGTTGCGGGATAGCGTTGACCCCGACGCCGGCGAACCACTCCTGCCAGAACGCGATCTGATGGCTGGTGCCGATCAGCCTCTGCTCCAACAGCGCGCGCGGCTCGTGGCATTCGGTCTTGCCGAGAAACTGCGGGCTGGCCACCGGCACTGCGTCGACGGCCAGCAGCGGTTCGCAGACGAGACCCGGCCACGGTCCCCGCCCGAGCCGGATCGCGCAGTCGATCTCCCGACGGGACTCCAGGTCTTCGATCTCCGGCGAGGTGTGCAGCTGGAGTTCGATCCCATCGTGCTGCGTCTGAAAACGCTGCAAACGTGGAATCAGCCAATTTGCGGCGAATGTCGGCATCACGCTGACGGTCAGGCCCTTGCGCTGCCCACGCCTCCTCACCGCCTCCGTCGCCCGCGCCATCCGCTCCCAGGCCGGATCGAGTGCCGCGAAGTAGTCACGACCGGCATCTGTCAGCGAGAGTCCGCGCGGCTGCCGTTCGAACAGCCGTGCGTCAAGCTCGGCCTCCAACAGCTGGATGCGCCGGCTCAATGCAGGCACCGTGAGGTTCAACCGAAGCGCGGCTTGCGCCAGGCTGCCGACGCGCGCCACCGCCACAAAGGCTTCGATGTTTTTCAGAGGAATTCGCCGCATGAGGGAAGTTTAGAGCAGCATCTCGACCGGTGCGAGGATGCTGCATGCAAGATCGAGACATAGCCTCATGCAGAAATTGCCCGTCGTGCCAATCTGCCGCATGTGTGTCGCCTTGCCGTGTCGGGCAAATCACCGGCACACTCTCCCGCGTCTCAGCCCACAAGAGGGGCGCTTCGCGATCGTCACGAGTGTCGGGCCTGGGATGCGACGGACGCAAGGGTATCGCAGCGTGGTTGCACGCCGACGAACGATATCAGCGCGTACGGTGAAATCGTGTGGTCCTGATACTCCGACGCTAGTATCAAGCTCGCGATGAGGTTTCGCCTCGCGCAGGTGACGGTGGCCAAAAAGCCCGGCGCACCGGGGAGACCACGTATAAGCCGTAAGACCGTCGTGCAGGGAAGGCCGGTTGTTCGGCTCGTACCTGTGGTGACTGCCGCCTGCATTTTCTTCTGCAGGCGGGCCATGGGTGCGGCCAGCATCCGGCCTTCCCTGTGCCCTCTTCGCGGAGAGGGACGCGAAACCATCATCACTCGGACGCAAAACGCGCCGCGAGGTCGGCAGTCATGTTCGCTTTCAGCTTCGGCTTTCATCGGCCCCGAGCGGTCCGGTCGCAACCCTTATCCTATCACGCAGTCGTGTCCCGGAGGCCGTAACGGGGACGGACGATGCGCGTATCTTGCGAGGATGCCGGCGGGACAGCCTCGCCCCGTCCGGACTTGACGACGAATAGCCAGAGACTGACTGAGAGGACACCCCATGCGCCGCAATCCGCTCCACCGCCTGCTCCCGAAAGCCACGATCCTCGGCGTCTTGACAGGCGTCTTGGCCGGAGCCGCCCTGCTCGCCGTCGCGCCTTTGCGTGCGGCCGAGGATGCCGTGGTGATCCCGCCGCCAGCCCAGGATGAGCCGGCCGCCAGCGGGCTGGAGACGGCCGTCCTGGCCGGCGGCTGCTTCTGGGGGGTACAGGGCGTCTATCAGCACACCGCGGGCGTCGTGAATGCGGTGTCGGGCTACGCCGGCGGCAGCAAAGCGACCGCCGACTACCACACCGTTTCGACCGGCAGTACCGGCCACGCGGAATCCGTCGAGGTCAAATTCGACCCGAAGAAGATCAGCTACGGCAAGATCCTGCAGATCTTCTTCTCGGTCGTGCACGATCCGACCCAGCTCAACCGGCAGGGGCCGGATACCGGAACGCAATATCGCTCGGCGATCTTCGTAACCTCAGACGCGCAGAAGAAGGTGGCGGAGGCCTATATCGCCCAGCTCGACCAGACCAAGGTGTTCAAGAAGCCGATCGTGACCAAGATCGGCAAGCTCGATGGCTTCTATCCGGCGGAAGGTTATCATCAGGACTATCTGACGCTGCACCCGAGCCAGCCCTATATTGCCTATAACGACCTGCCGAAGATCGAGAACCTGAAGAAGATCTTCGCCGAGAACTACCTGGAAAAGCCGACCTTGGTGAGCGACGCCAAAGCGACCAACTAAGGCGAACCAACTGACGGCATAACAAGAATGCGGCTGATCAAGCCGCTGGAGAGCGAGACATGACCGACACCAAGACGAGCGAGAAGATCGTCAAGAGCGAGGCAGAGTGGCGCAAGGAGCTGACACCGATGCAATATGCGGTGCTGCGCGAGAAGGCGACCGAGCGCCCCTTCACCGGCGAGTACGAGCATGATCACCGCGCCGGCACTTACGTCTGCGCCGGATGCGGCCAGACCCTGTTCGAGTCCGATGCGAAGTTCGAGTCCGGCTGCGGCTGGCCGAGCTTCACCCGGCCGGCGGCCGAGAACCATATCGACGAAGAGAGCGATACCAGCCACGGCATGGTCCGCACCGAGGTCCTGTGCTCGCGCTGCAGCGGCCATCTAGGTCACGTTTTTCCGGATGGCCCCGGCCCGACGGGGCTGCGTTATTGCATCAATTCGGCGGCGCTGAAGCTGAAGCCGCGGTGAACTGGTGAGGGCGGCGCTGGGGTCCGCCCTTGGCCCGTCATCCGGCGGAGGTAGGCGGGCGCCGTCCCGCTCCTGCCAAAGCAATCAAACCAGCACACGACATCGCCAGGAGGGTGATCAGGAAATGATTATTCACCCACTGGTTGAAAATAACATAAGTTACTGAAATACATTTATTTTCCGGGCTCGAGGGGAGCGCTCCTGGATTTACGATGTGCTCCTGGGGGATTCGCAATTTTGTCAAAAAGGCTTATATTAGCGCTGTAACTGACATGCAGGGCCGGGCCGCCTGGGCGGCTTTAACCGCCCTCGACACCCGCAATCGCTGGCGCCAGCCGCCACGCTGCAACAGAAAGCTCGCGTCAGCGCTCCATCCGACAAGAAGAGGTCTCAGACCATGCGTCCTATGCGTCCGTTCAACTTCAACACATCGGCCGAACTGTTCCCCGCCGCCATCCGCAAGAAGAAGCGGGCAGGCTTTGCCTATCGGCGGTTTGGCACCGCGGCGGAAGCCGTGCGTTTTGCCATGGAGGAACTGCCGGCGGATTCGCTGAACGGCGCCTATCTGCAGGTCGAGGAGGCCCGCTTCGACCAGAACGGCATTCGCTCGCTGTACGAGAGCGAGGCGTTCCCGCTGCCGCGCCGCGCGGCGCCGAAGACGCCGGATGCCAATGCGGCGTAAGCCTCCGATACATTCGACTTTAAACCCTGCCCCGCCTTGTGCGGGGCAGTTTTTTTCTGAAGCCTCTTTTGCTGCTTTTGCCGGTTTACCGCGGCTGGGTGTCCAGCCAGCGCCGCAAGATCCGGGCGTTGCGCATATTGGCGCGGAACAACACGTCGAATGCGTCACCCGCCACGGGCACCATGCCGACCACGCCTTCGACGGCGACATTGGCGAGCATGCGGGTGATGACATGCCAGGGCGCGCCGAGCGCGCGGGCCTCGCGCACCAGCCACAGCGACAATGCCGTCGCGATCAGGTCGCCAACGACCGGGATCAGGCCGATGATGCCATCGATGCCGTAACGGATATTGGTGCCGGGCAGCACGAAGGCGACGTCGAGCAGCTTCGCGATCGCTTCCAGGCGGATCATCCGCTGCTCGCGGGTCAGGTTGCCGAATGGATCGGCCGTCTGGAAATCGAAACGGTAACCGCCCGCATTCTGGAACGAACCCGTAAACGCCCCATGGGGCATTTCGTACGGGACTTCGCGCCCCTCCTGGTCGATCACCGGCCCGCGCGCCTCGGCGCCCGTGAAGCGCGCATGCGAGGTCCGTCCGGTGGGGCGGCGCGACCGGCTCGTGATGTTGTCTTGTGGCATGCCCATGAGATGGAAACGCGAGAGCGCAACACAAGTTGCGTCACGCCGTCGCGCTCAGGCGGCCGAAGGGGCAGCCGGCTGCGGTTCCTCAACGAATTTGTGCACCAGCCAGGACGAGACCGTCGCCGGGATGAAACCGACCAGGCCGTACAGGATGAACTGCGCCACGCCGGAATCCGCCCCGTGCGACGAATAGTTGAAAGCAGCCAGCAGGAACGCGATCGCGCCGACCAGCAGCATGCGCACGACCGGCCCGATGCGCCTGACATGGCAGAGGATGTCGTCGATGGCGCACATCATGAGCGCAGGCAGGAAGCCGAACAGGTAGCTGTATTGCAGCGAAACCGCGAAGACCTTGAACACCTTTGCGATCTCGGCCGCATTGGTGCCGGTCCAGTAGCCGGACTGATAGGTGGTGACGAGCAGGAGGCAGAATCCGCCGAGCGCAGGTCCTACGGCGACGAAGATCAGATAGCGTTTCATGCCTCACTCCCTCCGCCCTGCCGGTCGATCGCAGCCGGGCGCCCGCTTACTCACCCCATTGAGCGAACGCATCGTTGAAGGCGCGCTCGCCAGGCTCACCCTTCTCGATCGCGATGATCGCGCGGCGCTGGTTGGTGTAGACCAGCGGCACGTCGAACCAGGAGCGCTCCTTCAGGAGCTGGGTGTTGCGGGCGCGGTCGGAGTCCACATTGGACAATCCGACCAGGAAGAAGCCGTCGGTGACCTTGACCGCGAGGCCTGCGAGGGGCGTACCGCGCGCCTGCTCGTTGGACTTCATCAGCAGGCCCGGCACGTTCCCCACGCCGCCGCCGGAGAAGTCAGGCGGCAGGATGAAGGTCAGCTCGACCGTATGGCTGGCCGGCAGCGACGAATCCATGTTGCGCCGGAACGACATCGTCATCTTGAACTTGCGATCCGGGATCTCGATGTCGCCGCGTACCGCGATGTCCGGCTTCTGCTGGCCGGAGCCCTTGATCTGCTCGGTGCGCCAGACCACCGTCCCGATATACTGCTTGCCCTTGGGATCGGACGGATCCTCATCGTAGAGCACCACGCGCTGGGCGACCGGCGCGATCTGGTCGGACTGCGACTGACCGACCCGATCCGGAATCTTTGGTTTGGTCAACGGCGCCGTGGTGTCCTTCGGTGTCTCGACGGCGGGCGACGACCTGAGCATGTTGCCGACGGCCGAAACAATCGGCCTGCCCCACAACAGGCCCGCGCCGATCAGAATCAGGACGACGCCGACCGCGATCGCGCTCTTGAACGGGAATGTGGCGCGCCCGCCCAGCTTCTTGTTGGCCTCGCGGTCCCGCTCGGCGCCAGCGCGCGACCGGCCGGATTGCGCCGGCAACGCGTAGCGTTCGGCTTCCTCCACCGCTTCATCGTAGGAATAAGGTCCGTCGGACGCCGCCCCATGGTCATCGGGCCCCGGCTCCAGCCGGTCCAGGTCGGTCGGCGGCACGTTGGCGTAGGTCTTGCGCGCGGCCCGGTTGGCCTGGGCCGTCGCCTTGCCGAGGTCGTCGACGTCGGCCGTGATATCGCGGAAGCCGCGCATGGCCGGCGGCTGCCCGTCCCCATTATTGTTGTCGGGACCGCGCCGCGGTCCCGCGGCACGCTCGCGCAGGGGCGGCATCCGCGCCTCCGGGATCGCCCCTTGCGGCTGGCCCTGTGGCGGCTGCGGCCGAGGCGGCATCGCCGCTTGCCCGGCGTCGGGCCGTGGATTGCGCGGCAGCCGCGTCTGGTCGGGGGACGCAGGCTCACCGCCCGGCGGCCGCTCGCTGCGCCCTTGAGAAGGAGCGGCCGGCCGCGGCCGTGGTCCTGGCGCACTGGCACCCTGCTCGGACCCGGCCGGCGGTGGCGCTCCCGGCTGCCCCGCGGGGGCGGATGGAGCGTCTGCACTGCGCCCACCGGCACGGCGCAGGGCATCGCCCGGCCGGGGGCTGCCGCCCGCCGCCCGCGCTGCATCGCGCGCACGCTGCGCGGCTTCCGCTTCGACCTTGCGGACCGCCTCTTCCAGCGCCAGCCGCTCGCGGGTGATTTCCGATTCGGACAGCGGCGGCTGCACGCCGCGCAACTGCGCGATCAGCGCCGCTCGTGCCCGCTCATAGAGCGCACGACGACTTTCGCCGCTGGCATTGGGGTCCAGTCCGGCGATGGCACGGGCGATCAGCGGGTAGTAGTCGGCCATGTCAACTCAACTTGCGCGCTTGCCTGCCATATCCAGTCAAGCCTCGAACGGGTTCTGGACCAGAATAGTATCCTCGCGTTCGGGGCTCGTGGAAAGCAGAGCAATCGGACAACCCACCAGTTCCTCGACCCGCCGCACATATTTGATCGCCTGCGCCGGCAGATCCGCCCAGGACCGCGCATTCGCCGTGGGCTGCTTCCAGCCTTCGATGGTCTCGTAGATCGGCTCGACCCGCGCCTGCGCACCTTCGCCGGCGGGCAGATGATCGATTTCCTTGCCGTCCAGCCTGTAGCCGACACAGACATCGATCGAATCGAAGCCATCGAGAATGTCGAGCTTGGTCAGCGCCAGCCCGCTGATGCCGCAGGTCCGCACCGTCTGGCGCACCAGCACGGCGTCGAACCAGCCGCAACGGCGCTTGCGCCCGGTGTTGACGCCGAATTCCTTGCCCCTGCGGCCGATCTCTTCCCCGATCTCATTGGTGAGCTCGGTCGGGAAGGGCCCCTGGCCAACGCGCGTGGTGTAGGCTTTGCAGATGCCGAGCACATAGCCGACGCTGCCGGGCCCCATGCCGGTCCCGGTCGCCGCCTGCGCCGCCACCGTGTTCGACGAGGTGACGTAGGGATAGGTGCCGTGATCGACGTCGAGCAACGCGCCCTGCGCGCCCTCGAACAGGATACGCTTGCCCTCACGCCGCTTGGCGTCGAGCAGGCGCCAGACCGTCTCGGCGTAAGGCAGAAGCTGCGGCGCCATCTCCGCCAGCCCGCGCAGGATTTCGTTGCCGTCGATCTGTTCGAGGCCGAGGCCCCGGCGCAGCGCATTGTGATGGGCAAGCAGCCGATCGATCTTGTGCGGCAAGGTGCCGAGATCGGCGAGGTCCATCAGGCGGATCGCACGGCGGCCGACCTTGTCCTCATAGGCCGGGCCAATGCCGCGGCGCGTGGTGCCGATCGCAGTCGCCGTGTTCGAGGACTCCCGGAGCGCATCGAGCTCACGGTGCAGCGGCAGGATCAGCGTGACGTTTTCGGCGATGCGCAGATTGTCCGGCCCGATCGCGACGCCCTGGCCCTGAAGCTTTGCGACCTCCTCCAGGAAGGCCTGCGGGTCGAACACGACGCCGTTGCCGATCACCGACAGCTTGCCCGGCCGCAGCACGCCCGAGGGCAGCAGCGCGAGCTTGTAGGTCGCGCCATTGATGACAAGGGTATGGCCGGCATTATGGCCGCCCTGGAAGCGCACGACGATGTCGGCTTGCTCCGACAGCCAGTCGACGATCTTGCCCTTCCCCTCGTCGCCCCATTGGGCGCCGACGACGACCACATTAGCCATTCCCAGCTCTTTCCTCTGCCATTATCCAAAACAGCACGATCTGCGCGGAAATTAACGGTTCCCATTTCCAAGGGCCGTCGTGCCCAATCATGCGCCCAGCCAGAATCGCGGCCGGGACCGCTCGCACGCGAGGCGCCCCACCGGATAAAGGAAGCGGCCCGGCTAGGCAAGCAAGAACGGGGCTTTTGGACCCGCCAGGGCGCGTCCAAGCCTTTGATAAGCCCCAAAATTTCATGCCGCCCCACCCGTCGGGTCGGATTGCGCCCGGTCATCCCGCTTCTTGGCGGCGGAGTCTCCCGGGGCTTGCCTCAATCACCACAGGACGACGGCAAATGTAGGTCATCGGTGCGTGTGGCCGTCGAGAGCCTGCTGCAGCCCACGGTCACATCGGCGGCATCAGGATTGGATCCGGCCGTCGACCACCTCGATGATGCGGTCGCAGCGGCGCGCCAGGTCGAGATTGTGCGTCACCAGAAGGAAGCTGGTGCCGCTCTCGCGATTGACCTGCCGCATCAACTCGAAGACGGCGTCGGCGGATTTGGTATCGAGATTGCCGGTGGGCTCGTCCGCAAGCACCAGGTCGGGATTCATGGCCAGCGCGCGGGCCACCGCGACCCGCTGCTGCTGACCGCCGGACATGTTGGTGGCGAGATTGTTGGCGAACTTCTCCAGGCCGACCTGCTGCAACAGCTTCAGCGCGCGCTGCTCGATGTCTGTGCTCGGGAAGCCGCGATCGACCAGCATCGGCATCATGACGTTCTCCTTGGCCGTGAATGCCGAAATCAGCAAATGATATTGGAACACGAATCCGATGGTGTGGCCGCGCAGGCGAGTAATCTCGGTGTCGCCGAGTGCCGCCGTATCCTCGCCCTTGATGGTGAGCTGGCCGGAGGTCGGCCTGTCGAGCAGACCGACGATGTTGAGCAGCGTGCTCTTGCCGGAGCCGGATGGGCCGATCAGCGCGACGAACTCGCCACGGTCAACCTCGAGGTCGATGTCGTGCAGCACCTCGGTCTCGGTCGGCTGGCCGATATTATAGGCTTTGCAAACGTTCTGAAGACGCAGGATTTCCTCAGCCACGGATCGCCACCACCGGATCGAGCTTGGCCGCGCGCAGCGCCGGCGCCATCGCCGCCAGCAGCCCGGTTATCGTGGCGAGCAGCGCAGTCATCACGAAGAGCTGGCGTTCGAGGATCAGCGGAAACAGCTCCGAGCCATCGGCCTGCCGCGCAACCGAGTGCCAGTAGATCAGGGCGCCTGCCCCTAATGCCGCTCCGAACAACGAGCCGACAAAGCCGAGCAGCCCTCCCTGCAACAGGAACACGCGCAAAATCTGGCCGCGCGAGGTGCCCATCGCGCGCAGGATGCCGATCTCCTTGGAACGCTGAATTACCGAGACGATCAGCACGGCCGCGATGCCGAATGCGACCGAAAGCCCGACGAACAGCCGGATCAGCGTATTGGAGGTCTCTTGCGCGCGCACGGCCGTGAAGAACTGCGCGTTGGTCTTGATCCAGCTGTCGGCCTTGACGACGTTGGATGCCTGGATGCGCTGCGCGATTGTCTCGGCGGCGTAGATGTCCTGCACGGTGATGTCGATGGTGGTGACGCCGCCGATCATTCCGAGCAGCGACTGCGCCGTACGCAAGGCGGCATAGGCCGCGCGCTGGTTGACGCCTTTGCTGCCGAGATCGACCAGGCCGGTCACCGTCAGCACGCGATTGGCGCCGGAAGCCGCCTGGATGTTGAGCTTGTCGCCGACGGAGGCACCGAGATCCTTGGCGAGTTCGGTGCCGATGATGATGTCGTCGCTGGTCAAACGCGGCTCGCCGGCGGCGATATAGTCTGGGATCTTGACGATCTTGAAATAGGTCTCTGGCTCGATGCCCGACAGCGTGACCGCGCGGCTGGCATCGCCGCGAATCGCGAGCACAGAGCCCGCAATGGTCGGCGACACCGCCGTCACCTCGGGCATCGCCTGCATCTGGTCGCGGATCTTCGGCCACTGGTCGATCGAGATCACCCGCTGGCTCGGGCGCTGCACGACCGCGTCCTCGATCACGCCCTTGTCATTGCGCAACGGCCGCGCGACCTGATCGGGCGTCAGCAGCTGGATCTGCGGCTGCGAGGTCAGCACACGTTTGATGAAATTCGCTTCCAGCCCGGCCAGCATCGCCGACATGAACACGATGACGCCGACACCGATGGAGATGCCGCCGATGATGAACAGCGTTTGCAGGCGCCCTTCGCGCAGGAAGCGCACCGCGGCGATCCACTCGAACGGCAGCCAGCGGTTCACGACAACACCGGACGCAGCCGCTGGCCGGTCAGGATGCCTGAATTGGCGGGAATTGCGACATCACCGGCCGAGAGGCCGCCGACGATCTCGACGTGGCTGTTGCCGCGGATGCCGACCTGCACCGGACGTTTGACGGCCCGGCCATCCTTCACGCCGAGCACCCAGGGCTGCCCCGAGGTGAGATCATGAACGGAGCGAACCGGAAGGACCAGCGCATCGTTCTTCGAGGCCACGTTGATGTCGACCGACACCGTCATGTCCTGCCGCAGATAATCCGGCGGATCCTGCACCGTGAGTTTGACCTGGACCGATGCCCGGGAAATGTCGATGCCGGGATTGATGTAGCTGACGATGGCGGCGAAGCGCCGGTCCGGATAGGCATCCGCCGACGCCAGCGCCTTCTGTCCCAGCGCGAGCTTGCCGAGGTTGCGCTCATCGATCTGCAACACGAGCTGGACCTCACCGGCGGGCGCGAGCACCAGCAGCGCCTTACCCGGCTGGGCCACCGTGCCCCGCTCGACATTGCGCGTGATCAGAACGCCATCGCGCGGCGCCACAATCGTGGCATACCCCAGGCGCGACTGCGCAGTGTCGAGATTCGCGCGCGACTGGTTCAACAGCGTCTCCGCCATCACATAATCGCTGCCACCCGGACTTGCGGTAAAGACCTGGAATTCGGCCGCGCGCTTCTGCGCGAGCGCGACGTCGAGCGTCTTCTGCACGTCGTCGAGTGCCTGGCGCGTAGCATAGCCGCCCTCCGCCAGGTGCGAGGTGCGATTATAGGTCTGCTGCGCATTCAGCAGCGTGGCCTGCGCCTGGGTCAGGGCCTCCTTCGCCGAAGGCAGCGTCAATTCGGCGAGCTGGCGCATCCGCGCCTCGGCCTGCGCCACCGAGCCCTGCGCCTGCACGACGGCTGCCTTCAGCTCACGCGATTCCAGCGAGATCAGAGGCTGTCCTTTGGTGACGCGCTCGCCCTCCCGCACCAGCACCTCCTCGACCGTACCGGTGACCTGGCTGCCGATCTCGACCCGATAGGGTGTCTCCACATGACCACTGGCGACGACCGTTTCGACCAAATTGCCGCGCCTGACCTGGTCCACCACCACAGCGGGGCCAAAGATGACACGAGCGCCTTGCCAGGCTCCAATGCCGGCCAGCAGCAGAGCGGCGAGAATGAGCCAGCGATGAGCGGAAATCGCGGACCACACCGCATGCACTTCGATGGTGCGCTTGGGCGGAAGGACGGCAGAGTGTTGAACCATCACATTCATGACAGAACCGGCCAAAGCGCGGTCTTCTCTGTTGGACCATGTCGGTCGAGATTACAGCAACTAATACACCAAGCTGTTCCCGTGTTGCGCTGGGTCAATCGCCTGACAAATCTTCATGCAAATCAGAGAGGAACATGGACAGTCATCCATGAAGATGAATGGAGCCGCCGGTGGTCAACGACCTGAAGCAGACTGAGCACCAGTTCTGGCGGCTGTCGCCGGCACAGGCCGGCGACATGCTCGGTTGCGGCCTCGATGGCCTCAGCAGCGCCGAAGCCGGCGAGCGGCTGGAACGTTACGGTCCGAACAGCGACGCGCCGCCCCACGCCGTGGGCCCCTTGCGCGCCGTGCTGCGCCGCCTGCTCGAACCGCTCTCACTCATCCTGCTCGTCGCCGGGGTGATCTCGATGTTGACCGGCGACGGTATCGGCGGAACCATCATCGTGCTGATCCTGGTCCTTTCGATCGGACTCGACACGGTGCAGGAAGGGCACGCCGTCAGAGCCGCCGAGATGCTCCGCCGCTCCGTCGCATTGAAGGCGGAGGCCAAGCGCGATGGCGTGTTCCGCGAAATCGAGGTCGACGCCGTCGTGCCCGGCGACGTCTTGCGCATCCGCGCCGGAGATATCGTGCCGGCTGACGCGCTCATCCTCGAGAGCATCGCCTTCACGGCCGGTGAAGCAGCGCTGACCGGAGAACCCTATCCCGTCACCAAGCGTCCGGGTGTTCCAAGCGATCCGGACGAGAGATCGAATGTCGTATTCCGCGGATCGGTGGCACAGACCGGTGAAGCGATCGCGATTGCTGTCATGACCGGGCCGAACACGGTGTTCGGCGCCGCAGCCTCGGCGCTGGCCGAAGCCCATGGCCGGACTCCGTTCGAGCGCGACCTGCATGAATTCGGCCTGGTCACGGCGCGCCTCACGCTCGCGCTCGCCTTCATCGTGCTGTCGATCCGTGTCGTGGCCGGCCGGCCGGTGCTGGACTCTCTCTTGTTTGCTGTCGCACTCGCGGTGGGGCTGACGCCGGAACTGCTGCCGATGATCACGACCGTGACGCTGTCGCGCGGTGCGCTGCGCATGGCCGGTCGCAAGGTCATCGTGAAGCGGCTCGCGTCCATTCACGATCTCGGTGCAATGTCGATGCTGTGCACCGACAAGACGGGAACGCTGACCTCGGCGGAGATCACCCTGGCACGCAGCGTCGCGCCCGATGGCAGCGACAGCAAGCGCCCGGCCGAACTCGGCGCGATCGCTGCGGCGCTTGGCGGCGACCGTGGCTCGCTCGATGCTGCGCTGGTGGCCGGAGCCGGTCATGCCGCCGAGGGCTGGAGCCTCGGCGGTCGCCAGGCTTTCGACTTCTCCCGCAGGCTGGGATCGGCACTCGCGGTCAGCTCGCTGGAACGGGTGCTGATCGTCAAGGGGGCGCCCGAAGCCGTGCTCGAACTCTGCACGACGCAACGACATGGGACAAACACGGACAGCATGGACAAGGCCGGCCGCGCGGCTGCACTCGCGCAGGTTCATGCGCTGGCCCAGGAGGGATTGCGGACCGTTGCCATTGCCTCCCGCCCCTGGCCCGGCGCGCCCCGCGAGATAGAGACTGAGGACGAACTGGACCTCGTCTTCGAGGGTCTCTGTGCCTTCGCCGATCCACCCAAGCCGACCGCAGCGGCGGCGATCACGCGGCTTGCACATGCAGGCATCGGGCTGAAGATCCTGTCGGGCGACGATCCCGTGGTGGTCAAGCGGCTCGCCGGGCTGGTGGGGCTGAAAGCCGAGCGCGTGCTATCGGGCAGCGACATTGCCGAACTCAGCGACGAGGCACTCGCCGTTCAAGTCCACTCCGCCGATGCCTTCGGCCGGCTCGCGCCCGACCAGAAGTCGCGTATCGTCAAGGCGCTGCAGGCCTCCGGCGAGGTGGTCGGCTTTCTCGGCGACGGCATCAATGATGCTCCGGCTCTGAAGGCCGCCGATATCGGATTATCAGTTGATTCCGCGACGGGCGTCGCGCAGGCAGCGGCCGACATGATCCTGCTCGCCTCCGATCTCGAAGTGGTCGCCGACGGCGTGGAGGAAGGACGACGCACCTTCGCCAACATCCTGAAATACATCCGGATGGGCGCAAGCTCCAATTTCGGCAACATGCTGTCGATGGCCCTGGCTTCGGTCGTGTTGCCGTTCCTGCCGATGCTGCCCACTCAGATCCTGCTCAACAACCTGCTCTACGACTTATCTGAGCTTGGCATTCCCTTCGACTGCGTCAGCCCGCGGGCGACAGCGCGGCCGCAGCTCTGGAGCATGAGGCGTCTGGTCCGCTTTGCGGCGATCATGGGTCCCCTGTCGTCGGTGTTCGATATCCTGACCTTCGCGGCGCTGATCTACCTGTTCAAGGCTTCGCCGGACGAATTCCGCACTGCCTGGTTCATCGAATCCATGGCGACGCAGATTCTCGTCATCTTCATCATCCGGACCAACGGGCCGCCCTGGAGCGATCGTCCCGACCCCGCGCTGACGGCCTCCTCGCTGATCGCGCTTCTGGTCGCAATGATCATTCCGTTCACGCCGGTCGGGACATGGTTCGGCTTCGTCCCGTTGCCAGCAGCGCTGCTTGGCACCATCGCGCTGCTGGTTGTCCTCTATCTCGTCTGTGCCGAGCGCCTGAAGTCACTCGCGGTGCGCCCGATGGTGCGACACGTGAGCCGAAGATACAGGCGACACCGACACGAAGCGGGCGCGTGAGGAAGCGGGCATGTGGCAAGGCATCACGGTTACAGAGATTCGGTTTGCTGCGGGCTCGATCCGTCGCGCCCCGTCGAAGCAGGCGGGCGCCCGCTGCATAGTTGCGATGCATCTGCCCCCTTGATAGGCACTCGCAATTGATGTCTTTGGATTGAGCCGAGGCAAATGCCGGCTCGATCGCAGTCGGGCTCGAACGTCGCGGCGCATCGAACCGGGCCTTAGACCTGATCATGTCCGCCGCAGACCCCGCCGCGCCTGCTTCACCTGCGCGCGCCTGGATCGCCAACCAGCCCTATCTGCTGCTCAGCATCACCGCGCTGTGCTGGGCGGGCAATGCCATCGTCGGCCGGCTTGCGGCCGGTCACATTCCACCGGTGACCCTGTCGTTCCTGCGCTGGTCACTGGCCTTCCTGATCATTCTGCCGTTCACCTGGAAGCAGCTGCGGCAGGATTGGCCCGCGATCCGCTCCCGGCTCGGTCTCATGATCACGCTGTCGATCGCCGGTATCGGTGCCTTCAACACGCTGCAATACTGGTCGCTCGAATACACCCAGGCGCTCAACATCCTGCTTCTGCAGTCCGCAGGTCCGCTGATCGTGGCGGTGTGGTCGATCCTGCTGCTGCGCGTCCATCTCACCGTCGCGCAAGGCCTCGGCATCCTGCTCTCCATGGCGGGTGTGCTCACCATCCTGACACGTGGCGATCTCACGGCACTTACGCAGATCAGCTTCAATCGGGGCGACCTGATCTTCCTGGTCGCGATGGCGATCTTCGGCTTCTATTCCGTGCTCTCGCTGAAACGGCCGCCGATCCACGGCCTGTCGTTCGTCACCTTCACCTTTGGCTGCGGCGCCGCCAGCCTGATCCCGTTGTTGGCTTGGGAGCTCTATGCCCGCCCCGTGATGGCATTCGACGCCAAGAATCTGCTGTCACTGCTTTACGTGGCCATTTTCCCCTCGACGATCGCCTATCTCTGCTTCAACCGAGGCGTGCTCCTGATCGGCGCCAACAGGGCAGCGCCGTTCTTCCACGTCGTGCCGGTATTCGGCTCGATCATGGCCATCGCGTTCCTCGGCGAACGGCCGCAGGCGTTCCATTTTCTCGGCTTTGCTCTCGTACTCGCGGGCGTGTTCGTCGCCTCGCGCAAGCAGGCGAGCTGACCCCGACCTGAGGCAAATCGACCCGGGACGGGGTTTTCCGGTCCCCATAGATGCTGTCGCACAGCCGCGCTATGCTGAGCGTGGCGGTCTCGTCCACCCGACGGCGGGCTCGCGATCTTTCGGGGTAACCGAGATGACGACCGTTCCGGAACTGGTAGCCGACGCGCTGGGCAAATTCCTGGCCAACTATATGCGCCGCCGATTTGGGTCGCAGCAGGCTGAACTGGTCGAGATGGTGCCCTCGATCGCCCGGATCGCCATCGAATGCATCGGCAACAGCGATGCGCTGTATCACAATGTCGAGCACACGATGCTGGTGACCTTGGCCGGCCACGAGATCCTGCGCGGCCGGGCACTGCACAGCCACATGCCGGCGGAAGACTACGCCCACATCATCATCGCCTGTCTGACCCATGATATCGGCTATGTGCGCGGCCTGTTCATGGCCGACGACGAGGACGGCTACGTGGTCGACGACTCCGGCCGTAAGATCACCTTGCCGCGCGGCTCCTCCGATGCGGCGCTGATGGCCTATCACGTCGATCGCTCCAAGATGTTCGTGAGGGAGCGGATGGAAGGGATTGCGGCGCTCGACAAGGGGCGGATCGCCGCGGCCATCGAGGGCACGCGATTTCCCTGCAGCCTCCCGGACGGCACCGAATCCAGCGACGACGACGCGGCGATCCTGCGCGCGGCCGACCTGATCGGCCAACTCGGCGATCCCAACTATATCCGCAAGGCCAATGCGCTTTATTACGAATTCGAGGAGACCGGTATGAACCGCCAGCTCGGCTATTCCTCGCCCGCCGACCTCGTCAATCTCTATCCTCAGTTCTATTGGAACAGCGTCGCGCCACACGTGCAGACCGCGATCCGCTATCTCAACGTCACTTCGGTCGGACGGCAATGGATCGCCAACCTCTACAGCAACGTCTTCCGCGCCGAGCGCGAGATCTCGCTGTCCGGTCCGCAGACTTGAGCCGATCGCGTCGCGAGCGCAAGCGCATCGCCGACCAAGCTTGCCGCCCGATGCATGGCACCAATACGCCAGCCCTGCTTGCCGCCGGAGACGATTAGGCCCAACTTGCCGTTGCCCTGCACATCTGCATTTTTTCCTTGCTGACAAAACCCGCATCTCCGTTGCGCTGGCTCAACAACCAGCCCTATCTGTTGCTCGCTCTCGCCTCGCTGTTCTGGGCCGGCAACATCGTGTTGGCGCGCTATGTCGCGGGCCATGTGCCACCTTTGACGCTATCCTGCATCCGCTGGATCGGCACGTTCCTGATGCTCTGGCCGTTTGCCCGCCCCCATGTGAAGCGGGACTGGCCTGTGATGCGGGCGCATTGGCCATTGCTGCTGCTGTTCGCGCTGACGGGATTCGCGCTCAACAACGCGTTGTCCTATTGGGCGATGCAGTATACGCAGGCGCTGAACGGGCTGCTGATCCAGTCGTCCACCCCGCTGTTCGTCGCCCTGTGGTCGCTCGCGCTGTTCGGCGTCCGCCTCACCGCGCCGCAATTGACGGGCATCGCGGTCTCGTTAGCCGGCGTCCTGGTGATCCTGTTGCGCGGCGACCTTGCTGCTCTGGCCAACATTCAGTTCAATCGCGGCGACCTGATGTTCGCTGGCGCGCTCTTCACGTTCGGGCTCTATTCGGCGCTGATGTCACGACGGCCGACCATGCATCAGCTGTCCCTGATCTCGTTCTGCACCGCAGCCGGAGCCTTGCTGCTGCTGCCGCTCGCGGCGTGGGAATATTCATCCGGTGCCGTGCTCAAGCCCGATCTGCTGTCGCTGTCAACATTGGCTTATGTGATCGTCTTTGCATCGACGCTCGCCTATCTGTTCTTCAATCGCGGCATCAGCCTGATCGGTCCGAACCGCGCCGCGCCGTTCCTGCATCTGGTCCCGGTGTTCGGTTCGGCGCTCGCGATCCTGTTGCTCGGCGAGCAGCCGCAGCTATTCCATCTGATCGGCTATGCGCTGGTGCTCGCCGGCGTGATCACCGCGTCCCGCTCGGGTAGCGCAAAAAAATAGGGCAGCCGCGGCCGCCCTACCTGTTCTTCCTGATAAGAGCGAATTCAGGCCGCCCGGACCTTGGCGAGGAAGCCGTCGACCGCCTGGCGCAGCAGGCCGGATTGGTTGTCGAGCTCGCGGGCATTGGTCAGCACATCCGAAGCCGCGGCCCCGGTGGCCGCAGCGGCCTGGGTCACGCCGCCGATATGGGCACTGATCTCGTTGGAGCCCGCGGCCACCGACTGGATGTTGCGCGCGATCTCGCGCGTCGCATCCCCCTGCTGCGCGATCGAGGTCGAGATCGAGCCGGTGATCTCGCTCATCTGCGCGATGGTCTGGGTGATGCCGTTGATCGCCGCGACCGCGTCGTTGGTAGAGGTCTGCATCGCCGCGACCTGCGCCGAGATCTCTTCGGTCGCCTTGGCGGTCTGATTGGCCAGCGCCTTGACCTCGGAGGCAACGACCGCGAAGCCCTTGCCCGCCTCGCCGGCGCGAGCGGCCTCGATGGTCGCATTGAGCGCCAATAGGTTGGTCTGCGCCGCGATGCTGTTGATCAGGCCGACCACCTCCCCGATCTTCTCGGCGCCGGTCGAGAGCACCTTCACGGTCGCATTGGTGCGCTCGGCGTCGCTGACCGCCTGGCTTGCGATCTCGCTGGAGCGCGTCACCTGGCGGGAGATCTCGGCGACCGAGCCCGACAGCTCTTCGGCGGCGGCGGCCACCGTGCCGACATTGCTGGTGGCGCTTTGCGACGCGGCACTCACCGTCGAGGCACGCACGCTGGCATCGCTTGCGGTCGCCGTCATCGACTGCGCCGTGCTTTGCATGCCCTGGGCAGCCGCTGCGACCGAGCGCACGATGCCATTGACGCTGCGCTCGAACTCGGCCGCCAGATTCTCCATCGCGGCCCGACGCTCCCCGGCCGCACGCTCCTGGGTCGCCGCCTCCGCCTGCTCAAGCTCGCGCATGCGCAGCGCATTGTCCTTGAATATCTGCACGGTGGCGGCCATCACGCCGACCTCGTCGCCGCGGCCGACACCGGGGATCTCGCCGTCGAGCCTGCCATCGGCGATCTCCTGCATCCGCCTGCCGAGCAGGTTCAGGGGAACGCTGATGCTCCGGCCGATCATCCAGGCGATGCCGCCTGCAATTGCGACGATGCCGAGGATCGCAAGGCCCATCATCCATTTCAGCGGCCCCATGCGCGCCTCGATGTCGTCGATATAGACGCCGGTCCCGACATACATGTTGAAGAAGGGAATCGCGGCCGCATACGCCACCTTGGGAATCGGCTGGGTGGTGCCCGGCTTCATATAGTCGAAATACATCAGATGCTCGCCCTTGGCCGCGACATTGTCGCGCCATTCGCGTGCGATGAAACGGCCATTGGTCGACGTGTTCAACCGGTTGACGCCGATCTGCTTCGGATCAGGCACCAGGATCTGCACGCCATCCATGTCAGCACCGAACAGGTAGCCGTCGCCATTGTCGTAGCGGATCGAGTTGCCCCGCCTGCCGAACTCGGCAAGCGCCGCCTCCTTGGTCATCCGGCCCGCCTCGACCTCCTTTTGCAGGCCCGCGGCCATGCTGCGGGCGACGTCGATCACGGCATGGATCTGCTCGATCTTGGCGTTCAGCATCTCCCGCTGCATCAGATAGCCGGCAAGGGTGCCCGCGATGCAAAGGCCAATCAGCGCCACGCCCACCACGATGGCGAGCTTGGGGGCGATCTTCATATTGTTCAGCTTCACGGGGCACTCCACGGCAGGGACGAACCGAATTGGCATGACAACCGGTCACGCCTGCCGTGAAGGTAAATGGAAACCCTTTAGCGCCCGGTTACGACCGGCGACTTTCCGCCATGCCCGCCACGAATGCGCCCCTGACGCCAATGACGGGCGCAGGATGCGCTCGCCATGGCCGCAGACCTCGATCAGGCCGCGCGCACCTTGGCCAGGAAGCCGTCGACGGCCTGGCGCAGCAGGCCGGACTGGTTCTCGAGTTCGCGGGCATTGGCCAGCACCTCGGAAGCCGCCGTGCCCGTCGCCACCGCGGCCTGGGTCACGCCGCCGATATGGGCGCTGATCTCGTTCGAGCCCGCCGCGACCGACTGGATGTTGCGGGCGATCTCGCGCGTCGCATCACCCTGCTGCGCGATGGAGGTCGAGATCGAGCTGGTGATCTCGCTCATCTGCGCGATGGTCTGACCGATGCCACTGATCGCGGCAACTGCATCGCCGGTGGAGGTCTGCATCGCCGCGACCTGCGCGGAGATCTCTTCGGTCGCCTTGGCGGTCTGGTTGGCCAGCGCCTTGACCTCGGAGGCGACGACCGCAAAGCCCTTGCCCGCCTCTCCGGCGCGGGCGGCCTCGATGGTCGCATTGAGCGCCAGCAGATTGGTTTGCGCAGCGATACTGTTGATGAGGCCGATCACCTCGCCGATCTTCTCGGCCCCGGTCGAAAGCACCTGCACGGTCGCGTTGGTGCGCTCCGCGTCGCTCACCGCCTTGCTTGCGATCTCGCTGGAGCGCGTCACCTGGCGGGAGATTTCGGCAACGGAGCTCGACAGCTCCTCGGCCGCCGCCGCCACGGTGCCCACGTTGTCGGTCGCGCCCTGCGTGGCGGTGCTGACGGTGGAAGCCCGTGCCGTGGCGTCGCTCGCGGTCGCCGTCATCGACTGCGCAGTGCTCTGCATGCCCTGGGCCGCCGCAGCGACCGAGCGCACGATGCCATTGACGCTGCGCTCGAACTCGGCCGCCAGGTTCTCCATCGCGGTGCGGCGCTCCGCAGCCGCACGCTCCTGGCTGGCGACCTCCCCGCGCTCGAGCTCGCGCATGCGCAGCGCATTGTCCTTGAAGATCTGGACCGTCGCAGCCATCGCCCCGACCTCGTCGCCGCGCCCGACGCCGGGGATCTCCGCATCGAGCCTGCCGTCGGCGAGCTCGCGCATGCGGCTGCTCAGCTGATTGAGCGGGCCAGAGATGCTGCGCCCGATCATCCAGGCAATGCCGCCGGCGATCACGGCAATGCCGAGGGTCGACAGGCCCAGCAGCCATTTCAGCGGCCGCAGCTTGGCATCGATGTCGTCGATGTAGCTGCCGGTGCCGAGATACATGTTGAAGCCGGGCACTGCGACCGCGTAGCTGATCTTGCGGTTCAGCGTCTCCTGACCGGGCCGGGCGAATTCGTAGGTCAGAAGGATTTCACCTTTGGCCTTCACGCCGTCCATCAGCTCTTGGGACAGCTTGCGGCCGCCGGTCAACACGTCCATCCGGTTGGTGCCGACCTGCTTGGGATCGGGCGCCAGCACCGTGATGCCCTCATAATTGGTGCCGAACAGATAGCCGTTGCCGTTGTCATACGTCATGGAATTGGCGCGGCGGCTGAATTCGGCCAGTGCGGCCTCCTTGCTCATCTTGCCGGCCTCGACATCCTTCCAGATGGCCGCCGCCAGGTTGCGCGCGGTCTCGACGATCGCCTTGGCTTGGTCGATCCGCGCGTTCAGCATCTCACGCTCCATCAGCTGGCTCGCGAGCGTACCGGCCGCACCGAGCCCCAACAGCGCAACGCCGACGACGATGGCAAGCTTGGGCCCGATCTTGATGTTGTTCAGCAGCACGGCAGCTCCTCCGAGGGATTTTACGAACGTTCGAGGCAATTCCTCTCAAGCTAGCTGCGGTTTCTTAGTACTTGCTGTACGCGGAAGTCGGTAGAATTGCGGAGGACGCGCGTGATCTACGCACGCTCTGATACGGCCAGCCTGCAGATACGATTCTAGATCGTTGAGGGCGCGGAACTGTCGATGCAGCGCTCCACGGCAGCCAAATTTACCGTCGCCTCGTGGCGCGCGCAGACCGGCCTGGTACAGATCATTCTGCCTCAAGAACTCATCGAGTCCTTCCGGACCGCGCATCGCGCGGAGCCGTTGGCTCGCCTCAGCGACGCCGTCACGCCGACAGCTTCTGCTCCGCCAGAGGCCGCAGCGGCGGAAACTCGTCCGCGGTCAGCGTCTCCTTGGTGATCAAAAGCGCGACGCCGCGCTCGAGGTCTTGGCGGTGGCCTTCGAGAAGACTGCGCGCCCGCGCATCGCCCTCGGCGATGAGATCGCGAACCGCGAGATCGATCTCCCGACCCGTGGCCTCCGCGGCTGAGACCACCTGGTCCTGCGCCTGCAGGAAAGACATCTGAGGCCGTGGCGCGTAGGTTCGCTGGCCGACGGTCTTGTCCATCCCGTATTTCGTGACCATTTCGATCGCAATTTCGGTCGCGCGCTGCAGATCGTCGGCGGCGCCGGTGGAGACATCGCCGTCGAAGATCAGCTGCTCCGAAGCGCGGCCGCCCATCAGCACCGCAATGCGATTCTTCAATTCGCTGACCGATAGCAGGAAGCGATCCTCGGTGGGTCGCTGCATCGTGTAGCCGAGCGCGCCGACGCCGCGCGGAATGATCGAGACCTTCTGCACCGGATCGACACCGGCCAGATTGGCCGCGACCAGCGCATGTCCCATCTCATGATAGGCAACGCGGCGACGCTCAGCAGGGCTGAGGACTCGGCTCTTCTTTTCGATGCCGGCGACGATGCGCTCGATCGCGACCGTGAAATCGTCGAACGTGACTTCGTGACCCTTGCGGCGGGTCGCGGCGATCGCGGCCTCGTTGATCAGGTTGGCAAGGTCGGCTCCAGTGAAGCCAGCCGTGAGGCCCGCCACTTTGTCGAGATCCACGTTGGCGGCCATCTGGATCTTGCGGACGTGCACCTTGAGAATTGCGAGCCGTCCACTTTTGTCGGGACGATCGACCAGCACCTGGCGATCGAAGCGACCGGCGCGCAACAGCGCCGGATCGAGGATTTCCGGCCGGTTGGTCGCGGCAAGCAGGATGACCCCCGAGCTCGGATCGAAGCCGTCGAGTTCGGCGAGCAGCTGATTCAGCGTCTGCTCCTTCTCGTCATAGCCGCCGAACGAGCCACCGGCGCTGCGGCTGCGGCCGAGCGCATCGAGCTCGTCGATGAAGATGATACAAGGTGCGGCCTTCCGCGCCTGCTCGAACAGGTCGCGCACGCGCGCCGCACCCACGCCAACAAACATCTCGACGAATTCGGAGCCGGAGATCGAGAAGAATGCAACGCCGGCTTCGCCCGCGACGGCGCGCGCGAGCAAGGTCTTGCCGGTGCCGGGCGGACCGACCAGCAGAATGCCCTTCGGCACATGCGCACCCAGGCGCCCGTAAGCCTTCGGATCCTTCAGGAACTGCACCACCTCCTGCAATTCGAACTTTGCCTCTTCGACCCCGGCGACATCGGCGAAGGTGACCTTGGTGTCGGTTTCGACATAGACCTTGGCCCGCGACTTGCCGATCGACATCAATCCGCCGAAGCCTTGGCGGTCCATCACCCGACGGCCGAGGAACACCCAGATCAGATAGAACATCAGCCCCGGGACCACCCAGGACAGCAGCGTCTGGATGAAACCGCCGGGCGGCACGCCGGTCACGGTGACGCCTTTGGCGGCGAGCTTGGCGGCAAGCTGCGGGTCCACCCGCGCCGTGATGAAGCCGGTCTTGCCGTCCGGCTGCTTGTCCTTGAACTTGCCCTGGATCGTGTCCTGGGCGACCGCGACCTCGGAGATCTTGCCCTGGTCGATCAGTTGTTCGAATTGACTGTAGGGGATGGTCTCGACCGTATTATAGGTGGTCAGCAGCCATTGCAGCAGCAGCATGCCGAAGCCGGCCAGCAGGATATAGCCGATGGCAATGGCCTGCTTGCGGGTGGACGGATCGGATTCCATGTGAGGCGCCTTTCGTCGGGTCGGGCATGCTGGTCATAACGCCGGAACGGCATCGCCTTTCCAAATCGACCACTTAACAAACGGCAGGTTCTCGGGCTTGTCCTGGATCAAGCCGCGCCGCACCCGCCATGGTTTGATGATCGACGAAGTCCAGCCGGTCGAGGACCCGGACGTGCCCTATGCCGAGATCGACGATCTTCCGCCATCGGTGCGAATGCACTTGCCCGTGCATGCGCAGGAGATCTATCGCGCAGCCTTCAACAATGCATGGACGCAATATGCCGCACGCGGGCCGCTTCAGCGCGAACGCATCGCCCACCGCGTCGCCTGGGCCGCGGTGAAGCACAAATACGAGAAGGTCGGCGACGCGTGGCTTTCGCGGGACTGAAGCAAAATTCTACAGCGCGGCATTTGACCACGAACCTCCCCTCCTGAGCCACAGGAGGGGAAAGTCTGCACGGCAACAACGTAAGACCGGCTGGGGCGCACCCCAGCTCAGAACGCCAGCGCCTTGGCCTGCTTGACCTGGGGCAGCGCCTGGATCTGCGCGAGCAGATTCGCAGGTACCGCGCCGTCCACCTCGACCAGCGCGATCGCATCGCCGCCGGCCGCGACGCGCCCCAGATGGAAGGTCGCGATGTTGATCTTGGCGTCGCCCAACAAGCTTGCGAAGCGGCCGATGAACCCCGGCTTGTCCTCGTTGGTGACGTAGATCATCGACTTGCCGAACTCGGCATCGACGCGGATGCCCTTGATGTCGACCAGCCGCGGCTTGCCGTCGGCATAGACCGTACCGGAGACCGCGCGCTCCTGATGCTCGGTGGTGACGGTCACCGTGATCAGGCTCTCATAGTCGCTCTCGCCGGCACGCAGGATCTCGTCGACGACCATGCCGCGTTCCTTGGCGATGACAGGCGCGGACACGACATTGACCTCGCCCAGCATCGGCCGCAGCAGGCCGGCCAGCACCGCCGAAGTCAGCGCCTTGGTCTTCATCTCCGCGACCTGCCCCTCATAGGTGATCTGGATCTTGGCGATGCTGCTCTCGGTGAGCTGGCCCGCGAACGAGCCGAGCTTTTCGGCGAGCGCGATGAACGGCTTCAGCTTCGGCGCTTCTTCGGCCGTGATGGAGGGGAAATTGATCGCGTTCGAGATCGCGCCGGTCAGCAGGTAGTCCGACATCTGCTCGGCGACCTGCAGTGCGACATTCTCCTGCGCCTCGGTCGTGGAGGCGCCGAGATGCGGCGTGCAGATCACATTGGCGTGGCCGAACAGCGGATTGCTGGTCGCCGGCTCCTCGGCGAACACGTCGAGCGCCGCACCGGCGACATGTTTGGAATTGAGCGCCTCGAGCAGCGCCGCCTCGTCGACCAGCCCGCCGCGGGCGCAATTGATGATGCGCACGCCCTTCTTCATCTTGGCGATCGCCGCGGCATCGATGATGTTCTTCGTCTTCTCGGTGAGAGGCGTGTGCAGGGTGATGAAGTCGGCGCGCTTCAACAGTTCGTCAAGCTCGACCTTCTCGACGCCGAGATCGCGCGCGCGCTCCTCGGTCAGGAACGGATCGAAGCCGATCACCTTCATATGCAAGCCCTGGGCGCGGTTGCAGACGATCGAGCCGATGTTGCCGCAACCGATCACGCCGAGCACCTTGCCGGTGATCTCGACGCCCATGAAGCGGTTCTTCTCCCACTTCCCGGCCTGGGTCGAGGCGTCGGCCTGCGGAATCTCGCGGGCCAGCGACAGCATCATGGTGATCGCATGTTCGGCGGTCGTGATCGAATTGCCGAATGGCGTGTTCATCACGATGATGCCCTTGGCGGTGGCCGCAGGAATCTCGACATTGTCGACGCCGATGCCGGCACGGCCGATCACCTTCAGCCGCTTCGCGCGCTCGATAATCTTGGCGGTGGCCTTGGTAGCCGAGCGGATCGCAAGGCCGTCATAGTCGCCGATGATGTCGGCGAGCTTGTCCTTGTCCTTGCCGAGATTGGGCTGGAAGTCGACCTCGATGCCGCGGTCCTTGAAGATCTGGACGGCAGCGGGAGAGAGTGCGTCGGAAATGAGAACCTTGGGTTTGGACATGGGGTCTATCCTGCAAAGCGGAATTGGCATGGCAGTCCAAGCCCTCTCTCCTTGTGAGAGAGGGACAACGTCGGCGAAAGTCTTGTAGGGTGGGCAAAGCGAAGCGTGCCCACCATCTTCGCTGTTTATGAATCCGTCATCGCGAGGAGCTCTTGCGACGAAGCAATCCAGACTTTTTGCTTGTCCCTGGATTGCTTCGCTGCGCTCGCAATGACGAGAAGAGCGAGCTTAAGCCGCCTTGGGCAGCGCCGCCTTGGTTTCGGCAAAGGCCCAGTCGATCCACCGCGTCAGGATCTCGACGTCCTTCGCTTCCACCGTGGCGCCGCACCAGATGCGCAGGCCGGCCGGCGCGTCGCGGTAATGCGCGAAGTCGAAGCCGGCATTCTCCTTCTCGACCAGCGCCACCAGCTTCTTCGCAAACTCGGCCTGGGCATCGGCCGAGAGCGAGGTGACGGCGGGATCGATCACCTTCAGGCACACCGAGGTGTTGGAGCGGATCGCCGGATCCTTGGCGAGGAAATCGATCCAGGGAGTTCGCGCTTTCCAGTCCGCCAACGCCTTGGTGTTGGCGTCAGCGCGCGCAATCAGCGCCTTCAGGCCGCCGATCGACTTGCCCCAGTTCAGCGCGTCCAGATAGTCCTCGACGCAGAGCATCGACGGCGTGTTGATGGTCTCGCCCTCGAAGATGCCGGCATTGAGTTTGCCACCCTTGGTCAGACGGAAGATCTTCGGCAGCGGCCAGGCCGGCTTGTAGGTCTCGAGCCGCTCCACCGCGCGAGGGGACAGGATCAGCATGCCGTGCGCGGCCTCGCCGCCGAGCGCCTTCTGCCAGGAGAAGGTCACGACGTCGAGCTTCGGCCAGTCGAGCGCCTGCGCGAAGGCGGCGGAGGTCGCGTCGCAAATGGTAAGGCCCGCGCGGTCAGCGCTGATCCAGTCGGCGTTCGGGACGCGCACACCGGAGGTGGTGCCGTTCCAGGTGAAGACGATGTCGCTCGCCGGATCGACCTTGGAGAGATCCGGGATCTCGCCGTAAGCGGCGTGCAGCTTGGTGACGTCCTTGAGCTTCAGCTCCTTGACGATGTCGCTGACCCAACCTTCGCCGAACGATTCCCAGGCGATCGTAGTCACCGGACGCGCTCCGAGCAGCGACCACAACGCCATCTCGACTGCACCGGTGTCGGACGCCGGCACGATGCCGATCTTGTAGTCGGCCGGAACTTCCAGCACTTCGCGCGTCAACTCGATGGCCTGCTTGAGCTTGGCCTTGCCGATCTTGGCGCGATGGGAGCGTCCGAGCGCTGCGTCTTTGAGGTTTTCGGGGGTCCAGCCGGGGCGCTTGGCACAGGGGCCGGACGAAAAATGCGGCACGACAGGCCGCTGAGCGGGCTTCGCTGCAGTCATGATCTACCCTTCCAGATAGTAAGCCTCCCGTTGGGGGGAGGTGTCCCGCCGTCGTGATTAAGGGAAACGCGACGCAGCGTCAAGGAAGTTCGCGCGGCGCGGAGACAGCATCACGCAGTCGTGGTCGCTCACCTCTATTCGGGCGCGGCGCCAATCGGCGCCTGCCCCGCTGGCGGACGATGTAGGAACGTCATCGATGCATAGGCGCCGATCCACGACCCGATCGCGGCGAAGCCGACATAGACCCAGTTCTCCGTGTAGCTGATCACTGCGAAGGACGAGAGCACGTACCAGACCGAGCTCCAGGTCGCGGCGGAGCCGCGCTTACGCGCCACCACTGCCGTCGTGAACATCACGTAGACCGCGTCGGTGGCCGCGGTCGCGAGCACGACACCGAGGGCCGTAAGCGGATTGATTGCAGACATCGCACCTGCTCCCATCATTCTGTTGCCGTGCCGCACAAACCGACTTCATTGTCTCGCTAATGACAATCATGCAGAATGCGACACGCGGCCAATGCGCAGCACGCGCCAACAACAAGGATACAGCGATGGAACGCGTCCGTCTCGGGAGGAGCGATCTCGAACTGACCAAGCTCGGTCTTGGCACCGCCCCGCTCGGCGGCCTCTTTGCGCCGGTGAGCGAGGAAGATGCCGAAGCGACCATCGCCCGCGCGTGGTCCCTCGGTGTGCGCTATTTCGACACCGCGCCACTCTACGGCTTCGGACTTGCCGAGCAGCGGCTCGGCCGATTTCTGCGCGCGCAGCCCCGCGACACTTACGTGATCTCGACCAAGGTCGGGCGTCTCCTCCGTGCCGGCGCCGCGGCGGCAGAGGACGATCACTACAAGGGCACACCGCGCCTGCGGCCGCAATTCGATTTCAGCTATGACGGCGTGATGCGCTCCGTCGAGGAGAGCCTCGCGCGTCTCGGCCTCGACCGCATCGACATTCTGCTGGTGCACGACCCGGACGATCACTTTGGCGATGCCGTTAACGGCGCGTTCCGCGCGCTGCAGCGGCTGCGCGAGGACGGCTCGGTGGGCGCGATCGGCGCGGGCATGAACCAATCTGAGATGCTGGCACGCTTTGCGGAGAGCGTGCCTGTCGACTGCTTCCTGCTGGCCGGCCGCTACACCTTGCTCGACCAAGGCGCGCTGACAGCCCTGCTTCCGATCTGCCTCGCCCAGAACATCGGCATTGTTCTCGGCGGCATCTACAATAGCGGCATCCTCGCCGATCCCCATGGCGCGGCGAAGTTCAACTACGAGGATGCCGATGCCGCGCTGGTGGCGCGGGCACAAGAACTCGATGCGCTCTGCAAGCAGCATGGCACCGAACTCAAGGCCGCTTCCATCCAATTCTGCGTCGCGCATCCGGCGGTGACGGTGGCACTGCAGGGCGCCCGCTCAGCCGATGAAGCCGCCGAGAACGTCGCGATGGCGAACGCTCCGGTGCCGGCGTCTTTCTGGCAGGAGCTCCGCGCTCGCAATCTTGTCGACCCGCGAGCCCCACTGCCGGGAGATATGCGATGACGATCGATGCCCATCAGCATTTCTGGGATCCTGGAAGGGCCGACTATCCCTGGATGCAGGGAGACGCGATGGCGCCGATCCGCCGCCCTTTTGGGCCGACCGATCTGGCGCCACTGCTCGATGCTGACGGCATCGATGCCAGCATTCTCGTGCAGACCCGATCATCGGTTGCCGAAACCGAGGAATTTCTTGGCATCGCAGACGTCACGCCGTTCGTCGCCGGAGTGGTCGGCTGGGTCGATCTGACCAATCCTGCCGTGGGTGCCACGATCGATCGGCTGCGGACACTTCGCGGCGGCCGCAAGCTGATCGGCATTCGTCACCAGGTGCACGACGAACCGGATGCGAACTGGCTCTGCCGTGCCGATGTCCAGCGTGGCATCGAAGCTGTGATCAGGCGCGATCTGGCTTATGATTTTCTGGTCCGTACCCGCGAGCTGCCGGCCGCGACCGCGACGGCGCGCGCCTTTCCGCAAGGCCGCTTCGTGCTCGACCACTGCGCCAAGCCGCCGATTGCGGCCGGCTTCGATCAGATTTGGGCGGGCCGGTTCGCCGAACTCGCCGCGTGCACGAACGTCTGGTGCAAGGTCTCGGGACTTGCGACGGAAGCCATGTGGGACGATTGGGACGCCGAACGGCTGTCCTCGTATGTCGCGCACGCCGCGCGCTGTTTCGGCGAGGATCGCCTGATCTTCGGCTCGGACTGGCCGGTGTGCCTGCTTGCCGGCGACTATGGCACGATCAAGCGTGCGCTGGAGCGCTGCCTGGCGAGGCTCGGCCCTTCGTTCCGAGACAAGGCGTTCGGCTCAAATGCAAAGGCTGCCTACCGCCTTTCCTTGTAGCTCTGTCGTCAGAACCGGATCGTCATGCCGACATGGCTGCGCTCGAAGCCGAGCCGCTCATAGAAGCGCTGCGCATCGACGCGGCTGTTGTGGGTCAACAACTCGATCAGCTTACAGCGCTTCTCGCGCGCCTGCGCGATCGCCCAGCGCAACAGCAGCTCACCGATGCCACGGCTGCGCCGGTCGGACGCCACCCGGACGTCTTCCACCAGCGCGCGCGAGGCGCCCTGCGAACTCAAGCCCGGCAGAATGCAGAGCTGCAGACAGCCGACCACCCTCCCCGCGTGCTCAGCCACCACGAGCGTGAGATTCGGATCAGCTACGATGGCCTCGAACGCCGCGAAATACGAGGCGGGCAGCGGATCCTCGATCCGCTCGCGCGCGCGGCCAAGATGATCGTCCGCGAGCATCGCGACGATCGCCGCGACATCCTCGCGCCGCGCGGCACGGATGGTGATTGCAGTCGTTTCGGTCATGATTGTCCTGCTCTCAGGCCGCAGGCTGCAGACCGAGTTCGGCTTCCGCGACGGCAATCCAGCGCCTCAGCGCCGGATAGCGCGACAGATCGAAGCCGCCCTCATGCGCCATGCGCGTATAGGCGAGCAGTGCGATATCGGCAAGCGAGAGCGCTTCGTCCACCAAAAAGCGCGCGGCTTCGAGATGCCGCTCCATGTGGTCGAGCGCCCGATAGCCGCGCGTAAAGAGATTGGGATCGAGCGCCTCGACCGGTTTGCCGAGATAGGCGACCTGAAACCGCGCCACCGCGATATAAGGCTCGTGACTGTACTGCTCCCAGAACAGCCAGGAATCCATCTGCGCAGCGGCGAAAGGATCGGCCGGAATGAGCACGCTGTCGCGCGCCAAATAGCGGATGATGGCGTTGGACTGAGTCAAGATCCGCGCGTCGGCGAGAACGACGGTCGGCACCTGCCCCCAGGGATTGAGCGCGAGAAAGTCGGCGGTGCGGGTCTCGCCCTTGACGACGTCGATGTCGATCCAGTCATAGGGCAATGCGAGCAGGTCGCAGACCCATTTCACCTTGAGACAATTGCCGGATATGCGATCGCCGTAGATTTTCATGTGCGCTGCCTCGTGATAGTCGCAGAGCAGCAGGTGTCTGTGGCGGTGTCAACCTCCACGAGCGATCGGCAGATCTTTGAAAGTCTCAGAACTTGTAGCCGAGACCGGCGCGAACGGTATTGATGTTCGTGTCGACTGTGGTCGTGAAGCGAACGTATTCGTACTCGAAACGGGCAAAGAGTCCCGCGATCAGATTGACGTCGACACCGAGGCCGGCGGAATAGCCGTAGATCAGACGATTGTGCTGCCCTTCAGACGCGCTCAGCGTCGCGCAGAACGGGGGCGTTGCGCTGTTGCAGGGGGAGACCGCAACCGCGTAAGTCGTCGCATAATTGTCGTCGACGGATACGCCCCGGGTGATATCGGCCTTTCCCAGTGCCAACCCGAAGAATGCGTAAGGCAGGAAACTGCCCATCGCGTAGCCGGCCCGGCCGCGAATGGTGGCCATGTCGGAGATCGATATGGACGACGTAGCCGTCGACGTGACGGCGTGATAGAAGCCGTTGACCGGGGAATTGAATGCACGCGACATGCTGGCGGACGAGGTGCCTCCGAAGGAGCCGTGCATATAGCTCATCTCAACGCCCAGCACGACGTCGTCCCACTGCGAATTATATCCTGCGAAGGCGCCATAGGCGCTGGTTTGCGCGGTCGTCTTTCCGAAGGGAAGCGGCCACTGTGACACACCATAACTGCTCTCGATGGTAGTGTTGGCGAGCAACGCGGCCGTCATCGTCTGATTGCTGCCGCTGAACTTCTCATCCGACGAGCCGTAGCCGCCCTGTCCACCGATGTAGAAGCCCTCCCAGTTGACCTGAGAGGTGGTGAGGCCGTCGGTGAAGCTGCCCCGCAGAACGGGAAGATCCGGCAGGTCGGCGGCGTGAGCAGCAGCAGAAACGAAACCGCAGATCACACCCGCCAGCACAACGCGACGCATCGCAACGCTCCAAATCGGACAACTGAACTCTGACCGAGATCATCGCGCGTTAACCTTAATCATTCGTGTCTAAAATTGCCGAGCTGCAATTCTTTCATCCCCTGGTCGAGCGGACATGGAGCGCAAACAAAGCAAAACGGCGCGGGAAAGCCCGCGCCGTCGGCAAGTCGTCAGTTCAGGTGTCCGCTCAGCCCTTGCGGATCAGCGGCATCATCGGAGGCGGCGGCGGACTGTCGAAATTCCAGCGCACGCCGAGCTTCAGATCGTGCGAGGTGATGTCCTTGAACTTGAAGTAGTTGCCGGTGGTGGTGCCGTCATAGGCCGACAGCACGCCGGTCCGTCCTTCGCCCATGTTGACGTAACTGTAGGCGAGTTCGAGCACGAGGTTGGGATCGACCTGATAGGCGAGACCCGCATGGGCCGCCCAGGCGAAATTCCATCTCGAGGCGCTCGGCGCGCTGGCGAAGCTCGGAGCGCCCGTGAAGCTGTTGATGCCGGTGTCGGTGAAGTTCGAGATGGTCACGCGCGCGCCGCCGACGCCCGCACCGATGAACGGAGTGATGCACCACCAGGTGCCGAGATCGACATAGGCGTTGGCCAGAACCAGCCATTCGGACTTGCTGGCGCTGTAGTTGTCGATGCCGGAATACGGGATGCCGAAGGCAGTTGCGGTGAAGCGGTCCGTCCCCTTGAAGTTCGAATTGCCGCGATATTGCCCGGTGATGTCGCCGCGAAACCAGTTGTTGAAGCGGTACCCGACGCCGACCCCGTAGATGCCGGCGGTATCGAACGCCGAGGTCTGGTTGAATGACGTCATCGGCGTATAGGCCGACTCGCGGGTGTAATGAACGTCACTGGTCCTTTGGTTGCTGAAACCGATCTCACCGCGCAAATACCAACCGCCGAAATCCGCGGCCGGCGGCGGCGCGTACATGGGCGGAGGCGCGATCGGCATATCGGCCGCAAAGGCCAGTGTAGAAAACAGCGAGGCCGCTCCGGCGGCGATCAAAGACATAACGCTACGCATTGCTTCGTCCCTTTAGCCCGGTGGGGGCGAAATTCGAGGCCCACATCAAAACTGACGGCTACACGATGACGTCAAATGCTTAAGCGCCACTTAACCCTAATAATTAAGGTTGATAATTGCTTGATCGCGCGCAGCCGCATGGACACAGCACAAATACACGCATTGCGTGCTCATCAAATAACTAACAACTTACAGCAATCGATCTATGAAAGAACGGACGCAGATCTCGCCGGGCGCCGAAACCGGACTACGGCCGAACTAACAACTCGCTCGCATCACCCCCTCATCGCAGGCCGATCAGGTACGAGCGGCAAAGACGACGACGCCGGCCGTCAATTCAATGACGGCCGGCGCAGTTCGTCGCAAAGCTCGAATGGGCTAACAGCTCACGCCGCGGCAGCAGCGGCCTGACCGAGCGCATCGACGATGTTGTCGACGACCTCCTCGACCAGGATGCGGTCATCGCCCTCGCCCATCACGCGGATCACGGGCTCGGTGCCGGAGGAACGCACCAGCAGCCGGCCATGGCCGTTCAGGCGCTTCTGGCCGGTGTCGATCGCTGCCTTGACATCGGCATCGTCGAGCGGCTTGCCGCTGCGATAGCGTACGTTCTTGAGGATCTGCGGCAGTGGATCGAAGCGATGGCAGACTTCGGAGACCGGACGCCGCAGCTTCTGCACCGTCGCCAGCACTTGCAGCGCGGCGACGAAGCCGTCGCCGGTGGTCGCGTAATCGGACAGGATGATATGGCCGGACTGCTCGCCGCCGAGGTTGTAGCCGTCGGCCAGCATGCGTTCGAGCACATAGCGGTCGCCGACCGGCGTACGCACCAGCTCCAGGCCCTGCCCCTGCAGGAAGCGCTCCAGACCGAGATTGGACATCACGGTCGCAACGATGCCGGGCCGCGCCAGTCGTCCGTCCTCCTTCCAGCTCTGCGCGATCACCGCGAGCAATTGATCGCCATCGACGATGTGGCCGCGCTCGTCGACCAGGATGACGCGGTCGGCATCGCCGTCCAGCGCGATGCCGATATCGGCGCGCATCTCCCGCACCTTGCGGCACAGCGCCTCCGGCGAGGTCGAGCCGCACTCCTTGTTGATGTTGAAACCGTCCGGCTCGACGCCGATCGCGATCACGTCGGCGCCCAATTCCCACAGCGCTTCCGGCACCACCTTGTAGGCGGCACCGTTGGCGCAATCGACCACGACGCGCAGGCCGTCCAGCGAGAGATCGCGCGGCAGCGTCCGCTTGGCGAATTCGATGTAGCGGTCATGCACGCCGTCGATGCGGCGCGCGCGACCGAGGCTAGCGCTCTGCGCGAGCTTCTTCTCGAGCGGCTCGTTGAGCAACTGCTCGATCTGCTTCTCGACCTCGTCGGAGAGCTTGAAACCCTGCGGGCCGAACAGCTTGATGCCGTTGTCCTCGAACAGGTTGTGCGAGGCCGAGATCATGACGCCGAGATCGGCGCGCATCGACTTGGTCAGCATCGCGACCGCCGGGGTCGGCATCGGGCCGACCAGCATCACATCCATGCCGACCGAGGTGAAGCCCGCCACCATGGCGTATTCGATCATGTAGCCCGAGAGGCGGGTATCCTTGCCGATCACGACGCGATGGCGATACTCGCCGCGTTGAAACAGTAGACCCGCGGCCTGCCCGACTTTGAGCGCGAGTTCCGGCGTGATCAGGCCATTGGCGCGGCCACGAATCCCGTCGGTCCCAAAATAGTTACGGCTCATAAAACCCCCAGCAACAGCCCCTGGATTCCGTGCCGGGCGACGAATCAACGGATCCGTTCCAATTCACCGGCCAGCTGCGGGGTTATAATCGCGTTACTGCGAAGATGGCTTCAAAAAAAATGATGAATCGTTACCGCGAGACTTCGAGGCCACATCTAACCCATTGTTAACATTAATATTTGCCAGATCAAGCCCGTACTACTCGCGGCGTTCTCCACTACCTTTGTCCCGGGATGGGGCCGGCTGCGTCGCACTCACGGGATCGGAGGCCGGGAAGGTCTCCTCCAGCCCCTCCTCCAGCTCCGCTTCGAGCCGCGCCTTTTCCGTGTCCTTTTTCTTGTCCGTGGCGTCCTGGTCTTTTGGTTTCGCGCTCATGGCTGGGAGCCCTTTCATCTCGCCCCGTCTTCTGTCTCGCCCTACCTTGACTCCCCGGCATTGCGTCCTGTTCCAAGTTCGATTTGGCAGCCGCCGCAAAGATGCTAGATGACACCCCGCGCATCAAAAGCAAGACGGGGCCGGGAGCCAACAGCGATGAAGCATATCACCTGCATCGAGGATCTGCGCGAGCTGCACAAGCGGCGCGTGCCGAAGGCCTTCTTCGACTATGCCGATCGCGGCTCCTATGCCGAGGAGACCCTGCGCGCCAATCGCGACGACCTGCAGAAGATCAAATTCCGGCAGCGCATCCTGGTCGACGTCTCCAAGCGCGATCTGTCGACCACGATCCTGGGCGAGCCGTCGGCGCTGCCGATCGTCCTCGCCCCTGTCGGCCTGCTGGGCATGCAGCATGGCGACGGCGAGATTCACGCCTGCCGCGCCGCGCAGGCGGCCGGCATCCCGTTTACGCAGAGCACGATGTCGATCTGCTCGATCGAGGACATCGCCGGCAGCGTGGAGAAGCCGTTCTGGTTCCAGCTCTACGTGATGAGAGACCGCGGCTTCATCAAGGCGCTGATCGAGCGCGCGATCGCCGCGAAGTGCAGCGCGCTGTGCCTGACCGTCGATCTGCAGGTGATCGGCCAGCGCCACCAGGACATCAAGAACGGCATGAGCGTGCCGCCGGAATGGTCGCTGTCCAAGTTGTTCGACTTTGCGACCAAGCCGGCCTGGGTCAAGGGCGTGCTGCAAGGCAAGCGCCGCACCTTCGGCAACATCGCCGGCCACGTCAAGAACACGGAAGATCTCACCAAGCTGTCGGCCTGGACGGCATCGCAATTCGACACCAGCCTGAACTGGAAGGACATCGACTGGATCCGCTCGATCTGGCCGGGCAAACTGATCTTGAAGGGCATTCACGACGTGGAGGACGCCAAGCTTGCGACAGAGACCGGTGCGCAGGCGCTGGTGGTCTCGAACCATGGCGGCCGTCAGCTCGATGGCGCGCCGTCGTCGATCCATGTGCTGCCCGGCATCGTCGACGCGGTCGGTGACAAGATCGAGATCATGTTCGATGGCGGCATCCGTTCCGGTCAGGACGTGATGCGCGCGCTCGCACTCGGCGCGAAATCCTGCATGATCGGCCGCGCCTATGCCTACGGCCTCGGCGCCGGCGGCCAGATGGGCGTGGCGAAGGCCATCGACATCATCAGGAACGAGCTCAACACCACCATGGGGCTCTGCGGCGTCAACACCATCGCCGAGATCGACCGAAAGGTGCTGGCGAATTAGGGCGCGGACGCAACTGACGCGAGGCCGCAGCCTGATTGTGGCTACAAAGTCGCTCCCGCCGACCATATGAGACGACAGCAAATCGAGGCCGCCGAACCGAAATTCGGCGGCCTCCTTTATGTCGACGCGGTCGCGGAGCACGAGGCTCAGATCCCGGTCTACAATCACTTCAAGTATGCAGGAGACTTAGCGGGTCGGGCACCGTTCCGTAGCTCGGTAGATTGCGAGGTGGTAGATCTACGGGTCCAGCGCCGCTCCGAGGCGCATTGAACCATGAGAGCGGCGCCGAGCCGGTCGTCAATTCGCAGCGGCGTTGGGGCACAGCTCGACGGGCAGATTGATTTCAAACTGCGCGCCGCCGCCTTCTGCAGACGACGCCAAGAGTTGCCCGCCGTGGCGCTCCACGATCAATCGACAGATGGCCAGTCCCAACCCCATTCCCTGAGATTTCGTGGTCACGAAAGCATCGAAGATGGTGTCGAGCTTCTCCGGATCGATGCCGGGTCCGGTGTCCGTGACCTTGATGCCGATCCCATCGTTCAGCCGCCGCTCGGTCGTCAATCTCAGGACCCGGAGTTTACCTTCGCTTGCATCCATGGCCTCGATGGCGTTGCGAATCAGGTTGAGGAGGACGTCCTGCAATTGACCCCGATGCCCCCAAACGAGCGGCAGCCCCGGCTGGAGTTCCGTTTGCACTTCAATGTCGTGTTCTGCGAACTCGAAATGCAAACTCTCCACAATGCTTGAGATCATTGCGTTCACATCGATCGCCATCCGCCGGCGATTGGACTTCCGGAACAGGTCGCGAATGTTATCGAATATCTCGCTCGCTCGGCGTCCTTCGGTGACGATCTTGTTGAGGGCCGACCGCGCCTTCCCGACATCAGGCGGGGTATGGCCCAAGAATCGCAAAGCGGTGCTTCCCCTCATCACGATGGCGGCAAGGGGCTGCTTGACCTCGTGCGAGATCGACGCAACCGCCGCCTCCAAGTTCATCAACTTGTTGTCGCGCTCGCGTCGCAACATCGCATTCGCACCAGCAAGGCGCGTGTACAACCCGGTCGTCTCCGCAAGCAGGATGACCAGCACGATCGTCGAGGTGGCGATTGAAAGCATGCGGCTGACGTAAAATCCAAGACTAAAGCGAACCACTGTAAGAGCCAGTTCGCCGATCATCGCGCAAACCACCACCATCAACCCGAGATCGAGAATAGATCGACGATATACCCACAACAATCCGAGCGAGAGCGCACAAAACAGCAAGTCGACCAACGGGGCGAACGTACCCAGCGTAGTGAGATCCGTTGCGCTTGTGAAAAGGCGCGGCAAATACGGATCTGCCGCAATTGCGATTCCTGTCAATGCCAATACGATTGCAACCGTGATCGCCACGCATCGGCCGATAGCAGACCGGATCGGGCCTCGAATTCCGGACGGGTCGCGTTTCAGCAAGACATAGGCAGAGAGAGCCGCCGGGAAGCCAAAATGCCAGAAAATATAGAGCCAAGCGGTGGTCTGGATACCAGCGCCGAGGAAGCCTGCCGGAGCAAAGGCGCCCGGAAAAGTCAGCGCATGGGGAATGACAATGAGCGCCGTGAAAAGATAGCCGCCCGCAAGTACCAGCAATGCGCGTGACCGGGAGATCGAGAACTGGGCGAACAACAGAATGGCCGTGATCAGATCGGTGACGAGAATCGTGGCGTTCAGGAACGGTATGAACGCGGCGAAGATCGGCAGCGTGATCGACGCGAAGGGAGCAACAATCGCAACGGTGAAAAATAGAAGCACGACGGCTCTGCGCGCGATACGATTTTGCGTGGCTGTCGGCTGAAGATTGATGAGTCCGATCTCGCTGTCGAGCCCCTCGTAGGCTGACAGCTGGTCAACGGTGTCCCCGTCGCGCGCACCTTGAGAGGCTGCCTGGTCGCTCATTTACGATGGCGAGAGTTGGCTTGAGAGCCACAGACGGACGAGATCCGGCAGCCCTTTCGCCGCTAGCTTTTCAACGATATGCGCTCGATGGAATTCCACGGTGCGCGGGCTGATGCCGAGTTCGACCGCGATCTCCTTGTTGGCTTTTCCGGTCACCAGACGCTTGAAAACCTCGTCTTCCCGCGGCGTCAACTTTTGGAGGCAGCGACGCGCTGTTTCGGCGTCGATTGTCCCGATATAGCTCTGCTGGGGGCGCAGGGCCAGATCGATAGCGGCCAGCAGCGCATCGGCTTCAAACGGCTTTTCCAGAAAATCCACTGCGCCCAATTTCATTGCCGCCACGGCCATGGAAACGTCGCCATGGCCCGTGATCAGCATGAACGGCAACATCGCGCCGGCAGCCCGAAGCCGGCGCAGGAGTGTGAGACCATCCACGCCCGGCATGCGGACGTCGCTCACGATGCAACCGGGCTCCAGCCCCGCGCCTCGCGCCAGCAATTCCTCAGCCCGTTTGTAGGTGCGGACCGTGTAGCCGGCGTCTTCGAGCAGATCGAGCAGAGACTCGCGCATCGCTCGATCGTCTTCGACGACATGGATCACGGATTTACCAGGCACAGCGCTTTCCCCAGCGACAGCCAGCAAACCTGATAGCAGGCCCGCTATCCGTCGAGTTGATCAGGATCAACTCTCGGTTTCCAAGCGGCGCAGTGAACGTCCTCAGGCCGACCCAATCTTGGCGCTGGAGAGGCATTCCCCGTAAGTCTACTACCTCGCGTAATCCCGAGTTACCCGCTCATGTGTCCTCCGATAGACCGTTTGCCAATGGTTGAGTGACCAGATCGCAGGGAATGAAAATGGACCCGGCCTAGATCTTGATCGCTGCATTCGGTCGGTGTGATGACCCGAACCATCCCCAAGGTTGTCCCCTCATCACATGCGGACCGAAAAGGCCGTCGAACGATAAGTTCGACGGCCTTTTTTTGTTTGGTGAGTGAGCCGGCGCGCCAACTATTTCCGAGAATGGCGGCTTTGCGGAGCAGCGCCCATGTCACCTGCCACCCGCAATCAGTCTCGGGCCGATCGAGTCCCGGCGAGACGTGCCGGCGTGGTCGAACGTTCGGGTTTGTGCCGCCAAAAAGCTGGTTGGAAACAAACGCTGCAGCCGGCTTCGCAAGCACTCGCTCCCATAAGGAGAGAGGGTAGGAGCAGTCACATGGGCGGCGTGATGCCGTCGCGGCCTACGTTGACACGGTTGGCTTCCAGCATGTCGTCCTTCTTGGTCGCTCCGAAAATGATGATCTGCGCCCCCACCTTCACTTCGGACTTATCGCTGGCGACGAAGGTCACGATCGGCGTGCCCGGCGGCACCACGACCTTCTTCTCCCCATCCTTGTACTTGACCAGGATGTTCTGGCCGTCGGTGCCTTTGACCGTCTGTGCAACAGTCGCGTTGGTCATGGTCGAGTTCGGCTGGCGGTCCCAGGGACGGAAGCCTTCTGCCGCGCCGCGCTGATTCTCCGGGAAGATGTGAACAGCGATCGCCTTCTGGGTGCCATCGGGCTGAGGCATGCCGGTGACGCCGATATAGGAGCCATCCTTGATCTCGGCCAAGGAGGTCTTGACCACCGCGAACACCGCAGCGTCATCGGTCATGCGGACCTTCACCTCGTTGCCCTCGCGCGTCTTGATGGCGAGCACGGGACCGTCGATCGCCTCGATCTGCCCCCGAATGCGGACCGTGGACGGCTGCTGAGCGAGAGCAAGCGTAGAGACCAGACCGAGCGCAAGCGCCGCAAGGCCCGACTTCAAAGAGAACATTTTCGACATAACCTCTCCGGATGCTGGAACAATCCACAACCTGCGCCCCGACCACAACGGAGCTATTCAGGTGACAGCGCGCAGCTGGATATGAGGGTATTACGCAACGAAGCGGCGGCTGTTACATCGGCGGCGTTATTCCATCGCGGCCGACGCTGACACGGCTGGTCTCGAACGAACCGTCGGGCAGCTGTTTCATGAAGGCGATCACCTTGGCGCCCGGCTTGAGCTCGGACTTGTCGCCGGGCACGAAGGTGACGACAGGCGTTTCCGGCGTCACGTCGACCTTCTTCTCGCCGCCCTTGTATTTGACCAGCAGCGTGTGACCGTCATTGGAGACGACGCTCTCCGAGACCGTGGCGTTGGTCATGCTGGAGTTCGGCTTCAGGTCCCACGGCCGCGAGCCCTCGCCCGTGCCGCGCATATTCTCCGGAAAGATGTGCACCTCGACCGCCTTCGGCGCGCCGTCCGGACCCGGCAGCGTGGTGACGCCGATGAAGGAGCCGACCTTCACGTCCGCGAGCTGCGCCTTGACGACGCCGACCACGCGGAGATCGCCGGTCATGTGCAGCCGGACGTCCTCGCCTGTGCGCGACTTCACCGTGATCACATCGCCATCGGTGGTCTCGACCGTGCCACGCACGCGCGTCGGCACCGGCGCCTGCTGGGCGAGCGCGAAAAGGGATGTCGATGCAAGCATGACGACTGCAACAAACGGGCGGACCAGAACGACACGAACAGGCATGATGAGCTCCGAGGCTTGCCGCGGATGATTTCCCATCCGCGGCCCACACGACGCGTGCGGGGGACGAAGATAGATACGCTCCACCTTCGCGCTTATTCCGCGCTCAAGCCCTTGTGAGATCGGCTTCGACCAGCGCGCGGAGTTCCGCCGTCACTTGCGGCCGCTCCCCGAACCACAGCTCGAAACCGCGGACAGCCTGGTGCAGCAGCATGCCGAGCCCATCGGCGGTCCGCAGTCCCCTCGCCCGCGCGGCTGCCAGCAATTGCGTTTCGAGCGGCACATAGACGAGATCAGCGACCACGCAGCTTTCCGGCAATGCGCCGATGTCGAGCTCGAGCGGCGGCTGGCCGTGCATGCCGAGGGAGGTGGTGTTGACGAACAGGCCGGCGCGCGGCAGCAGCGCACCGATGCCGTCCCATCGCGTTGGCAGCACGCACGCGCCGAACTGATCGGCGAGGCCTTGGGCCCGCGCCAGCGTGCGGTTGACGACATGAACGCGGCCGATGCCGCGCTCGAGCAGCCCGAACACGACGGCGCGCGCCGCGCCGCCCGAGCCCAGCACGAGCGCCTCGTCGGTACGGTCCCAGCCAGGCGCCGAAGCATCGAGATTTTCGATGAAGCCCTCGACGTCGGTGTTGGTCGATCGCAATACCCCGTCATCGTACCACAGCGTGTTCGCGGCGCCGACCGCGTGAGCGCGGGCATCTGGCTGCGTCAATGTGAGCACGCGCTCCTTGTGCGGAATCGTGACATTGGCGCCGATGAAGCCGTGCTTGGAGAGATGGGTGACGAAGTCGGCCAGTTCCTCCGGCGGCACGGCTTCGATCGAATAGCCGCCGGCGATCCCAAGCTTGTGGAGCCAGTGATGATGGATCAGGGGCGAGCGCGAATGTGCGGCGGGCCAGCCGATCAAACAGGCAGCGCGGGCTTTGGGAGCGATCATGGCGGTGACATTGGCCAAGCGCGCGGTGCTGTCAATGCTTGCGGTCAAGGCCTGGTCAATGCTTGGGCTCGACGGCTGCGGCGGCGTACAGGGCTAGCAGCAGCGCAAAGGCCGCCGCGATCCAGACCGCCATCAGATTGAGCTGCAGATAAGCCCAGGCACCAGCGGCCGAGCCCGCCACCAGCGCGGCCCAGAGCAGGACGTTCGGCACCCAGCCAAACCGGGGTCCGCCGGTCAAGGCTACCGCGAGTTGCTGGCCACTTTGACCAGCGCGCCGGTCACATAGGTCAGGCCGAGCCCGCCGGCCCCGCCGATCTGAAAGGCTGCATTCTCCAGGCCCATGGCCACCACGATGCCGGCCACCGCACTCTGGGGCGGGCCCTTCAGATGACAGAGCGTCGCCGCGACCAACAGGCCACCCTCGACCATCAACAGCAGAGACTGCGCATAGGCGCTGCGCAAGCGCATGATCAGGCTTCCCAGCGCCGCGCCCGCCACGAACAGGCCGATCAGGCCGGCCACATAAGCCGCCTCCTACCACTGCGCTTCAGCGAGGCTGACGCTCATGCGGGTCGAGTTGCCGCTCATGAAGGAGACGAACAGGCCGCCCAGATGCAAGAAGCCGATGCCGTCGAAGAAGCCGGCGAGCGCACTCAAGGCGAGGGCAAGAACCAGGTTCCGGAGATCGTCGAGCATGAAAAGCAGCCGATGCCAGCGCTGCTTTCAAGGCGAACGTATTGGTGAGATGGCGCCCATCGCAGATGCGTTCACCCTCGCCCACCGGGGAGAGGGTGAACGGAGCCGGGCCAGCATTGACCGGCCGGACATCGGGCTTCTAAAGCCGGTCCGCCGGCTCGGTTCCTATCGATCAGGAGAAAGCCGTCGGTGGAATGAGCATCAGCTCGCGGCCAGCGCCTCGGCCGCGATATCCGGCGGTGCCTCACCGCCTTTGATGTCGCTCACCGCCCGCTCGATGGTCTCGCGATAGCGCACCAACGGCGGGCGCACGCCATGGGTCAGGAGAGCACGGCGGACAGTGGGAGAGGCGCCGGTGATGAAGAGCCTGATGCCCTGGCGCTTGGCTTTCGCGGCCACCCGGCTCATGGCGTTGGCGGCTGTCGAATCCAGGAACGGCACGGCGGAAAAATCGACCACGAAAGCCTTGCGGCGATCGGCGATCGAATCGAGCACGGTGCCCACGGTCGAGGCGGCGCCGAAGAAGAAGGCGCCGGTGATGCGGTAGATCAGCACGTCCTTGTCGGAACCGAGCTTCGGATCATAGGGCACCCGCGCGTCGTCGAAGTCCGGCCGGTCTTCCGTCGCCAGCGGCGTACCAGCCTCCACACCCGTCATCTGCGCCATGCGGTGGATGAAGAGGACGGCGCCGAGCGCGAAGCCGACCAGGATGCCTTCGGTAAGATCGCGGAAAATCGTGAGCAGGAAAGTCGAAAGCAGCACGGTGGCATCGCCCCAGGAGGAGCGGATCAGGGTCATGAATTCGTGCTTCTCGGCCATGTTCCAAGCCACCACCACGAGCACGGCGGCGAGCGCGGACAGCGGGATGTAGCTCGCCAGCGGTGCCGCGATCAGCATGAACAGCATCAGAAATACCGAGTGCAACATGCCGGAGACAGGGCCGCGCGCGCCGGCCCGCACATTGGTCGCAGTACGGGCGATAGTCCCGGTGACGCAGATGCCGCCGAACAACGCCGAACCGACATTCGCAAAGCCCTGCGCCACCAGTTCGCAATTGGAGCGGTGGCGGCGGCCGGTCATGCCGTCGGCAACGACGGCCGACAGCAGCGACTCGATCGCACCCAGCAGCGCAAAAGCGATGGCATCCGGGAACACAGCCACCGCCTTGGCGAGCGAGAAGGCCGGCAGGGCCGGCAGCGGCAGCTCGCGCGGGATGCCGCCGAAGCGGGTACCGATGGTTTCGACCGGAAGGTTGAAGGCCCAGGTGAAGACAGCGGCAACGGCGACAGCAATCAGAATCCCGGGCCAGGTCGGGCGCAGCCGCTTCAACCCGACGATGATCAAAATCGCGGCCGCGGCGAGCAGGAGTGCAGGGATGTTGGTAGTCGGCGCGCCATGGGCCAGCGCAACCAGCTTCGGAAGCAATTCGCCGGGCTCCTTTTCCGTCAGCGTGATGCCGAACAGATCCTTAAGCTGGCTTGCGAAGATGATCACGGCGATGCCTGCCGTGAAGCCGACCGTCACCGGATAGGGGATGAACTTGATGTAGGTGCCAAGCCGCAAGTAGCCTGCGATCACCAGGATCACACCGGACATCATGGTCGCCAGGATCACGCCGTCGAGGCCCTGGACATCGACGGTATGGGCGACCAGCACGATGAAAGCGCCGGCCGGACCACCGATCTGGAAACGGCTGCCACCGAGCAGCGACACCAGGAAGCCGCCGATCACGGCGGTATAGAGCCCTCGTCCCGGCGAGACGCCGGAGGCGATCGCGATCGCCATGGAGAGCGGAAGCGCTACGATCGCAACGGTAAGACCAGAGAGTGCATCCGCCCGGAGGTCGGAGAGGCCATAGCCTTCGCGCAGCACGGTCAGCAGCTTGGGCGAAAACAGCTCGGCGAAAGTCGGCTGATGCTCCGCGCCCCGGCTCCGCGTCACGCGCTCACTGGCAATGCTCATTTACAATGCTCCCGTCGTATCATCGGCCGGCTCCCGCCACGCAACGATGTCTCAAGCACGACGAAACGCGCCGGCTCCGCCGTGCGGCGCAAGCCTATGACGCGTCATCGCGTTCAGCCTCAATATTTGACGGCCCACGCGGCGGAGGCGGTCCCGGCTCCTTCAGACGAACACCGCGCCCGCCATTCTCGCTGCGCGTATGTTCGCCGATCAGATCCACGCCCGCACGATTGAGCGCATCGACGACCTTGGTCAGCGTATCCACGACGCCCCGGACGTTGCCTGTAGAGGCTTCCATCCGCTGGATCGTCGGTAAGGACACACCGGCCAGCTCGGCCAAGGTTTTCTGATCTATCCCGAGCAGCGCTCGCGCTGCCCGCATCTGGAACGACGTGATCACACTGGCCTCACGTGACAAGCATCATAACTGATGCTTAGAACCAAGACAATGATGTAAAATACATCACACAAGGACGTGAAGCAAGAGCAAACCTCCCCCCGGAGAGGGGGAGGCCCGCAGCCGAACGAGAGGCTTAGTCCTTAGGCCGCATCCCGATGCGAAGCGATGATGTGCTCGGCGGCGCGCCCCGTCACCTCGGCCATGTGGTCGAACTGGCGAGTGAAGCTGCCGGCCCCGGCGGTGGCGGAGCGCAATTCGACGATCAGTTCGCCGATCTCGGCCTCCGGCATCATCGCCCGCACGCAATCCCAGCCCGGCCAGCCGTCGCGCGTGTCGAAGGAGAGGATCTGGCCGCGTCGCGCCGACAGAATGGCATTGATCTTGGCGGTCGCATCGGTGGGACAGACGATCTCGACCGTGTAGATCGGCTCGAGCAGCACCGGCTGGCACTGCGGCAGCGCCTCGCTGAGACCGATCCGGGCCGCGGTCCGGAACGCGAGATCGGAGGAGTCGACGCTGTGATAGGAGCCGTCGGTCAACGTCACCGCGACGTCGATCACGGGGAAACCGAGCGGGCCGCGCGCAAGCCCATCGACGACGCCCTCTTCCACCGCCGGGATGTAGTTGCGCGGCACCGCGCCGCCGACCACGGTCTCGGCAAACTTGAAACCCTCGCCGCGCGACAACGGCTTGATCTCGAGTACGACATCCCCGAATTGGCCGTGGCCGCCGGACTGCTTCTTGTGGCGCCCGCGCTGGGTGATGGGCTTTCGGATGGTTTCCTGATAGCCGATTCCCGGCGCATGCGATTTGACATTGACGCCGAAGCGGTCACGCAAGCGCTCCAGCGCGACTCGCAGGTGCATCTCGCCCTGCCCCCATAGCACCGTGTCATGGGTGCGTTGGTTCTGCACCATCGAAAGCGACGGATCCTCTTCGCTCAGCCTGAGCAGTGCCTGACCCAGCTTGACGTCGTCCTTACGGTCGATAGCGGCGATCGAGATCGCGAGCACCGGAGAGCACGGCTCGACCTTGGTCAGTGCCGCAGGCGCGCTCTTGCCGGTCGCGATCGTGTCGCCCGTCTTGACCGGGTCGAGCTTGCCAAGTGCAACGGTGTCTCCGGCTTCCGCGGCCGCGCGCTTGCTATCGTAGCTGCCGTTGGCGGCAAGAATACCGGAGACCCGCGCGGTCTCGCCCGAAGCCGCATGCAACGTGGCGCCGTCGTCGAGATGACCGGCCAGGAGCCGCGTCAACGACAGCTTGCCGCCATGCTGCAGATGGAGCGTCTTGAAAACGTAGCCGAGCGCTTCCTTCTGGTCCTTCACGCCGAGCCGCTTCGCGGTCTCGGCCACACCTGGCGCTTCATGGCGCAACGCCTTCAGGAGGCGCAGCACGCCGTTCTCGCGCAGCGCCGAGCCGAGCAGCACCGGACAAATCACCCCTTCGCGCAGCTCGCGGGCGAGATCATCGAACACGGCATCGCGCGGCGGCTGGATGTCTTCGAGCAACTGCTCCATCAGCGCGTCGTCATGGTCGGCGAGCTTCTCCAGCATCGAGAAGCGCGCCTCCTTCTCACGGTCGAGATCGCCGCCTTCGAGCGCGATCACCTCGGAAGCCTTATGCTCGCGATAGACGAAGGCCCGTTCCAGCGCGAGGTCTACGAAACCTTCGATCAACTCGCCGTTCCAGATCGGGATTTGTCGCAACACCAGCGGCATGCGTGAGGCCGGCTGCAAGATCGCCAGCGTGTCCCTGATCCGCGCATTGGCGCGGTCGATCTTGTTCAGGAACAGAAAACGCGGAATGCCGAGCTCTTCCAGTTCGCGCAGGATGATCTGCAACTGCGGCAGCTTCTTCTCGTCCGCCTCGCAGACTACGATCGCGGCGTCCACCGCAGGCAGCGCCCCGCGCATGTCGTGCGCGAATTCGATCGAGCCTGGGCAGTCGAGGAACGTGTAGCTGTCACCCATGAATTGCGTGGTCGCGACCGTCAGGGCGATGCTCATCTTATGATGGCGCGCCTCAGGGCTGGCGTCGCCGACGGAGGTGCCGGCGTCGACGCTGCCGGCGCGCGCAATCGCGCCCGTCCGCGCCAGGATCGCTTCCAACAGAGTGGTTTTACCGCTTTGGAAAGGGCCCACCAGTGCGATGCACCGTGGACCGCGGGGACTTCTGACGTCTTGTCCCATTCGCCGCCTCCTTGATCTGGAGCTCGGCCCTTGATTGGGTCGGCGAAGGCTAATGCTCTGCCTGGCGAGCTACTTTGGCAAGCGGGAAAACGTCGCTGCGTTGCAGAGACGCTTCCTCTCCCCGGGGCTTTACGGAGAGAGGCCGTGTTCACGACAAAGGGAAGATTACAAAAGGAAGATCAACGACCCGGACGCAGTTCCAGGCTTTCGAGTCCTGCCGACACGGCGAGGCCGACCTGCCCTTGCACGCTGAGCGGCTGCAGCGCGATCGAATTGGCGGAGCCGCCGATCAGCACGTTGCCGCCGAGGCCGACGCCGACCGCCGCCGAGCCCTGGGCGCCGGCGTAGTCGCCCGACAGATCGCCGATCCCGAGCCGCGCGACAGGCGCATAGACCACCCAGGCCAGCGTCGATTCCTGTGTGATGCCGAGGTCGACGCCCACCTTCCGGATCGTCGCGATATAGCGGTCCTCGGGCAAGCCATCGGCGCGCAGCACGCAGCCGAGATGAGTGACCGAGCCGACAATAAATCCGATGCTCGTGCCGCCGCGGCATTCGAGCACGCCGACGCGGACGCGGTCCATCTGTTGCGCATGAGCGCCGGCGCCGGTGGCCGCCACGACGATGGCCGCGAGCCCCGCAAGGAGAGACGAGCGCATGAACAAAAACTCCGGATGAAATGAAAGATGATGCAGGCCCGGCGATCAGGAGCGCGATCAACCGCGCACCGCATCTATGGCACAATGAAGGAGTTCGTACCAGGAGGCGAAAGCATCTTCGCTGCGAAAGACAATCAAGACGAACGGCGACGAAGCGATTTCGACTCGCGGAAACCCCATGGAGACGCGGCGGATGCTCGCGTTCCTGAACCTCCATTCATCCACTCCGCTTCGTCCGCGAAGTTCTTCACACCGATCAGGTCGACAAATCGTCGCAGCGCTGCGCGCCTCTCGCGGGCTCAACGATAGAATAGTTCGAGGTGGGACGACGGATGGCTCGGACTGCGATGCAGTGGCAGAATCGGCTGCAGATCGACCTCGACGACGCCGGCGGCGATGTTGAGGCCGATCTGGCCCTGCAGGCTGATCGGCTGCAGCGCCGCTGCACGATCAGGTCCGCCCCACAGGAAATTGCCGCCGAAGCCGACGCCGGCCGAACCGTTGGCCGTGAAGCCGCCATAGCGCCCGCGCAACTCGCTGCGGCCGAACTCGTTGACCGGTGCAGTCACGGCCCAGGCCAGCCTGGTCCGCGCGGTGACGCCGAGATCAATCCCGAAGCGGCGCAGCCGCGCGGCATAGCGCTCGGGGCGATAGCCCTGGCTGCGAAACAAGCAGCGCAGGCGTGCAGAGGAGGTCACGAAATAGCCGGGATGCCGATGGCCTTCGCATTCGAGGATGCCGACACGCATCGGCCGGAGATAATGGGCCTGCGCGACCGGTGCGAACCAAGCCAACAACACGATCGACAGCAGGACCCGGCGCGTCAAAACTCGAACTCCGCAACGCTACAAACTTGCGTTGCAGACACAAGAAAAGCGCCATGTTGAAAACATGGCGCTTTCCCGGGCGGAAATTGACAGTTCCGGATTCGAGGGCGCTGTTGCCCGATTACCTCAAATTGCCGCAGAAGCGTTGGATGCGCTTGCAGGCGTCCTCGAGGTCGGAGGTCTTGGTTGCGTAGGAGATGCGGAATGCCGGGCCGAGGCCGAACGCCGAACCGTGCACCACCGCGACGCCTTCGGCTTCCAGCAATTCGGTGACGAACGCCTCGTCGTTCTCGATCACTTTGCCCGACGGCGCGGTCTTGCCGATCGTGCCGGCGCAGGACGGGTAGACATAGAACGCACCTTCAGGGCGCGGACATTCGATGCCGCTCGCCTGGTTGAGCATCGAGACCACGAGGTCGCGCCGCTCCTTGAAGATCTTGTTGTTCTTCGGAATGAAATCCTGCGGACCGTTCAAGGCCTCGACTGCGGCCCATTGCGCGATCGAGCACGGGTTCGAGGTCGATTGCGACTGGATCGTCGCCATCGCCTTGATCAGTTGCGCAGGCCCGCCAGCGTAGCCGATGCGCCAGCCGGTCATGCAATAAGCCTTGGAGACGCCGTTCACGGTCAGCGTGCGGTCGAGCAGGCTCGGCTCGATCTGCGCCGGCGTGGTGAACACGAAGTCGTCATAGACCAGGTGCTCATACATGTCGTCGGTCATGATCCAGACATGCGGATGCTTGACCAGGACGTCGGTGAGCGCCTTCAGCTCGGCCTTGCTGTAGGCCGCGCCGGTCGGGTTCGACGGCGAGTTGAGGATCAGCCACTTGGTCTTCGACGTGATCGCCTTTTCCAGGGCCTGCGGCTGCAGCTTGAAACCGTGCTCGGCGGTGCAGACCACCGGCACCGGCTCGCCGCCGGCGAGCGCGACCATCTCGGGATAGCTGACCCAATAGGGCGCCGGCACGATCACCTCGTCACCCGGATTGATGGTCGCCATCAGCGCGTTGTACAGCACCTGCTTGCCGCCGACGCCGACGATGACCTGGTTCGGCTTGTAGCTGAGCCCGTTCTCGCGCTGGAACTTGGCGATGATGGCTTCCTTCAGCTCGGGGATGCCGTCGACCGCGGTGTACTTGGTCTTGCCGTCCTGGATCGCCTTGATCGCCGCCTGCTTGATGTTCTCCGGCGTGTCGAAATCCGGCTCGCCGGCGCCGAGGCCGATGACGTTGCGGCCCGCCGCTTTGAGGACGCGCGCTTTGTCCGTGACCGCGATGGTCGCGGACGGCTTCACACGGTCGAGCGCAGCGGCAAGGAAAGGCATCATCAGCTCCTATGCAGGCGTCGTGAACCGCTCTTCGGCCACGACTTGTCATGTTTGGGAAACGCCGCATCGTAAGGCGTGCGGCGCTGCATCGCAAGAAGCTTAACCACATGGCTCCCAAGACTTTAGGGAACATTAAAGCCGCCCGGCTAGGCTGCCACGTAACATTGTTCGAATTTGCCGGCCGAAAATGAACGATTTCCTTGCCGCCTTGCGATCCGGCGACTGGCTGACGGCCGCGCGGATCAGAACCTACAGCCTGATGCTGCTGGGGCTCGCGGTGGTGGCCATCGCGGGCTGGATCGCGCTCTCGGATCATCTGGTCGACCGCAACGGCAAGCCGATCGGCACCGATTTCTCCAATGTCTATGCGGCAGGGGTGCTGACCCTGAAGGGCAAGGCGGCCGATGCCTACGACCCGCCGCTGCAGCACGCCGCCGAGATGGCCGTGTTCGACGGCCGCGACGTGCCGTTCTTCGGCTGGCATTATCCGCCGTTCTTTTTCGCCATCGCCGCCGCGACGGCGCTCCTTCCTTATGCCGGCGGACTGGCGCTGTGGGTGTTTGCGAGCCTTGCGATGTATCTCGCGGTGATGCGTGCAATGCTACCGCGCCCGGAAACCCTGCTCGTGGCGGCAGCCTTCCCGGCAGTGTTCGTCAATATCGGCCACGGCCAGAACGCGTTCTTCACCGCGGCCCTTCTGGGTGGGGCCATGCTCGCGCTGGAGCGCAAGCCCTGGCTCGCCGGCGTGCTGATCGGCCTGCTCGCCTACAAGCCGCAATTCGGGGTGCTGATCCCGCTCGCGCTGCTGGCAGGCTCGCGCTGGTCGGCCATTGCGGCGGCCGCCGCCACGGTGGCGGCGCTGGTCGCCATCAGCTTTGCCACGCTCGGCAGCGAGGTGTGGCATGCCTTCTTTCAATCGATGAATTTCACGCAGACCGTGGTGCTCGAACAGGGTGGCACCGGCTGGGAGAAGATCCAGTCGATCTTCTCCGCAGTGCGGCATTGGGGCGCCGACATCCACACTGCCTACGCCATGCAGATGCTGCTTGCGCTGACGCTCGCAGCGAGCATTGCCTGGCTTTGGCACAGCGATGCCGCATTCGATTTGAAGGCTTCGGCGCTGGCCACCGCGAGCCTGCTGGCGACGCCCTACGTGCTCGATTACGATCTCGTCGTGCTCGCCGTTTCGATCATCTTCTTCGTCCGCCACGGTCTTGCGCACGGTTTTCGCGACTATGAGATCAGCCTGCTTGGCGCGGCCTGGATCGTGCCGCTGCTATCACGCAGTGTCGCCGGCCTCACCACCGTTCCGCTCGGCCTGATCGTCATGCTGATGCTATTCACCCTCACCATGCGACGCGCGTGGAATGATCGCGCTGCCGAGATCGCCGTGCAGGCGCATATCGCGCAAGCGTGATCTCATTTGTTTGAACGGGCGGACAAGTTGTTGCTCGCCGCTGCACTGCGGCAGTGCTTTTCGACTTTTTCCAGCCGCCGGCCCTTGCAGCGCGCCGCCTTCGGCATCATTGTCTGGCCGCATTGCGGGATGATTTGCTATCCTGCTCTGGTAGACTGCGCGTGGCGCTTCCTTCCATCGCAAGCTTCGTCAAACCGAAACGGCCGAATGTACAAGCTCTATTCGATGCAGCGCTCGGGCAACAGCTACAAGGTCCGCCTTGCGCTCGCGCTTTTGAACGCGCCCTATCAGGCGGTCGAGATCGACATCCTGCGCGGCGAAAGCCGCACGCCTGAATTCCTCGCCAAGAACCCGAGCGGCCAGGTGCCGCTGCTCGAGGTCGGCGATGAGCGCTTCATCGCGGAGTCCAATGCGATCCTTTGGTATGTCGCTGGCGGCACGCCCCTGGTGCCGGAATCCCGCATCGAGCGCGCCGAAGCGCTGCAATGGATGTTCTTCGAGCAGCACGCGCTGGAGCCGAACATCGGCGCGGCCTATTTCTGGCTCTTGCTGGTGAAGGGTGGGCGCGACCTGCAGACGCACGCCTTGGAGGACTGGATGGAGCGCGGCTATGCGGCGCTGCAGGTGATGGAGAATCATCTCAAGGGCAACGACTACTTTGCCGCCGGCCAGCTCACGGTGGCCGACATCGCGCTGTATGGCTATACCCATGTCGCCGACCGCTGCGACTACGATCTTTCGACGTTTCCGAAAGTGCGGTCCTGGCTGCGGCGGGTCGAGCAGACCCCCGGCTTCGTGACGATGGACTGGCAACCGGCCGACGTGGCCGACAGCGCCGGAATCGCCGCCGACTACGACTGATGGGCAGTCGGCCCCAAAAGCAAAATATCGGGTAAAAAACCCGGATTAGCGGGAACAAACCCCTGCACTGCCTCGATTTCGCCTTTTTCCATGGCGCACCGCCGCAATCCTGCCTGCCATTCCCTTAGAATTTACTTCTGCGGGTGATTCGCCCGTGCATGTACGGGTAAGGGATTCCGGTTCATGGTTCGGTCGCCTCGCGCCCCGCTCGTGAAGTCTACAAGGCTTCCCCGCAGCCATCCGTTGCGAACGTCGCAACGACGTGGCTCGGGCCCGAACCTGTCGGAGGCCGGCTTTCACGGCGAGACGACACTCACGCTCTCCTCGCATTTCACCAACATGGTGGCCGCGATCATCGCCGTCGGCACGCTGTCACTTTGCGTCAGTGTCACCATCGCGGTGCTGACGATCAAAGCCAGCCTGTCCATCCCCACGTAGCTTCAGGCCATTATGACAACCCATCGCGGTTTTCGCGACAACAGGCGATGATCGTCTCGCGCGCACCACATGGCGATGAAATCAACTGTCGTAATCGTTGCCGTCAGCTTGGCTCTCGCGATCCTGCTGGCCGCCTCCCTTGTCATCGCCATCGAGCGCCGCGGCGAACTCTCGCTGTGGCCGCTCAGCGACGGTCCGGTGGTCCAAGTCCGCGCCGCCGAGCCGCCCACACAACAAACATCCGAGCCGGATTGATCCTGTAAGATATGCCGCGTATCGAAGGTTCGTTCACATGGTGAGACCTTCGATGTCCGACGCACTGACCATTCGCGCCATCACGCGCCAGGATTACGACCGCTGGCTGCCGCTCTGGGACGGCTATAACGCCTTCTATGGACGCAGCGGCGCGACTGCACTGCCGGCGGAAGTGACCGCAACGACGTGGTCGCGCTTCTTCGACGCCTATGAGCCGGTGCATGCGGTGGTCGCTGAAAGCGGCGGGACATTGCTGGGGCTTGCGCATTATCTTTTTCACCGCACGACAACGGCGATCGTACCGCTCTGCTACTTGAACGATCTGTTCACGGCGGACGCCGCGCGCGGCAAGGGCGTTGGGCGCGCTTTGATCGAGGCGGTCTATGACGAAGCCCGGCGTGCCGGATCGCCGCGTGTCTATTGGCAGACCCACGAGACCAATACTGTCGCGCAGGCGCTCTATGACAAGGTCGCGGAGCGTTCGGGGTTCATCGTGTATCGCAAGACGATGTAACACCACGAGAGTTGCAGCGAAAGCTTGCTGCGGTTCGATCATGCGACTGTCACGACTACGTAACACGGCAAGGCTATCCTCATCCGGCGTTTGATCAGGCCCCCCGTCAAGGATCATGCGCAGCGGTCCCGTCAGTTGCCGCATCTGACCGGGGCCGCATTTTTTTTGTAACCTATTGTTGCGCCTGTTTGTCGGCGCTTACTTTCCGCCGACCGTCTGCCGCACTTCAAAGCCTTCGAATTGCGGCGGACCGAGATACATCACCTTGTGGTCGCCGGCGCCCTTGTGCGCGGCACGGAAGGCCTCCGAGCGTGTCCAATCCTCGAAGGCGGCACGGCTCGCCCAGATCGTGTGCGAGGCGTAAAGCGTGTGATCCTCGGCCTCGGGCCCTTTCAACAGATGAAACTCGACGAAGCCCGGCACCTTATCGAGGTGGCTGTCGCGCGACGCCCAGACCTGCTCGAAAGCGGCCTCCGAGCCCTTGGCGACGCGAAAGCGATTCATGGCGATGAACATGCTGATCTCCTGCTACGGTATGTGCCGCGACACCTCAGTAGCAGACTTTGCGGCCGCCCGCCTACGCCACCAATCCCTTCATCGGCTTCACTGCGGCGCTGTCCGGGAATACGGTTGCAGCCAGCGCGCGATCGCCGATGCCGAGATGATCGGCGAGCACACCCTTCAGCACAGCGCGCAGATCGGTCGTCGGCGCGAGGTCCCGGGCCTGATAGAGGTTCGCGGGCTTCAGGCCTGGCCAGTCCGCGATCACGCGGCCACCGTTCACGGCACCACCCGCGAGCAGCGCGACGGTGCCGGTGCCGTGATCGGTGCCCTCGGTGCCGTTGATCTTCGCCGTGCGGCCGAACTCGGTTGCGACCACGACGACGGTGTCGCGCCAATGTGAGCCGAGCCCGCTCTCGAATTCGGCCAGCGCGCCGTCGAGACCCGAGAGCAGGCCGGCGAGGCGCCCGACCGCGCCGCCTTCATTGGCATGGGTATCCCAGCCGTCGAACGCGAGCGCTGCGATCCGCGGACCGTCATCGGCAGCCATCAGCTTGGCGGCACCCCGCGCGACTTGGCGCATGGCTGCGGCGGCGTTGCCGCCGAGCTTGACCTTCATATCATTGCCGAGCGCGACTTTCTCCAGTTGCAGGCCTTGCGAGAGCACGGTCGCCAGCGCCGGATCGCGATGGGTGTAGAGATCGATGAGGCGCATCGCGGTGTCGTCATCGGCTTGCGGCAGGCTCACCGGCGCCCAACCGACCGTCGGAGCCGTGCCCCGCAACACCAGCGGCGTGGTCGGCCCGACCGCGAGCGCACCGGCCACGTGCTCGCCACGCGGCAGCGCCTCGACGGCGCGGTTGAGCCAGCCGGACTGCACCCGGCCGGGACCGGGAAATCCGCTCTCCAGCACGTCCTGACCGTCGAAATGCGAGCGATCACGATAGGACGTCGCGACCGCATGCACCACCGCCGCATGCTTGTCCCGATACATGCGGGCGAATTCCGGCATCGACGGATGCAGCGCGAAGAACGCGTCGAGCACGAGGGCAGGATGCGGACCGTCGGCGCTCAACGCGATCGCGCCGTGCAGGCCGGCATAATCGGGATCGCCGATCGGAGCGACCGTGGCGAGGCCATCCAGCGCGCCGCGCAGGATGATGACGACAAGACGCGGATCGCGCGCATCCGCGGCACATGCTGACCTCGGCAGGTAAGCCCAGGCAGCGAAGGATGCGCCGGCGAGCAAAAACTGGCGGCGTGACGTCAGCAGCGGCGGCTTGATCAGCTCCATCGTCATCTCCTCTGGAATTCCGGCGACATCAACAACAGCGCGAGCGCCTGCTGGCGCGACTCCGCCCGTTCGATGGTGCGCCGCGTCTCGCTCGACGCTGCGTCGCCCGCGACGAGATCCAGCAGCTCGCGCGCATCGATCGCATTGCCGAGCTTCGAGGCCAGCTGCGCAGAGATGTCGAGCCGCAACTTCATGCCCTCCGGCGCGGCCCAGGCCGCGTTGGTATCGGGAAAGCCATTGGGGCCCGCCGGGGTCCACAACGGCTGCCCCAGGCTATTGAGGCCGCCGAGATAAGGGCCGGGATCTTCCGGCACCCGGGCCAGCAAGCGTCCGCTCGCCACCAGGAATTCATAAGGGTTGCGGATCTTGGTCAGCGGCGCCGACCACGCCTGGTCGGCGTCGACGAGCGCGAGCGTGAGCGCGTTCAGGTCGCCATCGGTGCTCCTGAACACGCTCTCGAGCCGCGCCACCAGTGCGGGCGGAGGATCATCGGCAACGAAATGGCGCACGAATTTGGTCGCGATAAATCTTGCGGTCGAGGGATGGCGCGCGATGTCGGCGAGCGCGGCTTCGCCCTGCGCCAGGCCGTTGCCCTGATAGACCTTGCCGAGCAAGGTCTGCGGCCCCGGCTCGTGCGCGTTGGCGTTGAACGCGAAGCTGCCTGGCGTCCCTAATTGGCCCCGCCGCCCGGCGAAGGTCCAGCCCGTGATGATGCGCGCGAGCGTGGTGACGTCTTCCTGGGTGTAGCCGCCGCCGACGCCGAGTGTATGCAGTTCCATAATCTCGCGCGCCAGATTCTCGTTCAGGCCACGCTGGCGATTCCGCCCGGCCCGCGAGTCCGGTCCCAGCGATTGCTGGTTATCGAGAAAGAACAACATGGCCGGATGCTGCTCGACCGCCTTCAGCATGTCCGCGAAGCGGCCGAACACATGCGGGCGGATTGCCTCGCGTTCAAATGCGCCGGCCCAGATCCGAACCAGTTCGCCCTTGCTGGCGGAAATGCAGAAATGGTTCGACCAGAATGCCACCAGCCGCTCGGTGAATCCGCAGTCGGCCAGCACCGCACGCTGCAGCCGAGCCAAGGCTTCAACGCGGTAGGTCTTCTGGATCACGTTGAGCGGTTGTTGTGGCTGCGGCGCCGGCCTGGCCATATTGGGCTGCATTGCCGCGTTGGACTGGGCGACGCCAGGCGCGGCCATGCTCGCATCGCCGTCCGCAGGCTTCGTTTCCCGCGCGCCGCCTCCGATGTTGCTGGCGAGCGCGTTGAGCGAGAGGCTACGTTGCAGCCGCTTGCCACCCGTTGGAGCCGACGGAGGAGACTCGGTTGTTGGCGCACCGGATCTCGCCATTTCTCGCGCGCGCTTCACCTCGTCCTGATAGGCGAAGACGGCTTCCGCCAAGGCTTGCGTCGATTGCAGCCCAGGCACCTCGAGCAGCGCACCACTCGCGCGAGCGATCTCTGATTTGACGAAGCCGCGCGGGTCCGTCGCCGCATTGGTGAAATCGCCTGACGCGCCGCCGCGCGCACCGAAGCCGAAACGATTGAGCGCAACGAGGGCTGCTTGCGGATCACGGGCCATCGTCATCACCTACACGATCTCATGCACCGGCCGATGCAGCGCCCAGCTTGCACTGTGGCATATTGGCCGGCGCGCCACTATACTTGGCGGCCACATGAACCTGACATGAAAGGGCGCGGTTCCGATCGTGACAAATCGTTTAGAAAGCGCCCAGCTTTTGGAAGGCGTTGCGCGCCGCCTTACCTGCGCAGCCTGCGGGACCGAATTCACCTGCGATCCCGGCGGGGCCTGCTGGTGCTTCGAAGAAGCCGTTCGCTTGCCGCTGCCCGCCGCCGGCGCGAGCGGCTCGGATCAGGACTGCTTGTGCCGCGACTGCCTGCGCAGGCTTGCGAATGAGCAGAATGCGGCTGCGCGGTGATGGAACGCTGGCACATCGAGGCCGTCCTGCTCGACATGGACGGCACGCTGCTCGACACCGAGAAGGTCTATCTCGAAGCTTCGATCGCAGCGCTGGGGACGCTCGGCTACACCGATGGCGTCGAGGCGCTGTGCCACCGGATGATCGGCATCCCCGGCCCGGAATGTCAGCTGCTTTTGCGCGAGCATTTCGGCGCTGACTTTCCGATCGAGCAGGTGAACGGGCTGTTCGCGGCGAACTGCGCCGAGATTCTCAAACAGGGCTTGCCGTTGAAGCGTGGCGCGATCGCGCTGCTCGATGCGCTCGAAGCCGCCTGCCTCCCAAAGGCGATCGTCACGTCCTCGTCCCGGCGGACGGCCGCGCAGCATCTCGGCGCGGCCGGCATCGGCGCGCGCTTCGACGCAATCCTGACGCGCGATGATGTCAGCCGCGGCAAGCCGCATCCCGACCTCTATCTGCTCGCCGCCGAGCGCCTCGGCACCGTTGCGCAAGCTTGCCTCGCCGTGGAGGACTCCAATCCCGGGGTCGCGGCAGCCCATGCCGCCGGCGCGATCACGCTGATGGTCCCGGACATCGTCGCACCGACCGAGGAGACGCGGGCGCGATGTGCCGCCGTGCTCCCGAGTCTCTATGCGGCGATCAAGCTCCTCGCGAGAAACGGGGTTCTGGATCTCGCGCGTGGCGACGGCAGTCAGCCCGCAGATCTATGAGCCGACCAGCACGCGGCCTGTCTGGCAGCGATCCGATCTCATCAAAAGCAGGCTTAGGCTGCTAAACTCTATTTACGATCTTCCCTGCGGAATGCAGGCCATATTTTCCGGTTAACCCCTAAATGCTACATCGCGCTCGAATTCCAAATGAGCGTTTCATGACCCGCTTCGTTGTCGTTGTCTGCATTGCCTTCGTCACGACCTTTGTGGGTGTCAGTTGGGCCATTCGCGGCTTTCCGATGCGAGCGCCGGCCCCCCAGTTAGCCGCGCAAGTCCCTGCGCTTGTTGATACGACCTTCGGCGACGATCATGCCAAGGAATTCGAGCGAAAGGCCTGGATCGCCGAGCACACTTCGCAGAGCGACAAGAATCCCAAGCTCGATGCGCTGCGACTCGACGCGCTCCAGGCTGCCACCGCCTACAAAATGTCGCCATGCGACAAGACGATGAAGAAGAACCTGGTCGATGCCGTGACGGCCTATACGCGGGCCTACATCGCCAAACTGGATTGCCCCCGCCCCGGAGGCCTGATGATGTTCTGCAGCGACAAGACGATCAGGGATGCCGCAGACACGTTCTCGACTCCGCTGGACAAGCGCGTGCAGGGTGCCTTCAACGAGGCCTTCGAGCAAAAGGGCGTGGTCAAGGTCGATTTTCCGGAAGATGTTCGGTTCGAGATGCTTCAGTTCACCGGACCGTCCTTCTGGGGTGACGACGAATCACCAATCTGCCTGCCGAGACAGCTGCATACGGGGCGAGACGCGCGATGAGTCGCCTCTGGTTCATCGTCTGGGCCATCGTGATCTGGCAAGTTGCCGTGCGCACCTGGACGCCGGCAGCGACTCCAACACCCGAATCTTTCACGCCGATAAGTGGAATAGAATTCGACGAACACGAGAAATACATCGAGGATGCTCGCCGATCGAATCGCAAAGACGCCTTGGCTGCGCTCGATAGGCCATGGAGCGAGCGCTGCGGCCCGAACCGACCGAAATTCATTGGCGGATTGAATGCGTACTACCGTGATCGCCAGAACCAGCATGATCGCTACCCAGAGATCTACGGTCCAGCCGGCGCTGACTATATTGCCAAGCAATGGGACACGCCCGACGACCGGCGCATTGTGCGCTTGACGCAGGAGGCGTTTGCCAACGGCTATTTGCGCCTGTCGGATTTCGATGGCCTCGCGACCGAAATGGTCAGTGCCGTTGTCCTCGGCGAGCGAGTGACCGGACGCGGCTGCGCTGCGTAGCGCGGCGGAAAATGCAGCGGTCACGAGCGCGTGCGCGGCGCTGCCAGGGGTTCCATGTAGCTAGAATTCCGGGAGCAGCTTCACAACGGCAAAGACGCGGGCCAGAGTGGCGGTTCTCGAATGACTTCCGGTGCGACGCGTTCCTTGATCTGACGCAATACGCGATCTCCGAATGCGGTGCGTGATGCACTGATCGCAACGCCGCCTGGGAGTTCATCGTGAGCACGCTGACCAAGTTTGCGCTCGGCGCCATGGGACGTCTCCGCCCGAAACCCGTCCGTGGCGACGCCTCGCCGACCCTCCCCCTGCCGCCCCCCGACAAGCGCGCGCCCCTGATGCTGGCGCTTGCGGAGCGACATTCCTCGCGCGAGTTCGCCGCCACCGAACTGCCGCTGCCGCTTCTCGCCAACCTGTTGTGGGCCGCCAACGGAATCAATCGCGATGACGGCGGACGCACCGCCCCATCGGCGATGAACACTCAGGAAATCGACATCTACGTTGCCCTGCCCACCGGGGCATATCTTTACGATGCAGCCGCAAACGCACTCCGCCTTGTCGCCGGCAGCGACGTCAGGCGCGTGACCGGCTATCAGGATTTCGTCGACAATGCGCCGCTCGACCTCGTCTATGTCGCCGACCACGGTCGGATGAAGCTGATCCCGGTGAACATGCGCGCGAGCTATGCGAACGTTGCGGCCGGCGCGATCACCCAGAATGTCTACCTGTTTGCCGCCGCGAACGGGCTGGCGACCGTTATCCGCGCCTGGATCGACCGCGAGGCGATCGCCAATGCGCTCGGCCTCAGTCACGATCAGGAGGTCCTGCTGTCGCAGACGGTCGGATTTCCGAAGTAGCGGACGCGGGCGTCAGGTCATAGCCGCGGCGCGGCTCATTGGCCTAGCGGACGCCGGTGCGCGCGTTTCGATGCCGTCGCGGGCCTGCGGATGCCGTCCGTGCCGGAGGCGCCGATAGGACGGGGACCGCCCGCGAGCGCAGCAGCGACCAGCGCGTGCGCGGCGCTGCCGGCCGTCTCCATATAGCCGGCATCCCGATGCAGCAGCACGACGGCGAAAGCGCCGTCCAATAGCAACAGCATCTGCCGCGCCAGTTCGCCCGCGTCGCGAATCCCTGCGGCTTCGAAAGCGGCAAGCAGCCAGCCTTCGAACTTCTTCTTGTGCGCGGCGCCGATCTTGATCGCGGGATGCCCGGGCAGATTGGCGAGTTCGGCCGTGGTGCGCAGGAAGCCGCAGCCGCGCCATTTCGGATGGCGCACCGAGCGCGCGAGGTTCGTGAAGATGGCGGCGACCTTGTCCGGCAGAGCCCCTTCGGCCTCCTCGAACCAGCGTTTGAACAGCGCCAGATTGGGCTGGTCGCGCGCGGCGAGATAAGCGGCGATCAGGTCGTCCTTGCTCCGGAAATGATAATACAGCGTCTTCTTGGTGAGCCCCGCCTTCTCCGCCACCGCATCGACGCTGACGGCGCGGATCCCCTCGCTATAGAACAGCGCGCTTGCCGCCTGGATGATGCGCGTGCGGGTCGGATCGGAGGAACGGGCCATGGCGTCAATGTATACTGACCAGTGAATATACACAATGTGGACCCTCCTCTACTTTAATGACTGCTTTGCCCAGCCGGAGACCACTTGCATGCCCGCCCCTGTCCTGATCGAGATCGAGGACCACATCGCGCTCCTGACGCTGAGCCGGCCTGAGCGCCTCAACGCACTGAACTACGGTCTGATCGATGCGCTGATGGCCGCGCTCGACCGCATCGAAACCGACTCTGCGGTGCGCGCGGCCATCCTGACCGGCGCCGGCGAGCGCGCTTTCTCGGCCGGCGCCGACATCCACGAATTCTCCGTGAGCGTTCGTCAGGGCCGTGGAGCGGCGATCCGCGATTTCGTCCGGCGCGGGCAAGCCCTGACCGCGCGGCTGGAGTCCTTCGGCAAGCCGGTGATCGCCGCCGTCAATGGCCTGGCCTTCGGCGGGGGCTGCGAGATCACGGAAGCCGTGCACCTCGCCATCGCCAGCGAGCGCGCCTCGTTTGCCAAGCCCGAAATCAAGCTCGGCATGCCGCCGACATTCGGCGGCACACAGCGGCTGCCGCGGCTGGTCGGCCGCAAGCGCGGCCTCGAATTGCTACTGACCGGCGATCCGTTCTCGCCTGAGCGCGCAATGGAGATCGGCCTCGTCAATGCGGTGGTGCCGCATGACGAGCTGCTGCCCGCCGCACGCGAGCTTGCGCGCCGTATCACCCGTCATTCGCCCGATGCGGTCACGAGCATCATCACGGCTGCGACGCGTGGGCTCAACATGGCGGTTGCGGAGGGCTTGCTGGTCGAGAGCGAGCAATTCGCCCGCCTCGTCGGCGGTCGCGATCTTGCGGAGGGGTTGGCGGCCTGGCACGAACGCCGGCCGCCGAAGTTCTGATCGTTAGACGGGAAAGCCCGGCGACTTGCGCGCCATGCCATCGAAGGCGTCGAGCAACCGCTCGCGCCAGGCATAGACGGGATCGTCCTGATCCAGCAGCTTGAAGGGGCTCACGACGCGCGCCCATTGAAAGCCGCCGAACACGATGTAGTCGGCGTAATTTGGCTGCTGACCGCCAATGAAGGGCTGCGACTTCATCGTCAGCCGCAACGGGTCGAGCGACTTGCGAAAACCGGGCACGGCCTGATCGCGATTGGCCATCACCTCTTCGAGGCTCTTGCCGAACCGTGCCTCGCGGGATGCGCGGAAGTAATCGGCATCGACGGCGGCAAGATTTTTCGGGATGTCGGCGATGATGAACGGAAAGATGCCGCCGACGATGGCGATGTCGCCCCACCAGTTCATGAAGCGCGCCACGGCGCGACCGCCGTCGCCGCCGAACAGCGACGGTCGTTCCGGATAGGTGTCTTCCAGGTAGTTCGCGATCACCCAGGAATCGACCACCGCTTTGTCGCGGTCGAGCATCACCGGGACCTTGTCCGCACCGTGCGGAGCGATCGCTGCCTTCTCGGTGAAGCGCCACGGAATCGATTCCGCTGTGAGGCCCTTATGCGCCAGCGCCATTCGAATGCGCCAGCAATAGGGGCTGAACGGACGGGTTTCGTCGGTGCCGACGAGTTCAAACAGTTTGAGTGACATGCGTTCCTCCCGTTCCCGATAGTCATGCCCCGCGCAGGCGGGGCATCCAGTACGCCGAGCCGGTCATTGTTGATCGAAACAGCTGCGTCTACTGGATCATCTGCTTTCGCTGATGATGACAGCCGGAACGTGGCCCGTCTAGCGCACCACCGACGCGGTCTGGCCGAACAGGATCTTGCGCTCCTCTTCGGTGCGGATCGCCGGCTGGCCGTAATTGGGATTGACTTCCTTGGCCTTGGCATAAGCGCGCTGCGTCGCCGGTCGCGCCTTGATGTCGGCGAGCCAGCGCTTCACGTTCGGAAAGTCCTCGATGTTCTGGCCCTGCGCCTCGTGCGGCACCACCCAGGGATAGCAGGCCATGTCGGCGATCGAATAATCGTCGGCGATGAATTCGCGGCCGGCCAGGCGCTTGTTGAGCACGCCATAGAGCCGATTGGTCTCGTTGACGTAGCGGTCGATCGCGTACGGGATCTTTTCCGGCGCGTAGTTGCGGAAGTGATGGTTCTGCCCGGCCATCGGCCCGAGGCCTCCCATCTGCCAGAACGTCCACTGGATCACGTCGTAGCGGCCATAGATGTTGGAGGGCAGAAACTGCCCGGTCTTCTCGGCGAGATAGAGCAGCATCGCGCCGGATTCGAAGATCGAGATCGGCTTGCCGCCGCCCTTCGGCTCATGGTCGGTCAGCGCGGGAATCCGGTTGTTCGGCGCCACGGCCAGAAACTCGGGCGCGAACTGCTCGCCTTTGCCGATATTGATCGGGATGATCCTGTAGGGCAGCCCGGTCTCCTCCAGGAACATCGTGATCTTGTGGCCGTTCGGCGTGGTCCAGTAATAGAGGTCGATCATCGCGCGTTTCCCTGTGCCTCATGCAAGAAGATGCATCTGCATGAAACTCGCCGGAACGCATCCGCAAGTCAATGCCGGTCGCGGCACCCGCAGAAATGTGATCGCGCCTACGACGTCCGCCCATGCGTCCGCAACAGCTGCTCGCCCGCTTCGGTCACCGTGATCACGACGCCGAAGCCCACGATGGTCTCGCGCGTGACGTAGCCGCACTCGGCAGCATCCTCGAAGATCGTCAGCCGCGGACACGACGTCTTCCAGGTCGCGATCACCTCGGCGTGGCTGCGCGGCGCCCGCGCGATCCATTCGACGAAGTCCAGCACCAGCGGATCGGCAATTTCGCTCATGCTCGCTCTCCCTTAATCGGCGGCGAGGGTGCTGCGGGCAAACAGCAGCAGCCACCCGCCGTAGAGTATGTAGTAGCCGGCAACGGTCGTGATCAGGCGGTTGGCCCAGATCCGGAACTGCTGCTCGCTCAGCGCCTCCAGGATGCGGCGGGCCAAGGTGGTGCCGAGCATCGAGGCGGCGATCGCAACGACCGCGAGCGTAGGATCGAGGCGCGCGGCCTGGTCGATGATGCCGCCGAAATAGATCAGCTTGGTCAGGTGGCTTGCGACCTGGCAGGTCGCCTTGGTGGCGACGATCGCGCGGCGGTCGAAGCGGGCTCCCAAAAAGAAGGTATCCAGTAGCGGCCCCGATACGCCGGTCATCAGCATCAGCCCCATGCAGACCGAGCCGTACAGCGTGCCCTGCCAGATGCTGTCCGGATCGGGCTTCAATCCGGCCGGCATCATCCGCGCCAGGAACGGCGTGATGCCGAGCATCAGCAGTGCGGCCGGCTTGTCCGGCACGTAGCGGACCAGCGACCACGCCGCCAGCGCCAGCGCACAACCGATGAGATAGACGAGGACCGGCCGCCAGCGGACATGGCGGCGCCACAGCACCGCGCGCCAGCCGTTCGAGGCCATCTGGGTGATCGCATGCAGCACCATGGCCGCGGGCAGCGGCATCAGCGCCAGCAGCACGCCGATCAGGATCAGCCCGCCCACCATGCCGAAGATGCCGGACAGGAAGGCTGTCCCGACCATCAACAATCCAAGTGCTGTGATCAGCGCCGCCGTCATGTCCGTTCTCCTCTGCAGCTATGAATTGCTCCGCATTGCCTGTGACGCAAACCGAGTTATGTTGTCCTCCATCAGCTTTCCTGAGGGTTTATGCGGCGGGTCCTGTTTCTCAACGGCATCAAGGCATTCGAGGCGGCGGCGCGCAGTGGCAGCTTCGCCGCGGCCGGTGCGGAGCTCAACGTCTCGGCTGCCGCGATCAGCCGCATGGTCCACCTGCTCGAGCAGCGGCTGGGCGTCGTGCTGTTCGAGCGCAAGGCCAACCGCCTGGCACTCACCGCCGCGGGCCGCACCTATCAGAACGGCTTGACCCCGATCTTCGATGCGCTGGCCTCGCTCACCGCGCAGGTCATGGCGCCGGCGAATCGGCGCGTGCTGACGCTCGGGGTGGGACCGACCTTTGCGATGAAGTGGCTGATCCCACGGCTGGTGGATTTCAGCAAGGAAGAGCCCGACATCGAGGTGCGGATCACGACCGGTGGCGCCGCGGTCCCGTTCGGCGACGATTGGAGCTGCGGCATCCGGCTGGGCGACGGAGCCTGGCCGGGCCTGGTCGCCGAGCCGCTGTTCGCCGCCGATCTGCTGCCGGTCTGCACGCCGCGGCTGGCGGCCTCCTTGAAGCGGCCCGCGGATCTGAAAGGACCGAGCCTCTTGCGCGTCGCACACGCCGCCGAGGACTGGTCGCTCTGGCTGAAGGCCGCCGGCCTGACGCGGATCGCGGCGCGCGGCACCGTCTTCGAATACTACGGCCAGGCGCTGCAGGCCGCGGTCGACGGCCTCGGCGTCGCCATGGGCATCCGTCCTTATATCGATGACGACCTCGCTGCCGGCCGGCTGGTTGCGCCGTTTGCGCTCAGCGTCCCCAAAGGCGAGCGCTGGTATCTGGTGTATCGCAGCTTCCAGTCCGGACAGCGCGATTTTACCGCTTTCCGCCGCTGGATCATGCATGCTGCAGCGCAGCCCGATGGCACAGCGGCCCGACCCGACGTCGTTCGACAAAAAAGACGTGATCATGTGAACCGACTCACACACGCCGGCACAAATTCATGATGTGATGGAGGTTCGGTGTCTTCAGCCCTGCTGACCGGAATTCGCGTGCGTGGTCGCCGCAGCGGGTTGCGCGAATGCTCAAGTCAGCCTGCTGGGAGCCGCCGCTTGCGTACCGCTATTCGGTCTGAAGTCCCTCAGGTTCGAATCCGCGGCATCCGCGCAGGGGATTTCGGACCGCGGGTACCAGGACTGCTTATGACGTATCAGTACGAGGATTTTACCATCGAACCTTTCGAAGCGGGTCGAGGTCTCTGGCACGCGCGGATTCGCCGCTCGGACATGAGCCCTGTCATCATCAATGGGGTCTCGTTTCCCAGCCTGGAAGTCGGCTTCGCCTGGTCGGATGTCGAAATGGCGGTGGCCGATGCCAAGAGCCACATCGATCGGTTTCGGAAGCGCTGGGGATAACTCGCAAGCTTCCGTGCCAGCCAACTAACAGGCGAACTAAAAAGCCCTTCTCAACCAGTCCTTTCACTGCTCACCGCGGACCGCCATCATGGCCGAGCCTCAAATCCGGCACTGGAGTGCCACGATCCGCTCCCGTTGCCCCGACTGCGACGGGCAGCTGACGGTGCTGCGCGTGATCGACGGCCGCGGCGGCGCCGAATATTGGGCGCTGCAATGCGTGTCCTGCCAGGGCGTGCATCTCGACATCATCGAGCCGCCGACGCGGCACTAGCTACTCCACCGCTTGCTTGGGCGGCTCGACGATCGCGAAGCCGCCGGCAAACTCGTCGAACATCGCAAACAGCTCCTGCAGCTTGAGCGGATTGCCCGACAGCGCGACCTCGCCGGTCGCGACCGCCGCCAGCATGGTGCGCTGCTTGCTCGAGATCGCATCGAACGTGGCGCGGGTCAGCTTGACGCCGGCATCGGCCTTGTCGTCGAGCGGACCGGCGCGATGGGTCAGCGCCGAATTCTCCAGGTTCATCACCTGGGTCTCGCCGCTATCGGTGAAGGTCCAGTTGATCACGATGTGCTTGCCCTCGGCCTTGGCGGCGTTCAGCCGCACGCCGAGGAAATCGAAGGCGAGATCGATGCTGACGCCCTTCAGGAGCTCGGCATTCGCCGCCGCTTGCGGCTTCGGCGGTCCATTGCGCAGCTCGGCCGCGCCGGTGAGATAGGCATCGCGCCAGGTCGCGGCCTCGCTCTGGTAGCCGAGCTGCTCCAGCGCATCGGCCCCGAGCGCGCGCGCCGCCTTGTTCTCGGGGTCGGCGAAGACGAGCTGGCTCATGATGCTCGCCACCCAGCGGTATTGCCCCGCCTTGAAATCCTCCTGCGCCCGCGCCAGCACGGCATCCGCCCCACCCATGTAATCAATGGTCTTCTTGGCGGACTCGCTGCGCGGCAGCGGGTTGAGGTCGGCCGGATTGGCATCGTACCAGCCGAGATAGAACTGATAGACCGCCTTGGCGTTATGGCTCAGCGTGCCGTAATAGCCGCGCGCCGACCAGTCGCCGGCCAGACTCGCCGGCAGCTTCAATTTTTCCGCGATCTCCGTCGACGTCAGCCCGTGATTGAGCAGCCGCACCGTCTGGTCGTGGATGAACTTGTAGAGGTCGCGGTGCCGCTTCAGGAACGCGACGATCCGCTCATTACCCCACATCGGCCAGTGATGCTGCGCGATCACGATGTCAGTGCGGTCGCCATAGCGCGCGATGGCGTCGTCGATATAGCGCGACCACATCCGGCCGTCGCGGATCTCGGCGCCGCGCAGCGTGTAGAGATTATGCATGTTGTGCGTGGCGTCTTCCGCCATGTCCAGGAGCTTGAACTGCGGAAAATACAGCAGCATCTCGGCCGGCGCTTCCGAGCCCGGCACCAGGTGGAATTCGATCTCGACGCCGTCGATCGTGCGCGTCTCGTAGTCCTGCTTGATGAGGTCGTTCGGCGGGATCAGCGAGTTGGTGCCGCGCGACAGCGCCTTGCCGAGCCCGATGTCGATCTGACCGCGCTCGCTGATCGGCAGGTTGATGCCATACATATATTGCGCGCGGCGGGCCATCGCGGCGCCCGCGATCACGTTCTCCGCGACCGCATGCTCCATGAAGCCGTCGGGCGCGAGCACCTTGACCTTGCCGGAGGCGGCATCCTCGGCGGTGATGACGCCCTTGGCGCCGCCGAAATGATCGATGTGGCTGTGGGTGTAGACCACGGCGACGACCGGCTTGGCCGGACGGTGCTTCAGATAGAGGTCGAGCGCGGCCTTCGCGGTCTCGTTCGACAGCAAGGGATCGATCAGGATCAATCCGCTGTCGCCCTCGATGATGGTCATGTTCGAGATGTCGAGGCCCCGCACCTGGTAGACGCGGTCCGTGACCTGGAACAGGCCGTTGGCGGCATTGAGCTGCGCCTGCCGCCACAGGCTGGGATTGACGGTCGGCGGCACCTGATCGCTGTTGAGGAATGCGAACGGCCTGGTGTCGAAGGCCGGCCCGCGCGGACCGGCGATGACGCCATCCTGCACCGTGGCGATGAAGCCGCGCTTGGCGTCGTCGAAGTCGGCGCGATCGGCAAACGGCAGATCCTTTGCGAAAGTCGCGTTGGCCGCGCGGGTCGCCGGCTCGGCATCCGCCTGCTGTGCTGCCAGCTGCTGACAATTCCCTGACAATGCAGCGATGACCGCTCCCGCAATGAAGGCCTTGGGCGCTACGCTCATTCGGTTTCCCTCACGTTCCATGCCGACAGCATCGATGGCTGGCCTTCGCTCTTTTCTGACGGCCGTTTCAGTCCCATATTCCGGCCATGGCGAAGAATCCAGACGCGACCAAGAAACCTGCGAAATCCCCGAAATCCAAAGCACATCGGCCCGACGTGCAGCCGATCGGGCCGGCGCTCGCCGAGCTGTTGAATCCCGCCATCAACAGAGGCGAGAGCGGCATCGGCTCATCGACGGGATTGCAGCCGCCGCCGGATAACTCCTGGGACCGCCGCAGTGGCGGCGAGGCCGCCGCGCATCGCGCCCGCGCTTCGACCCGCGGCAAGAGCGAGGACGTGGCGAAGCGCGATGCCGCAGAGCCCCACCCGATGCCGCTGCGGCCGAACCCGCAGCCGGTGGGGGCAAGACGGTCCGATATCTCGCGTGCGGCGCCCCCACCCAACCCTCCCCCGCAAGCGGGGGAGGGCTCCAGACCGCACACGCCGAGCCCGTATGCGAATAACGATTCCGTGGCCGCGCCGCTTGCGTCCCCTCCCCCGCAGGCGGGGGAGGGTCAGGGTGGGGGCGAGGCGAGCACAGGTCAGCATGGCCTCGCCGAAGCCCCGCAAGCCAATTACGGCACCGCCGCCACCATCCCGACGCTCGATCCTGAGCTCGCACGCCAGCTCGGCCTGCCGACCGCGGAGGACGACGAGGAAGCGCTCGCCCGTCCGCCCCGCAGCAAGATGGAGGCGCTCGGCGTCAAGGCCACGGCGGAAGCGCTGGAGGCGCTGATCCGCGAGGGGCGCCCGGAATTCCGCAAGGATGACGGCTCGCTGAAGGTGTGGACACCGCACCGGCCGCCGCGCCCCGAAAAGAGCGAAGGCGGCGTTCGCTTCGAGATCAAATCCGCCTACGAGCCGAAAGGCGACCAGCCGCAGGCGATCGCCGAACTGGTCGAGGGCATCGACCGCAACGACCGCACGCAAGTGCTGCTCGGCGTCACCGGCTCCGGCAAGACCTACACCATGGCCAAGGTGATCGAGGCGACGCAGCGCCCTGCCCTGATCCTGGCGCCGAACAAGACGCTGGCCGCCCAGCTCTATGGTGAGTTCAAGAGCTTCTTCCCCGACAACGCGGTCGAGTACTTCGTCTCCTATTACGACTACTATCAGCCCGAGGCCTACGTCCCCCGCACCGACACCTATATCGAGAAGGACTCCTCGATCAACGAACAGATCGACCGCATGCGCCACGCGGCGACGCGCGCACTGCTGGAGCGCGACGACGTCATCATCGTCGCCTCGGTGTCCTGCATCTACGGTATCGGTTCGGTCGAAACCTACACCGCGATGACCTTCGCGCTGAAGAAGGGCGAGCGCATCGACCAGCGCCAGCTGATCGCCGATCTGGTCGCGCTGCAGTACAAGCGCACCCAGCATGATTTCACCCGCGGCACCTTTCGCGTGCGGGGTGACGTCATCGACATCTTCCCGGCGCACTATGAGGACCGCGCCTGGCGCGTGAACCTGTTCGGCGACACCGTCGAGAACATCGAGGAGTTCGATCCGCTCACCGGCCACAAGCAGGACGAGCTGGAATTCATCAAGGTCTACGCCAATTCGCACTATGTGACGCCGCGCCCGACCCTGGTGCAGGCGATGAAGTCGATCAAGCAGGAGCTGAAGATCAGGCTCGATCAGCTGCACGCGCAGGGGCGCCTGCTCGAAGCGCAGCGGCTGGAGCAGCGCACCACCTTCGACATCGAGATGATGGAGGCGACGGGAAGCTGCGCCGGCATCGAGAACTATTCGCGCTATCTCACCGGACGCCGGCCCGGCGAGCCGCCGCCGACCCTGTTCGAATATGTCCCCGACAACGCGCTGGTGTTCGCCGACGAGAGCCACGTCACCATCCCGCAGATCGGCGCCATGTTCCGCGGCGACTTCCGCCGCAAGGCGACGCTGGCCGAATACGGCTTCCGCCTGCCCTCCTGCATGGACAACCGCCCGCTGCGCTTCGAGGAATGGGACATGATGCGGCCGCAGACGGTCGCGGTCTCAGCGACGCCGAGCGGCTGGGAGCTGAACGAGGCCGGCGGCGTGTTCGTCGAGCAGGTCATCCGCCCGACCGGACTGATCGATCCGCCCGTCGATATCCGTCCCGCGCGCACCCAGGTCGACGATCTCCTCGGCGAAGTGCGCGCCACCGCGGCCGCCGGCTATCGCACGCTGATCACCGTGCTGACCAAGCGCATGGCCGAGGATCTGACGGAATATCTGCATGAGCAGGGCATCCGCGTCCGCTACATGCACAGCGACATCGACACCATCGAGCGCATCGAGATCATCCGCGATCTGCGGTTAGGGGCGTTCGACGCGCTGGTCGGCATCAACCTGTTGCGCGAGGGCCTCGACATTCCCGAATGCGCGCTGGTCGCCATCCTCGATGCCGACAAGGAAGGTTTTCTGCGCAGCGAGACCTCGTTGATCCAGACCATCGGCCGCGCCGCGCGCAACGTCGACGGCAAGGTGATCCTCTATGCCGACCAGATGACGGGCTCGATGGAGCGCGCAATCGCCGAAACCAATCGCCGCCGCGAGAAGCAGGTCGAGTACAACACCGCCCACGGCATCACGCCGGAGAGCGTCAAGAAGTCGATCGGCGACATCCTCAACTCGGTCTACGAGCGCGACCACGTCCTGGTCGAGACCGGCGGCGGCACCGCCACCGACGACGCGATCTCGATCGGGCACAATTTCGAGACCGTGCTGGCCGATCTCGAAACCAGGATGCGCGAAGCCGCCGCCGACCTGAACTTCGAGGAAGCCGCGCGCCTCCGCGACGAAGTGAAACGCCTGCGCGCCACCGAACTCGCGGTGGTCGATGATCCCACCGCCAAGCAGAAGACGGTGCAGGGCAAGGCCGGGTCCTATGCCGGCGCCAAGAAATACGGCGACGCCGCCAATCTGCCGACCACGGCCCTGAAGGGCCGCGGTGCTTCGCGCGGTGGCTCAAGCCGCCCGGGCGGTCTCTCCTCTCCCTCCCCCCTTGCGGGGGAGGGGTGGGGTGGGGGGTCCGCGAGTCGTGGCGGTCGCGGCGGCGGCAAATCCCGCAACACCGACCCACTGTTGCCGTCCCACGACGAAATCACCGGCGGCTCGTCCTCGCGCACCAGCTCCAAAGTCCACAAGCCCCATCTCGACGAGATGCACGGCCCGGAGTCCCTGCCCTACCGCCCCAACCCCAAGCTGCCGGAAAAACCGTTCGGCTCGTCGAGCCGCATCATCCAGCCCACCAACTCCCGCGACTCCGGCCCCGAATTCGGCCCCGCCCCGCGCTCCACCGGCGGCGCACCGGGGAAAAGAGGTGGATGGAAGAAGCGGTAGCTGGCGACCATTTCTCAACCAAATAGCGGTAACGAGAGTGAACGTACTACTTGGCTCTCGGAGGGAACGTGGCTGGCGGAGATCATGGCTCTCTTACCAAAGAACCACCGCTTTCAACGGTCGACGCTACGATCAAGGCGGTTAGGCCGGGAATGCAATATAAGGTGCTGCTTGCTTACGCGCGGGCTCGTACTCATAGGGATGCGCCTGGACTAGCGAGGCAGCGCTATCTGCTGATAAATCGCGACGGCTCGATAGCATACGATCATTTTTTGTCACTCGTTGAAGCATATGGGCTTGACAACCCAGTTGTCCGAAAAGTCATGTATTTTATCTGGGCCTACCGGGACGATCGGATCAGAACATTTATTTGCGACAAAATTGCTGATAAGCGAGGTGTCTGGAACATTGGGCGCCTCATCGACAAAAGGAATGCACGCTTTTTTGAGCGCTGGGTTCAGCCGAGCACTGCCGTGAAGGCAAGGTCTAATTTCGAATTCTTTCTGGTCGAAACAAAAATTTTCGATCCTGACTCTAGACAAATTCATTTGGAGCTCGACGACGGTTGGCTACAGCACGCGGCAATCGTGGCCGCGCAGCATGAGCAAGACGCAGGAGCACGCGAAGAACTATTAGCAAATCCGATTGCGTTTCTACAACTTCGCGGGTGGCTAGGTCTTCTAAACGGGAACGTCTCCAAGAGTTCGCCAATTTTGGCGATCGACGCAATCCCCCTTGAAGATGCAGGGATCGGAATTCAGGAAGGCAGCACTCAGACGTCCTCCAATTGGGACAGAAAACCTCCCACTGCGTCAGGCAAAACCATAGCCGAAGCGCAAATAGACATCATCGCCCGCGAGCGCGCGAGCCTCTCCCACTTCCGACTTGAAGAATTGCTGGCCAATCTCGCAAAGCGAAAAGGCTTTAAACCCAAATACAACCAGAACATCGATCTTTACTTCAAGAACGCTAGCAGGAGCGTGCTAGTGGAGATCAAGAGCTGCACGGACAGCAACTTTCATACCCAGCTCAGGAAAGCAGTCAGTCAGCTCCTCGAATATCAATTCGTGTACAGCAAGCTGCTGGGTCCGAGCGTCACGATGCTCATACTTATGGAAACGGCTCCTCCGAAGGGAAAGGTTTGGCTGCTGGATTACGCACGTTCAATAGGAATTGTGGTTGCTTGGGCCGATCATGCTACAAAAGCAATTGTGACGACCTGCACCCTGCCTAGCTCCCTCGCTGGCTTCATTCGTAGAATCTCCGTCTGACACGAAACTACTCCGCCAAGATGATGCCCGCTTGCGAATGGTTGGCATATGTCTTCCAGGTCGGCTTGTAGTCCTCTGCCTGATTCCCCCAGGTTGACCAGCCCTTGCGCGGACCACGACCGAACAACTCAATGAATGGTCCTGGCGAACACGCTTCTATGATTTCATATTGCTCGTCCGGCTTCCGCGAGTGTTCGCGTTTACGCGTCTCGATCATGTTGACCTGCCGTCGGCCTGGAGCCAACGTGCGCGCGTTCTTGCCGCGCACGCCAAACAGGATCAGCTCCGTTACATTGCGAAAGTAGAAACCGACGCCCCGTCCGTCCGAGCCGCCGTCCTTCCGTATCTTGTGCCAGACGATATTGGATTTGTAGGTGAAGCCCCAGGCCTTCATCACAGCAAGACCGTCCGGCAGCATCGCATTGGGGCACCACAGATAGAGGTGTGATGTCGCGGCGGAGATCTCGATCAACGGGAGTGCGCAGATTTCATCGAGCTTCATCGTACCGTAGCGCGACAGACGTTTATGCTCTGGAGCAACCTTGCCGGTCTTGTTCGTGAACTGCCACGGAGGATCTGCGAGGATTGTCCCGAAGCGCCGGCCATGTGCAAAGCGCAAAAGATCTTCTCCGGCCGAGAGCATCGCCGACTCCACCACGTTAGGCATCATGAACGATATACGGGGTATGCTGAACGCAAGATACCATGTTCTCGATACGTTCTCAAGATGTTTAGTGGATAAATGTGGGCCGATTCGCTTCTGGACCCAAGACAATGTTTGAACGCCTTCGACAACGCGGTTTCGAGATCGATTTCAAATCACATGCGGAGGCCATTTTAAGCATCGACTTTCCAGAGGTGGCGGAGCAACTGGAACGCGTGCTGGCGACCTCGACCATTCCGATCGAGGAGATTATCGGCTCGGGCGGCGGAGAGACAAAGGGCACTCAACGACTTCGACGCGCGCTCATGGCGGAGGGCTGGTTGAAGCACAACTTCATCGTCCAACGGATTATTGATGGAAGGCCCCGGGAATCGCAATCGCACGAAATCGATCACGTCAAAGAGTTCTATGCCGGCACTATCGCGCTGGAAATCGAGTGGAACAACAAGGATCCATTCTTTGACCGCGACCTAGAGAACTTCAAACGGCTGCACGCCGACGGGGGCATTTCTATCGGCATCATCGTCACACGTGGCGCCACGCTGCAAAATGCTCTCCACGATCTTGTTAAGCGTTTTGCTGACGAGCAGGACATCAACTCACACGACGACATGAGGCGAATCGGCCTGAACCCGACAAACCGGCAAATCCGCGATGTGATGAAACGCGTTCAAAGAAATCAAAATCCGATTCCCTTTCGAGACGCATGGACTGACCAGTTCGTCTCCGACAAGTTCGGAATGGCGACAACGCATTGGAGCAAGCTCCAAGATCGCGTGCAACGTGGCGTTGGAAACCCTTGCCCGCTGGTGCTGATCGGACTCCCATCCTCTATCGTCACTTTCGGCGAAGACCACGCCGAAGTGCAACAACTAATAGAGGAAGGCGAAGGCTTTATGGATTCCGGCCTCGCGCCGTACCGGCGCGCCCCGGAATGACGATCCGAAGACAGCAGCATCCGGATGAGCCTGCGTCGACCCACGCGAGTGTGACCTCCTCTGTGACTGCCCGTCGCGTTACCATGCCGCAGCTGATCTGCCTTGTCATGTCGGCCAAATCAGAACGATGATCTCGCTTATCCCGCCTCCACATGGAGGGGCGTACGCGTCGTCACGATACGTGGGAAGCGGGATGCGGTGGACGCGCGCGGGCTGTACGACGAAAAGCCTCGGGCGCGGACGGCGAAGTCGCGTGGTCCTGATACTCCGACGCTAGTATTAAGTTGGCGAAGACGCTTGCGTGTCTCGCTGGCGACGGTGGCCAAACAGCCCGGCGCACCGGGGAGATCGCGTATAAGCCGTAACCCATCGCGCAGGGAAGGCCGGGATGTTCGGCTCGTACCTGTGGTTCTGCCGCGTGCTTTTTTGCTGCACGCGGACCATGGGTGCGGTCGGCACCCGGCCTTTCCTGCGCCCTCTGTCTCTTGGAGGGTGAGACGAGATGCAAAGCTCGGGCGCAGATCGCGCCGCGAGGACGCGGACGTGTATCCATCTGCGTCATTGCGAGGAGCGTAAGCGACGAAGCAATCCAGAATCATCGAACGGCGCTGGATCGCTTTGCGAAGCCTGCCCTCGGGCGAACAAGGCGGGACCCGGGGGCGCACGATGACCGCGTTGCATGCGTGAGATTGGCTGTTTGACAATTGAATCCAAATTGAAGAACGCGCGCTGACGTCTTCGTTCAGCACGATAGCCAGCCTCGCTATCCAGATCGCGGGGTGGGCAAAGCGGCTTGTCCGCCGAAGCTCGCAGAACGAAGGCGTGCCCACCCTATCGAACGAGGTTGTCATTGGTGGGCACGCGCTGCGCGATTGGCCCACCCTACCCTGTCAGTTCGGCCTCTCAGGTCCGGCCATCGTCCTGGCTCGGCTGCCGCTGCTGACGCTGCTGCTGCATTTGCTGCTCCTTGGCGTGGTGGCGGCCGTAGAGGCAGCCGGCGGCGGCGCCGAGCATGCCATGATGGCCGGCATAATGGCCGGCGACGCCGCCGACGATGGCGCCCTTGATGCAGCCCTTGGCCTCGGCGGCCTGGGCGGTGAGCAGCGCGCAGGCTGCGAGCGAAGCGGCGATCAGCATCTTCATGGTGAATGCTCCGGAAAGGAATCTTGCAAGCTTTAACCACCACGGTGGACCACGGTTCCCGCGAGACCGACGGCAAGCGGCCTGCGGCTTATCCCGGCACCACGCGGCGAACGCGAATGCACCGGCGCGAAGCGTCGAACCCAGCGCGCGCTGGCGCGACAAACAGCTGCAAGCCGTCGATCTGCGCCGGAATTGCTCAGCATTCGTTCACTCTTTCAGCGATTACACCGACACCTAATCGCGGAGGTAGTTGACGGTCGCGAGCCCTTGCGCAAGTTGGGAACAATGACCGGCTTCCCCATCATGGAGACCGCATGAACGAGCAAACCAACCGCGAACGCGTGCTGCAGCTGCTCGATGCGTACTCCGCCAGCGATTTCGATAAGGTGCTGTCGTTGTGCAGCGAGGACGTCGAGCATCTCGCCTCGGCGCCGATCGACATCCTCCCGCATCTCGGGCCGCGCCGCGGCAGAAGCGAGGTGCGGCGCATGTGGGAAACCGTGCGCAGCCGCTATGTCGAGCGTCGGCACGAGGTGCTGGCGCTGATCGCCGAGGGCGACCAGGTCGCCGCTGATCTCCGCATCTATTTGCGCAAACGCTCCAACGATCGCATCGTCCGGTACGACGTCGCCGTGTTCTACACCCTCAAGGATGGCCGCATCACGCGCATCCGAGAAATCATGGACACCTTCGACCTGGTGCAGCAGGTGCTGGAGCGCGATCTCGCCGCGCTGGCAATGGAGCATCTGCCGCGCGAGCCGTGAGCGGGTTCGAAGCTTCGGCCGACTCGTCCGCAGCCTTCTCATCGGAACGTCCAATTCAACGGCCCACGCGATTCGCCGATTTGCCGGTGCTCCGAACGCGCCGCTTGAACCTTGCACCGCCGCGCTGCGACCTATCGCAATCAATCGAGCGAGCGCACCAGTGGCATGAAAATCACCTTGCTAGCCTTCGCGGGGCTGATCATCGGCATGTTCGGGGGTGCCGTGCTCGGCGTCGGGCTCGGGCTGGCCTGGACCGAGATCGCCAACACCAGCGATTTCGAGGGCTATAGCGGCATGCTGGTGTTCTTCACCTTCATGCCGCTCGGCGCGGTGGTCGGCGGGCTCGGCGGTGCCGCGCTGTTTGCGCTGCTCGCGATTCGCGACCGTGACGTCGCGCTCGCCCGCACGCTCCAGCCGCGCGAGAACGGCTGACTGCAGCGGTAGCGTGCATTTGTGCAATGCAAAAATATCGATTGCACCCCGGGCGGAATGGCTTATGTGGGGGCCTCGCAATTTTCATGAAGCGCACTTGATGTAGCGCCCCTGGCCGTAACGTCGCGAATGACGTCACCCGAAGGCCGGCGCGCCCTTGCAAAGCCAGTTCAGGACCACATTCACCATGGCAGAGCATCGTCTCTGGCGTCTGTCGCGCGATTTGCAACGCGCGATCAACGAACGCCATTTCGAAGACCTCGCAGAATTGCTCGACGAAGACATCGATTGGGCGATCTACGGCCCGATCGACATGTTTCCCTTTCTCGGCGCACGCCAGGGCAAGGCCGCGGTAATCGAGGTCGTCAGGCAGATCTCGCAAACCTTGCGGATTCGCCGTCTCGACCGCGAGACCATCATGCTGGATCAGGATAGAGCGGCGTCCATGGTGCGGTGTTCGTTCGCGACGCGGGATTCGGAGAAGCCGATCACGACGCGCTTTGCCCATTTCGTGCAATTCCGTGCCGGCAAGCTGATCCGGCTGCGCGTGCTGGTCGATACGTTCGACCTGGTGGAGCAGACGCTCGGTCGCCCGATTCATCTGCCGCGGGTCGGCTCCTTCGCCGGCTAGCCTCGGACGCAGCGGCGGAGCGATGCCGTGAATGGTTCTTGCGATCACGTTCACTGAACCAAGACGTGACTTGTGCAGTCATAATTCTGCGCCCAGATTCCACCATAATGCGACGTGATTTTCCGCGAGGGGCGGGGGTTGGTTCTCATGATGATCGGCAGGTTGACGCTGGCTTTTTTGGCGGCGAGCGCGAGCTTTACTGCATGCCCGGTTGTGGCGCAGAGCCTGACGCAACCGCCGAAGCAGCAGCCGCTGCAGCTCGTGCCCTGGCAGCAGATCGCCCCCGCAGATGATGCCGCCGAGGACGCGAGCGACGCGCCGAAGGCGGCCGCGGCCGATTCGATGCAGGAGGTCGACGTCAGCAAGGTCGACTGGAGCCAGCTCAACGTCGATGCTTCCACTTTTTTCGACCGTCCGGAAGCAAAGCCCCGTTCGGGCAAGCCCGCAACGGCCAACGCGGGCAACAACCTGAACTGGTCGAACAACAACAAGGACAACGGCACTTCGGCCGTCTCCGTCAAACAGAGCGTGTCGCCGTTCTGGGACGCGCGGGTCGGAGCCGACATGACGGTAACGAAGACGCCGACCACGATGTCCGAGCTCTTGGCCGAGAGGGCCGAGAACGGCGGCAACGTGCCGCAATCCGGCGGCACCGCATGGGCCGCGGTCACGGCGCCCGGCGCCGGCGCGATCTGGGACAAGACTGCGATCGAAGCGCGCGTCGATCCGAACGCGGACCAGAGCAAGATCGGCACCACCATCACGAAGGCGGTGCCGCTCGACGGCTATAATCTATCGCTGCAGAACGGCTACAACGTGAATCAGCAGGGCATGGTGCCCCTGCCCGGCGCTGCCCCGCGCACCAACCGCAGCTTCGACACCGAGCAGTCCGCCAAACTCTCGATCGGCGAAACCGGCACCAGCCTGACGGCCGGCCAATCGCTGTCGTCGAACGACGACAAATGGCTGCGCAAGATCGGCGCCGAGCAAAAGCTCTACGACGGCGTCACCATCTCCGGCGCGATCGGCGAGACCGCGCAGGGCACCACGAGCAAGAGCATCTCGGCGGGATTCAAGCGCAGCTGGTGATCGCCTCACATGGGGCAATTCGCAGTCAATCGTCGAACCATTGCCGCATCTTGGCCGCGATGTGGCCCAATTTCGCCGCAACTGATAGATCCACGTCACTTTCGTCGTGCGGGGACACCGCGCTCGCGTAACGCGCAACAGGGATTTAGCCGATGAACGCTATTCGTCCGGACAAGGTCGAAGGAACTGAAACCGAGCTGAGCGCCGATCTCGCGGCGGTCTCCGAAGTCGAAGCCGGCATCCGCGATTTCGTGCGTAACGACATCGCTTATTTGCGCCGGCCGGGACCTGCGAACGGCGCCGATCCCGCGCTGGTGGACGTCAGCACAGACGCCGCCGTCAACAACGTCAACTCGCTGATCCAGCGCGTCGCCGGCACCTCGCTGTCGGAGATCGAGCACCTGATCTCGGAGCTGGAAAGCCTGCGCGACGTGCTGCACGCCGAAGGCCAGCGGGTCCAGCGCGAGATCGCCAGCTATGCCCAGCTGAGCCAGGCCGCGATGAAGTCGACCCGCATCATCGCCGAAAGCGTCACGCAGTGGAAGCGCGCCGCGGACGGCCTGCGCAACGGCTGACGCGGAACGGCAGAAACCAACGAACCGCCATCCCACCGGACCGCCGCGCGAGCGCCCTCGTGCGGCGGTCTTGGTTTATGTCCCGGGGGGGCCGCAAGCTGGATCGCGCGGCCGCGACCAAGAACCAGCACGTTGTCGGACGTCGTCGATCGCAGTTGCGGTGTTCGCCGGAGCTGGAGCTGGAGCCGCTGATGCACGTCAACCGGGCTTCGGAGCGCTTGGACGCGGTGCCGGCGGGCGGTCATCGCCGCACGTGGTTAACGAAGCCTTAAAGTTATTGACCGTCGACTGCGGTCGTCTCGAGCGTGTAGGACCCGTCGGCATAGCCCTTCACGACCATGCCAGTTGCGAGCATCACTGCCAGCATCACGCTCGCGAAGATGAAGCCAAGAAGTTTCAGGCCGCCGCGATCTGCCATGATCGTCCCTTACCACGCTTGTACCAAGTGGCTGTCTTATAGAGTCGCGGTTCAAAATGCGTTAGCGCGAAATTGGTTCCGGCCAGACAATCCTAATCGCCGTGACCTTTTCGCCTCAACCTCTGTTCCGTCGCGGGACGAAGCCCGACGCAAGGAACGAGAACACAAGTTCGCTGCGTTGATTTGTACCGACATTGCGCGCCTGCAAAATTCCCCATTCCGGGCGCGAGGTGGACAGGCGCAAGGATTCGATCTCGCTAGTAAAGCTTATAACATCGCCAGCCAGGACCGGCTTGATCCAGCGCAATTCTCGGAAGCCCGGTGACGGTCCGCCGACGGCGACCGGCTCTCCGCGAGCGCGCGCGAGCTCCGCAAGACGCTGATTGTCGACCACGAGGAGCTTCATGCAGACCGAGGCGACATGCCAGCCGGATGCAGCAAGCCCGCCGAACAGCGAGTTGCGTCCCTCCTCTTCATCAAGATGGAACCGCTGCGGATCGAATTGCGACGCAAACCGCTTGATGTCCTCGGCGGTGAAAGTGAACGAGCCGAATTCGCGCCGTTGGCCAACTTCGAGATCTTCGAAAAACCGCATCAGGCGACCTGCTCTTTGCGCCGCTCGACGATGATCGGCGAGACCATCTCGCCGAGCTTCTCTCGGACCGCGTTCCGCACCACGCATTTGAAAGTGACGATCCCGGTGGTCGGACGGCTGCGCGACACCCGTGCTTCCAAGACCTCGACATCGAGCATCAAATCGTCGCCGGGGCGCAGCGGCGACATCCAACGCATTTCGTTGACCCCGGGCGAGCCGAGTGACGCAGTGCGGCCAATGAAGCCGTCGAACATCATTCGCATCGTCAGCGAGCAAAGATGCCAGCCGGATCCGGAAAGCCCCTGGAGCATGGAGGCGCGGGCCGCCTCCTCATCGAGATGCATCGGCTGCGGATCGAATTCGGTCGCGAAGGCGATGATCTCCTCGCGTGTCACGTGCCGCGGGCCAAAGCTGCCAAAATGGCCCAGCGGAAAATCTTCAAAGGTGAGTGTCATGGACTGATCAATGGCTGAAAGAAGCCCGATTGTGGCCGTACTTTGCAGCAATCACAACCCGCCCACCCGCATGGCTCATAATCCATCCGACCGAAACCCGTCACTGCCGCTCTCAGCGGCCTCCATTTCGGCGAGACTTGGACAAATGAGGCTTACAAGTGAGACTTGGACAAGTGAGAGTCGGACAAGTGAGAGTCGGCCAAAAGAGGCTTGGACCAAAGAGACTTGGACAAATGCATGGGGCGGGCATTAGGACCAGATCCTGCTCGCACATTCGACTTAGCTGGGGAGTTTAGGATGTTCGAATTTCGCGATTTGTTTCAGTGGGACCGGTTCATTACGCCGGCAATCATCAAGACGTTCTACTGGCTCGTGATTGCGCTCGTCTTCCTGTTCGGGATATCCGGAATCTTCTCCGGGCTCGCGGCGATGGCGATCAGCCCGTTCGGCGGCTTCCTGATGCTGTTGTCCTCGATTGCCGGCGTCATCGTCGGCATCGTGTTCTCGCGCATCGTTGCCGAATTCGTCCTGATCGTGTTCCGCATCAACGAGCATCTCGGCGCGATCCGCGAACAGGGCCGGATGCACTGACGGTGTTTACGTGTTGAAACGGAAGTGCATCACGTCGCCGTCGGCGACGACATAATCCTTGCCTTCCAAACGCAGCTTGCCGGCGTCGCGTGCGCCGGCCTCGCCGCCGAGCGCCACGTAATCGGCATAAGCGATGGTTTCGGCGCGGATGAATCCCTTTTCAAAATCGGTGTGGATCACGCCTGCCGCCGCCGGCGCCTTGGTGCCGCGATGGATGGTCCAGGCGCGCGTTTCCTTCGGTCCGACGGTAAAATAGGTGATGAGATCGAGCAGCTGATAGCCGGCCCGGATCAGCCGATCGAGGCCGGCCTCCTCGAGACCAAGCGTCTCCAGGAATTCCGTCCGCTCCTCGCGCGATAATGTCGCAATCTCGGATTCGATCTTGGCCGAGATCACGACAGCGACGGCCCCTTCCTTCTGAGCCTGCTCGAACACCTGGCGCGAGAAATTGTTGCCGTCCTTGGCCGACCCCTCTTCAACGTTGCAGACATAGAGGACTGGTTTGGAGGTCAGCAGACCCAGCATGCCGAAGGCACGCTCCTCCTCGGGCTTGCGTTCCAAAAGCCGCGCCGGCTTGCCGGCACGCAGCAGTTCGAGCGCACGGATCACGAGCTCGTACTGCTCCTTGGCGTCCTTGTCGTTGCCCTTGGCCTTCTTGGAGAGATTGTCGACCCGCTTCTCGAGGCTGTCGAGATCTGACAGCATCAGCTCGGTCTCGATGGTCTCGATATCGGCGAGCGGCGCGATCTTGCCCTCGACATGAGTGATATCGGAATCCTCGAAGCAGCGCACGACATGCGCGATCGCATCGACCTCGCGGATGTTGGCGAGAAACTGGTTGCCGAGACCTTCCCCCTTCGAGGCGCCGCGCACGAGGCCCGCAATGTCGACAAAGGTCAGCCGGGTCGGAATGATCTGCGCCGACTTGGCAGCCGCCGCAAGCTTCTCCAGCCTGGGATCGGGAACGGCGACCTCGCCGACATTGGGCTCGATCGTGCAAAATGGGTAGTTGGCCGCCTGAGCCGCAGCAGTCTCAGTCAGCGCGTTGAACAGCGTGGATTTGCCGACGTTCGGCAGCCCGACGATTCCGCATTTGAATCCCATGATCCGTCCCGAATTCCGCTGGCCCGCCGCGCATCAAGCTGCGCCGGCATCGCCCTTGTCCAAAAATCCCTTGGCCTGCAGCACCAGGTGCACCTTGTTCGCGAAGGTGGAATCGCGCTTGCCGGTCAACAGCCCCGCATTGTCGGCCACCGCGTCGCAGAGGGCTTCGACCCATGGCATCTCGGCCTTGGCGAAATCCGACAGCACATGCCCGTGCACCAATTCCTTGACGCCGGGATGACCGATCCCGAGTCGCACCCGACGATAATCGTTGCCGATATGCGCCGAGATCGAGCGCAATCCATTATGGCCGGCAATTCCGCCGCCGACCTTGACGCGCAGCTTGCCGGGCGGCAGCTCAAGCTCGTCCTGGAACACGGTGACCTCGCCGGCGCCGAGCTTGAAGAAGTTCAGCGCTTCCTGCACGGAGCGGCCGGACTCGTTCATGTAGGTCGTCGGCTTCAAAAGGATCACCCGCTCGCTATCGAGCGAGCCTTCCGACGTCTCGCCTTGAAAACGCCGGCGCCACGGCGAGAAACCATGGCGGCGTGCGATCGCATCGACCGCCATGAAGCCGATATTGTGCCGGTTGCGCGCATACTTCGCGCCGGGATTGCCGAGGCCGACAAACAGCAACATGACGCGGCATCCGCGCTCCGAGCCGGTGTTCTGAAGCTCGCGGGCCTACCCGCGAGCTTCAGAAGCACGCAGCTTACTTCTTCTTGTCGCCGCCGGCGGGCGCCTTGGCGGCAGCAGCCGGAGCCTTAGCCGCGGCAGCCGGGGCGGCAGCGGCCGGAGCTGCGGCACCTGCAGCCGGAGCGGCACCCGCCTTCTGCTCTTCGCCATAACCGGACGGCGGCACGATGGTCACGAGCGTCGCGTCCTCGCGCAGCGGCTTGACACCGGTCGGCAGCTTGACGTCCGACATATGCAGCGAATTGTTGATCTCGAGCGCGCCGACATCGGCTTCGATGAACTGCGGGATGTTCTCCGCAAGACATTCCAGCTCGAGCGTATGGGTGACGATGTTCACCGTGCCACCGCGCTTCACGCCCGGGGCGGTTTCCGCGTTGACGACGTGCAGCGGCACGCTGACGCGAATGGTTGCGCCCTGCCCGAGCCGCATGAAGTCGACGTGGATCGGGAAATCCCTGACCGGATCGAGGTGGAAGTCGCGCGGGATCACGCGGTGCTTCTTGCCGTCCAGGCTGACGTCGAAAATGGTGGTCAAGAACCGACCGGCGGCGATGCGCTGGCGCAGTTCACGGTCGTCGACCGAGATCGGCAGCGGGGGCTGGTTGTCTCCATAAATCACTCCGGGCACTCTCCCGGCGCGACGCTCTGCCCGTGCGGCCCCCTTGCCGACTGACGGACGGGCGGTCGCCTTCAGTTCTCTGACGGTCGCCATTGTGGTAAGTCCTTGTTTTAAAAAAGTTAAAGGCCGCAACGCGGCCCGTTCTCGGATCCAACGGCAAGCCTCCAGGGGTGCGGGGGCCGCGGACACGGCGGCGTTCTAGCCGCAAAGCGGCAAAATGACAAGGAAATGAAAGGATTTTCTTGCGGCCTCCTTCCCTTTCCAGCCCGGCGGTTCGCGCCTATCCCTGCCGGGCGGCCGACGAATCCCGCCCGCCCACCGGCCGCGTCTTCAGGCCCCCGACGCCGGCCCCGGCTGGCCGCCCCCGAGCTTGCCTTCCAGCGCGGCGATGCGCGCCTTCAGCACCTCGTTCTCCTCGCGGGCCAGACGTGCCATCTCCTTGACGGCCTCGAACTCCTCGCGCTTGACGATGTCGAGGTCGTTCAGGATCTTTTCCGCCTGGTTGCGGACCAGGGAATCGACTTCGCGCTTCATGCCTTGCGCTGCGCCCGCGGCATCGTTCATCAAGCGACCGAGTTCGTCGAAAAACCGATTGGTGGTCTGGGTCATGCAAAACTCCGCTTCGCGCTCAGGTTCGGCCTTAAAACTTGGCCTTTAGGTTCGCCTTGGGCTCGATCACACAATGGCGATCCGGACGGCTCCGTTCAAGCCGAACCTCGCCTTGTCATGCACCAGTTTCCTTGTCATCGTAGTTGAAGTCATGACATGTCCCGGGTATCGCACGGTGCAATCGTCCCATTAAGCGGGTGCGCTTTAAGAAGTACATCTGGCGGGCCTCGCGAGGGCCGGTGGTGTCCCGCAGATCCCAGATGAGGGATGCCGTGTCCACGAAAGCCTCTGCATGACCCCTCTCCTCATCGACTTTCCGGTGTTCGATCCGGTGGCCATTGCGATCGGGCCGTTCGCGATCCGCTGGTACGCGCTCGCCTATATCAGCGGCATCGTCATCGGCTGGCTCTACGCGCGCTCGCTGCTGAAGAATGAGCGGCTGTGGGGTGGTCCCGCGCCGATCTCGCTTCTGCAGCTCGACGACTTCATCCTCTGGGTCACGCTCGGCATCATCCTCGGCGGCCGCACCGGATACGTGCTGTTCTACAACCTGCCCTTCTTCGTGCAGCACCCGCTGGAGATCTTCGAACTGTGGAAGGGCGGCATGTCGTTCCACGGCGGCTTCATGGGCTGCGTCATTGCCGTCATCTGGTTCTGCCGCCGCAACGGACTGCCGATCCTCTCGCTCGGCGATATCACCACCGCAGTCGGGCCGATCGGCTTGTTCCTGGGCCGTATCGCCAATTTCATCAACGGCGAATTGTGGGGCCGTTCCGCCGACCCCAGCCTGCCCTGGGCGATGATCTTCCCGAGCGGCGGCCCGGTGCCGCGACATCCCAGCCAGCTTTATGAGGCCGGCCTCGAGGGAATCGTGCTGTTCATCGTGCTGGCGATCCTGGTTCGCTTTGGTGCTTTGAAACGACCCGGCCTGATCCTCGGCAGCTTCATCCTGCTCTATGGGATCGCCCGCATCACCGGCGAGCATTTTCGCGAACCTGATCCGCAGCTCGGCTTTCTCTGGGGCGGCCTCACGATGGGCATGCTGCTGTCGGTCCCGATGTTGATCATCGGCGCGATCCTCATCCTGAGAGCGCTGCGCAAGCCCCAACATCAGCCAGCCCCATCCGTGCAGGCCCAGCCGTGATCGAACTGTCCCCGCTCCACACCGAGATCAAGCGGCTGATCAAGGCATCCGGCCCGATGCCGGTCTGGCGCTACATGGAGCTGTGTCTGCTGCATCCGCAGCATGGCTATTATATCTCGCGCGATCCGTTGGGTCGCGAGGGCGACTTCACCACCGCGCCGGAAGTCAGCCAGATGTTCGGCGAGCTGTTGGGCTTGTGGGCCGCCTCGGTCTGGAAAGCGGTCGGCTCGCCGCAGCAATTCCATCTGATCGAACTCGGGCCCGGACGCGGCACCATGATGTCGGACGCGCTCCGCGCGCTGCGCGTGCTGCCGCCATTGTATCAGACGCTCTCCGTGCACATGATCGAAGTCAATCCGGTGCTGCGGGAAAAGCAGCAGGCGATGCTGACGGGCATGCGCGACGTCACTTGGCATGAGCGCTTCGACGAGGTGCCGGAAGGCCCTTGCGTCATCTTCGCCAACGAATATTTCGACGTGCTGCCGATCCATCAGATGGTGCGACGCGAGACCGGCTGGCACGAACGCGTCATCGAGCTCGATGACGACGAGAACTTCACCTATGGCGTCGCCGCCGAGCCGACGCCCGGCTTCGAGGCGCTGCTGCCGCCCTTGGTCCGCGCCGCGCCCCTCGGCGCCATCTTCGAGTGGCGGCCCGACACGGACATCATGGCGCTCGCCAAGCACGTGCGCGATCAGCGCGGCGCCGCGCTGATCATCGACTACGGCCATACCCGCAGCGAGGTCGGCGACACCTTCCAGGCGATCGCCCGTCACAGCTTCGCCGATCCGTTGAAAGCACCTGGCCTCGCCGATATTACCGCCCATGTCGATTTCGACGCCCTGGGCCGCGCCGCCGACGCGGTCGGCGCGCGCGTCCATGGACCCGTGACCCAGGGTGAATTCCTGCAGCGGCTCGGCATCGAGACACGTGCACTCACCTTGATGCAGAAGGCCTCGCTTGAAGTGGCCGAGGACATCGCCAGCGGGCTGAAACGCCTGATCGGCGGCGGCCGCGGCGGCATGGGGGCCCTGTTCAAGGTCTTGGCCGTCTCCGACCCCGGTATCCCCGTGTTGCCGGCGCTCAGCGACGACAACGGGAACTGACAAAGCGGGAGCGTGATGATGCTGGCATCGGACCTGATCTCCGCCGTTCCCGGATTGCGGCACGCCTTCTTCACCCGCGAGGGCGGCGTTTCCGCCGGGATCTATGCCGGATTGAACGGCGGCCTCGGCTCGAACGACCTGCCGGACAATGTCCGCGAGAACCGCCGTCGCATGGCGGCGCATCTCGGCGCAACGCCGGAGAACTTCTTGAGCGTGCACCAGATCCACTCGCCCGACGTCGTGGTCGCCACCGGACCATGGGACGGACCGGCGCGGCCGAAGGCCGATGCCATCGTGACTCAGATTGAGAAGTTGGCGATCGGCGTCACCACGGCCGATTGCGGTCCCGTGCTGTTCGTCGACCCGCACAAGCGCGTGATCGGCGCGGCTCATGCCGGCTGGAAGGGAGCCCTCACCGGCGTTCTCGAAGCCACCATCGGTGCCATGGAGATGCTCGGCGCCGAACGCGGGCAGATCATTGCCGCGATCGGCCCGATGATCCGTCAGCCGAGTTATGAAGTGGGCGCCGAATTCGTCGAACGTTTCCTCGACGCCGATGCGGAGCACGCGATGTTCTTCCTGCCCTCTACACGCGAGGGACATGCGATGTTCGATCTCGCCGGCTTCATCCGCACGCGACTGGAAAAGGCCGGCGTGCTCATGATCGACGATCTCGGTCACGATACTTACGCCGACGACCGCTTCTTCAGTTACCGCCGTTCGGTGCACCGCAAGGAGCCGGATTATGGCCGCCATGTGCACGCGATCATGCTGGAAGGCTGAAGCTGGCCCAAACTGTGACATCACTTTGTTTGCTTAACTATTTCTGAACAATCAGCTGCATTCTGTCCCGCTCTGTGTCACCGGCGACCTAGACGTTAATCGATTTTAACGATATCGCTCCAATCGATGAGGGGAGCGTCAATACTACTTCACCGACTCGGCCGGACTCCGCGGCACGCTTGCGTTGCAGCGATGCTGATGGTGTGCGCCTGTGCGCTCGCTGGCTGCGCGAGCAACAACAGCGCGAGCAATTCCTACGCGATGGCGACATCGACGGTTCCGAGCGATGGCGCGACCATCGCGTTCGATCAGATCGACGGTCCGCCGCCGCAGGTCTTCGACCGGATGGTGAATGTGCTCGACAGCGAGTCGAAACTCCGCAGCCTCGCCATCGTGTCGCGCGAGGCACCCGCCGCCTACCGCGTGCGCAGCTATCTCTCCGCGCAGGTGGTCAGCGGCAAGAGCGTGGTCGCCTGGGTATGGGACGTCTACGATCGCAATCAGCAACGTACGCTGCGGCTGTCGGGCGAAGAGCCGACAGGCCGTGCGGGACGAGATGCGACGCGTGATCCGTGGGGTGCGGCGGACGATCTCGTCCTGCGCAAGATCGCGCAAGCCGGCTTCAGCGGGCTCACCAGCATGCTCAATGGAACGGCGCCGGCCGACAATCCACCGCAGCCTGCTCCCGCATCGCAGGGCCCTGCAGTCGCGACGGCGGCTCCGGCCGACTCGGCCGAGAGCACCAATGTCGCGGCCCTCGGCTACACCGATCATTAGCCGGGGCGATCGAATTCGTGGCCATTTTTGGTCGGAAAAACGCCTCCCGCGGGTTGCCAGCCGCGCTATGTCCTTGATATCACCTCGCGCGTCCAACATTGCCGGTTCCACGGGTAGCCCGATATGCTGAATATTGTCTCCAGCAAAGCGCGAGGAGAAATCTCGATGTCGGCCAAGAACGGCTCCATCAAACTGGTCGCCGGCAATTCCAATCCAGCATTGGCGAGCGCAATCGCGGCCGAACTCGACTTGCCGCTCACAAAGGCTGTGGTCCGGCGCTTCGCCGACATGGAGATCTTCGTCGAGATCCAGGAAAACGTCCGCGGTTCCGACGTCTTCATCCTGCAGTCGACGTCCTATCCGGCGAACGATCATCTGATGGAACTCCTGATCATCACCGACGCGCTGCGCCGTGCCTCGGCGCGCCGCATTACCGCGGTGGTGCCCTATTTCGGCTATGCGCGGCAGGATCGTAAATCCAGCTCGCGCACGCCGATCTCGGCCAAACTCGTCGCCAATTTGATTACGCATGCCGGTGCCGACCGCGTCATGACGCTCGACCTGCATGCCCTCCAGATCCAGGGCTTCTTCGACATTCCGGCCGACAATCTCTATGCCTCGCCGGTGATGGTGCGCGACATCAAGGAGCGCTTTGATCTCGCCAAGGTGATGGTGGTGTCGCCCGACGTCGGCGGCGTGGTGCGCGCGCGCGGCCTTGCCAAGCGCATCAACACCCCGCTTGCAATCATCGACAAGCGGCGCGAGCGCGCAGGCGAGTCCGAGGTCATGAACGTGATCGGCGACGTCGCCGGCTTCACCTGCATCCTGGTCGACGACATCGTCGATTCCGGCGGTACCCTGGTGAACGCGGCTGACGCGTTGCTCGCCAACGGCGCCAAGGAGGTCTACGCTTATATCACCCATGGCGTGCTCTCGGGCGGCGCGGTCAGCCGCATCACCTCGTCGCGGCTGAAGGAGCTCGTCATCACCGACTCCATCATGCCGACCGAAGCGGTCCGCAATGCACCGAACATCCGCGCCCTGCCGATCGCGCCGCTGATTGCCGAAGCCATCGGCCGCACCGCGGCGGAAGAGTCGGTATCGAGCCTGTTCGACTGACGCTGTTTTCCTAACAGGGTCCCGCGTCCTCCTCGGACCATTCTCCTCGCGCGCAAGCCTCTCGATTTGGCCGCCCCTCCCCTGGAGGGTGAGGGGCGCCTCACGAGGAGCGCAGCGAAACGTAAGGCAGGGTGGGGTGATGTCTCCACGTCCGGCCCGACAATCACGATCAGCATTTCAGACGAACTTCCACGATCTCGCGGCGCGTTTCGCGTCCGAGCTTTGCTCACAGCGTCACCCTCATAAGGTGGAGGGTGCAGGGAAGGCCGGGCGCTGGCCGCGCCCGTGGCCCGCCTGCGGCAAAAAAATGCAGGCGGCAGGTACCACAGGTCTGGCCGAAAACACCCGGCCTTCCCTGCGCGATGGTTTTGACGGCTGCTTCGCGTTCTCCCCGGTGCGCCGGGCTTGTTGGCCACCGTTGCCTGCGCGACGCGCGAGCGTCGTCGCAAACGTGACACCAGCATCGGGGTGCCAGGACCGCGCGACTTGACCGTGCGTGCCGGGTTGTTCGTCGGCGCAAATGACTCACGCTGCAACCCGAACCCGCCCACCGCATCCCGCTGCCGACGTCCGTGACGACCGCGATACGTCCCCTTCCGACGCAACGGAACGGCCGCGACCATAATGCTGATTTGCCGAAATCGCCAAGCGATTTCTTTCTTCCAGAAGGGCTGGACAGGATTTCGCGAAGCGACCTGGTTTGCCCGCCGGGCAGAGATCGTCTGCTAAGTTCGACCGTGTTGCGCGAGAGCCTCTTCACGCAGGCATGCACCAAAGAAGGCGCGGAGACGTTTCCTCATGAACCAACTCATGGGGTTCGAACCCATGGCGACGCGCCATCCGTCCGCTCGGCTTTGCACCCTGCAGGCAGGTCCGAAATGTCATGCAAACTCGGATCGAACTGGAGCAACCCGCCGACATGAACGAAATGACCGTCTGCAGCGCTGTAATGATCATTCTCGCCGCACATGAATTGCCAGCCGTCGGATTCATGCAAAGCATATCGAATACGACGCTCGCGACGGAACACGTGGCCGCAGCAAATGACGCCAAGCCGCGGATTGGAAAAACCCGAGGACATCTTCATCGGTTCGCAGTGAAGCTCACTCTTGCTCCCCGTCACTCCTCGAAATGACGATCGCCAAGCGCGGGCGTCTGCACCGCGGCTTGCACACCCACTTAGGTTGGTTCACAACATCCCACGATCTGCCCCGGACAACAATAAGAACACCGCGAGAGCCCTGCCCTCATGTTCAGCGCTATCGAACGCCCCGCGGGACCACTGCCCGGCCTCGGCCGGATCGCCGATGATTTCGGCCCGCTCTACGCCTCGCATGGCTTCATCGGCTGGTTGTTCGCCATCACCGGGCCGGTCGCCATCATCCTGTCCGTCGGCGCCAATGGCGGTCTGTCGCAAGCGGAGATCGCATCCTGGATCTTCGGCGTGTTCTTCGTCAACGGGCTGATCACCCTTGTCCTGTCGTGGCTGCATCGGGAGCCGCTGGTGCTGTTCTGGACCATTCCCGGCACGGTGCTGGTCGGTCAGTCGCTGACGCATCTCACCTTCCCGCAGGTCGTGGGCGCATTCTACGGAACCGCGCTGTTGATGCTGGTCCTGGGGCTGACCGGCTGGGTCAAGCGCGCGATGCAGCTGGTGCCGATGCCGATCGTGATGGGCATGGTCGCCGGCGTGTTCCTGCGCTTCGGCCTCGATCTCGTCCGTGCCGTCTTCACTGATGTCGCCATCGCCGGCCCGATGATCGTGGTCTGGCTCGTCCTGAGCGCGCTGCCCGCGCTCGGCCGCCGCTGCCCGCCGATCATCGGCGCGCTCGTCGTCGGCACGCTGGCCGCCCTGCTGCTCGGGACATACGATCAGGGCGCAGCGCTGCGGATCGAGCTGATCACGCCGGTGATCCAGGTACCGTCCTGGTCACTTGCCGCCATGATCGAGCTGATCGTGCCGCTCGCGGTCACCGTGCTCGTGGTGCAGAACGGCCAGGGCTTTGCGGTGTTGACGGCCGCGGGTCACACGCCACCGGTCAATCTCGTCACCGTCGCCTGCGGCCTCGGCTCGGCGCTCGCTGCCGTGGTCGGAGGTGTCTCCACCTGCCTGACTGGGCCGACCAATGCGATCGTCGTCTCTGGCGGCGAGCGCAAGCGTCACTACACAGCGGCGATGTTCGTCGGCCTGCTCGCACTCGGCTTCGGCCTGCTGGCGCCGACCTTCACCCGCCTGCTGCTGATCGCGCCGAAATCCCTGGTCACCGCGCTCGCGGGGCTCGCCATGCTGCGCGTGCTGCAGACGGCGTTCGTGACCGCGTTCAAGGCCCGCTTCTCGCTGGGTGCGCTGATCGCCTTCCTGGTCACGGTCGCGGACGTGCCGCTGCTGAATATTGGTGCCGCATTCTGGGGTCTCGTCGCCGGGTTCGCGCTCTCGTGGTTGCTGGAACGGGCCGACTTCGCGGCTGAAGCGCAGAGCTGAGCCATCCGTTTTCCTCACGGCCGGCTTCGCCGCATCACGCTCAACCGTTGCATCCCCAAACTCGCAGGCAAGGCGCAGTTGCAGCGCCGCTGGATCGCGCTACACTTCCCTGCCAAACAAGAAACATCCTGGGGAGGACACCATGACAGCGATCACGCGCCGCAACATGCTTGCGGGCACGGCAACGGCGGGCGCATTGGCGCTGACCGGCCGGTCGGCCTGGGCCGAGCCGCAGTGGAAGAAATACGCCGGCACCCGACTCGAGGCGATGCTGATCAAGGGGCCGCGTGGCGACAATGTGCAGAAGTACCTCAAGGAATTCACCGCACTGACCGGCATCGAGGTCGAGTCCGAGCAGATTCCCGAGCAGCAGCAGCGCCAGAAGGTCGTCATCGAGCTCTCCTCCGGCAAGCCGAGCTTCGACGTCGTTCACTTGAGCTATCACGTGCAGAAGCGGCAGTTCGAGAAGGCCGGATGGCTGGCCGACATCACCGACTACATGAAGGACCCGAACCTCACCGCGCCGGATCTCGTCGAGAGCGATTTCTCAACAGCTGGATTGGCTTACGCCAAGAACGACAAGGGGCGGATGCTGTCGCTGCCGTGGTCGGTCGACTACTTCATCCTCTACTACAACAAGGAGCTGTTCGCGAAGAAGGGCGTCGCGGTGCCGAAGACACTCGACGAGATGGCCGAGACTGCCGAGAAGCTGACGGATGCCAAGAACGGCACCTTCGGCTTCGTCGGCCGCGGCCTTCGCAACGCCAACATGACCTTGTGGACGAATTTCTATCTCAACTATGGCGGCGAATTCCTCGACGACAAAGGCAACATCCTGAGCGACGGGCCGGAAGCCGTTGCAGCAACCAAGCTCTATCAGAGGCTGCTCACGACGAGCGCACCGCCTGGCGTCGCCGGCTTCAACTGGATGGAGTCGATGGCCTCCTTCACGCAAGGCCGCTCTGCGATGTGGATCGACGGCGTCGGCTGGGCGCCGCCGCTGGAAGACCCGAACGCCTCGCGCGTGGTCGGCAAGGTCGGCTACACCGTGGTGCCGGCAGGACCGAAGGGACAGTACTCCGCCACCTATGGCGATGGCATCGGCATCGCGGCAGCCAGCAAGAACAAGGAGGCGGCCTATCTGCTCTGCCAATGGATCGTCTCCAAGACGCAAGGCGCGCGGCTGCTGCAGGCTGGCGGCGGCGTGCCGTTCCGCAACTCCATCCTGAACGATGCCGAGGTGCAGAACGGCGTGAAGCTGCCGAAGGAATGGCTGCAGTCGGTGATCGACTCCGCCAAGATCTCGAAGCTCGGCCTGCCCGTCGTGATCCCGGTCGCCGAATATCGCGACATCGTCGGAGCCGCATTGACCGCAACCCTCTCCGGCGCCGATCCTGCGAGCGAATTGAAGAAGGCGCATGAGCAGTATCGCCCGATCCTGGAGCGCAGCGAGAAGGCGTGAGCACGGTCCTTGAACAGGCCTCCGGCATAGCAGAGCACGTCACCGTGCCGGAGCAGCAGTGGCGGCCGCCGTCCTATTGGCCGTTCGTGCTGCCGGCGCTCGTCGTCGTGCTGTCGGTGATCATCTTCCCCTGGCTGTTCACGATCTGGATGAGCTTCCAGGAATGGAAGGTTGGCTCGCCGACAATCTTCGTCGGCGCCGCCAATTACCTGCGGCTGCCGGCCGACCCGCGCTTCGTCGAGGCGGTCGGGCACACGCTGTCCTACACCGCGCTTTCGGTGTTGCTGCCGCTCGTCTTCGGCACCTTCGCGGCCGTGGTTTTCCACGCCAGGTTTCCGGGCCGGGGGCTGTTGCGGGCGCTGTTCATCATGCCGATGATGGCGACGCCGGTCGCGATCGCGCTGGTCTGGACCATGATGTTCCACCCCCAGCTCGGCGTGCTGAACTACCTGCTGTCGCTGGTCGGCCTGCCGCCGCAGCTCTGGGTGTTTCATCCGGCCACCGTGATCCCCTCGCTGGTGCTGGTGGAGACCTGGCAATGGACTCCGCTGGTGATGCTGATCGTGCTCGGCGGCATCGCCTCGCTGCCGACCGAGCCTTACGAAAGCGCGCAGATCGACGGCGCCAGCCCGTGGCAGATGTTCCGCTACATCACCCTGCCCCTGATCATGCCGTTCCTGTTCATCGCCGCGATGATCCGCTGCATCGACGCGGTGAAGAGCTTCGACATCATCTTCGCGATCACCCAAGGCGGCCCCGGCACCGCCTCGGAGACCATCAACCTCTATCTCTACAATGTCGCCTTCGCCTATTACGATCTCGGCTATGCCTCCGCCATCGCGGTCGTCTTCTTCGCGCTGATCGTCGCATTGACCGCGCTGCTCCTGCTGCTTCGGCGACGCGCGCAGTGGAACGCGCTCGGGAGTGAGGCATGAACGGGCGCGCGATCCTCGCTCGGATCGGATTGGCGCTGGCGGTCTTCGTGATCGTCTCGCCCGCGATCCTGTTCTTCCTCTGGATGCTGTCGCTGTCGGTGAAGTTCGAGATCGACAACGCGGCCTATCCGCCGGTCTTCATCCCTGAGCGGTTCGCCTGGAGCAACTATGCCGACGTGCTCGCCTCCAACCGCTTCCTGACCTATTTCGAGAACAGCGTGCTGGTCACCGGCGGCGCCACCTTGCTGGCGATGCTGGTCGGCGTGCCCGCGGGCTACGGCATCGCGCGGATGGCGGCGCACAAGTCCGCCATCGTGATCCTGATCGCACGCATCACGCCCGGCCTGTCCTACCTGATCCCGCTGTTTCTCCTGTTCCAATGGCTCGGCCTGCTCGGCACGCTGGTGCCGCAGATCATCATCCATCTCGTGGTCACCGTCCCGATCGTGATCTGGATCATGATCGGCTATTTCGAAACCACGCCGATCGAGCTGGAAGAGGCGGCAAGGATCGACGGCGCCACGCGGTGGCAGGTATTCCGTCATGTAGCGCTCCCGGTCGCCAAGCCCGGCTTGGCGGTCGCCTTCATCCTGTCCGTGATCTTCTCCTGGAACAACTTCGTGTTCGGCATCGTGCTGGCGGGGCGCGAGACGCGCACCTTGCCGGTCGCGGTCTACAACATGATCTCGTTCGACCAATTGAGCTGGGGCCCGCTCGCCGCCGCCGCGCTGATCGTGACCGCGCCCGTGCTGCTGCTCACCGTGTTCGCGCAGCGACAGATCGTGGCGGGGCTCACGGCGGGTGCCGTCAAGGGTGGCTGAGAACCACGTATACAGCATGCCAGCGTGAGCGCGCGAAAGAAGGTCGGAGCTGCCTTGGTCAGGCCATACTCTGCCTTTTGGTTGTTCCTCATGGAATCGAGTTTCGGCCCGCGCGCCTGACGTGCGGACACTCGCCTCGAAGGTTTCATCCTGTTTCCGTGCCGGCTTCGTTCGAGCCGAAGTAAACCGCGCCGCACGACCGTCCAATGCCGGATGGGGTATCCGGCTCGGTCCTCGTGCGGCATGTCCGCATCGGCTCAACCGCCCGACGAAGTCCAGCATGCCCCCCGATCGTGACTCTCCCGCGCCGGACCGACTGACCAGCCTGTCGCAGACGGACCTGCTCGACACTCCGCCCGAGCCGGGCTTCGATCGTGTCACGCGCCTCGCGACGCGGCTCTTGCAGGCGCCGGCCGCGATCATCGCGCTCGTCGATCGCGACAGGCAATTCTTCAAGAGCTCGATCGGCCTGTGCGAGCCGTGGAATTCGTTGCGGGAGACGCCACTGAATCACTCCTTCTGCCAGCACGTCGTGAGCACAGCAGCGCCGCTGGTCGTCACCGATGCGGGCCAGCATCCTCTGGTGAAGAACCATCTTGCCGTGCCTGTCCCCGGGGTGATCGCCTATCTGGGTGTTCCCTTGAAGCTGTCGGGAGGCGAGGTGATCGGCGCGCTCTACGTCATCGACCACGTCCCGCGTGCCTGGAGCGAGGATGACATCGCCCAGCTCACCGAACTCAGCGAGATCGTGATGGACGAGATCGCGTTGCGCGCCGAGAATGCGCGACGACGGACCGTCGAGCAACACCATCGCCTGCTGGTCCACGAGCTCAACCACCGCGTCAAGAACACGCTGGCCCTGGTCGACAGCATCATCGCTCTCAGCGTCCGCGCCGACGCGACGTTCGTGAATTTCGGCGAGGCGCTGCGCGGCCGCATCGCGGCGCTGACGCGCAGCCACGCGCTGGCGCTCGATCGCGGCCGTGAGGCGATCACGCTCGACGAGCTTGTGGAGGCCGAGCTGGCGCCGCTGCAATGCGAGCGCATCGCGGTCGACGGCCCTTTGGTGCAGCTTGCTCCGGGTATTGCGCTTTATCTCTCGATGGGACTGCATGAGCTCGTCACCAACGCGGTGAAGTATGGCGCACTCTCCAACGATGCCGGCGGCGTGACGCTGGGCTGGAGGCTCGACGGCGGCCGCCTCGAGCTGTCGTGGCAAGAGAGCGGCGGACCTCAGGTCACGCAGCCGGCCCGCAACGGTTTCGGCTCGCTGCTGTTCGAGCGCATTCTCGGCCCCGCGCTCGGCGGGGCGGTCACGCGCGACTTCGCCGCCGACGGGCTGAAGGTGAGGTTCGACCTGCCGCTCACGAGCTGACAGGCGAAGCGGCCGCAACATCGTGCCGCCTGTCAGCGCAATACGAGCCAATGCCGAGGCGCCTTCGCCGCTCATCCATTCAGCATCGACGACTTCAACTGCGCTGTCTGCGCTCCCCTTCGCCAGGCGGCGTAACACGCACCAGTGCGGCAGCCGCCACGGCTGCGATCAGCGCCGGGATCGCCGCCGCCGCGAACAACATGTCGACGCCGACCTTGGCGGCCAGCATCGCGCCGCCGACCAGCGGTCCGACGATCGAGCCGATGCGGCCGATGCCGAGCGCCCAGCCCATGCCGGTGGAGCGGATCGCGGTCGGATAATAGGTCGCCGTCAGCGCGTTGGCGGCGATCTGACCACCGACGATGCAGAAGCCGGCGGCGAAGATCGCGACCGTGACGAAGCCGGTCGAATGGCTGGTGAAGCCGATCGCCGCGACCGCCAGCGCCGCACAGAAATAGACGATCGCCAGCGCCTGGAAGGAAAAGCGGTCGATGACGCGGCCGAGCGTGAAGGTGCCGACCACGCCGCCGACCTGCAGCATGGCGCCGATCACCGCAGCAACTGAGACCGAGGTGCCGAGATCGTTGAGCACGGTCGGCAGCCAGTTCGACAACAGATAGAGATCGAGCAGGCTCATGAAGAAGACGACCCAGAGCAGCAGCGTCACCCGGCCGCGATGCTCAGCGAACAGATGCGCGAGCGGCAGACCCGGCAGTTTCGGCTCGCGCACGACGAAGTGGGCGTCGGGTGCGACCTCGACCGTCGGCGCGACCCGCCGCAACAGCGCAGCGACCTCGCGATCGCGGCCACCGACCAGCGTGAGATAGCGGATCGATTCCGGCAGCACGACGCCGAGGATCGGCGCCAGCACCAGCGGCACCAGCCCGCCGACCAGGAAGACCGAACGCCAGCCGAAGGCGGGAATCAGCGCAGCTGCGAGCAGGCCTCCGAGCGCAGCGCCGATCGAGAAGCCTGCGAACATCGTCATCACCATGGTGGCGCGGCGCCGGTGCGGGCTGAGCTCGGAGGTCAACGCCACCGCGTTCGGCATCGCGCCGCCAAGGCCAAGCCCGGTGAGGAAGCGCAGCGCGATCAGCCAGGTCGCATCCTGCGCCAGCATCGTCAGCAAGGTGCCGACACCGAATGCGGCGGTGCTCAGCACGATGATCCGCTTGCGCCCGATCCGGTCGGCGATCGTACCGAACAGCATGGCCCCGATCATGAGGCCGAACAGGCCGGCGCTGAACACCGGCCCGAGCGCGCCGCGCGTCAGCTTCCATTCCTGCGCCAGAGCCGGCGCGACATAGCCAATGGCCTGGGTGTCGAACCCATCGACGAACAGGACCGCCGCACAAATCAGGAGCACGCGGATCTGGAAGGGACCGACCGGCAAACGGTCGATGGTCTCCGGCACGTCGATAACAGCTGCCGCCCTCGCCCTGACGTCGAGATCCATCCGCGTCGTCCTTCCCCGTGGCCTGCCGGCCTGTTATCGATTTTTGTCTCAAATCTCTTATTATGAGATTTTATTCAACACAAGCCGTCAGCCGCGAGCATTTTCGCGAACCCGCAAATCCGGGTATCAGGACGGCGGCGTGAGACATGGTGAGGCAGGCGTTGAAGAAGACCAACAGTCAGGATCGAGTGCTGGCGCTGCTCGACCTCTTCAGTGAGAGCCGCCCGCTCTGGACGCCCGAGGAGTTGATGCGCGAGCTCGGCTACACCAGGCCGACGCTCTATCGCTATCTGAAGAGCCTGAAGGACATCGGGCTTTTGATGTCGACACGGGGAGGCCGCCTGACGCTCGGTCCGCGCGTTGTCGAAATGGATTACCTGAGCCGCCGCGCCGACCCTCTGGTCGCAGCGGCCACGCCGCATCTGGCGCGCCTCACCACTGCCCATCCCTGCACCGCGCTGGTCGTGCGCTGGTATGGCGACAAAATGCTGTGCGTCGCCTCACAGTCCTCCGCCCCCAATCCCATCAGCAGCTATCCGCGCGGACGGCCGATGCCGATGGGACGCGGCGCGATCGCCCGCTCGATCATGGCGTTCCTGCCGAAGCCGCAACTGATGGCGTTGATCGGCCGCTATGCGGACGATCTCCGCCAGGTCGGCGTCGGCAGGACGCCGGATGACATCCTGGCCGCGCTCAAGCGCATCCGGCGCGCCGGCGTCGCGGTGGCATTCGGCGAAGTGACGCCTGGCGCAGTCGGTGTCGCCGCACCGATCCTCGATGCCGGTTATCCGGTGGCCAGCCTCTGCGTCACCATCGGCGGACAACAGGCGAATGGCGAGCTGATCGACCGGATCAGCACGGAGGTGTGCGAGGCGGCTCGGCTGATCGGGACAGAAGCCTTCGACGAATCCATTCAAAATCTCAATATATGAGATTCTTATTGACGCATCGGGCGACAGACGGCATGTGAAGCACCGGAGCGCCCGGCAGACCGGAATGACCGCGGCGCGCGAAGAGAGGAGACGCATGCGGATGATGGCGCACCCAAAAACGCCTGTCATGATCGTCGGCGGCGGCCCGGTCGGCATCGGGCTCGCGATCGATCTTGGCCTGCGCGGCATCAAGTCGGTCGTCGTCGAGCGCTACACCGAGCCGCAGCAGATCCCGAAGGGCCAGAACCTGACCCAGCGCACCATGGAGCATTTCCATGTCTGGGGTGCGGAAGATGCGCTGCGCGCCGCGCGCACCATCCCGCGCGAGTACGGCATCGGCGGGCTCACCGCCTATGGTTCGCTGCTCAGCGGCTACAACTATGACTGGCTGCAGCGCGAGCTGGTACGGCCGTTCTACTTCACCGACAACGAACGGCTGCCGCAATACGCCACCGAAGCCGTGCTGCGCCGGCGCGCGGCGGAGATCGAGGCGATCGAGCTGCTCTATGGCTGGACCTGCACCGCCGTCCACCAGAACGCTGACGATGCCGAGGTCGAGATTGCCGATCGCGACGGCGGCAAGCGGATCCTGCACGCCGAGTACGTGGTCGGCTGCGACGGCAGCCGCTCGCTGGTGCGCGAGCAGGCCGGCATCACCCAGACGAAATCCGACCACGATCGGCTGATGGTGCTGCTGGTGTTCCGCTCCAACGGCCTGCACGAACTGCTGGCGCGCTACCCCGGCAAGTCATTCTACAACGTGCTGCATCCGGCGCTTGACGGCTACTGGAAGTTCTTCGGCCGCGTCGATCTCGGCTCGACCTGGTTCTTCCATGCGCCGGTGCCGGCCGACACGACACGCAACAATTTCGACTTCAAGCGCTTCCTGCACGAGGCCGCGGGCGCCGAGTTCGATGTCACGCTCGAGCATGTCGGCTTCTGGGATCTGCGCTTCGCGATCGCCGACAGCTATCGCGCGGGGCGCATCTTCATCGCCGGCGACGCCGCCCACAGCCATCCACCCTATGGCGGCTATGGCGTCAACAGCGGGCTCGAGGATGCCGTCAACCTGTCCTGGAAGCTGGCCGCCCGGCTGCAGGGCTGGGCAGAGGCCGGCCTGCTCGACAGCTACAGCGCCGAGCGGCAGCCGGTGTTCGCTTCCACCGCACGCGACTTCATCGAGAAATCGATCCTCACCGACCGCGACTTCCTCCGCAGCCACGATCCGGCCCGCGACCGCGCCGATTTCGAGACGGCCTGGCGCGAGCGGCAGTCCGGCGCGCGCGCCGAGGTGAACGCATTCGAGCCGAACTACGAGGGCTCGCCGATCGTGTGGGGAGCGCCGGGCGCCGTGAGTAGCGCGATCGGCAACCATGCTTATGCCGCTCGTGCCGGCCATCACCTGACGCCGCAGAAGCTGTCATCGGGCAGGAACGTGTTCGAGGAGCTGGGCCAAGGCTTCACGCTGATCGCACTCGGCGCCGGCGACGCGGCCTCCCACTTCGCGAAGGCGGCCGCGGACCTGCGCGTGCCGCTGAAGGTCATCAACGACACCGCAACAAATGGCCGCGAGCGATATGAGGCCCGCCTGATCCTGGTGCGGCCCGATCAGTTCGTGGCCTGGGCCGGCGACGATGTGTCCAGCGAAGAGCCAAGGCGCCTGCTGCAGCGCGCGATCGGCGGAAAGATGATGTAAGCTGCGCGAAGACCGCGCGACATCGCCCTGCCGCGAAGCGCATGGTGGCTCTTTCTAACCGGTCGGGGAGGCATGAGCGCTGCGCTGCCCCCGCCTCCGCTCGATCGTCATCTCCGCCAGGATCGACATCGCGATCTCCTCCGGCGTGATGGCGCCGAGATCGAGCCCGGCGGGCGCCTTGACGCGGTCGAGATCAGCAGGATTTGCGCCCTCGGCGATCAGCTTGGTGCGCAAGACGGCCATCTTGCGGCGGCTGCCGACGAAGGCGTGATAAGTCGCATCGGTGGCGATGGCCGCCCGCAGCGCCGCCTCGTCGCCCTTCCCTTGCGTCGAGACGACGACGAAGCGCTTGGCATCGCCGAGCCGATCGAGCGCAAAGCCGTCGATCACCATATCGGCTTCCGGCGCGGTGACGAGGTCGGATGCGGGCGCGGCCAGCGTGACGTGATAGCCGAGCGGCTTGGCTTGCGCAGCCAACGACAGCGCCACCGGGCTGGCGCCGAAGATCACCAGCGAGGGATGCGGCAACACCGGCTCGACGAAGATGTCCATCGTGCCCTTGCTCGGGCACATGTTGCTGGCGAACTTCACGCCCAGGCGCGTCTCGCCAGCCTTGACGCCGAGTTCGGCCAGGAGGTTTTCCGGCTGCACCGAGACCATGCGCGGGATGCCGTCGGCCAGCGCCTCGCGCGCAGCCTTCAGCACCGCGCCGCGTGCGCAGCCACCGCCGATCCACCCCGCCACGATGGTGCCGTCGGGACGGATGATCGCCTTCGCCCCTGCCTTCGCCGCCGTCACCGACACCGTGCGCACGATGGTGGCGAGCACGAAGCTTTCCTCCGACGCCTTCAGCTGCGCGGCGAGATCGAGCACTTCGGGGATGGCGGTCATTGGCGCCTGCTCCGCAGGTCGTTCGAGGCATACTGTCGAGGCATCAGAAATGCGTTCCCTCCCCCCTTGTGGGGGAGGGTTAGGGAGGAGGGTAAGCCACGGGCGATCTGCCTGGAGGCCCCCCTCCCCAGCCCTCCCCCACAAGGGGGGAGGGAGCATACTGCCTTCGGGCTACCAGTTCGGCTCAGTCTCGCTTCAACCCGGCTCACCATCATCACAACCTCGCCAGATATGGCTCCAGCGCCGCGAGCGACGCGAGCGTGTGCGCCGGCGCATAGAGATCGACATGAGGCAGCGCCGCTTGGATGCCCTTGGCCTCCGGCGCGTAGCCCTGCCAGCCCGCCATCGGATTGAGCCAGACGATGCGGCGGCAGCGCCGCGCCAGCTGCGCCATCTCCCGTCCCAGCAGAGCAGCATCGCCGGTCTCGTAGCCGTCGGACACGATCATCACACAGCTACGCGAATGGATGACGCGCGTCGCGTGCCAGCGGTTGAAAGTCTGGAGGCTCTCGCCGATCCTGGTGCCGCCACCCGCTCCCTGCGCCATCATCGAGAGACGATCGAGCGCGCGCGCCGCATCCTTGTCCTTCATCGCATCGGAGACGTGGACCAGCCGCGTGTGGAACAGGAACGCCTCGGCCTCGCGAAATTCGTCGAGCACGCCATGGATGAAGCGCAGGAACACCGCCGTGTACATGCTCATCGAGCCGGAGGCGTCAAGCAGCACGACGAGCCGCAGCGGCTTGTGCTTGCGGCGGCGATGCACGAGCGTGATCGGCACGCCGCCATGACTGATATTGCGATGGATAGTGCGGCGCAGATCGAGCCGCTGGCCCTTCTTCGTCAGCTGATCACGGCGGGTCAGCCCCGTGCGCATGGCCTTCGCGAGCCGCGCGGCCGCCTCGTGCGCCCGCGCCATCTGATCCGGATCGGACAGCTTGCGGAAATCGACCTCGGCAAGATTGTCGACGCGCGAGGCGCCCTCGCTGCGCCCTTCACCACCTGCCTCCTGCGGCGCGTCGTCCGACGACGGCACCTGATCGGTCGCCGATTGCGGTGTGCCGCGCCTGTCATCTGCATCCAGCAAGCTCTTCAGGGATGGGCTGTTCGCCGCCTTCGACGATCCGGATATCAACGAGCGCGACCGCACGCGCATGTTCAGCCAGAATGCATCGAACAGGCCGTCGAACCGGTCCCATTCGCTCTTGCGCGCCGAGAGCAGGTGTTTCAGGGCCGAACGAAGCAAGCCCGGCTTCTGCGCGTAACCGGACGTCAAGATGGTCGCGGTATCCCGGCCTTCGGCGAGGCCCACGGCAAAGCCGTTATCGCGCAGGGTCTTCAAGAACGCCGAAAGACGGATCGCGATCAGTCGCGTGGCCGCGCTCATGTCGTCGGCATCTGGCGTGGGACCGCAGCAGCTCATGCGACCTTCCCCAGTAGGCGCGCCGAGACCTCACGCGTGATCCGGGCGCGATCTTCATGGGTCTTGAGCAGGCACATCAGCGTCTCCTGCACGATCTCGGGCTGGTCCTTGAGATCATGCACGTCGAGACCGACCAGCGCGGCCGCCCAGTCGAGCGTCTCGGCGACGCCCGGCACCTTGCGCAGCTCTTCCTTTCGGATCGATTCCACCATGCGCGCGATCTGCAGCGACAGCTGCGCCGATGCGCCGTCGATCCGCGCCAGGATAATGCGGGCCTCGCGATCGACGTCGGGATAATCGACATAATGGTAGAGGCAGCGCCGGCGCAGTGCATCGGAGAGCTCACGGGTGCCGTTCGAGGTCAGCACCACGTGCGGGATCGACGTCGCCTTGATGGTGCCGAGCTCAGGGATCGAGACCTGGAAGTCGGAGAGCAGCTCCAGCAGGAACGCCTCGAACTCGTCGTCGGCGCGGTCGATCTCGTCGATCAAGAGCACCGGCGGCGTGGCGCGCCGGATCGCGGCAAGCAGAGGCCGCTCCAGCAGATATTTTTCCGAGAAGATCTGGTCCTCGATCTCGTCGGCATGGCCGCGATGCGCCTCGATCGCAAGCAGCTGGCGCTGGTAGTTCCACTCGTACAGCGCCTGGGACTGGTCGAGCCCTTCGTAGCATTGCAGTCGGATCAGCTCGGTCGCGTGCACGCAGGCCAATGCCTTGGCCACTTCCGTCTTGCCGACGCCCGCCTCGCCTTCGAGCAGCAGCGGACGCTTCAACAGCTGCATCAGCGAGATTGCGATCGTGAGCTCGCTGTCGGCGATGTAGCCGCAGGCGGCGAGTTGTTCCGCAATCTGGTCTCGGGTTTTCATTGCCGAAACTTATTTGTAGCGACAACGGAAGCACGTTCCCTCCCCCCTTGCGGGGGAGGGTTAGGGAGGGGGGTACCCAGCAGGCAGTGTGCTTGGAGACCCCCACCCCCGACCCCTCCCCGCAAGGGGGAGGGGAGTAGAGGCACTTCTGCAAGAGAGCGAAGCTGACGCATCACGAGCTGCTCCTCGCAAGGACGGGCCATCACGCCACCACGCCCAGCTTCTTCGCCGCCTTCCAGTTGCGCCAGAAATCGTGCGGCATCTGGATATGCGTCGACCCTAAGAACGAGAAGGCATCGTTGACCGCATTGGAGAACGCCGGCACGCCGCCGACATTCGGGCTTTCGCCGACCCCCTTGGCGCCGATCGGGTGATGCGGCGACGGCGTGACCGTGAAGTCGGTTTCCCAATGCGGGGTTTCCACCGCGGTCGGCATGAAGAAGTCCATGAACGAGCCGGTGACGACATTGCCGCCCTCGTCGTAGCGGATCTCCTGGCCCATCGCGATCGCGAAAGCTTCGGTGAGGCCGCCATGCACCTGCCCTTCGATGATCATCGGATTGATGCGGGTGCCGCAATCGTCCAGCGCATAGAAGCGTCTGATCTTGTAGACGCCGGTGTCGACGTCGATATCCATCACACAGAGATAGGCGCCGAAAGGATAGGTCATATTGGGCGGATCATAATACGAGACCGCCTCCAGCCCCGGCTCCATGCCCGGCGGCACGGAATTATACGCCGCCCAGCAGATGTCCTTCATCGACATCACCTTCTCCGGCAGTCCCTTGACGCGGAAGCCGTCGATGTCCCATTCGAGATCGTCCTCGTGAACCTCGAGCTTGTAGGCAGCGATCATCTGCGCCTTGGCCTTGATTTTCCGCGCGGCCATCGCGATCGCGGCACCCGCGACCGGCGTCGAGCGCGAACCGTAAGTGCCGAGGCCGTAAGGCGCGGTATCGGTGTTGCCCTCCTCGACCATGATGTTGTCGGCGGGAATGCCGATTTCGGTGGCGATGATCTGTGCCCAGGTGGTCTCGTGGCCCTGGCCCTGGCTCTTGGTGCCCATCCGTGCGATCCCCGCACCGGTTGGATGCAGGCGGATCTCGCAGGAATCGAACATCGCGATGCCCAGGATGTCGCAGTTCTTCGATGGGCCGGCGCCGACGATCTCGGTGAAGAAGGAGATGCCGAGCCCCATGATCTCGCGGGTCTCGCCGCGCTTGAAGGCCGCGCGCTTCTCAGCCTGCTCCTTGCGGAGGCCGGCGTAATCCACACTCTCCATCATCTTGCGCATGGCGGTGTGGTAGTCGCCGGAATCGTACTCCCAGCCCAGCGCCGAATGATACGGAAATTGCTCCGGCTTGACGAAGTTCTTCAGGCGCAATTCGGCCGGATCCATGCCGAGCTTCTGCGCCAGGATATCCATCGCGCGCTCGATGCAATAGGCAGCCTCCGTAACGCGGAACGAGCAACGGTAGGCCACGCCGCCCGGAGCCTTGTTGGTATAGACGCCGTCGACCGCAAGATGCGCGACCGGGAAGTCATACGATCCCGTCACGATGTTGAAAAAGCCGGCCGGCCATTTCGACGGATCGGCGCAGGCGTCGAAGCCGCCGTGATCGGCAAGCACGTGAACACGCAGGCCGGTGACCCTGCCCTCCTTCGTCGCGGCGATTTCGGCCGTCATGTGATAGTCGCGTGCGAACGCGGTCGCGGTCAGGTTTTCGATGCGGTCCTCGACCCATTTCACCGGCTTGCCGGTGACGATCGAGGCCACCGCCGCGCAGATATAGCCCGGATAGGCGCCGACCTTGTTGCCGAAGCCGCCGCCGATGTCGGGCGCGATCACGTGGATCTTCTGCTCCGGCAGCTTGGCGATCAGCGACACCACCGTGCGGATGACATGCGGCGCCTGGAAGGTGCCCCAGATCGTCAGTTCGCCCTTGATCTTGTCGAACGAGCAGACGCACTGGCAGGTCTCCAGCGGCGACGGATGGGTGCGGTGATAGGAGATCATCTCCTTGATCGTGACCTCGGCCTTGTTGAAGGCTGCGTCCGTCAGCTCCTTGTCGCCGACGCTCCATTCGAAGATGTGGTTGTGATGCTTGCGCGGGCCGTGGGCGCCGGACGTCTTGCCGGCGAGATCCTCGCGCAGCACCGGCGCGTCGGGGTCCATCGCCTTGAACGGATCGATCAGCACCGGCAGCGGCTCGTATTCCACCACGACCTTGCAGACCCCATCGTCCGCCGCATAGCGGTCGGTCGCGACGACGAAGGCAACCTCCTGGTTCTGGAACAGCACCTTGCCGTCGGCGAGCACCATCTGCACGTCGCCAGCCAAGGTCGGCATCCAGGCGAGATTGACCGTCTTGAGCGTCTCGGCGGTGATGACCGCGAGCACGCCGGGCACCTTCAGCGCCTCCTCGGTGTTGATCGACTTCACCCGCGCATGCGCATGCGGGGAGCGGACGAAGTCGCCGTGCAGCATGCCCGGCAGCTTGACGTCGTCGACATAGTTGCCCTTGCCTTGCGTGAAGCGGATGTCCTCGACGCGCTTGCGCTTGCAGCCCATGCCTTCGAGCGCCGCTTCGCGTTGTTCCCGCGTGGGAGTCATGTCGTTCATTCGGCGGCCTCCTTGAATTCCACGCCATTGATCTTGGCGGCGGCGTATTGAATCGCCCTGACGATGTTCTGGTAACCGGTGCAGCGGCAGATGTTGCCGGAGATGCCGGCGCGGATTTCCTCTTCGGTGGGCGACGGATTTTCCTGCAGAAGCCGGTGGGCGCGCACGATCATGCCGGGCGTGCAGAAGCCGCATTGCAGGCCGTGCATCATGCGAAAGCCTTCCTGCAGTGGCGACAATGTCCCGTCGGCATTCGCCATGCCTTCGATCGTGGTGATCTCGGTCCCCTGCGCCTGGACCGCGAACATCGTGCAGCTCTTCACGCTCATGCCGTCGATGTCGACGGTGCAGGCGCCGCAATGGGTGGTTTCGCAACCAATATGCGTGCCGGTCAGCAGCGCCTGCTCGCGCAGGAAATGCACCAGCAGCGTGCGCGGCTCGACGAGGCCTTCGACCTCGCTGCCGTTCACTGTCATCGTGACGTGGGTTTTGGGCATTGGTTCGCTTCCTCAAGAAATTGTGGATCGGTCTCACTGAGGCTACGGCATCGGTTTGCTCCCCCCACGCCGCAATCGCGAAGCGATTGTCGGCAGCGGGGAGGGGTTGGGGGTCCACGGCGACAGAGCCGCTTGGGGCTCCCCCCACCCCGCCCCTTCCCCGCAAGAGGGAGGGAGACGACCGCGCTCGCGGCGGCTTCACTCCGAAAAGCAGATCGTCACTTCGCGCGTTGCGCTGCCCGCTGCAGCGCGCGGATCACCATGATGCCGCCGACATGTTTGCGGTATTCGACTGGGCCGCGCGCATCGGCCGCCGGCGCCATGATGGCGCGCGCCGCGTCGGCCGCCGCATTCAACGCGGCCGGATCGAGCGCCGTGCCGATCACTGCGTTGGCGGCATCGGTCGCGAGCAGCGGCGTCTCGTGCAGATTGGTCAGGCCAATCGCGCAGGCTGCGACTTTGCCGTTTGCCATTGTCAGCACCACGGCGGCGGCGGCGGTCGCGTAATCGCCCACTTTCCGTTTCAGCTTCTCATAGGCATAGCCATGGCCGGCCGGCGGAAGAGGAACGGAGATTTCCGTCAACAGCTCGCCGGGCTCGAGCGAAGTGAAATAGGCGCCCTGATAGAACTCGGTGGCGGCGATCTCGCGTGCCCCGCCGGGCCCTTCGAGCCTGTAGCCTGCGCCCAGCGCCATCATCAGGGCCGGCATGTCATTGCCGGGATCGCCATTGGCGACATTGCCGCCCAGCGTGCCGCGATAACGCACCTGGGGATCTGCGATCAGGGCGGCGGCCTCCTGCAGGATCGGCAGGTTCGCACGGATCTCGTCGGACGTGAGCAGGTCGTGTTGCGTCGTCATCGCGCCGATGCGGATGCGATTGCCGTCGCGGCGGATGAATTTCAATTCGGACAGGCCATGCAGATCGATCAGGTGCGCCGGCGTGGCGAGCCTGAGCTTCATCATCGGGACGAGACTATGGCCGCCGGCGAGCGGCCGGGCTTCGTCGCCCAGACCTGCGAGCAGCTTGACCGCATCGGCCACGCTCTCGGGCCGGTGATAGCTGAACGGACCAGGAATCATCCGCTGTCCTCCCTGTTCTGATTTTTCGCCGCGTCTCTTGCCGCAATCGCGAAGTTGCAGCCGCGAAGAGAAGAGGCGCGTCGTGTTGGGAGAAGGCTTGTCCGAGAATGAGCCGGGCGCAACGCGCCCGGCACGAATGCGGCTCAATTCACACGAATTGCGGGCCGCAGCGCACGAACTGCGTCAGCGTGTGCGACCTATCATGCCTGCCGCCGCACGAGCCCGAGGCGCGATTTGACCTCGGCGATCTTGGCGCGGCTAACGGGGACGCGATGCGGCGCGGGTCCGTCGAGTTCGATGATGGCGCCGTCGCCGTCCTTGCCCACGAAGCAGACATGCGAGATCGCGACGATGTGACTGCGGTGCACACGAACGAACAGGCTGGGATCGAGTTGCGCTTCGGCCTCCGAGATCGACCATGGGCACATGCGCTCGCGCATGCCGTCGTGCACCCTCGTATAATGAGCATCGGCACGGACGCTGCGGACCTCGGCGGCGTCGATGAAATGGGTGCCGTTGGCACCCTCGATCGGAAGCCGGGACGCCGCAACGCGCGGCGGCTGGCCGAGGCCGCCCAGCGGCGCCGCCGGCATCATGCGCGCACTGGTCGGAAGGATCGGCTCGGCTTCTTCGGGCGGGGCCGAAGCCAGGTCCTCTGCCCTCTCCGGCTCCAGATGGGCTGGTTCGTCCGAAGTGGCTTCGACCTGCCGCCGCGCGTCCGGCACCAGGGAGAGCAGAAACCCGGCCGCGATGACGAAGCACAGCACAGACACCACGATCGACAGCACCTGCTGCGACGCAGCGAGGCCCGCGACACCATGGTGATGAACGTCCGCCGTGAGCGGCACGAAATGCATGCCGAGCATCGCGGTATAGTGCATGCCGGAGACGGCGATGCCGAAGGCGATCGCGCTTGCCGCGAGCCGCAGGCCGTCCTGCCGCGCCAGAAAGATCCGCAAGCCGCCATAGGCAGCGAGCATCGCGATCGCGACCGACAGGAGCACCATCGGCGGATCATGCGTGATGGCGAAGTTTCCCGACAGGCCGTGGATGCCGACATAATGCATGCTGGCGATGCCGGTGCCGAGCAGCACGGCGGAAGGAATGATCCGCTCCGGTCCCCGCTCGCCGATGCTGACGAAGAAGAGCGAGATGCCGACGACCAGCGCGCAGATCAGGAACGAGGTGACGGTCGGCAGCATGAGGTAGGTGGCATCAGCCGGGAGCGGTGCGGCCATGACGCCGACGAAATGCATGGTCCAGATGCCAACGGCGAGAAAGGCCGCGGCGCCGGACAGCAGCACGCGGCGGTTCACGCCCGCGGCCTCGCGGATGCGCGCGGTCAGGCTGAAGCCGGTGTAGCCGCCCAGAATCGCGATTGCCACCGACAGCGCGACCAGAAAGGGATCGTGTCCGTCGAACATGATGCTTGCCGACCCGTCGCCACGGGCCGACGTCCTCCCACCGCCGATGTTATAGAGGTGGCGAGCACGATGGCAAACAATGCGTGGATAGCCGACGCGGACGGGCCTGATCACAGATCACACCCGTCCGCGATTGCGTTACACGATCCCCGCCGCGACCTGGCTGCGCAGCCGCTCCAAACTCAGCAGCGTGTTGGCGCAGGCTTCGGCGACTTCCCCGCCCTTGACCGCAAAATGCTTGCGGAAGAACTCGAAATGCGCCTGCGTCTCGTGGAATTGCTGCGGCGTCAGCACCGCCGAAAACACCGGCACTTCCGTTCGCAACTGCACATCCATCAGCGCCTTGATCACGGTATCGGCGACGAATTCGTGGCGGTAGATGCCGCCATCGACGACCAGCCCGGCCGCGACGATCGCGGTGTAGCGGCGGGTCTTGGCCAGCAGCTGCGCATGCAGCGGGATCTCGAAGGAGCCCGGCACCTCGAAGATGTCGACGCGCTCGCGTGCGATATGCCGCGCCTCGATCTCGTCGAGAAAGGCGATGCGGCATTCGGCGACGACGTCGCGGTGCCAGGCCGACTGCACGAAGGCGACGCGCTGCGGCTTGGCAAACCGCGGATGCGAGGGCGTAGGCGGCGCCTCGTCAGGCGGGCTTGGCTCCACCGGCACGGCGGCCTGCGGAGAGGCTTCGGTTTCGATATCAGCTTGGGGGTCTTGCAACATCTGATTCATGGTTGTCCTCGTTTGAGACCAGAATCAGGGCATACGGAACGACGACGCCCCCACGCGCATGCGCGGGGTGCCGGGACCCGTTCTCTTTCATCCGGACTGTGACCGTCGGCTTCGGAGTCGCACCGAATCTGCTGACCCCTGCCCGATCGCGAGAACGGACAGGGCGCTCGCGGGCTTGGACGCTTCCAGGAAGGCCCTTACCGCCGGTGGGGAATTCCACCCCGCCCTGAGAACATGAACCGCCCGGCTGGACGGCCCGCTCGAACTATGCCGGGCGGCGAGCAGCCCGACAAGTTCCCTGACCGGCAAAATTCGACCACCGGCCATGCAGTCCCGGCTCGGCCTCCGCCGAATCCCGAATGCCAGAATCAAGTCGCTGAGGCGGAGCGCGCCACCCGAATCCGATTCCGTTTTGTTCACGGCCATGGAGTCCATCGCTTGATGAGCTGTGGACGAAATAGGGTTTGGCTGTGGACGGATTCAGCGTGCAGTTGCGCGGATTCAGCAAATCACATCAGTTTGTTCGCGCAACGCCCGGGGTTCCTCCGGGACTGCAAGCCGGTTGCGACTGCGCCTCCAACGGCGCGGGCCGGGTCGCCGCGTGAGTACCACCCAGATCAAGAAGACAGAGGTCGAGACGGCATGTCCCTGCTCGAAGGCATCATCGATTCCGGAAACGATCCGCTGACCGTGGTCGAGACCATCGCCGCGGATAACAACTGGGCGTTCGAACGCTCCGGCATCGATGAAGTAACCATCGCCTCCAGGGGGCAGTGGACGGACTATCAGATCTCGTTCACCTGGATGGCCGAGATCGAGGCGCTGCATCTCGCTTGCGCCTTCGACATGAAGATTCCGGAAAACCGGCGCGCGGAAGTGCAGCGGCTGATCGGTGCGATCAACGAGCAGCTCTGGCTTGGCCATTTCGATATCTGGACCCACACCGGCATGGTGATGCACCGCCAGGCGCTGGTGCTGCCCGGCGGCATCACCGCTTCGGAACAGCAATGCGCCAGCATGCTCGAGGGCGCGATCCATGCCTGCGAGCGCTATTACCCGGCGTTCCAATTCGTGGTCTGGGCGGGCAAGTCGACGCAGGAAGCCATGGCTGCGGCGCTGTTCGACACCGAGGGCGAGGCGTAAGGCAAACAACGGCGGATCGCTGCCGCCTCAAATTCGGTGTCGTCCCGGCGCACGTCGGGACCCATAACGCGTGACCTCTCCGTTCAGGCAAGCTGCTTGTCGCTCTGCCATCGCTCCACTAAAACCGCGGTGGGTTATGGATCCCGGCTCAAGGCCGGGACGACAGCTTTTGTGCGGTGACAACAGTGAACAACAATAGGCTCCAAAACATCACGGGCACCATCGCACTCGCCGGGGCCGGCAAGATGGGCGGCGCGATGCTGACCGGCTGGCTGGCGCAAGGCCTCGATCCGTCGCGCGTGGTGGTGATCGATCCGATGCCGTCAGCCGAGATCGGCGCGCTCGCGGCCAGGGGCGTGCGGCTCAATCCGGCTGAAGCGCCGGAGGCGGAGACGCTGGTGATCGCGGTGAAGCCGCAGATGTTCCGCGAGGCCGGCCCGACGCTGAAACGTTGCGTGGGCGCGTCGACGCTGGTGGTCTCGATCATGGCCGGCACCACCATCGCCGCGCTCCAGGAGGTCGTGGGCGGCGCCGTGGTCCGGGCGATGCCGAACACGCCGGCCGCAATCGGTCGCGGCATCACGGTCGCGGTGCCGGCCCCCGACGTCAGCACCGCACAGCGCGCCATCGCCGACGCCTTGCTGCGCGCCACCGGCGCGGTCGAATGGGTCGATGACGAAGCCCTGATGGACGCTGTGACGGCCGTATCGGGCTCGGGACCGGCCTACGTCTTCCTGCTCGCCGAGGAGCTCGCGCGGGCCGGTGTCGCGGCTGGCCTGCCGGAAGCGCTGGCAACGAAACTCGCGCGCGACACGGTGTCGGGCGCGGGCGAATTGCTGCATCGCTCGGAGCTGTCAGCGGCGACCTTGCGCCAGAACGTGACCTCGCCCGGCGGCACCACGGCCGCGGCGCTGGCGGTGCTGATGGGCGCGGACGGATTTGGCCCGCTGCTGACGCGCGCGGTGGCCGCCGCCGCGGCGCGGTCCAAGGAATTGGCGAAGTAGGAGTTTCCGTCGTTGCGAGCCGCCCGGTCCGCGCGAAGCGCGACCGGATGACGAGCTCCGCGAAGCAATCCAGGCATGAGGCGCGGACAGAGCCTGGATTGCTTCGGCGCTTACGCGCCTCGAATGACGGCTTCGTCGTAGCCGCTACGGCACACCAAACCGCTTCTTGAACTGCGCGACATTGACGAGCCCGCGGCCGTGCCGGCCCTCGCCGATCTTGAGATCGCCGTGGAATGCGGCGACCGCAAACCGGATCACGCGCCGCTCGACCTCGATCACTTCGGCCGTGGTGCGGATGGTGGCACCGACCGGCGCGGCCGCCAGATGCTTGATGTCGACCTCGGTGCCGACCGTGACCCAGCCCTCCGGCAGGCTGGCCTTGATCGCGTCACCCGAGGTCATCTCCATTTCCAGGATCATCATCGGCGTCGCATAAACCATGGGCATGTGCGGCACAAAATGCCCGACCGTGCGCTCCGGCGGCACGATCAGGATGCGCTCGGCGCTCAGGCCGACTTTGATGATGTCGCGTGCGTCCATGTCGGGCCCCAGCTTTCGTCATTCCGGGCGCTCGCCAATAGCGAGCGAACCCGGAATCCAGAGATGATAGCTCGAGATTCCGGGTTCGCGCTACGCGCGCCCCGGAATGACGCTATGACCTATTTCTTTAACTCGGCCGCGCGTTCGACGAAGGTCTTGCCGCCCTTCATCTTGTGGGAGAGCGGCGCCTCGTTGATCTGGATCACCACGGCTTCTGCATCGACGCCGAGATGCGTCACCAGCGCCTTGGTGATGTCGCGCATCATGCCAGCCTTCTGCTCGTCGGTGCGGCCAGCGGCCATGTTCACGGTGATCTCGGGCATGCATTGCTCCCTGCTGTTTCGTTCTGGCCGAGCAAAAGCGCGAAGCGCGTCTTCGCCCCGAATGTCCCGGCCATCCACGTTGGGCCTATCAAACAAGACGTGGATGCCCGGCACAAGGCCGGGCATGACAGCAGAGCGGAATGCCTACCCCCAGTTCACATCATGCCTCGCGAGCACCTCGCGCACGCCGGCAACGAGCTCGTCCTCCTTGCAGGAGAACTGCGCCGGCCGGCTCTCGCGCCATTCCTGGTTGGAGGCGATCGCGGCCGCCGCCTTGGCGCCCTCGATCAGATCCTTGATCTGCACCTCGCCGCGCGCCTTCTCATCCGAACCCTGGATGATGACGCAGGGCGCGTTGCGGCGGTCGGCATATTTGAGCTGGTTGCCCATGTTCTTGGGATTGCCGAGATAGAGCTCGGCGCGGATGCCGTGATTGCGTAGCTGCGAGACCATGGCTTGATAATCGGCGACGCGATCGCGGTCGAACACAGTGACGACCACAGGTCCGAACGCCGGGCGCGTGTCGAGCTTGCCCAGCATCGTCAGCGCCGCCTGCAGCCGCGACACGCCGATGGAGAAGCCGGTCGCGGGGACCGGCTCGCCGCGAAAGCGCGAGACGAGGCCATCGTAGCGCCCGCCGCCGCCGACCGAACCGAACCGCACCGGCCGTCCCTTCTCGTCCTTGGTGTCGAGCAGCAGTTCGACCTCGTAGACCGGGCCCGTGTAGTATTCGAGGCCGCGGACGACGGAGGGCTCGATGCGAACGCGGCTGTAGCCGTAGCCAGCCGCACTGCAGAGTTTCGCGATCTCAGTCAGGTCATTGATGCCGTCGGCATAGGCCGCGGACGACATGAACAATTTCCGCTGGGCGACCGAGCCCAGCACCGTTGCATTGAACTGCAAATCCTGCTCGTCGTTTTGAAACGCCGGCTGAGCCACCTTCATCTCAAAAAAGGCCAGCAGCGCCTCGATCTGGTTGTTGTCGAGACCCGCGCCCTTGGTGAAGTCGCCCTTGCCGACCTCACCGCCATCCCAGCGGCCTTCACCGAGCAGCTTCCTGATTTCCGCGATCGGAAACTTGTCGGCCTTGTCGATCGCGCGCAGGACTGTGAGCCGGCGTCCTGCATGCTCTTCGCCGCCGATGCCGATCGCCTCCATCACGCCATCGAGCACCTTGCGGTTGTTGACCTTCACGACATAAGAGCCGCGCGGAATGCCCAGCGCCTCCATCGTGTCGGCCGCCATCATGCACATTTCGGCGTCCGCCGCGGGCGAACCCGACCCCACCGTATCGGCATCGAACTGCATGAACTGGCGGAAACGGCCGGGGCCCGGCTTCTCATTGCGGAATACGTAACCGGCCCGATAAGACCGATACGGCTTCGGCAGGTGATCGAAATTCTCGGCGACGTAGCGCGCGAGCGGCGCGGTGAGATCGTAGCGCAGCGAGATCCACTGCTCGTCATCGTCCTGGAACGAGAACACGCCCTCGTTGGGACGGTCCTGGTCGGGCAGGAATTTGCCGAGCGCGTCGGTGTATTCGAACGCCGGCGTCTCCACCGGCTCGAAACCGTAGCGCTCATAGACGGCGCGGATCTTCTCGACCATCTCGCGCGTGGCCGCGATCGCGGCGGGACCGCGATCCTCCAGCCCGCGCGGCAGCCGCGCCTTCAGCTTCTGGGGTTTCTTGGGTTTGTCGGACATGGCGGCTTGGTAGCAGCCGTCGCACAAGGCGGCAACCGCCGCTGACGTGCTTCAGTCTTGCAAGCTGCTCACATGTGGCGAGAGCACCCGATCGCCGCGCATGCGGTGCGCTCCGTCCCCACTTGCGGGGGAGGTCGGGGTGGGGGCCCCGCGGGCAGTCTTCGTGGAGCTACCCCCGCCCCCTCCCCCTTGCGGGGAGGGGGGCCTACCGTCCCTGTGGCACGGTTCGCCCGGCTTACTTCACTTCGCGGATCCAGTTGTGCGGATCGGGGCTGCGGCCATACTGGATGTCGACCAGCTTCTTGCGCAGGCCCATGGCGACCGGACCGGCCTCGCCGCCGCTGATCAGGAAGTCGCCGCTCGCCGAGCGCACCTTGCCGATCGGCGAGATCACCGCGGCGGTGCCGCAGGCGAAAGCTTCCTTCAGCCGGCCGCTCTTGGCGTCGGCGCGCCACTGGTCGATCGTGTAGGGCTCCTCGCGCACCACCGTGCCGGCATCTCTCGCCAGCGTGATGATCGAATCGCGGGTGATGCCCGGCAGGATCGTGCCCAGCGGCGGGGTCGACAGCGAGCCGTCGTCGAACACGAAGAAGACGTTCATGCCGCCGAGTTCCTCGACATAGCGGCGCTCGACCGCATCGAGGAAGACCACCTGGTCGCAGCCGTGCTCGATCGCTTCGGCCTGGGCGCGCAGGCTCGCCGCATAATTGCCGCCGCATTTGACGCTGCCGGTTCCGCCGATCGCGGCGCGCGTATAATTCTCCGACACCCAGATCGACACCGGCGCAGGTCCGCCCTTGAAATAGGAGCCGACCGGCGAGGCGATGACGGCGAAGAGATATTCGCCGGACGGCTTCACACCGAGGAACACCTCGTTCGCGATCATGAAGGGCCGCAGGTAGAGGCTGCCCTCGCCGCCCGGAATCCAGTCGCGGTCGATCCGCACCACCTGCTCGACGGCTTCGATAAACAGGTCCTCGGGCAGCGGCGCCATCGCCATCCGCTCGGCCGAATTCCAGAAGCGCTTGGCATTGGCATCGGGGCGGAACAGGTTCACGCCGCCGTCGTCGCGCTTATAGGCTTTCAGGCCCTCGAAGATCTCCTGCGCGTAATGCAGGACGGCCCCGGCCGGATCGAGCGGGAAATGGCTGCGGACGATGATCCGTGCATCGTGCCAGCCCTTCGCGTCGGTGTAGCGGACCACGGCCATATGGTCGGTGAACACCCGGCCGAAGCCCGGATTGGCGAGCTTCGCCGCGCGCTCCTCCGCCGAAATTGGATTGCTTGCCGGCTCGATTTCGAACGTCAGACTCATTTTTGCTTTCCCCGCTGTCCTGGCCATCGCGAGTTGTGGGGACCGACCGATCTGTTCGGCCCCGCTGGCTTGATCAATCCGGACGTCACGACCGCCGGCCCCAGGGCCGGTTGCGGTGCCAGCAAGTCGACGAGGACATGCTTTTGCGCTGGGCGGAAGTCCAGTATGTTTGCCGAAATGCCGCTCGACAACACGGTAGATCGCTGCCCAAGCCCTTTGCCGCCTGCGACGGCTTCTTTGGGCCAATGGAACAACCTGACCTCCGATCGAAAAGACCTAAAATTTCGTCGGAACCGACCGTTTTGTAACATTGAACCCAAGATACGTCAATATGGCTGACATAAATTTCTCAACGCCCGTGCCAGGCTCCGATTCGCGCTCTTCCGAGCCCCAGGCGGCGGCTGGGGACGACCCGGCGTTGCGCTGGGACATCATCGAGCTGTTGTTCTTTGCCTATCGCGATTTCGTCGGCGATGCCGATCACGAGTTGGAAGCTTTCGGCTTCGGCCGTGCCCATCACCGGGTGATCCATTTCGTCACCCGCTATCCCGGGCTCAAGGTCGCCGATCTCCTGGACGTGCTGCGCATCACCAAGCAGTCGCTCGGGCGGGTGCTGAAGCAGCTGCTCGACGAAGGCTACATCGTGCAGAAGACCGGCAACAACGACCGCAGGCAGCGCCTTCTTTTCGCCACCCCCAAGGGCGAGGCGCTGGTGACCAAGCTTGCCGGCTTGCAGACCCGGCGCATCGATCGTGCGCTGGAGCAGATCGGGCCGGCAGGCGCGGACAAGGTCCAGCAGTTCCTGCGCGCGATGATCGATCGCGACGACCCGGACAAGGTGCTGGAAGCGATCTTCAAGATGCCCGTCGTCACCGTAAAGGAGTGATCGTGCCGCTCGCCGCCATCACCACCCGCGCTCCGCAGACACCCGCCGACGACGCGCCGCACCTGCTGCTCGTCGATGACGACCGCCGCATCCGCGATCTGTTGTCGCGCTTCCTGCGCGCCGAAGGCTACCGCGTCACCACGGCGATGAGCGCGAGCGATGCCCGCGCCAAGCTCACCGGCCTCCATTTCGATCTCTTGATCCTCGATGTGATGATGCCCGGCGAGAGCGGCTTCGACCTCGCCCGCTTCATCCGCACCCAATCCTCGGTCCCGATCGTGATGCTGACCGCGCGCTCCGAGCCGGAGAGCCGGATCGAGGGACTGCAGCTCGGGGCGGATGACTATGTCGCCAAACCGTTCGAGCCGCGCGAGCTGGCGCTGCGCATCGGCAATATCCTGAAGCGGGCGGCGCCGCCGCCGGCGGAAGAGGTGATCGAGCAGGTCGCCTTCGGTCCCTTCAGCTATCATCTGGCGCGGGGCGAGCTGAAGCAGGGCGAAGAGGTGATCCACCTCACCGATCGCGAGCGCGAGATGCTGCGCATCCTCGCCAATGCCCGCGGCGAGACCGTGCCGCGCGGTGCCCTCACCGGCAACGGCACCGTGAACGAGCGTGCGGTCGATGTGCAGATCAACCGGCTCCGCCGCAAGATCGAAATCGATCCGGCCAATCCGCTGTTCCTGCAGGCCGTGCGCGGCATCGGCTATCGGCTGATGGTGGCGGGGTGACGTGCGTGAGAGATCGATTTCCGATGATGGCATCATACCGAGCCACAAGCGCGTTGCGCTCCCTCTCCCGTAGGGAGAGGGTTGGGGTGAGGGGTTACGGTCTTTCGATCGAGAGCTCCCCCTCACCCGGATTGCTATGCAATCCGACCTCTCCCCGCAGGGGAGAGGTGTCCCGGATTCGCGGCGCCGTTGTCGGTGCGAAAGCCGCCGTCCGACTCACATGACCACCCTCGACACCGGCTTAGCCTTCATCCGCACTGCCTCGCGCCGCGTGTCGGCTGCGAACGGCTGGATGGGCCATGCGTTCAAGAGCTGGATGCCGACCGGGCTCTACGCACGTGCGCTCCTGATCATGATCGTGCCGATGGTGATCCTGCAGACGGTGGTGGCCGGCGTGTTCATGGAGCGGCACTGGAACACGGTGACGCGACGACTCTCGACGGCCGTCGTGCAGGACATCGCGGCGCTGATCGACATCTACAAAGGCTATCCGCAGGACAAGGACCGCACGATGCTGCGGCGGATCGCCCAGCAGCGGCTCAATCTCGTGGTTGATTTCCTGCCCGCCGGCGACATGCCGCCGCCAGGGCCGAAACCGTTCTTCAACCTGCTCGATCAGTCGCTGTCGGGCCAGATCGGCCGGCAGATCAGCCGGCCCTATTGGATCGACACCGTCGGCCGCTCCAACCTGGTCGAGATCCGCATTGCGCTCGACGACGCGGTGATGCGCGTGTTCGCGCAGCGCAGCGCGGCCTATGCCTCCAACACCGACATCTTCCTGTTCTGGATGGTCGGCACCTCGTCCATCCTGCTCATCGTCTCGGTGCTGTTCCTGCGCAACCAGATCAAGCCGATCCTGCGACTGGCGGATGCGGCCGAGAGCTTCGGCAAGGGCCGCGAAGCCCCGAACTTCCGGCCGCGCGGCGCGCGCGAGGTGCGGCGGGCGGCGCACGCCTTCCTGGAAATGAAGGCCCGGATCGAGCGCACCATGGACCAGCGCACGGCGATGCTCGCCGGCGTGAGCCACGACCTGCGCACCATCCTCACCCGCTTCAAGCTCGAGCTCGCCTTGCTCGGCGACGGCCCCGAGATCGATGCGATGCGCAAGGACATCGACGAGATGTCCGGCATGCTGGAAGACTATCTCGCCTTCGCGCGCGGCGACGGCGGCGAGGTGGCGCAACCGACCGACATCTCGAACGCGCTGGAGGAGTTGCGCAGCGATGCCGAGCGCAACGGCCACACGGCCTCGGTCGCATTCCGGGGCCTGCCGGTCGTCACGGTGAAACCGCAGGCGTTGAAGCGCTGTCTCGGCAATCTCGTGTCCAACGCGGCGCGCTATGCCGACACGATCGCGATCTCAGGCCATCGCGATCACCGCTACCTCACGATCACCGTCGATGATGACGGCCCGGGCATTCCGCAAGCGATGCGCGAGGAGGTGTTCAAGCCGTTCCTGCGGCTCGATCATGCGCGCAATCAGGACGAGGGCGGCACCGGTCTCGGGCTTGCGATCGCCCGCGACATCGCCCGCTCCCATGGCGGCGACATCATGCTGGGCGAGAGCCCGGCGGGCGGCCTGCGCGCGACGGTGCGCATTCCGGTGTGAAGGCTGCAAAAGCACGGTAGCCAAGCGACAGGCTCGCAGAGCGTAGGAATCCGACGCTCGGGTGTCGCCGGGGCCTCAGTGATGCCCCTGTGCCTGCGCTCGAATCCCGCCTACTGCTTGGCGCCGGGAATCAATGCCTTCAGCTTGTCCATGTCTTTGACGTTCAGCTTGAAGCCACCGCCTGGCATCACGATGTCACCGGGCTTCTGACCCGGCTTGCAGGCCCCCAACCACTTCGCCTCGATCGTCATCGTGGTGTCGCGCAGGACCTTGGCCAGGCTGGTGTCGCGCACGACATTGCTCACGCCCTCGCTGTGTGAGGTCGTCTTCACCGTGTAGGCCGAGTTGAAGTCGCCGGTGATCTCGGCATGTGAGGCGGTGTTCACGCCGCGCATGCTGCATACCGAATCGACGACATAGCCGGTCGGCGTCTTCTGCACGTCCTGCTTGGAGCAGATCTGCTTGGCCATCGGCGAGACCATGTTGTTGAGGTCCTTGTCGGTGGTCTCGTCGGTGCAGTGCTGCATGGTCATGTCGGGCATCTGCGAGCCCGTCCTGACCATCTTCATTTCCCAAAGCCCCGGCTTGCGGGTCGGCAGCTCGGCGGCGAATGCGTTGCTGAGGGATGCCGCGAGCAGCACGCTGCATCCCAACAGCTTCGCGCCGACCTGTCCGCGGATCATATTCGCCTCAGCTTCCCGGGTGATTCCAGACCGGCTCAGTACAGCGTGCGCAACGGACGCTGCGCCGAGCCGTACGGCACCCAACGGCACGAGAACGACAAATAGCCGCCATACCGGGCGTCCACCGCCAGGAACTTGACCACCTTGCCGTAGGACGCGCAGTGGTCGACCGCCAACTGCCTAGCATCGGTGGTCTGGGCGAGCGAATAGGCGATGATGCCGCCGGTGTCATTACCCTTGAATGCCGGCACCCAGTCGGCCCGAGCCGGGCCTGCAGCCAGCGCGACGCCCACGGCCATCAGCCCGACGGCCTTGGAAACGACGTCGAAAAAACTGGGCTTCGTCATCAGCATTGCAATCTCCATCGGTTAGCTCCCATCCTAAATGGGCTGTCCGCGCAAGAAAAGAACACCGCGCGCGGAGTCCCCGACTTGTCGTGGAGTGTTGCCGCGTTGCACTTGACCTCATCAGGCCGGCACGGCACGTTCCATTCTTCTCTCCAGCTTTGCGGATGGCCTATGCGCGACCTCAGCATCTCGTTCAAGACCATTGGCGCTGTCTGCGGCGCGGTGCTCGGCGTTGTCACGGCTGTTGCCCCAGCGCAAGCTGCCAACCCGCTCGAGCTGAACTTCTGGCTGTCGGGTCCGAAATATGATGGCCGCCTGTCCCCCTGCGAATCGGCCCTGTCCAGAGTCGCCAGCGACTTCCGGGACAAGGAAAGCACGTTCTGGAATTCCTCGTTGACCATCACGGGCTTTTCAAACATCCACGAAATCGCTTTCCGGCCCTGGCAGTCCGACAATATTCCGCGACGCTACTGCACCGGCACCGCGATGATCAGCGACGGCAAGGCGCGCACCGTCAATTTCTCGCTGATCGAGGATGCCGGCTTTGCCGGTTACGGCGAGGGTGTCGAATTCTGCGTGGTCGGCCTCGACCGCAACTGGGCCTTCAACCCCGCCTGCCGCGCGGCGAAGCCCTAAGAGTCCCACCGACTGAACGGGACTGGACGAGACGCGTCGCAGGCTTTCGCCGGCGCGCGGCTCCAATTTTGTTCTTGAATTGTTCTTTCGCCTCCTGGTAGAGTTCTCGCCATGTTCCTGGGAGCTCGTCATGTTGGATCGGTTGTCTGATCGCCTGCCCACCTACTCCGGCCGCGGACTGCGGACAATTCAGATCCTCGCCGCTCTCGCGCTCAGCGGGATCACCCTGTGGTCGGCCCAGCTCTCGCCAGCCCAGGCGCAAGACCGCCGCCAGAACGCACCGGGCGCATTCGATTTTTACGTGCTGTCCTTGTCCTGGTCGCCCTCGTTCTGCGCGGACGTCGAGGAGCGCGGCAATGGCGGACGGTCCCAGCAGTGCAGCGGCCGTCCCTACTCTTTCGTGGTCCACGGGCTCTGGCCGCAATATGAGAACGGCTATCCGGAGTATTGCGAGCAGCCGTCGCCGCGGCTGCCGCGCAACATCATGGTCTCGATGCTCGACCTGATGCCGGCGCCGGGGCTGATCTACAACGAGTGGGACAAGCACGGCACCTGCTCCGGACTGCCGGCCAAGGCCTATTTCGAGACCATCCGCAAGGCTCGGGCGGTGATCAAGATTCCGCCGGAATTCCTCGACTTGTCCGAGCCCAAGACGGTGACGCCGGCCGCGGTCGAGGAGGCCTTCGTCAAGGCCAATCCCAACCTCACCAATTCCGCCGTCGCCGTGACCTGCAACCGCACCCGGCTCAGCGAGGTCAGGATCTGCCTCTCGAAGGAGCTGCAGTTCCGCTCCTGCGATGAGATCGATCGCCAGGCCTGCCGCCGCGACGAAGTCACGATGCCGCCAATCCGCGGCGGCTGAGGCCCGCGATCTCGTTCAAGGCGTAATCCCTGGAACGGCGCCATCGCTGATGAGCGCTGTTTCCGTGATGATGCAGGGTTACTTTCGTCGCAAGACGTCGTAACTCACAGCGATGAACTACCGTCACGCCTTTCATGCCGGCGGCTTCGCCGACGTCATCAAGCACATCGTGCTCACGCGCATCCTGATCTATCTGCAGGAGAAGCCGGCCGCGTTCCGCGTGATCGACACCCATGCCGGCGCGGGTCTCTATGACCTCACGGGCGAGGAGGCCAGCCGCAGCGGCGAATGGCGGACCGGAATTGCCCGCATCATGCAGGCGCGATTCTCCGATCAGGCGCTTGCTCTGGTTGCCCCCTATCTCGACATCGTCCGGGCCTTCAATCCCAAGGCCGAGCTCGCCGCCTATCCCGGTTCACCCTTGATCGCGCGCGCCCTCCTGCGGCCGCAGGACCGGATGACGGCCTGCGAGCTCGCACCTGTCCCGCGCAAGCATCTGATCGACGTGCTGCGGCGCGATACCCAGGCCCGCGTCGTCGATCTCGATGGCTGGGTGGCGCTACCGGCTTTCGTGCCGCCAAACGAACGGCGCGGCCTCGTGCTGATCGATCCCCCCTTCGAGGCGAAGGATGAATTCGAGCGGTTGGGCGAGCGCTTCGCAATCGCATTCGCCAAGTGGCCGACTGGTATCTATTTGCTCTGGTATCCAGCAAAGAGCCGCCGTGCGACCGACGAGTTGGTGCAGCACGTGGCGGGGCTGGCGGCGGCGGCAAAACCGCCCGGTAAGTTGTTACGTGTCGAGTTCAGCGTGGCGCCGCAGGTCGCCGGAGAGGGGCTGGCCACGACCGGCCTCCTGGTCGTGAACCCGCCCTGGACGTTGCATGACGAGCTTAAGGTCATCCTGCATGAGTTGGAGAAGCCGCTCGGCCAGGGCGGGGCCGCGCGCTTCCGGCTCGAGTTCCCCAAAGCCGGGGCCGGCAATTAGTCGAAAATCCATAGGCAATTGCCGAGGAACCGTAGTAAAATAACTGATTGAGACTGGCTTTACGTTCCGCTTCCGCGAATGGTTGCGGCGGGGTGATCAAGGCCCAACAAGAATCCGAGCGACCCGACACATGCACAATGTCGGCTCGTAAAGGTGGCCACGCTTTCCGATTCAGTGATGCCCGGTCGGACGCTGCGCATGTCGCGCAGTGGAGGAAGCAATGCGGGGGGAGGAGTTTCCCGATGCCAATGACGGGTACGGTCAAGTTCTTCAATGGTGAACGCGGCTACGGCTTCATCAAACCGGATGATGGCGGGCGCGACGTGTTCGTGCATATCACCGCGGTCGAGCGCGCCGGATTGAAGGATCTGACTGAAGGACAGCGGATCAGCTTCGAGGTTGAACCGGACAAGAAGGGCAAGGGCCCGAAGGCGGTCAATCTGGTGCTGTCGTCGTAAGGCCGCCGATCGACACTCGTCCGCAGTTTGCGGCGGAGTGCGAAGGCGAGGAATACGAACGTCCTTTTGTTTGTCGTTTGAACTTGGAGCCGCGGACGGCGCAGCCGGCTCGTGTGCGGCGAAGCTCGCAGCCGACATTCGCGTAGATGATGCAAAAAAATCCCGGCCGCGCGCGGCCGGGAGGTTATGATTTTTGCGGTTTCTTCTTCCTATCAGAAGTGGAAGTTGATGCCTGCGCGCACCACTCCAAACCGATAGTCGTTCTTCGCCCCCGTAACCACGAAATTGCTGCTGTCGAGATCGACATAGAGATATTCGATCTTGGCGGTCCAGTTCTGCGCCAGCCCGAATTCGGTGCCTGCGCCCAAGGTCCAGCCGATCGTCGAATGCGATTCGGACAGGCCGAAGGTTTCGCCGCGCAGCTCGCCGAAGGCGAGACCGCCGGTGCCGTAAAACAGGATGTTGTTGAAGGCGTAGCCGGCGCGGCCGCGCACGGTGCCGAACCACGGGTTGGAGAATTTCCAGGGCGCGAAGGTGTCGTTGGCGCCGGTCAGGTTGATGTCGCCCTCGATGCCGAACACCCAGGGACCGGTCTGCCAGTTGTAACCCGCCTCGATCCCGCCGGTGATGCCCGACGGCTTGGTCGGATTGTTGCCGACCTCGCCCCAGCTGTAACCGAGCGTGCCGCCGAGATAGGGGCCGGCCCAGCTATAGGCATTCAACGGCTGGTTCACCGTGTAGCCCGGACGCGGTGCATAGTTGAAATCGGCGGCCTGCGCCGACACCGTTCCCAGCGCCCCGAGCGCAACCGCGCCGGCGACGAACCTCTTCATGACCTACTCCACGCAACACCCGTGCCTGCCGGCTGCGTGCGGCGCCTGCATGAGGCAGCGCGCCTGACCGGCATGGTTACGGAACTCCAGCTTTTTTCGTGAAGATTTATCGAGAGTTTGAGGTTAAAGCCTCATTAAGCGCGGTTACCGGCCGCTTAACGTCCTTAATGGACGGTTACCGCCGCGCCTGTGCATGGGCGCCGCCGCGTGCTGGCATGCGCAGCCCCCAAAGCTTAAATTCGTCCCATGGCCACCCACAGCTCCGATCCACCAAAGGCGCCCGCGCCCGAGATGAAGCGCGCCGACGCCTCGCCGCAGCCCCTGGAATCCCCCGACATCGATCCAGCCGCATCCTCGACCGACGAGGACGAGGAAGGGCGCCTGCCCGAGCTGACCGAGGAAAGCACCGAGGTTGTTGCCGAAGGCCCGCTTGCGATCGGCCATGAGGCGATCGAGAAGGCGGTGCGGCTGGCCCCGACCTCGCCTGGCGTCTATCGCATGCTGAATGCGAACAACGACGTGCTCTATGTCGGCAAGGCCAAGAACGTCAAAAAGCGCCTGTCGTCCTATGCGCGGGCCAACGCACCGCTGCCGGCGCGCATCCTGCGCATGATCGCAGCGACTGTGAACGTCGAGATCATCTCGACCACGACCGAGACCGAAGCGCTGCTGCTCGAGGCCAACCTCATCAAGCAGCTGAAGCCCCGCTTCAACGTGCAGCTACGCGACGACAAGTCGTTCCCCTATATCCTGATCACCGGCGACCATTGGGCGCCGCAGATCCTCAAGCATCGCGGCGCGCAGTCGCGGCCCGGTCGCTATTTCGGCCCGTTCGCGTCCGCCGGCGCCGTCAACCGCACCATCACAGCGCTGCAGCGCGCCTTTCTGATCCGCTCCTGCACGGATTCCTTCTTCGAAAGCCGTACCCGGCCCTGCCTGCTCTACCAGATCCGCCGCTGCGCCGGCCCGTGCACCGGCGAGATCGATTTCCCCGGCTATACCGAGCTGGTGCGCGAGGCGACCGACTTCCTCTCCGGGCGCAGCCATGCGGTGAAGCAATTGCTCGCGGTGGAGATGGAGAAGGCCTCCAGCGAGCTCGAATTCGAGACCGCGGCGGTCTATCGCGATCGCCTCGCGGCACTGTCGGCGATCCAGTCGCAGCAGGGCATCAATCCACGCACGGTCGAAGAGGCCGACGTGTTCGCCATCCATCAGGAAGGCGGCTATTCCTGCGTCGAGGTGTTCTTCTTCCGCACCGGACAGAACTGGGGCAACCGCGCCTACTTCCCGCGCGCCGAAAAGACCTTCACGCCCGAAGAGGTGCTGGCGGCGTTCCTCACCCAGTTCTATGACGACAAGCCGCCGCCGAAACTGATCCTGCTGTCGCACGAGATCGAGGAGAGCGAGCTGCTGGCCGAGGCGCTCTGCGTCAAGGCCGGCCACAAGGTCGAGGTCACGACGCCGAAGCGCGGCGAGAAGAAGGAGCTGGTGATCCACGCGCTGACCAATGCGCGCGAGGCCTTGGGGCGCAAGCTCGCGGACACTGCGACGCAGAGCCGGCTGCTGGAGGCGATGACGTCCACGCTCGGCCTGCCGCAGGTGCCGAAGCGGATCGAGGTCTACGACAACAGCCACATCCAGGGCACCAACGCGGTGGGCGCGATGATCGTCGCCGGGCCCGACGGCTTCATGAAGAACCAGTACCGCAAGTTCAACATCAAATCCGAGGGGCTGACGCCCGGCGACGACTACGCGATGATGAAGGAGGTGCTGCAGCGCCGCTTCAAGCGGCTGTTGTCGCCGTCGGAAAAGGACACCGCGCGCGCCAAGGAGGACGATGTCCAGCAACGGCCCGACCTTGTCATCATCGACGGCGGCCGCGGCCAGCTCAACGCCGTCAGAGAGATCTTCACCGAGCTCGGCGTCAAGGACGTCGCGCTGATGTCGGTCGCCAAGGGTCCGGACCGCGACGCCGGCCGTGAGACGCTGTTCATCCCGGAGCGCGAGGCGATCAAGCTCGAGCCGCGCGATCCCGTGCTCTATTTCATCCAGCGGCTGCGCGACGAGGCGCATCGCTTCGTGATCGGCTCGCACCGCAAGCTGCGCAAGAAGGACATCCGCGAGGCCGGCCTGCAGGAGATCCCCGGCATCGGTCCCGCCCGCAAGCGCGCCCTGCTGTTGCATTTCGGCACGCTGAAGGAGATCGAGCGCGCCTCGATGGCCGATCTCGGCAAAGTGCCCGGCGTCTCGGCCGAAAGCGCGCGCAAGATCTTCGAGTATTTCCACAGCCAGCCGAATTAGGGCATGTATTGACAAGCGAGGGGCGCGGAACAGACCGCCTGTGACGTCCGTTGTGGTCCAAGCGGAGCGACGCCTTACTTCACCCAAATGTAAGATCGAACATATAGACCGCGAATCCGAGGCAGGCGCGGGACAGGCATCTCAACCGGGGCATGACATGGTCAATCGAGTAGCGGCGCCGCAATCCACCGGAACGATGCGGCGCTGGGGGCTCTCCGCCATCGGGGTGCTTGCAGCAACGCTTGCGTTGACCGCCCATGCCGGGGCACGGCAGGCGCGCCCTGCCCACACCGCGGAGGCTGTGGCGCCGCGCGAGGCCGGCGAGCCGATCATGGCGATCGTGTCGATCAAGGCTCAGAAGGTCACGTTTTACGACGCCGAGGGGTGGATCTATCGCGCGCCGGTGTCGACCGGAATCACGGAGCGCGAGACGCCGGCGGGTGTCTTTGCCGTGATCGAGAAGGACAAGGACCATCATTCGACGCTCTACGACGACGCCTGGATGCCGAACATGCAGCGCCTGACCTGGAACGGCATCGCGCTGCATGGCGGGCCGCTGCCCGGTTATCCGGCCTCGCATGGCTGCGTGCGGATGCCTTACGGCTTTGCGCAGAACCTGTTCGACAAGACGCGCATCGGGATGCGGGTGATCATTGCGCCCGACGATCCGGCTCCGGTCGAAATCTCCCACCCGGCGCTGCTCGTCCCGAATGTGCAGGCGCTCGCCGCCGCGTCTGGGCGTGCCGAGACGCTGGCCCGCGAGGCCGCGGACGCGGCCCAGGCGGCCGACCAGGCCAAGCAGGCAGCCGCCGCGAGCTCGCGCGAGGCGACCTCGCTCACGACCTCGTTACGTAAGCTGGAAAGGGCCAAGACTCGCGCCGACGCCGAGCTCGCCTACACCGACAAGCTGCTCGCCGCTGCGAAAACCGACCAGGCCAAAGCGCGCGCCGAGGACCTGAAGCAAAAGGCCGCCCTCAAGGCCACCGATATCGGGACGCAGCTCGAAGCCGCCAAAGCCGACTCGAAGCCGAAACTCGATGCTGCCGCTGCAACTAAGGATGCGACCAAGGCGGCGGAAGCCAGGAAGGCCGAAACCGCCAAGGCGGCGACCGAGGCGAAGCTCGCGCTCGAGCCGGTCTCGGTCTACATCAGCCGCGCCACCCAGAAGCTCTATGTGCGGCGCAACACGCACAAGCCGGCGCGGGACGGCGGCGGCGAGGTGTTCGATACCAGCATCGAGGTTCCCGTCACGATCCGCGATCCCAACAGGCCGATCGGCACGCATGTGTTCACGGCGATGGCACAGAACGGTGCGGGCCTGCGCTGGAGCGTGGTCACGATCGACAACGGCGACGACGCCAAGAATGCGCTCGACCGCATCACCATCCCGCAGGAGGTGCTCGATCGGATCGCGCCGACCGCATTGCCGCGCTCCTCGATCGTCGTCTCGGATGAGCCGCTCAGCGAGGAGACCAACTATCGCACCGAGTTCGTCGCGGTGCTGAGCAACCAGCCCCAGGGCGGCTTCATCACCCGTCAGCCGACGGCCGATATCGTGAGCAGAGACGATACGTACGACGACGGCTACGGGTCCTATTACCAGCAGAGCTGGGACTCGCAGCCGACCTACACCCGTCGGCGCGGCGGCCAGAATTATCGCCCGATGCAACAACAGGGGTTTTGGCCCTCCTGGTAAGGCGCGCCACGGCGGATACACGCCTCCGCCTGCTCTCGAAGGAGATGATCCCGATGCGCTCCAGGCGGATATTGACCCGGATAAAAAAGTAGGGTAATTATTATCCGGGTAATAATTACGGAACACACGATGACCCCGGCCCAACGCAAGGCGGCCCTCGCCGCCTACAAGGAGCGCAAGACCGCCGGCGGCATCTATGCCGTCGTCTGCCGGGTCACGGGCCAGCGCTGGATCGGCCGCGCCGCGGACTTGGACAAGATCCAGAATCGGCTCTGGTTTACGTTGCGCCAGGGCGGCCATCCGCACGCCGGTCTACAGGCCGCCTGGTCGGCCCATGGACCCCAGGCCTTTGCGCTGGAGGTGTTGGAACGGCTCGACGACGAGGCGGTCGCCTATGTTCGCGACCGGGTTTTCGCGGAGCGCCAGGCCCACTGGCGCAAGGTCCACGGCGCAGAAGCGATCTGACCGCCCCGCCGGGCTGGCGCCCTGCCGATCAGTCTGCTTAATGGCGTTTTGAAATCGCGTTGCCGGCCTGCGCGCCAGCTCATATCTCCCGCGAACGGCTTCAATGCGATTCGCGTAATATCTCCGTCATCTTCCAGAGGGCACTCCTGCTCTACGGTTGACGTCCGCGCGACAGCAGTATTGGTACATCGGATGAACATCGCCACCGCCCGTGGGACCAGCAAGATCTCGACGTCCCTGCCGAACATCCTGACCTATGCGCGGATCGCCGCCATACCGGTCGTGGTCGGCTGCATCTACGCGCAATCGATCCTGGATTATCCGCTGTGGCTGCGCTGGGTCGCCGTCGCGGTGTTCATCGCGGCCGGCGTCACCGACTATCTCGACGGCTATTATGCGCGGATCTGGAACCAGCAATCGGCATTCGGCCGCATGCTCGATCCGATCGCCGACAAGCTCCTCGTTGCCTCCTGCCTTCTGATGTTGGCGGCCGACGGCATCATCCATGGCTGGACCTTGTGGGCTGCGATCGTGATCCTCTGCCGCGAGATCCTGGTCTCGGGCCTGCGCGAATATCTGGCGGCGCTGCGCGTCAGCGTTCCCGTCACCAAGGTCGCGAAATGGAAGACCACGATGCAGCTGGTTGCGATCGGTTTCCTGCTGGCGGGCGAGGCCGGCGACATGGTGGTGCCGGTGGTGACCCAGATCGGACTCGTGCTGCTGTGGACCTCGGCGATCTTCACGATCTACACCGGCTATGATTATTTCCGTGCCGGCATCCACCATCTCATCGAGGAAGACGCCCGATGAAGGTGAAATATTTCGCCTGGGTGCGCGAGCGAATCGGCAAGGCCGAGGAGACGATCGAGCCGCCGGAACACGTGCACACGGTCTCCGAGTTGATCGCCTGGTTGAGCGACCGTGGCGAGGGTTACGCCTACGCATTCGAGAAGCCGAAGGTCATTCGCGCTGCGATCGACCAGGCCCATGTGCAGCCGGACACGGCGATCTCAGGCGCGCGCGAGATCGCGTTCTTCCCGCCGATGACCGGCGGCTGAAACCGCATCGCGCGTCGAACAACAGGACGCCCATGACTGCCATCGTCACCGTCCGCGTGCAGCAGGAAGACTTCGACACGGCGCGCGAGATCGCCGCGCTCAGCCGCGGGCGCACCGATGTCGGCGCGGTCGTGACCTTCTCCGGCATCTGCCGCGGCAGCGACCACAACGCGCCGCTGGCGGCGCTGACCCTGGAACATTATCCCGGCATGGCCGAAGCCGAGATCATGCGGCATGCCGAACAGGCGATGGCGCGCTGGCCGCTCGCGGGGCTGACCGTGATCCATCGCTACGGCCGCATCACGCCGGGCGAGAACATCGTGCTGGTGGTGACGGCGTCGAGCCATCGCCAGGCGGCATTCGAAGCCGCCGAATTCCTGATGGATTATCTGAAGACCAACGCGCCGTTCTGGAAGCGCGAAGAAACCGAGGACGGTACGAGCTGGGTCGAGGCCAAGAGCCACGACGATGCAGCCGCCGCGCGCTGGAAGGCATGATGACGAAACCGGTCAAGAAGGCGTCCCCGCCCAAGGTGTCCAACCTGCCGAAGGTCGGCGCGGGCGAATTGCAGACGCTGCTCGATTACGTCCGCTGCGCCGTGAGCTGTTTCCAGGCGGCCGAGCTTACATTCGCGCATGGCACCACGGACCCGATCGCGGAGGCCGCGTTCCTGGTCGGCGAGGCGCTGCACCTGCGCCCCGAGCAGTTCGAGAGCTTCGCTACCGCGCGCGTCACCGCAACCGAAGGCAAGACGATCCTCGACCTGGTCGAAGCGCGGGTGACGACGCGCAAGCCCGCCGCCTATCTCGTCAACAAGGTCTACATGCTGGGCTTGCCGTTCTATGTCGACGAGCGCGTCATCGTGCCGCGGTCTTTCATCGGCGAACTTTTGGAGTCGCATTTCGGCGGCAGCGAGAGCGAGGGCACATCGCTGATCGACGATCCGTTCGCGGTGGAGAGCGTGCTCGATCTCTGCACGGGATCCGGGTGCCTTGCGATCCTCGCCAGCCGCCATTTCCCGGACGCCACGATCGATGCGGTCGACATCTCCAAGGATGCGCTCGCCGTGGCGGAACGCAACGTCGCCGATTACGGCCTTCAGGACCGCATCTCGCTGCATCGCGGCGACCTGTTCGCGCCGATCAAGGGCCGCCGCTACGACCTGATCATCAGCAACCCGCCTTACGTCGATGCCGAGGGCATGGCAGCCCTGCCCGATGAATGCCGCGCCGAACCCAAGCTCGCCTTCGACGGCGGTGCTGACGGCATCGACATCATCCGCCGCATCCTCGAGCACGCCCGCGACCACCTGACGGCGGAAGGCGGCCTCTTATGCGAGGTCGGCCGCGACCGTCCGCAGATCGAGGCCGCCTATCCCGACCTGCCGCTGCTGTGGCTGGACACCGAGGATTCCGAAGGCGAGGTGTTCTGGATCACCGCGTCGGATTTGAGCTGAGAGCGTCCGCCTCTGCTGCGGGCTCCCTGATCGGGATTTGCCGGGAAAAGATGCAAGCACTCCGATCCGCAGGATTTTCACGCGGACGCCGTGCAGAAACCGCTCATCAGCTCAGCAGAGAACGCCGGTCCTTTGACATTTCCGTCCGCTTGCGAAGCTGATAGCTTGCGCGCAGCCGGGAGCCGCGGTCTTTGCCGCGCATCCGACCTTGAGCACCATCGTTCCGGAAAACGGGTCTTCCACTTTTCCTGACCATGCTGCCGATCTGAACATTCGCCTTGAACGTCCGAAGAGGTCCCCATGCTGGACAAGAGCCCACATTCCCCTGTCACCGTCCCGAACGATCTTGCCGCGCATTGGATGCCGTTCACTGCCAATCGGGCCTTCAAGAAGAATCCACGCCTGCTCGCGGGCGCCAAGGACATGCACTACATTACCGTCGACGGCCGCAAGATCATCGACGCCGCCTCCGGCATGTGGTGCACCAATGCCGGCCATGGCCGCACCCAGATCGCGACCGCGATCGCCAAGCAGGCCGAGGCGTTGGACTATGCGCCGCCGTTCCAGTTCGGCATTCCGCAGGCCTTCGAGCTTGCGAGCCGCATCGCCGACCTCGCGCCGGCCGGCCTCGACCATGTCTTCTTCTGCAACTCCGGTTCGGAAGCCGCCGATACCGCGCTGAAGATCGCGCTCGCCTATCACCAGATCAACGGCCAGGGCAGCCGCACCCGACTGATCGGCCGCGTCCGCGGCTATCATGGCGTCGGCTTCGGCGGCACCTCGGTCGGCGGCATCGTCAATAACCGCAAGCTGTTCGGCACGCTGCTCACCGGCGTCGACCACATCCCCGCGACCTATGACCGCGAGAAGCAGGCCTTCACCAAGGGCGAGCCGGAGTATGGCGCGCACTTCGCGGACGAGTTGGAGAACCTCGTCAACCTGCACGGCGCCAACACGATCGCCGCCGTGATCGTCGAGCCGATGGCGGGCTCGACCGGCGTGATCCCGGCGCCGAAGGGCTATCTGAAGCGGCTGCGCGAGATCACCCAGAAGCACGGCATCCTGCTGATCTTCGACGAGGTCATCACCGGCTTCGGCCGTCTGGGCTATGCCTTCGCCTCCGAGCGCTATGGGGTGACGCCGGACCTGCTCACCTTCGCCAAGGGCGTCACCAATGGTGCGGCGCCGATGGGCGGCGTGGTGGTGCGCGACACCATCCACGATGCCTTCATGACCGGCCCAGAGCACATGGTGGAATTCACCCATGGCTACACCTATTCGGCCCACCCGATCGCCTGCGCGGCCGGTCTCGCGACGCTCGACATTTATCGCGACGAGAAGCTGTTCGAGCATGCCCGCGGTCTCGAACAGAAATTCGCCGACGCCGTGATGTCGCTGAAGGGCCTGCCCAACGTGGTCGACATCCGCACCGTCGGACTCACGGCCGGCATCGATCTCGCATCGCTGCCCGACGCCGCCGGCAAGCGCGGCTACGCCGCCATGGAGTCCGCGTTCCACAACAACGACCTGATGCTGCGCATCGCCGGCGACACCCTGGCGCTGACCCCGCCTTTGATCATCAACGAGGACCAGATCGGCGAAATCGTCGAGAAGGTCGGCAAGGTGATCAAGGCCGTCGCTTAAGAGTCTCCTCTTCAGCGGCTCCCTCACGTCTCGATCCCCTCCATCGCGCGCGATGGAGGGGATTTTTCGTTGGGGTGACGCGGACGGAATGATCCGGCCCCGGCAACGGAACCATCCAAATCGCTCCACGTTCATCCCGGCGAGCACGGCGGGGCGACCGGCTTTGCTCGAGGATTGGCTTTTTTCCGAAAAGGAGACGCGCATGCTCGCGCCGCCGGGAGATTTGTTGCGACTGGGCCTCGAGCAGCGGCTCACCCGCGTCAAGCGCGCGACCAACGCTTATTTGCGCGACCGCGCGCGCCAGGCCACCGGGACCGCAAAATCCTACGCCATGGCCGGGGCGATGTTCGCCGCCGCCGGCCTGTTCGTGCTGCTGGCTTTCCTGGTCGGGCTCGGCACGTTGTTCTACTGGGTCCGGACTGTCGCCGGCACCTACGCGGCGTTCGGTACGGTCGGCGGTGTCTTGCTCTTAATTGCCATCGTCTGCGCCGTGATCGGCGCCATCCGGATGAAGCGGCCGGCGCCGGAGTATCCATCGCTCGCCAGCCGGCTCCGGGTCGCGATCGCAGCGCCTGTCCGCGATCCCGCTGCCGACGATGTCGACCCCGACACCATTCCGCTTGCGCCGTCAGCGGCCGACAGGGATGGGGCGGCCCGTTCCGTCCGCAACAATACTGTCAACATCCCGGTCGGCATCGCCGTTGCGGGTCTGCTGCTTGGCTTGGCCGCGCTGCGCCGCCGCCAGCGCTGACTCGTGTTTCCGGAGTCGTCGCGCAACGCTCGCGTGACGGATGACGGTTCCTCGTCGAATGCGCCTAAAAGCAACGCAACGCAGAAATCGACTGCGCGCGCGAGCTTTTGAATCCGTGCCGCTATCCTCGCGAATCAACAACGGTGCTAAGAGTCGTTCTCGGTTGGGAGCGTCTCACAGCATGATCCGTATTTCCACGATCTTCGTCGCCATCTGCATGGTTCTGGTCGCAGCGTCGCTCGGCCTCATCCTTTATTCGGTGGCCGGCATCAGCGGTCCCGAATCGGCGATCGTGGCGCTGACAGCGCTCACTTTCCTGATCCTCTACAACGCCGTGTCGATGCGGCTGCGTGACCGCAGCGATGTCGGCAGCCAGATCGCCGACCTGTCGCGCGGCACCGCGGACCTCGCCCGCCAGGTGGCCGAATTCGGCCGCAGGCTCTCGGCCATCGAAGGTCGCCTCGCATCGTCCCAGTCGGCCGGCGCCGATCGGTTGCAGGGCGTGATCGGCGAGATCAACGAGCTCGGCGGCCTCGTCAAGCAGCTCGCGACCACGGTCGCGCAACACGAGGATGTCTTGGCTGCGGCGGCGGAGGAGGAGCCCGCGCAGGCTCCTTCGCTGCAAGGACCGCTCGATGACGCTCCGGCCGCGAAGCCAGAGGCGGACATGCTCCAGATCCAAACCCAAGTCCACGCCCAGCTCCATCCCGAGCTCCGGACCCAAGTCCCCGCCCAGCCTTCTGCCGACGAATTCAAGCAAGCGCCGGCCAAGGCGCCCGCGGCGAAGACTTTGCCGCAAGCTGCAGCCGGCAGTGCCGCAGCGACGGCGGCGGCTCCAGCCCCGCAGCCAGCTCCCGCGGCCGGTGCCGCCGCCCCTGCCCCGCGCAGCCAGGCGCAGATTCTCGCTGCCGTCAGGGGCGCGATCGACCAGAACCGGCTCGACATCTACCTGCAGCCGCTGGTCAGCCTGCCCCAGCGCAAGGTGCGCTTCTACGAGGCGGTGACGCGGCTGCGCGACGAGCGCGACCAGGTGTTCGCCGCAGAGGATTTCATCGGCGTTGCCGAGGCCGCCGGCCTGGTCGGGCGGATCGACCACATGGTGGTCCTGCGCTGCGTGCAGGTGCTGCGCCGGCTGATGGTCCGCAACAAGGAGGTTGGCATCTTCTGCAACATCTCCTCCGCGACGTTGCGCAATCCCTCGATCTTTGCCCAGTGCCTCGACTTCCTCGAAGCCAACCGGGCGCTGGCGCCGTCCTTCGTGCTGGAGTTCAAGCAGTCGACCTTGCGCAGTCTCGGGCCGACCGAGACCGAGCACCTCGCCGCCCTTGCGCAGCGCGGCTACCGCTTTTCGATCGATCATGTCACCGACCTGCGCTTCGAGCCGCGCGAGCTCGCCGATCGCGGCGTGCGCTACATCAAGGTGCCGGCGGCGCTGCTGCTCGATCCGAAGCAGAGCTCGGCCTCCGACATCCATCCCTCGGACCTGTCCGACCTGCTCGGCCGCTTCGGCATCGACCTCATCGCGGAGCGGATCGAGGGGGAGCGTTCGGTGGTGGACCTGCTCGATTACGATGTCCGCTTCGGCCAGGGCTTCCTGTTTGCGCCGCCCCGCCCATTGCGGCCCGAAGGCGCATCTGCTACCGGCGAAGCCGCACCCGGCCCGGGAACCGGGCAGGACATCAAGATTCAGGACCCCAATGTCCCCGGCAACACAGTATCCGATGCCGCAAGCGCCAATCCGCCGCCACGCGCGGTCGGCAACGCTGCGCTGGCCCGTCGGATCGCAGGGTCGGTTTAAGCGGTTTGACGAGGCATGACCGAACTCCGCTTCGTCGAGCGGTTGCGCGACCTTCTCGACGGCAAAACGGTCGTGCTCAGCGACATCTGGGGCGTGGTCCATAACGGGCTCGAATCCTTCCCCGAGGCCTGCGATGCGCTGCATCGCTTTCGCCGGGACGGCGGTACCGTCATCCTGATTACCAACGCGCCGCGGCCGGCGGATTCGGTGCAGCGGCAGCTGCGCAAGCTCGGCGTCGCCGACGAGACCTATAACGCGATCGTCTCCTCCGGCGACCTGACCCGGCTCTATGTCGCCGAGCATCCCGGGCGCAAGCTGTTCTGGCTCGGCCCGGAGCGCGACAGCTCGATCCATCGCGGCCTCACGCCGGTGCTGTCGACACTGGAAGAGGCCGACTACATCATCTGCACCGGGCTGCTCGACGACGAGACCGAGACGGCCGAGGATTACCGGCCGATGATGCTGCGTGCGCGCGAACGAAAGCTGCCGCTGATCTGCGCCAACCCGGACATCGTGGTGGAGCGCGGCGACCGGCTGATCTACTGCGCCGGCGCCATCGCCGAGCTGTATCGCGATCTCGGCGGCGAGGTGATCTTCTACGGCAAGCCGCACCGCCCGATCTATGACCGCGCCATGACGCTGGCCACCGAGCATGCCGGCCACAGCATCGCGCCTGGCCAGGTGCTGGCGATCGGGGATTCCGTGCGGACCGACCTCGCCGGCGCGCACGGCTTCGGCATCGACTGCCTGTTCATCACCCGCGGCATCCACTCGGAGGAATTCGCCGGCGTCGACCAGCTCGACCCGGCCTCGGTCAGGGAGCTGTTCGGCCATCCGCCGCGCGCCTTGATGCGCGAATTGAAGTGGTGAAACGAAAACGCCCGGCGCGTGCCGGGCGTTTTCTCTTGTCTCTTGGTGAGTCGTAATGCCCGAGCGCACGCTCAGGCGGTCGCGAGATCCGGGAACACGGCCTCGATCTTGGTCTTCAGCGTGGCCGCGTTGAACGGCTTGACGATGTAATTGTTCACGCCTGCCTTTTTCGCCGCGATCACGTTCTCGGTCTTGGACTCCGCGGTGATCATGATGAAGGGCGTGGTGGCGAGATTGGGATCGGCGCGCACCTCGCGCAGCAGATCGTAGCCCGTCATCGGCTCCATGTTCCAATCCGAGATCACCAGGCCGTACTTCTTGGCGCGCATCTTGTTCAGCGCCATCGAGCCGTCGCTGGCATCGTCGATATTCTCAAATCCAATCTGTTTCAGAAGATTCCGGATGATACGGATCATGGTGCTGTAATCGTCGACGACGAGCACCGGCATCGTCAAATCCACCGCCATCTTGACTCCCCCACACGCGAACAAACGCGCAGACTCAATACTTGAACTCAACCGCGGACGAGGCCGCCAACGGCCCTCCGCATCCACTTCCACGACTAGCATCAGGCGTTAAACAGCCCGTTAACTGCGGCCGGTTCGCAACTTCGAGCCACTGCCTGAGCCGGAGCCAGCGGCTTGACTTCGAGGCCCCCGCCGCCCACGGTCCCGCCAACGATCGGCCCTTCCCGGCCAACCGCAGAATTCTTAAGGTCGTCCCGCGACATGCCTGGCTTCACCGTGATCCGCGACACCACCCCGTCATCGGCAATCCCCAGGGGGGCGGTGGTGGCGATGGGCAATTTCGACGGCGTTCATCTCGGTCACCGCGCCGTCATCAACGCCGCGCTGGAAATGGCCAAGGCGCATGGCCGCCCCGCTCTGGCGCTGACCTTCGAACCGCATCCGCGCCGCTTCTTCAGCCCCAATACCCCCCAATTCCGCCTGACCGACGAGAGCGCCAAGCTGCGCCTCCTGGCCGGGATCGGGCTCACGGGCGCCGTGGTCATGACCTTCGACAAGAGCCGGGCGCAAACGACGGCGCAAGATTTCATTCACCATGATCTGATCGGACGGCTCGGCGCGTCCGGGATCGCGGTCGGCTACGACTTCCATTTCGGCAAGGGCCGGGTCGGCTCCCCGAGCCTCTTGGTCAACGAGGCGCCGCGACTCGGTATGGAGGTCGATGTCCAGCCGCATGTCGACATCGACGAGCGCCCGGTCTCCTCCACCGCGATCCGGGAGGCGCTGGCGGAGGGCCTCATCGACGAGGCCACCACCATGCTCGGCGGCCCCTGGTTCGTCACCGGCGAGGTGATCCACGGCGACAAGCGCGGCCGCGACCTCGGCTATCCGACCGCCAACATCCGGCTCGACCGCGACTGCGGGCTCAAGCATGGCATCTACGCCGTCCGCGTCGGCCGCGGCCGGGGCGCCAGCCGGGTCCTGATCGACGGGGTCGCCAATTTCGGCCGCCGCCCGACCTTCGACAATGGCGCGCCGCTGCTCGAGGTCTTCCTGTTCGACTTCAAGGACAGCCTCTATGGCGAGACGCTCGATGTCGCTTTCATCGGCTATATCCGGGAAGAGGCCAAATTCACCTCGATCGAAGCCCTGATCCGGCAGATGGACGAAGACAGCGCCAAGGCGCGCGCCCAGCTCGCCGCCGACCCGGCCGCCTTCCCGAAGCTCGGCGAGATCGGCTAAATCGGCCCCCAAGGCTTTGCGAAACCGGCCCGCGGCTGCTATGGAAGCTCCATGTTGACGCGGCGCATCATCGGCATTAGCGGCCCGGCTTCCGCCTGAGCTTTTCAAGCTCGGCGCAAGACCGGGATTTCTCTGTTTCGCCGCCGCGATCCAATCGCGCCTCAGCGCCCTGTTTTCAGCCAGCCAGATCACGATGTCCGAGAAGCCGCAAAAGTCCGACGCCAACGACTATTCCAAAACCCTGTTCCTGCCGCAGACGGATTTCCCGATGCGCGCCGGCCTGCCGCAGCGCGAGCCGGAGATCCTCAACTACTGGAACGAGATCGACCTCTACGGCAAGCTGCGCGCGAGCGGCGAGAACCGCACGAAGTTCGTGCTGCATGACGGCCCGCCCTATGCCAACGGCAACATCCATATCGGGCACGCGCTGAACAAGATCCTCAAGGACGTCGTGACCAAGAGCCAGCAGATGCTCGGGCACGATTCCAACTACGTTCCCGGCTGGGACTGCCACGGCCTGCCGATCGAATGGAAGATCGAGGAGGAGAACTACCGCAAGAAGGGCAAGACCAAGCCGGACTTCCGCGACTCCGCCGCCATGGTGGCGTTCCGCAAGGAGTGCCGCGCCTATGCCAACCACTGGCTCAACGTGCAGCGCGAGGAATTCAAGCGCTTGGGCGTGATCGGCGATTGGGATCATCCCTACACCACGATGAGCTATCCGGCCGAAGCGCAGATCGCGCGCGAGCTGATGAAGTTCGCCGCCAACGGCACGCTCTATCGCGGCTCCAAGCCGGTGATGTGGAGCGTAGTCGAGAAGACCGCGCTCGCCGAAGCCGAGGTCGAGTACGAGGACCACACCTCGGATACGGTGTGGGTGAAGTTTCCGGTCACCTCGCCGGCGCATGGCGCGCTCGCCGCTGCCTCGGTCGTGATCTGGACCACGACGCCCTGGACCCTGCCCGGCAACCGCGCCATCTCGTTCTCGCCGAAGATCGCCTATGGCCTCTACAAGGTCACCGACGCCCCCGCTGACAATTGGGCCAAGACCGGCGATCTCTTGATCCTGGCGGATGCGCTGGCCGAAGGCGTCTTCAAGCAGGCCCGCGTCACGGCTTACGAGAAGCTGCGTGACATCCCCGCCGACACGCTGGATGCGGTGGAATGCGCGCACCCGCTCAAGGGTTTTGCCGGCGGCTACAATTTCACCGTGCCGCTGCTGCCCGGCGAGCACGTCACCGACGACACCGGCACCGGCTTCGTGCACACCGCCCCCGGCCATGGCCGCGAGGACTTCGACGTCTGGATGGCCCATGCGCGCGAGCTGGACAGCCGCGGCATCGCAACCACGATCCCTTACACCGTCGACGAAAACGGCGCGCTGACCGATCACGCGCCGGGCTTCACCGGCAGCCGCGTGCTCACCGACAAGGGCGAGAAGGGCGACGCCAACGAGGCCGTGATCAAGGCGCTGGTCGAGGCCGGCATGCTGCTCGCCCGCGGCCGGCTGAAGCATCAATATCCGCATTCCTGGCGCTCCAAGAAGCCGGTGATCTTCCGCAACACGCCGCAATGGTTCATCGCGATGGATAAACCTATTGTGGACGCCCCGGGTAAACCCGGGGCTATGGACATCGCGGACCACGGCAAGGCGACATCCGGCGACACCCTCCGCGCCCGCGCGCTCCGTGCGATCTCGGTGACGCAATGGGTGCCGGCGGCCGGCCAGAACCGCATCAACGGCATGATCGCCAACCGTCCCGACTGGGTGATCTCGCGCCAGCGCGCCTGGGGCGTGCCGATCGCGGTGTTCGTGCGCGAGGCCGGCGACGGCTCGGCGGAAATCCTGCAGGACGAGGCCGTCAACGCGCGCATCACGGAGGCCTTCGAGCAGGAAGGCGCCGACGCCTGGTACGCCGACGGCGCGCGCGAGCGCTTCTTAGGGAAGCGCGCCAACGAAGACTGGAAGAAGGTCGACGACATCTGCGACGTCTGGTTCGACTCCGGCTCGACCCATGCCTTCGTGCTCGACGATCCCGTGCACTTCCCGGGTCTGGCCGGCATCAGGCGCAAGGTCGATGGCGGCCAGGACACGGTGATGTATCTGGAAGGCAGCGACCAGCATCGCGGCTGGTTCCACTCCTCGCTGCTGGAGAGCTGCGGCACCCGCGGCCGCGCGCCCTACGACATCGTGCTGACCCACGGCTTCACGCTCGACGAGAACGGCCGCAAGATGTCGAAGTCGCTCGGCAACACGATCGAGCCGCAGAAGGTGATCAAGGATTCCGGCGCCGATATCCTTAGGCTCTGGGTCTGCGCCACCGACTATGCCGACGACCAGCGCATCGGACCGGAGATCCTCAAGAACACGGTCGAGACCTATCGCAAGCTGCGCAACACCATCCGCTGGATGCTCGGCACCTTGCACCATTTCAAGCGCAGCGAGGCGGTCGCCTATGCCGAGATGCCCGAGCTGGAACGGCTGATGCTGCATCAGCTGTCGCAGCAGGCCGAGATCGTCAGCCGCGCCTATGCCGCGTTCGACTACAAGACGGTGATCGCCTCGCTCGCGGCCTTCATGAACTCGGAGCTGTCGGCGTTCTATTTCGACATCCGCAAGGACACGCTCTACTGCGATCCGCCGTCCTCGGTGGCGCGCAAGGCGGCGCTGACCGCGATCGACATGATCTGCGACGCGATCCTGAAATGGCTGGCGCCGGTGCTCTCCTTCACCTGCGAGGAAGCCTGGCGCATGGCACGGCCGGAGGCTGAGCCATCGGTGCACCTGACGCTGTTCCCGGACGGGCTTGGCGACTATCGCGACGAGACGCTCGCGGCGAAGTGGGAAACCATCCGCGCCGTCAGGCGTGTGGTCACCGGTGCGCTCGAACTCGAACGCGCCGCCAAGACCATCGGCTCCTCGCTCGAAGCCTCGCCGATCATCTATGTCGGCGACCGCGCCCTGCTCGCCACGCTGTTCGATGCTGATCTGGCCGAGATCTGCATCACCTCGAACTACGAGGTACGCGAGGGCGAAGCGCCGGCTGGCGCGTTTCGTCTCGAGTCCGTGCCTGATGTGGCCGTGGTGGTCGAGAAGGCCCAGGGACGCAAATGCGCGCGCTCCTGGAAAGTGCTGCCGACCGTCGGCGAGGATCCCGACTATCCCGACGTCTCGCCGCGCGATGCGCAGGCGCTGCGCGAATGGAAGGCGCTGGGGGTGAGTGTTTAACCCGGCCCAGCCACCTCGAACTCCGCCGTTATCCCGGCGAACGCCGGGATCCATAACCACCGTCCTCGCTTGTCAGAAAAGACAGATGATCGGAAGTCTTTCCGCCAAAAACCATCACGCGGTATGGGTCCCGGCGTTCGCCCGGACGACGTCCTTGATTGCCGCGAGCACCCCGGCATGAAATCTCCGCTCCGTCTCGGCCTGATCGCCGCCCTCGCCACCTTGGTCATCGACCAGGCCTCCAAGCTCTGGCTGCTCTATGTCTTCGATATTGCCAATCGGGGCCGGGTCAGGGTCACGCCATTCTTCGACTTGGACCTCGCCTGGAACATCGGCATCAGCTTCGGCTGGCTGCAGAACGACAGCCCCCTGGCCCAGTTCGCCTTGATGGCGGTGAAGGCCGTCGCAGTGGTCGCGCTCGCGATCTGGATGGTCCGCTCCCAGACCAGGCTCGCGACGATCGCGCTCGGCATGATCATCGGCGGCGCGGTCGGCAATGCCATCGACCGCCTCGCCTATGGCGCGGTGGTCGACTTCGCCCTGTTCCACGTCGAGATCGCCGGCCACGTCTATAATTGGTATGTGTTCAATCTCGCGGATGTGGCCATTGTTGCTGGCGTGGCCGCCCTATTGTATGATTCCTTCATCGGAGTCCCCGCCGCAAAAGCGCCCTGATCCGGGTCGATACGACGCTTTGGCGAGTGATCGCCGAGGGGCAGCAAGGGATTGAGCCTTCTCACTTTTTCGCGATCGGCGGATATTTGCACCGTTCGGGGACACGAGCCGAAACGAGGGAAAGCCATGCGCAAGACCGATAGCACCGAGACCCGCGCAAGGAGCACTCATCGCGCGATGACGGGCGTCCTGAAGCTCTCCGCCGCAGCCTTCGGCATCGGCCTGCTGCTCGTCTCCGGCGCCGCCCGCGCCCAGGACGACGAAGAGGACGACAAGACCTTCGAAGAGAAGATCATCGACAACCTCATGCGCGGCATGGGCGCGACCAACATGGAGACGCCCTCCATCGACTATCGGGAGCGCTCCCCGCTGGTCGTGCCGCCCAAGATCGACCTGCCGCCGCCGGCCGCTTCTGCCGAAGCCAACGCACCGAACTGGCCGAAGGATCCGGACGTGCAGCGCCGCAAGGCGGCCGCCGCCGCCCGCAAGAAGGACAACAAGGATCCGGCGGCATCCGCCCGTCCGCTGACGCCGGCCGAGTTGAGGGCCGGGACCGCGGTGGCGGAGAAGAAGAGCAACGATCCGGTCCAGCCGGGCGTCACCGGCAACCCGATGCTGAGTCCGGCCCAGCTGGGCTTCAAAGGCGGCCTGTTCGGCATGTTCAAGGGCAACGACAGCGAGAGCAAGCCCTTCAGCACCGAACCGACCCGGGAAACCCTCACCCAACCACCGCCGGGCTATCAGACGCCGTCGCCGAACTATGCCTACGGCACCGGTCCGATGGAGCCTTTGAACAACAAGCAGATGGACATCATGTCCGGCAAAGAGAAGTGAGGCGCGCGCTGCCCGCATTTTTCCGGGATTGTGCGCATCATGCTTAACGCGTGTGGTGGTTCGGAATGCGCCCCGGCTGCGCTGACGGCGCGGAGGGTTGCTGAACCAAGCCACGCTGGAACTTGGAGCATGATCCGGAAAAGTGGAAACCGGTTTTCCGAAAAGATCATGCTCAATCAAAGAGATGAGATCATGATGCGATTCCTTCTAATCGCATCATGATCTAGGGTTTTTGAACTGCCCTTCGAATCCTCATTCGCTGACGTGGTCGTCGGGAATGTTAATTCGGATTCGGAATACGCCGGCGCTGCGATTTTCGTCGCCGCTTTGTGACGCCGGGCGTTTTCGGCTCGGTGTAGGATGCCGTTGCCCCACCCGATCGCTTGTCTTCGGGTTTTCAAAAGGATCAGGATGTCCGCTTTCCGCTTCGTCTTCGCCGCCGCCCTCATGTCGCTCGCGGCGATCTCCACCGGCGCCAAGGCACAAACGACGTTCGCATCGGAGCCTCCCGCCAGCTTCACGCTTCCGAATGGCCTGCAGGTGGTGGTGATCCAGGATCACCGTACCCCGGTGGTCACGGAGATGATCTGGTACAAGGTCGGCTCCGCCGACGAGACGCCCGGCAAATCGGGCCTCGCGCATTTTCTCGAACACCTGATGTTCAAGGGCACGGCCAAGCATCCGGCCGGCGAGTTCTCGCAGACCGTGCTGAAGATCGGCGGCAATGAGAACGCCTTCACCTCCGTCGACTACACCGGCTACTTCCAGCGGGTGCCGCGCGATCAGCTCGCCAAGATGATGGAGTTCGAGGCCGATCGCATGACCGGGCTCGTGCTGAAGGACGAGAACGTGCTGCCTGAGCGCGACGTCGTGCTCGAAGAATACAACATGCGGGTTGCCAACAATCCGGAGGCGCGGCTCAACGAGCAGATCATGGCTGCGCTGTATCTGAACCATCCTTACGGCCGGCCGGTGATCGGCTGGAAGCCCGAAATCGAGAAGCTCGGCCGCGAGGATGCGCTGGCCTTCTACCGGCGCTTCTATGCGCCCAACAACGCGATCCTGGTGATCGCGGGCGACACCGATATCAACGAAGTCCGTCCGATGGTCGAGCAGACCTTCGCCAAGGTCCCGGCCCAGCCCGATATCCCACCGCGACGCATTCGCCCGCAGGAACCCGAGCCGGTGGCCCCGCGCACCGTCACGCTCGCCGATCCGCATGTCGAGCAGCCCTCGATGCGCCGCTTCTACCTGGTGCCGTCGGCCGCGACCGCGGCCCCGGGCGAGTCCGCCGCGCTGGACGTGCTGGCGCAGCTGATGGGCAGCGGCAGCAACTCCTATCTCTACCGCGCGCTGGTGGTCGACAAGCCGCTCGCGGTCAATGCGAGCGCGTCCTATCAGGGCACCTCGCTCGATCCGACCCAGTTCTCGATTGCGGTCTCGCCAAGGTCCGGCGTCGACTTCGCGCAGGTCGAGGCGGTGGTCGATGGCGTGATCGCCGAACTCGCGCAGAACCCGGCACGCGCCGAGGATCTCGAGCGCGTCAAGACCCAGCTGGTCGCAGAAGCGATCTACGCCCAGGACAACCAGGCGACCATGGCGCGGTGGTATGGCGGCGGCCTCACTACGGGCCTCAGCATCGAAGACATCAGAAGCTGGCCGGATCGGATCAAGGCCGTCACCGCCGAGCAGGTGCGCGCGGCGGCCCAGAAGTGGCTGCAGAAGACACGCTCCGTCACCGGTTATCTGGTCAAGGACAATTCGGCCAAGCGCGAGGAGAAGCGTTCGTGAGCCATATCAGCACTTTCGCCCGCCGCTTCGCCTGCGTGCTCGTCGTCGCAACGGCCGCGCTTGCGGCATCGACCTCTGCGCAGGCCGCCGCCAAGATCCAGCATCTGATCTCGCCCGGCGGGATCGAGGCCTGGTTCGTGCAGGACTCCACCGTGCCGCTGATCGCGATGGAATATGCCTTCGCCGGCGGCGCTTCGCAGGATCCGGCGGGCAAGCCCGGCGTCAGCAATCTCGTCGCCAGCCTGCTCGACGAGGGCTCCGGCGACCTCGATTCCAAGACCTACCATGAGCGGCTTGATCGCCGCGCCATCGAATTGAGCTTCTCGACCTCGCGCGATCAGCTTCGCGGCTCGCTGCGCATGCTGCGCGACAACAAGGACGAGGCGTTCGATCTGCTCCGGATGGCGCTGACCTCGGCGCATTTCGACAGCGAGGATGTCGAGCGGATCCGTTCGCAGGTGATTTCGAACCTGCGGCGCGAGAGCACCAATCCGTCCGCGATGGCGGGCCGCAAATTCCTCGAGCTCGCCTATCCCGGCCATCCCTATGGCCGGCCGGCCAACGGCACGCTGGAAAGCGTCCCGACCATCACCATCGACGACCTCAAGGACTATGTCCGCCATGTCGTCGCCAAGGACACGCTGAAGGTCGCCGTGGTCGGCGATGTCGATCCGGCGACGCTCAGCAAGCTGCTCGATCAGACCTTCGGCTCGCTGCCGGCCAAGGCCAGCCTGACTCCGGTGCCCGACGTTGCCGCCACCCAGCCGCCGCAACGCGTGCAGGTCGCGCTCGACGTGCCGCAGACCGTGATCACCTTCGGTGGCCCCGGCATCGCCCGGCACGATCCGCAGTTCATGGCGGCCTATGTCGTGAACCACATCCTCGGTGGCGGCGGGCTGTCGTCGCGGCTCTACCGCGAAGTGCGCGAGAAGCGCGGGCTTGCCTATTCGGTCTATGACGCGCTGATCTGGATGGACCATTCGGCGCTGTTCATCGGCAACACCGGCACGCGCGCAGACCGCGCCGGCGAGACCATCGACGCCGTGGACCGCGAAATCCGCCGTATCGCCGAGGAGGGCCCGACGCAGAAGGAGCTCGACGAGGCCAAATCCTACATCAACGGCTCGCAGATGCTCGCGCTCGATACCTCCTCGAAGCTGGCCCAGGCGCTGTTGCAATACCAGCTCGACAAGATGCCGATCGACTACATCGAGAAGCGCAGCGAGGTCGTCAACGCGGTAACGCTGGAGGACGCCAAGGCCGTCGCCAAGCGGCTGTGGAGCCAGGGCCTGCTGACCGTGATGGTCGGCCGCACGCCGCAGGCCGTGGCCCAGCCCGCCGCCGCCACCGCACCGGCGATCAAGCCGGATTGAGCCGACCAACCAAAGATGCAGCAAATTGAGCTTAGCCCTGCCCTCATCGGCAGGGCTTTGCTTTATGGCCGGCAGCCGCACGGTTCGAGATGCGCCGCTACCGGCGCTCCTCGCCATGAGGATCGCACATTGCGCCGCAGAGCCTGTCCTCATCCCGAGGAGCCCGCCATCGGCGGACGTCTCGAAGGAGGGCCACAAAGAAAGACCGACAGCTTCCAGCCTCTGGAACAGGCGGAAATGACATGCGCGCTGAGGCGAATTTCGCGTGCCACTTCAAGCTGATTTGGCCTGTCCAGCCTTGCCGTGAGAAATAAATCACTTTCGTATTTTCAGAAATCATGGTTGTCTAGCGCCATCCCGCCTCGGCGAGAGGGGCGTTGCGCGCGATCGTCACGACACGTGAGGCGGGGATGCGATGGCCGCTGCCATGACGCAACGTAGCTTGCTACGCAGACGAACGGCATGGCGCGGACGTGAAGTCGCAGGGTCCTGATACCCCGACGCTGGTATCACCTGCGCAACGCGCCTCGCGCGTTGTCGCAGCATGGTGGCCAACAAGCCCGGCGCACCAGGGAGACTGCGTATAAGCGTTAAGACCGTCGCGCGGGGAATGCCGGTTGATCGGCTGCACCTGTGGTGACTGCCGCCTGCTTTTTTTCTGCAGGCGGGCCATGGGTGAGGCCTTCACCCGGCATTCCCCGCGCCCTCTCGATTTTCAAGAGGGACGAACTGATTGCAGACCTCGGGCGCGATGCGCCGCGAGACCGCGCTGACACGTCCGTTACCTGCCATGGCTGTTTGAGACGTAAATCCAACCTCGCCTCCGCTGTCGTCCCGGGCAAGCCGCGACGCGCGCCAGCGCGGTCGTGGCGCCGACCCGGGACCCATACGCCGCGGCGGATGTGATGCGGGAGGTCCAACGACGAGCGTGCCCCGAACTGCTCCCTGGGAGTATCGGTCCCGGCTGAACGCCGGGACGACAGCGGAGTTTTAGTTTCTTACCCGGGCCAGCCTCGCTCCAGCCATCCAGACCCGCGCAAACCCGCCATAAACCCGCTATGGTGCACGCCGAATCCTTAGCGCCTGGTGCCTTCATGCTGCGGATCGCCCGCGACCTTGCCATCGACGAGAACGACATCGAGATCACTTTCGTTCGCGCCTCCGGTCCCGGCGGGCAGAACGTGAACAAGCTCTCGACCGCGGCGCAGCTGCGCTTCGATGCGGCTCGTCTGCCTCTGCCGGAAGATGCCGCGGCGCGGCTGCAACGCCTGGCCGGGCAGCGCATGACCAAGAACGGCGTCATCGTCATCCAGGCCGATCGCTTCCGCACCCAGGAGCGCAACAAGGCCGACGCGATCGAGCGGCTGGTCACGCTCCTGCGCGAAGCGATGGTGCGACCGAAGGTGCGCCGTCCGACCAGGCCGACGCTCGGCTCCAAGCAGCGCCGGCTCGAAGGCAAGAAGCACCGCGGCGACATCAAGGCCGGCCGCGGCGCGCGGAGGTTTGATGATTAAGTGAAGTCGATGACCGATGCGACCTCGCGGCACGCTCGGTTCACCTCTCCCGGCGGGAAGAGGTCGATGGCGAATGTAATGAGTGATCCGGTGCGGGGGCTCCACGCTCACGAAGGACCGTAACCCTTCACCCGGATTGCATCTGACGATGCAATCCGACCTCTCCCAACGGGAGAGGTGAACCGAGCTCGCCGCACGAGATCGACCCCATTTCATCCTATTAAGGCGGAGATTCTGAAGCCTTGCGCATTGCAAGGAGTGCATCACCCGCTTTGTTCTTTCCTGAAATAGCCCGCTACTACCAACGCCAATTCGCTACGACCTAGTCTCCTCCAAAACGATGGGGAGGCTCGATGTCGGGACGGCGTGCAGCGCGGCGCATTGGAATTGGACTGAGCCTTGGATGTTGCGGCGCGGTGCTGCTTGTCGGCGTCGCGACGGCGCAGATGCCACTGCCCGCGCCCAAGCCGGTCGACGGCGCGACGCTGTTCAAACAGCAATGTGGCACCTGTCATACCACGACACTCTCCGAGCCGATCCGCCAGGGCCCGCCGCTGGTGGGCGTGATCGGGCGCCGCGCCGGCAGCTTCGCGGGCTTCCACTACTCGGCGGGCTTCGCCAAAGCCGATTTCACCTGGGACGCGGCGAAGCTCGATAGCTGGCTGACCAACCCGCAAGAGGTGATCCCCGGCGCCGTGATGGCCTATCGCCAGGCCAAGCCGGAGGTCCGCACCGCGATCATCACCCATCTGAAGGAGCTGAAGTAACATGGCCAAACCCGTTCATTCGATGATCCGTGTCTTCGACGAGGCGAAGTCGCTCGATTTCTACAAGCGCGCCTTTGGCCTCGAGATCGCCGATCACCTGCGGTTCGACGATTTCGCGCTAATCTATCTGCGCCATCCGTCATCGCCGTTCGAGGTCGAGTTGACCGTGAACTACGACCGCGAGGAGCCCTATGTGCTCGGCGACGGATATGGCCACCTCGCCGTCGTGGTCGACGACCTCGAGGCCGAGCACGCCCGCTTCGAACGCGAGCAGCTATCGCCGGGGCCCCTGCGCGACTTCAAGCACAATGGAGCAACGCTCGCCCGCTTCTTCTTCGTCACCGATCCCGACGGCTACAAGATCGAGGTGATCCAGCGCGGCGGGCGCTTCGGCTGAGAACGGCAAAGACCCAATCAAAATCCCACGGAGGAAACCATGAGAGAAGTCGATCCGCGCAGCAAGTTCGACCGCCGCGTCTTTCTCAAAGGTGCGGCATCGACGGTCCCCGCCGTTGCCGTTGCCACCACCACCGGCCTCGGGGTCACCGACGCCTGGGCCGAGGACGCCAAGACGCTGACGCCGGCGACCTTGAAGACGCTGGTGAAGGTGGCGCGCGACATCTATCCGCACGATATCCTCGCCGACCGCTACTACATCGTCGCGGTGAAGCCATGGGACGGCAAGGCGGCAGCAGACGCCGCGGTCAAAAGCATGATCAATGACGGTGTCGCGCGCCTCGACCAGGATGCGCGCGACCGCCACAACGTCGCTTACGCGGACGTACCATGGGAAGCCGATCGCGTGGCGCTCCTGCAGGGCATAGAGCACACGGCCTTCTTCAAGGCGATCCGCAGCGATCTCGTCGTCTCGCTCTACAATCAAAAAGAGGTCTGGCCGAAATTCGGCTACGAGGGCTCCTCCGCCGAGCACGGCGGCTACATCAACCGCGGCTTCTCCGACATCGACTGGCTGCCGAAAGCCTGAGCCCGAAAAACCAAGAACGCGGAGGAAACCACAATGGCCAAATTCGATCAGAACGATTCAAGCGTGGTCGTCATCATCGGCTCCGGCGCCGGCGGCGGCACGCTGGGCAACGAGCTCGCGCAGAAGGGCATCAAGGTCGTCATCCTCGAGGCGGGAGACCGCTACGAGATCCCCGACTTCATCAATGACGAGTGGGACAGCTTCACCCAGCTCGCCTGGAAGGACATGCGCACGACCTCCGGCACCTGGCGCGTCCATCAGGACTTCCCCAATTTGCCGGCCTGGATCGTCAAAGCCGTCGGCGGCTCGACCGTGCACTGGGCCGGCGCGTCGCTGCGCTTCGACGAGCATGAGTTCAAGGTCAGGACCACCTATGGCGCAGTGCCCGGTGCCAACCTGCTGGATTGGCCGATCACCTTGGCCGAGATGGAGCCATGGTACGCCAAGGCCGAGTTCAAGATGGGCGTGACCCGCACCAACGGCATTCCGGGGCTGCCCGGCAACAACAATTTCAAGGTGCTGGAGGCCGGCGCCAAGCGGCTCGGCTACAAGACCGTGCACACCGGCAACATGGCGATCAATTCCGAGCCGCGCGACGGCCGCGGCAGCTGCCAGCAGATCGGCTTCTGCTTCCAGGGCTGCAAGTCCGGCGCCAAATGGTCGACGCTCTACACCGAGATCCCGAAGGGCGAAGCCACCGGCAATCTCGAAGTGCGCCCCAACAGCATGGCCATCAAGATCGAGCATGATGCCTCGGGCAAGGTCACTGGTGTGGTCTATGCCGATGGCCAGGGCCAGATGCAGCTGCAGAAGGCGCGCGTGGTCGCGGTCGCCGGCAACTCGATCGAGAGCCCGCGGCTTCTGCTCAACAGCGCCTCCAGCATGTTCCCGGACGGCCTCGCCAACTCATCGGGCCAGGTCGGGCGCAACTACATGCGGCACATGACCGGCAGCGTCTATGCGAGCTTCGAAAATCCGGTGCACATGTATCGCGGCACCACCATGGCCGGCATCATCCGCGACGAGGCGCGGCACGACCCCAAGCGCGGCTTCGTCGGCGGTTACGAGATGGAGACGCTGTCGCTGGGCCTGCCCTTCATGGCCGCGTTCCTCAATCCCGGCGCCTGGGGCCGCAGCTTCACCGCGGCGATGGAGACCTATCCGCGCATGGCCGGCATGTGGCTGGTCGGCGAGGACATGGCGCAGGAAACCAACCGCATCACGCTCGATCCAGTCGCAAAGGATAAGTTCGGCATGCCGGTCGCGTCCGTGCATTTCGACGATCATCCGAACGACCTCGCGATGCGGGCGCATGCCTACAAGCAGGGCGCGGCGGTCTATGAGGCGGTCGGTGCGACCGTGACCTATCCGACCACGCCCTATCCCTCGACGCACAATCTCGGCACCAACCGGATGAGCGAGAAGCCGAAGGACGGCGTCGTCAACAAGTTCGGCCAGACCCACGACATCAAGAACCTGTTCGTCTCCGACGGCAGCCAGTTCACATCGGGCGCGGCCTGCAACCCGACGCTGACGATCGTGGCGCTGGCGATCCGCCAGGCCGACACCATCGCCGGCATGATGCAGAAGAAGGAGATCTGAACGCGTGACTTTGAAGGGGCCTCATGGTTATCAAGGCGATGCGTAGCATCGTCCGGAGACGCGCGGCTTCGCCGCTCACCATGAGGATCAAGGATCGCGCCGCAAAAACATCCTCATCCTGAGGAGCCCGCCGCAGGCGGGCGTCTCGACGGATGGTTGCGATTCATTCCGCCGCATCCAGGATCGCGGCCGCGCTGTCGGGGAATGCCGGCATCGCGGCGGTGGTCCTGGCGCGATAGATCAGGCAGGAGCAGCGCAGCAGCGAGGCGAAGTTCCTGACCTCGCCATGATGGTCGAGCACTTCGCTGTACAGCGTGGTGAGGAACTTGGCGAGGCTCATGCCTTCCTTCGCCGCGATCTCCTCCAGCGTGTCCCAGAACGACAGTTCGAGCCGGATCGAGGTGCAGTGGCCGCCGATGCGCAAAGACCGCGTCTGCGATTCATAGTCGCGTTGCGGCTGGTGGGCGAACAGATGGCACATGGTTCCCTCCCGGCAGATCGCTGTTTTTCGAAACGATATACCCGCGCCTGTCGCCTCACAATCCACCTGAGGCCGGGCTGTCCTCCCGGGGGCGGGATTCGATGGCTCGGCGCCATAATTCTGGCGCGACGCCATGGGGACAGGCGCGATTTCGCTGCATCCATCGACCTCGAGCGCGGCTACAATGGGCGGCTCTTTTCGAATCGCAGTGCAGCATCGCCCATGCCCGTCCGCCAGTTACCCGAACAGGTCGTCAACCGCATCGCCGCCGGCGAGGTGGTCGAACGGCCCGCGAGCGTGGTCAAGGAGCTGGTCGAGAACGCGATCGATGCCGGCGCGAGCCGGGTCGACATCTTCACCGATGGCGGCGGCCGCCGGCGCATCGCCATCACCGATGACGGCGCCGGCATGACCGCAGCCGATCTTGCGCTTGCGGTCGAGCGCCACGCCACCTCCAAGCTCGACGACGAGGACCTGCTGCAGATCAGGACACTGGGCTTCCGCGGCGAGGCGCTGCCCTCGATCGGCTCGGTGGCGCGGCTCTCGATCACCACGCGCCACAAGAGCGAGCCGCATGCCTGGGCGCTCTCGGTCGACGGTGGCGTGAAGTCGAAGGTGATGCCGGCCGCGTTGAACCAGGGGACCAGGGTCGAGGTCAGCGATCTCTTCCATGCGACCCCGGCGCGGCTGAAGTTCCTGAAAACGGACCGCACCGAAGCGGAAGCGATCCGCGAGGTGGTGCGCAGGCTGGCGATGGCGCGACCCGATATCGCCTTTACGCTTGCCGGCGAGGAGCGTGCGCCCGTGACCTGGGCCGCGGCGCTGCCGGGAGCGCCGGGGCAGCTCACGCGGCTTGGCGACATCCTCGGCGCGGATTTCCGCAGCCATGCGATCGAGGTGCGGAGCGAACGAGACGGAGTGGTGGTCGAGGGCTTTGCCGCGGCACCGGCGCTGACCCGCGCCAACGCGCTTGGCCAGTATCTCTTCGTCAATGGCCGTCCGGTGCGCGACAAGCTGATCCTGGGCGCCGTGCGCGCCGCCTATGCCGATTACCTACCGCGCGACCGGCACCCGGTGGTGGCGCTGTTCGTCACGCTGGATTCCCGCGAGGTCGATGCCAATGTGCACCCCGCCAAGACGGAGGTGCGCTTCCGCAATGCCGGCCTGGTGCGCGCGCTGATCGTGCATGCGCTGAAAGAGGGGCTGGCGCGCGAGGGCCGGCGCACCGCGGCCAATGAGGGCGGCGCCACCATCACCGCATTCCGTCCCGCCTTCACGCCGCCGCCGCGTCCGGGCAATTGGGACTGGCGCAGTTCGCCATCGTTTCCGGCGGGCCCGATGGCCGCGCTGGCCGGCGCCGCAGCCAACGCCTTCGCCGAAGCGGGGCAGCGCGCCTTCGATGTCGGCGCCCCCACCGCCGATGTGCGGCTGCATGAGCAGCCCGCCCCGCTCGATCTGCTCGACCGTCCGCTGGGCGCGGCGCGCACGCAGATCCACGACACCTATATCGTGTCGCAGACCCGCGACGGGCTCGTCATCGTCGATCAGCACGCCGCGCATGAGCGCATCGTCTATGAGCGGCTGAAGGCCTCGCTCGCCGCGCATGGCGTGCAGCGGCAGATCCTTTTGATCCCTGATATCGTCGAGCTGGATGAAGCCACCGTCGAGCAGCTGCTGTCGCGCGCCGAAGAGCTCGCCTCTTTTGGACTTGCGATCGAATCCTTCGGTCCCGGCGCGATCGCGGTGCGCGAGACGCCGTCCCTGCTCGGCAAGATCGATGCGGCGGCGCTGCTCCGCGATCTCGCCGAGCACATGGAGGAATGGGGCGAGGCGCTGCCGCTGGAGCGGCGCCTGATGCATGTCGCCGCCACCATGGCCTGTCACGGCTCGGTGCGCGCGGGCCGCCGACTCAAACCGGAAGAGATGAACGCGCTGCTTCGCGAGATGGAGGACACGCCGAACTCCGGCCAATGCAATCACGGCCGGCCGACTTATGTCGAACTGAAATTATCGGATATCGAGAAGCTGTTCGGGCGGAGATAGCGGATCACGCGCGCAGGAATACGAACTCGGTATCGTCATAGGCGCGGCGCTCGAGCTCCTCGAAGCCATCAGGCGCTTTGAACGCGGCAGCCTTGGCCTCTTCGACCACGACCAGCGCCGATGGCACGAGCCAGCCGCCCTCGCGCAAGGAGAGGAGCGCCTTCTCCGCGAGGCCCTTGCCATAGGGCGGATCCAGAAAGACGAGCGAGAACGGCTCGATCGGACGCGCAGGGCCGAGATTGGTCGCATCGCGACGATAAACCTTGGTGACGCCGCCGAGCGCGAGCGCCTCGACATTGTTGCGGAGCAGCGCCCGCGCTTCCGCGCCATTATCGACGAACAGCACAAACGCAGCCCCGCGCGAGACCGCCTCGATACCGAGCGCACCGGTACCGGCGAAGAGGTCGAGCACCCGCGCGCCTTCGATCGGGTTGTCGTAGGCGTGGATCAGGATGTTGAAGACGGACTCGCGCAAGCGATCCTGCGTCGGACGGATCTCTCGCGAGGCAGGCGAGGCGATGTTGCGGCCCTTCAGCCGTCCCCCGACGACGCGCATCAGAACGTCCTATTCGTCCCGCGGCGCGAGATCGCGCTTGCCGTGATAGCCGCGCTTCGGCCGCCGCGGCGGGCCGGGGAAACGCGCCTCGGCCTCGTGGCGGGCACGCGCCTCCTCGCTGCCGGTCCGCTGCACCAGCACGCGGCGGCCCTTGCGATCGGCCACCACTTCCCGCTTGGCTTTCGGCTTCGGCGACGGCAGCGGTTCACGTTCTCCGCTTCCCGATTTGCTCTCCGCCGCCACTCCGAAATCGGCACCGGCCTGCGCAATCACCTTCTCGCCGAGCTGCTCGCGCAGCACCCGCGACTTGATCTCCTGCACCTCGCCCTCGCCGAGCTCGCCGAGCTGGAACGGTCCGTACGAGACGCGGATCAGCCGGTTCACCTCCAGCCCGAGATGCGACAACACGTTGCGCACCTCGCGGTTCTTGCCTTCACGGATCGCCACCACCAGCCAGACATTGGCGCCCTGGTCGCGCTCGAGCGTGGCCTCGATGGGCCCGTATTTGACGCCGTCGACCTCGACGCCTGCGGCGAGCTGATCGAGCTGCGCCTGCGTGACCTCACCATGGGCGCGGACGCGATAGCGGCGCATCCAGCCCGTTTCCGGCAGCTCGAGCACGCGCGCCAGCCCGCCGTCATTGGTCAACAGCAACAGGCCCTCGGTGTTGAAGTCGAGCCGGCCGATCGAGATCAGCCGCGGCAACCCCTCCGGCAGATTGTCGAACACCGTCGGCCGCCCTTCGGGGTCGCTGTGCGTCGTCATCAGCCCGCGCGGCTTGTGATAGAGGAACAGTCGCGTGCGCTCGCGCTCCGGCAGTGGCGCACCGTCGACGGTGATTACATCATTCGCGGTGACGTCGAGCGCCGGCGAGTTGATCACCCGCCCGTTCACGGCGACGCGGCCCTGCGTGATCATCTCCTCGGCGTCGCGGCGCGAGGCAAGACCTGCCCGGGCTACCACCTTGGCGATCCTCTCGCCGGTCTTCTTGGACGTCGCCGGCTCAACAGCCGTGCGTGCACTGCGCTTGTCCGTGTCAGGCTTGCGTTCGCGATAGGGTCCGCGACCGCCAAAGGCCGGACGCTTGGCGAACACCTGACTATCATCCTCATTCTCGCGGCGAGGCCGCTCGGCGAAACGGTCACCGCCACGGCCCTCGCTGCGCGGATGCTCCTGCCAGTCGCTGCGACCGCGACTCGGCCGCTCGTCGCCCGCACGTTCGAAACGCGGACGGCCGAACTTCGGACGGTCCTCGCCCGTGCGCTCGGATCGCGGCCGGTCGAAATTGCGCGCGCCCTCCCGAGGCGGACGTGCGCTGCGCTCCGGACGATCCGCATCGGGCCCGCGTTTCTGCCAAGGCTTGCTGTCGCCACGGGATGGACGGTCACCAAAATTGCTGCGCGGACCGCGATCGCCTTTGCGGTCCGTCCAGGAGCTCTTGCGATCGCCGTCCGCACCGCGCGAGAACTTCTTGTCCCCACCGAATTTCCGCTCCGGCCGATCGCCGCTGCGGGGTGGACGGTCGCCAAAGCTTCGCTCTCCGCGGGGGCGATCGTTGCGGTCACCGCGCGGCGCGTAGGGGCGTTTGTCTCCGTCGCGGTCTCGCGAGGCGTAAGGCTTTCGCTCGCCAAATTTCCGCTCGGACGATCGGGCTGCGGGGCGGCCCTCATCGCGATTGGCGCGCGGCGTGTAAGGACGCTTATCGCCTCCACGATCGTCGCGGTCGAATTTCGGCCGGTCTCCGCGCGGCTTGAAGGCGCGCTTCTCGCCGTCCTCGCCGCGCGAGCGACGATCGGCGAACGGCCGGTCGCCCCGCGGACGTTCATCGCGGTTGAAGCGTGGCTTGTCGCCATAGGGACGGCGCGGCGCATCGGCGTCCTCGCGACGGCGCGGCGGTCGCCCCTCTCCGGCGGTGCGCTTACCGCCGTCGCGCTTGGCGGCGAAATCCTTGCCGCCGCCAGCGCCGCGCTTGGCGAACTTCTTCTCCGGTCCGCGAGCCGCGCCGGAACGGCCCTTGCCGCCATCAGACCGAGCCCGCTGAGGCCGATCACGCCGGCCGCGGGAGTCGTTGTCTTTATCGGTGTCGCGGGGCATGAAGGTCTCACTTCGAGGTACAGGACGGAAAGAGTGATACACGCGCTCTCAGCGGCGCATGTCACGCAAAAAACCGGGGTTCACTTGTGCTGAAGGCCAACCCAGTAGCAGACTTATCCAGGCAATACGAGCCATGAACACGCCTTCTTTCATGGATTTGGCGCTGGAAGCGGCCGAATCGGCCGCAAAGGCCGGCGAAGTCCCGATCGGCTGCGTGGTGGTACGGAACAATGCTGTCATTGCCACGGCCGCCAACCGGACCCTTACCGACCGCGATCCGACCGCCCATGCCGAGATGCTGGCGTTGCGCCAAGCGGCCCAGGTGATCGGCAGCGAGCGGCTGGTCGATTGCGATCTCTACGTCACGCTCGAGCCCTGCACCATGTGCGCCGGCGCGATCTCCTTCGCCCGCATCCGCAGGCTCTATTACGGCGCCGCCGATCCCAAGGGCGGCGCGGTGGAATCGGGCGTCCGCTTCTTTGCGTCGCCCACCTGCCATCATGCGCCGGAGGTCTATTCCACCGTCGGCGAGCAGGAGGCGGCGACGCTGCTGCGGGAATTCTTCAAGGCGAGGCGGTAAGGATGCCCTGCCTTCACTCTCTCGCCTTCTCCTGCTCGATGGCTTGCCAAGCGATGTCGCGGCGGCAAAAGCCATCGGCCCATTTGATGCGATCCACGGCCTGATAGGCGCGGGCCTGCGCTTCGGTGACCGTCTTGCCGGAAGCGCAGACATTGAGCACACGGCCGCCATTGGCCACGATCGTGGCATCCTTCGCCACCGTGCCGGCATGGAAGATCTCGACACCTTCGATCCTGGCCGCCTCGTCAAGTCCCTCGATGACGCTGCCCTTCTTGTAGTCGCCGGGATAACCCTTCGCCGCCATCACCACCGTCACTGCAGGCTCCCGGAACCAGCGCAGGTCGAAATTCTTCAACTGCCCGTCGCAGGCGGCGAGCATGGCCGGCACCAGGTCCGACATCAGTCTGAGCATCAAGACCTGGCATTCGGGATCGCCGAAACGAACGTTGTATTCGAACAGCTTCGGCCCCTGCTCGGTCAGCATCAGCCCGGCATAGAGGATGCCCTTGAACGGCGTGCCACGCGCCTTCATGCCCGCTATCGTCGGCAGAATGATGCGATCCATGATCTGGTCGTGGATGTCTGGCGTGACGAACGGCGTCGGCGAATAGGCGCCCATGCCGCCCGTATTCGGTCCCTCGTCATGGTCGAACACGCGCTTATGGTCTTGCGCCGAGGCCAGCGGGATCGCGGTCTCCCCATCACAGAGCGCGAAGAACGAAACCTCTCGTCCTGAAAGGAACTCTTCGATCACGACCTCGGCGCCGGCACTGCCGAATCCGCCGCCGAACATCATCTCGATGGCCGCTTCAGCCTCCGGCAACGTCTTCGCCACCACGACGCCCTTGCCGGCGGCGAGGCCATCTGCCTTGACCACGATCGGCGCGCCCTGCGCCCGCACATAGGCCAGCGCGTCGGCGGCGTTGGCGAAGCGGCGATAGGCGCCGGTTGGAATGTCGAACTCACGGCACAGATCTTTCGTGAACCCCTTCGATCCCTCGAGTTGCGCAGCCGATCTGCTCGGCCCGAACGCCTTGATCCCGGCAGCGGTGAGGTCGTCGACGATGCCGGCAGCCAGCGGCGTCTCCGGCCCGACCACGACCAGCGCCACGTCGTTCGCCCGGCAGAAGGCGATCACGGCCGCGTGGTCGCTGACATCGAGCGCGACGCATTCTGCCTCCTTCGCGATTCCCGCATTGCCGGGCGCACACCACAATCTGGTCACCAGGGGAGAGGCGGCGATCTTCCAGGCCAGGGCGTGTTCGCGGCCGCCGGAACCGATCAGGAGAATATGCATGTGTCGCGCCGTCGCTGTGGTGGAAGCGCCAGTGCGAAGCACGAATCGGCAGGATCTCGCAAGAGCCCCCCATTTCCACAGCGCCGACGGGCGGCACGCGGCAGAATATGATTGGCGACGCCGGCCCAAAATCCCTACGTTGGGGCTGCCCCAAACCCGAATCAGTTGCGATGCCGCCCGCAGAAGCCCTGCCCAACGCGCCCGAATTTACCGTTTCCGAGCTCTCCTCGGCGCTGAAGCGCACGGTCGAGGACCGGTTTGGTCACGTCCGGGTGCGCGGCGAGATCACCGGCTTCCGCGGTCCCCATTCCTCGGGCCACTGCTATTTTTCGCTCAAGGACGAGAACGCCAAGATCGAGGCGGTGATCTGGAAGGGCACCCACTACCGGATGCGCTTCAAGCCCCAGGAAGGGCTCGAGGTCATCGCCACCGGCAAGCTCACCACGTATCCGAACTCGTCGAAATACCAGATCGTGATCGAGGCGCTGGAGCCCGCCGGCATCGGCGCGTTGATGGCGCTGATGGAGGAGCGGAAGAAGAAGCTTGCTGCCGAAGGCCTGTTCGATCCGGCACGCAAACGACCCCTGCCCTGGCTCCCGGAGGTGATCGGCGTGGTCACCTCGCCTACCGGCGCAGTGATCCGCGATATCCTGCACCGGCTGGAGGACCGCTTTCCGCGTCGGGTCTTGGTGTGGCCGGTGAAGGTGCAGGGCGACGGCTCGGCCGAGCAGGTCGCAGCCGCCATCCGCGGCTTCAATGCGCTGCCGGAACACGGCCGCATCCCTCGCCCGGACGTGCTGATCGTCGCCCGCGGCGGCGGCTCGCTGGAGGACCTCTGGTCCTTCAATGAAGAGATCGTGGTCCGCGCCGCGGCCGAGAGCATGATCCCACTGATCTCGGCGGTGGGTCATGAGACGGACGTCACACTGATCGATTTTGCGTCCGACAAGCGCGCTCCGACGCCGACCGCCGCCGCCGAGATGGCGGTGCCGGTACGCAGCGATCTGATCCAGGAGATCGAGAGTCTCGCGCGACGCACCCGGATGTGCTGGCTCAGAGGCCAGGAGAACCGCCGCAACGAGCTGCGCGCCGCCGCGCGCGCTCTGCCGAATGCAGGCGACCTGCTGGCGATCCCGCGCCAGCGGTTGGACGCTGCGGCCGGCCGCCTGCCTCGCGCACTGAAGACCAACACCCACGTGCATTTCCGCCAGTTTGCCGCGGCGAGCGCCAGGCTGACCTTGCGGGTGCTGCATGCGCAGATCGGCCAAGCCGACCATCGTCTCGTGGTCGCCGCCGAACGGCTGTCGCTGTCGGCCCGTGCTTTGTTACACCGCCGGCGCGAGCGCTGTGACGGACTTTCCGCGCGTCTGAAGGCCTCCAAGTTCGCCAACGCGCAAGCGCAGCGCCAAAGAATCGGGCGCGACCGCGAACGCACCCAGCGTCTCGCAGAGCGCGCGCGACGCGCGCTTTCGACGTCGTTGCAGCGGCTTTCGGCCCGCATCGAGCAGAATGAGAAGCTGCTGGCGGCGCTATCCTATCGCAGCGTGCTGGCGAGGGGCTTCGCGCTGGTGCGGGACGGCGCCGGCCATCCGCTGCACAATGCCGCGAGCATCAACCCCGGTGCCGCACTCTCGATCGAGTTCGCCGACGGGCGTGTCGGGGCGACGGCCGATGGCGATCGGCCGACCACGGTCAGGCCCGAGGATCATCAAAGGACCACACGCGAAGCGCGGCCAGCATCGAAGCGCGTGTCGAAACCGGCCGGCCAAGGAAGCCTGTTTTAGACCATGATCCGGTTTCGGAGCATGATCCGGAGAAACGGCAACCAGTGCTCCCTCACGACAAAGGTCGAGCGCGCTTACGCAGAGATCACGCTCAGGCAAAGCGATGAGATCGGAATCCGATTCCGTCTCGCCGGATGATGATCCAGCAGCTCAGCGCGCGAGCCACTCGGCGACAAGCTTCTGCGCGTTGGCGCGTGCTTCCGGATCCGACCCGACATGGCCGCGCTCGGGTGTCCCGGCATCGGTACCAGCCAGCGCATGCACGGGCAGATTGACGCGGTCGAAATCGTGATAGGCGCCCGGATAGATCACGATCCGCGTCAGAGCGCTGCGGCCCCGCGCCCCCTCGATCATCTGCCGGCAGGCCGGCGGGGAGTAAACGTCATCCTTGCCCCCGATCAGGATCAAGGTCGGCACACGTGCGCTCCAGCCAAGGCCGGACGAGGCGCGGCAATCGGGATAAAACGCGATCGCCGATCGAAAGTCCGGCTCGACATGATCGGGCAGTTGCGGGCGCACCGCCCACAACATCGCGCTGGCACCGCTGCCCCATCCGAGCAAGCTGACGCGGTCGGGCATGGCCCAGGCCTGCTGCGCCAGCCACTTGCGTGCGGCGACGATGTCCGCGACGCGGTCGCGGCGACCGGTGATGTGGCGCTCCTTGACCCGGCATTGCGGCCCCAGTCCACGCGAGCCATAGCTGTCGGGCAGCAGCACGGCCTTGCCGTCCTTGACCAGCTCTTCGGCCCAATCGCGATAGCGCGGCAACACCGACTCGGAGTGGCCGGACAGACCGCCGCAGCCATGCAGCGCGATCACGATCGGAAACGGCCCGGCCCCCGGGGGTTTGTACAGCTGCGCATGCAGAATAACGCTGCCGGAGGGGATCTCGACTTCACCAGGCGGAGCTGACGATCCGGCATTTGCCGCCGAAAGGGCGGCACAGAGCAGCAGGACGGCTGAGAGTGCGAGGGAGCGCATCGATTGGTGAGACGCGGGATCTGCGGCGGACCGGCCCCTAGCTAGCACGGGGTTTTGGCCGGAAGCATCACAAATCGGTGGGTTTGCGGAAGCGACAGGACGGCTTATCTATGCTAGATATCAATGAACAATCGGTTTTACCTGCTTGAGACGCAAGCGGTATTGGAGACAGTAGACGTGCTCAACAAGTTTGGCCCTTCGAGCCAGGGCGAAGCCCAGGTGCAGTATCTCGACGGCGATTTCCGCGTGATCTCGCCGGGGAGCTATGTACGCTGCGCCATTACCGACGTGCGGATTCCGCTGGACGAGCTCAAATATTGGAGTGTCGACCTGCAGGAGGCCTATGCGGTGCCCAGTGCCGTGCTGCAGCGGCATTTTCCCGGCGCATTGAAGGCGCAAGGCTGAGCAGCTGTCAGCCGAGCTGGACCAAGCCAAAGCTGGAACAGTGGCTGCCGAGGTGCAACTCAGCCTGCGTCCTGGAATCGTTTCTGACGCGATGAGAAGAGGCGAGCACTCAGAAAGTCTCGCAATCTCGCGACATCATCAAACTGGAGTGTCACCGGGAAGGCAGCGATCGCCCGCGCGGCCGGCGGCAACGCCCCGCCTCGGCGCAGCCGGGCCAGGTCCTTCTCCGTGGTGACCAGGGTTAGCCCGTCTTTTTCCGCCTCCGCGATCAGAGCGGTGATTTCATCGGCGGCGAAGGGGTGGTGATCCGCAAAGGCCCGCTCGCGTTGCACGTCGATGCCGGCTGCACGCAGGGTGCGGATAAAGCGCGCCGGATCGCCGATGCCGGCGAAGGCGAGCACTTGCTGGCCCTTCAAGGCGGTCACAATTTCCGCATCGGGTTGCAAGCTTGCCGCCAGCACGGGTTTGCCGGCCGACGCGATGGCCGCAGACACCGTATCGGCGGCGTGGCCCCGTCCGATCACGATCAGCGCATCCGTAGCAGCAAGCTGCGGCGGCAGCGGCGCGCGCAAGGGTCCTGCGGGAAACACCTTCGCATTGCCGAGCCCGCGCTCGCTGTCGATCACGATCAGCGCGACGTCCTTGGAAATGGCCGGATTCTGGAAACCGTCATCCATCAGGATCAGGCTCGCACCTTGTGACTTCGCCAGGGCGACACCGTCGATCCGGTTACGCGCCACCGCCACCGGCACATGGGCCGCCATCATCAGCGGTTCGTCGCCGACCTCCGCCGCGCTGTGCCTCGCCGGATCGACCATCACAGGACCCTGCAGCCGGCCGCCATAGCCTCGGCTCAGCACCACCGGCCGCTCGCCGAGATCGCGCAGGATATTCGTCAGCGCCAATACGGTCGGCGTCTTACCGGCGCCCCCGACATGATAGTTGCCGACACAGATCACCGGGATGCCGGCATCGAGACCTGCGCGCTGCAGCCGATGCGCGGCCACGGCGCCATAGAGGGCCGACAGCGGGGAAAGCAGGTGGGATTGCCAGGAGGATGGCCGGTGCCAGAAGGCCGGCTCACGCACTGGCGGCTCCCATCTCGAGTTGGACCTGCAACAGATACGGCTCCAGCGCCGCGAGCGTGCGCTCCAGCGCACCGCCGAGCTGCTCGACGACGCGCCCTCCCGCCGACGCCAGCGCCTGCCGCGCCTCCTGATCCGCCAACAGCTGGCCGAGCTGCCGCACCAGGGCTTCCTGTCCATCGGCGAGCCGTGCACCGCCGGCGGCATCCAGCGCCTCGTAGACGTCGCTGAAGTTGAAGACATGCGGTCCGTGTACGATCGCAGCCCCCAGCTTCACGGCCTCGATCGGGTTCTGGCCACCATGAGCAACCAGCGACCCGCCCATGAACACGATCGGCGCCAACCGATAGAACAGGCCAAGTTCGCCCATCGTATCCGCGACGTAGATGCCGGTCGCGGCGTGCGGCAGCTCCTCGCGGGAGCGCAAGCCGACCTGCACGCCGGATGCGGCAACCAAATGCGCGATGGCGACGCCACGATGGGGGTGCCGCGGCACGATCACGGTGAGCAGCCCGGGAAAGAACCCGGACAGCGTCTTGTGCGTGGCGATCAGGATCTCGTCCTCGCCTGGATGGGTGGAGGCAGCCACGATCATCGGACGCCCCCGCATCGTCGCCATCAGCCGCTCGAACTTGGCCGGATCAGCCGGGGGCGCCGGCACGTCGAGCTTGAGATTACCTGTCGTCACCACATTGCGGCCGCCAAGCGCGATGAAACGCTCCGCGTCGGCTTTCGATTGTGCGAGGCAAACATCGAACCGGCCGAGCAGCGCCGAAATCGTGCCCGACATCCGGCGCCAGCGCGGAAACGACCGCGGCGACATGCGGCCGTTGATCAACACCATGGAGAGCCGCCGCGCCGCCCCAGCCAGAATCAGATTGGGCCACAGATCGGATTCGATGAACAGCGCAAGCGAGGGTCGCCAATGGTCGAGGAACCGTTCCACGAAGCGTGGCGAATCGTAGGGGACGTATTGGTGGATGACATCGGGCGGAAAGCGCTTGGCCACGATCGCAGCGGAGGTCACCGTGCCCGACGTAATGAGAATGCGCAAATTCAGCGCCCGCAGCCGCTCGATCAAGGCCGCCGCTGCCAGCACCTCGCCCACGCTGGCGCCATGAATCCAAACCAGCGGCCCCTGCGGCCGCAGATCATGGCTGAGCCCGCGCCGTTCCTCGGTGCGGGCCGGATCTTCCTTGCCACGTTTCAGGCGCTGCCTGATCACGGCGGGCGCGAACGGTGCCGCCGCCGAGGACAATCCGCGGTAGACGCGCAATGCCATCGGCAGCGTGTTAGGCACCGGATGCTCCCTGAGGACAATCTTGAGGTCGGCCGATGATCTCGTAGGCGCGGCGCGCGCATTCGTTCAGCGTCGCCTCGAGGTCCAGGCGAAGCTGTTCCATGGTCGCGGCATCTGCGTCAGGGGGCACGCTGATTTCCTTGATCCCCACCAATGCGCCGCGACCGAATGGCAAATTGATGGTGGTGCTGTCCCAATTCTTCAGCCGGATGAAACGGCTGGTGACCATCGCAAACGGCATGATCGGTCGTCCCGATTCCCGCGCCAGCATGATGATGCCGAGGCCCGCCGCCCGTGCGCGCTTCGGCACGTCGGCAGTCAGTGCAACGTTATAGTTCTCATCGAGCGCGCGCACCATCTCCTTGAAGGCTCCGACCCCGCCTTTGCGGTGGAAGGCCGCGCCATGGTCGCCCGAGCCCCTGATCGTGCCGATGCCGAGCCGCTCGGCGGCGATCGCGTTGAATTCGCCGTCCCGATGCCGCGAGATCAGGACCTTGGCGCGGTAGCTCGCCTTGGTCTTGATAAACGGCGTCATGAAGTGCTGGCCGTGCCAGAACGCGAAGATCGCCGGCATCTGCGGTTCGACGATGTCGTAGACGTCCGGCGGCTCATAGGTGAAGCGGTTGGTCAGCCACACCAGGCGAAGATACTCGGCCGCGAGGAAGCCCACAGCACGCTGAAACCAGTTGCTGCGCAGCGTATTACGAATGAGTTGCTTCAAGTCGCGGGCTTTGCGTCGTGACCCGGGTCGAGCAGGCGGTGCAGATGCACGATGAAGTAGCGCATGTGCGCGTTGTCGACGGTCTGTTGTGCCTTGGCTCTCCACGCCGCATAGGCGGTCGCGTAATTCGGGAACACCCCGACGATATCAACCTTATCGAGATTCTTGAATTCGTTCGTCTCGAGGCTGACGAGCTCGCCACCAAGAACGAGGTGAAGCAGCTGCTGAGGGGCGCTATCTGGCATAATGGCAGTTCCTAATTCCGCGCCTGGTGTCCCGGCGCTGACATTCATAGTGCGACGAATGTCAAATCCACCGCACTAACAGGCGGCGACTTGAACGGCGCAGATCGAAGGCTCAAGGCTTGGACGCTTCTCGAAAATGCGTGACGATTTCAGCATGTCGATCGCGTCCTGCTGCTACCAGCACCCCGTGCGCCACATCCCGACGATTATAGAGGATCGGATCGCCGGACAATGCGGTCATTTTACCATTCGCTTCCTGCACGATCAAATGCGCCGCCGCAAGATCCCAATCGCGGCTTTGTCCGCCTGCAAAAGCAGCATCGAGTGCGCCATGCGCGACACGGCACAGCCGCAGTGCTAACGAGCCGATTCGCGGATGAGGTTCAATCCGGGCTGTTCCGGACACAAGCTTTTCAACCAGCGGTTTCGGACCCGCCATGCGCGAGACGTCGAGCACGCTGCCTGCGGAGGCGCTGACAAGCTCGCCATTGCGGATGGTGCCCTGCCCGCGCGCAGCGAAGAAGAACTCGTCGGTCACGGGAACGAACACCGCCGCCAGGATCGGCGCCGAATCCTCGACCAGGGCTACGCTGACACACCAATCGTCGCGGCCACCGAGATAAGAGCGCGTGCCATCGATGGGATCGACGATCCAGACCCGCCGTTTGCCGAGGCGCGCCTCGTCGTCGACACTCTCCTCCGAAAGCCAGGCATATTCGGGGGTCGCCGCGCGCAGCCGGCTTTCCAGGAGGTCGTTGACCGCAATATCGGCTTCCGAAACCGGCGACGAGGCCCCCTTGGTCCACCTCCGCAAATCCGTTCCGAACAGCGACAGCGCGAGCCAGCCAGCGTCTCGCACCGCGTGCTTCAGGAGCTCGGCATCGCGCAGCAAGCTTTGTGCGTCGGAAGGTTCGAGATCAGCGGCCGCCAAGCGTCAATCCTTCGACGCGCACCGTCGGCGCATTGACGCCGTAGCGGAATTCCAGATCGTTGGCGGGCACCATCGACTTGAATATCTCGAACAGATGGCCGGCGATCGTCACCTCGCTGACAGCATAGGTCGCCTTGCCATTCTCGATCCAGAAGCCGGAGGCGCCGCGGCTGTAATCGCCGGTCACGCCGTTGACGCCCGAGCCGATCAGATCGGTGATGTAGAAGCCCTGCTTGATGTCGGACATCAGTTCGGCCGGGCTGACGCTGCCGGCTTCCAGATGCAGATTGTAGGGCCCCGGGGATGGGGAGGAGGAAACGCCCCGATGCGCGTGACCGGTGGTGACCAGGCCAAGCTCGCGCGCGGTCCCGGAATCGAGCAGCCATGTCGTCAGTACGCCGTCATCGACAAGCGCCGTGGTCTTAACCCTGACGCCCTCGGCATCGAAGGGCTGCGAACGAAGCCCGCGCTTGCGCAAAGGATCGTCGATGATGCGGATGCCCTTGGCGAACAATTGCGCGCCAAGCTTGTCCTTCAGAAAGCTGGTCTTGCGCGCGATCGAGGCGCCATTGATGGCCCCGACGAGATGGCCGACCAGCGAGCCCGAGGCGCGCGGATCGAACACGACCGGCACCTGGCAGGTCTCGACCTTGCGCGGATTGGCACGCGCGACCGCGCGCTCCCCGGCATTGCGCCCGACCGTCCCAGGCGGCAGCAGATCAGCACCGTGCGGTGCGGACGTGTAGTCATAATCCCGCTCCATGCCGGTCCCCTCGCCGGAGATCGCGGTGGTCGAGATGCTCTGGCTGGAGCGCAGATAGGCGCCACGGAAGCCGGCGCTGGTCACCAGCACCATGCCGCCGATGCCTGCCGCGGCCGAGGCGCCGCCTGACCTTGTCACGCCTTTCACCGCGAGTGCCGCAGCTTCGGCCTCCTGCGCCCGGCGCTCCAGTTCCGCGGTCGACGGGATATCCGGATCAAGCAGATCGAGGTCGGGGAAATCGCGCGACAGCAGCGCCGGATCGGCGAGACCGACATATTTGTCGTCGGGCGCGACGCGCGCCATCGCGACTGCGCGTTCGGCAAGCCGGGCCACGCCGTCGCCGCTGACATCGTTGGTCGAGACCACCGCCTGGCGCTGGCCCACGATCACACGCAGGCCGACGTCATCGCCTTCCGAACGTTCCGACTCCTCGACGCGGCCATCGCGCACCTCGACCCCTTGCGAAACGCCGCGCACCGCGATCGCATCGGCCGCATCCGCGCCAGCCTTGCGCGCCGCCTCGACGAGGCGTTCAGCCAATGCACTGAGCGCAGATTGATCGAGCAGATCGCTCTGGGCGGCTTTCGTGGGCGAAGTAGCTGACGGTGAAGAGGTCACGAACAGGATCCCAATGGGTACGGGTGGCGCCGAGACGGCTCTATTGAGACAAATGTGCGCGACGGCCGCCGACTTCAAGCTGATGAGGCCGATTACGCGTCGGATTGTCGGCAACTCGGCAAGGCTTCGTCAATCATGCAAGCCAAGCTCTTGTCAATCATGCCAACAAGAGCATGCCTCGTCACGTCTGATTAACCAGGCTTTTTAAGCAGAAACGGGCGGGAGCCGTGGCAAGGTCACACGCATCGACCGGGAACATAATCCTGGCGGGGAGATCAAGCCGTGAGGCGTCAAACAGCAACAGGCGGAAGCAATTCCGCTGGGTCGGGCCGCAGCCTGCGGCTCGACCCTCCTTCCCTGCCCGTCTCGTTTTCCACGCACGATATCCGTGCCGATGGCGGCGTACGGCAGGTCGAACTTCATCGCGAGCGCGTCGTGCTGCGTCGCGCCGTGCGCGGCATGCGGATGGCGGTGAATGTTCGGGTCAGCGACTTCCGCGGCATCGCATTGCGCGAGTCCGATAGCGTGCACATGCTGGTGCTGGTGCACCGCGACCCCTCGCTCAGCGTGCCGCTTTGCATCAGTGCCGATGACGACGAGATCGAAGCCGCCTGGACGATGTGGAGCGAAATCTTCGCACTGCCCCAACTGCAGGACACCACAAAGGAAGCGGCCCCGCGCCGCCGCCGCCGTAATGCGATCCGTTCGCGCCGCCCGCGTTTCCTGATGCGCCGCCGCGTCGGTGACCTGCTGAACGGCGCGACGATCCATCGCGGTGAGCGCGAGATCATCGCCCGGGATTGAGTTACACCAGCGACCGCAGCACCGCATCGGCCACGAGGCCGGCGAACAGGAACAGCCCGGCGTCACGGTTCGAATAGAATACCCGCTTGCACAGCGCTGTGTCGGAGATGTCGAGCCGACGGATCTGCGAGCCGAGTTGCACCGCAAAGGCGGCAAGACCGACCCAAGCCGCGACGTGAGAGCCGGCCGACAGCAGCGACGCGCCAATCAGCACGACGGCAAGTGTGTAGAGGATCGCCAGGGCGCGATACGTGCGCGCGCCGAACAGCCGAGCCGTCGACTTGATGCCGATCAGCGCGTCGTCCTCGATGTCCTGATGCGCATAGATCGTGTCATAGCCGATCACCCAGAAGATCGAGCCGGCATAAAGCAGAAACGCCGTTGCATCGAGCCGCGCGAAAGCGACGGCAAATCCCATCAGCGCGCCCCAGGAGAAGGCGAGCCCGAGCACGGTCTGTGGCCACCAGGTGATGCGTTTCATGAACGGATAAATCGCAACAATCAGCAGCGAGGCGATCCCGGTCACAATCGCGAACCGGTTGAACTGCAGCAGCACGATCAGTCCGATCAGCGCCTGCGCGACCAGAAACACCAGCGCCTGCTTGACACTGATCTGGCCGGCCGGAATCGGCCGGGACCGCGTGCGTTCCACCTTGGCATCGAGGTCGCGATCGGTGATGTCGTTCCAGGTGCAGCCCGCCCCGCGCATCACGAAAGCGCCGATGAAGAACAGCGCGATCCAGAGCGGCAACCGGATAAGATCGTGTGCAATGCCTGAGGCCAGTGCGGCCGACCACCAGCACGGCATCAACAGCAGCCATGAACCGATCGGCCGATCGTAGCGCGCGACTCTAAGATAGGGCCGCGCCCATGGCGGCGCCGCCGTATCGACCCAATTGCCGGTCGCGTCAGCAACGCGTACGGCCGCGTCGCTCATCGCGTCAGAACGTTGCCGGTCAAGGTATCGAACGCCGATCCGCCCTTCTTGGCCGTGTTGGCTTCGGGCAGCGAGGCCGAAGACCCCAGCACGTCGCTCAAGGTGGGACCGGCCGGCCCGCGCTGCTGCATCTGCTGGGCCACGTTGCAGACCTTCTTCTGCAGCGCCTCGGTGTTCTTATGGCCAGCCTTCAGCTGATCGGCGATCTGGGACGGAATACCGCAGCCCGCGGCATGCGCATCGACATATTTGATCATCTTCAGTTCGGCAGCACCGAAATTGCCGATCAGCTTGCAAGCCTCCTCGGGAGAGGCGTGGCGGTCACTCGCCGCCTTGATCAGCTTTCCGCGCCGTTCCGCTTCCTCGCGCAGCGGAAGAAAATCCTTCATGCAGGTGTCGGACGGACCGCCCTGCGGACGAGCCATTGGCGACGAGAAGCCGCCGCCTCCCCCAAAGGGAGCGGTACCGGCGCTCGGGAACGGGCTCGCCGGCGCGGCGGCGCTGGCGCCGGAATTGCCGTTGACAGGGGGAAAAGGTGAACTGCTGGTCTGCGTCTGGCCCGGCAGCGGCGCAGGAAACGCGCTCTGCGCGACCGCCTGCCCCGCAAACAGGGGCACGGCGGCGACGGCGAGCGGCATAATCAGGCTGCGAATGATCAAGGCTGGTTCTCCGGCAAGACCAAGCTGTCCTTCAAGCTTCCGGATCAAAGCGCGATCGGATTCAGGGGCTTTTACGATTCCTCTCACTTGTAAACAACCGCCGAATTCGTGAGCAACGCGGCGCAGAGGCGCAGTCCACCGGCCAAAAGGACCGTTTCGGACCCAAACCGACCCGTGTGAACTGCGATCAGAGTTCAGGCAGGCGAATCGCCGCCGCCAGGTTCGAGGGTTCAGCATTGTCCTTGGTCACCATGGACTGTACCACCATCCCAAAACGGACGGGCTCGATCAACGAAGCACGGTCACCGGGCTCTACAGGCGCCCGCTGTGTCAGCGTGCAGACCTTCTTCATCAGCGCCACGGTGCTCTCATGGCCCACCCGGAGCTGATTGGTGATCTTGGCCGGAATCCCGCAGGTCTCGGCATGTGCCACAGCAAAATCGATCATTTTGCTCTGGGCCAATTCGTAGTCATGCACCAGCCGGCAAGCTTCCGCATTTGGCGCATGCCGCTCGCCCGCCGCTCTCATCAGCCTGCCGCGGAGCAGCGTTTCGTCGCGCAAGGGCGTGAACTCCTTGAGGCAGCTTTCGGGCGGCTTGAAACCGCCGGCGAGCGGGCGCGACGGTGCCACGGCCGGAGGCGACGGATTGCCGGTCTGGGCAGTCCCTGGTGATGACCCTTGCGCCGAAGCCTGGCCAGCCAGCGCTAGCGCAGCGAGGGCCACCAGCGGTTTCAACGAACGTCTGATCATCAACTCGGTCCTCCGCCCGGGCATCATGCGCTCCCGGACGCCCTCGGAAGAAGGCCTGCGGGTCACAATCGATTTTGGCGAGGAATAGAGCTTGAGAAATCTGTCAGGAGCGCGGCGCGGCTTGGTTCCGCATTGCCGGCCCATGATTGCCGGCTCATGGCCCGCATGCATCTGCGCGGAAATCGCGTCGCCGCGCCGTTGAGGTCTTATTTTATGCTTTCGAAATCCCCGGTCGGCCCATTGGGAGGCCAAACGCGAGTCGGGGCCGTCGGCGCCGGACCCAGCATGTCTGGGCCCGCCTTTCCCGCCGGTTGTTGCGTCACTTGCTCCGCCAGCGCGCAGACCTTCTGCAGTAGCCGCTTCGTGTTCTCGTGACCGCTCTTGAGCTGATCGGAGACCTGAACGGAAATTCCGCAAGCGTGTGCGTGGGTCTCGACATATTTGACCATCTTGGCTTCCGCCTGCTCGAAGCTTCCGATCAACCGGCAGGCTTCGTCGGGCGGCGCGTGGCGATCGCTCGCCGCCTTGATCAGCCTGCTGCGCTGCTCGGCTTCCCCTCGCAGAGAAACCAACTCCACCGTGCAGTCGTCGCTCGGGGCGGCAGCTGGCGCGCTGCTGCCGGAAAAAGGGCTATCGAGAAAACCGATGGAGCCGTTGCCGGCATCTTTGCTCGGGGAGAACGTCGGATCGCTCGTCTGGGCCTGATTCGGCAGAGGCGCAGGAAAAGTGTCTTGGGCCAGGGCCTGTTGGCATCGGATGATTCCCACAGAGATGAGCAGCAGAATCAGCAAGCGAAGGGTCAAGGCGCGCTCCGAGCCCGATCGAGATTTCCGCAACGCGCGCTATTCGCGCTACAAGTGTGCGTCCGAGATCATCTTACCTCGTTCCAGCCAGCCCGAACAACCGCATGCCGAACTACGATTTCTCCGCTCCGCGCCTGTTCATCGATGCGTCCTTGAGCACCGGCCAGGTGATCACGCTGGAACGCGACCAGAGCAACTATCTCGGCAATGTCCTGCGGCTGTCCGCAGGCGATGCCGTCCTGGTGTTCAACGGACGCGACGGCGAATGGCGCGCGGCGATTGCCGGCCGCAAGCGTGCCGAGCAACTGACCATCCAGGAGCAGATGCGGCCACAGGACCACCTGCCCGACGTGGCCTATGTCTTTGCGCCGCTGAAGCACGCCCGCCTCGATTACATGGTGCAGAAGGCGGTGGAAATGGGCGCCAGCCGACTGCAGCCGGTCATCACGCGCTTTACCCAGGTCTCGCGGGTCAATAGCGAGCGCATGCGGGCCAATGTGGTCGAGGCCGCCGAACAATGCGGCATTCTCAGTCTCGCCGAGGTGGCCGACCCGGTGCCGCTCGCGCGCTTCCTTGCCCAGCGTCCGCCCGAACGGCTGCTGGTGTTCTGTGACGAGGCCGCTGAGGTCGCGAGCCCGCTTCAGGCTCTCCACGCCGCCGGCGCACCGGCCACCGGCATCGATTTACTGATCGGACCGGAAGGCGGCTTCGCCGACGAGGAACGGGCCTTGCTGCTCCGGCAGCCGCGACTGGCCCGGCTTGCGCTGGGACCGCGCATCTTGCGGGCAGATACCGCTGGCGTCGCTGCGCTCGCCCTGATTCAAGCGGTCCTTGGCGATTGGCAGGGCGACATCCGTTAAGACCGCCGCGAAGAGTCCGGCCGGAGCGACCCGTTCCCTGTCGAAACCGCGGATGTGGCATGCTAAGGGGGCCGCGCGCCCGGCCGGGCGCTACCCGAGTTTTGGAACCTTGAAGACGATGACCGGATCCGCCACTCCCGGAACCGCCGCCTGGGCGGACACGCTGCTGCAATCCCTTGCCCAGGCCGGCTATGTCAGGGCCGAGCCGGCCATCCTGCAGCCCGCCGAGCCGTTCCTGGACCTTTCGGGCGAGGATATTCGCAAGAGCCTGTACCTCACCACCGACGCAAGCGGCGAGGAACTGTGCCTGCGTCCCGACCTGACCATCCCCGTCGCCCGCGATTATCTCAGCTCGCCGCAGTCCGGCCAATCGGCCGGTTTCAGCTACCTCGGACCGGTGTTCCGCTACCGCGACGGTCGCCGCAGCGAATTCCTGCAGGCGGGCGTCGAATCCTTCGGCCGCCACGACCGTGCCGAGGCGGATGCCGAGATGCTGGCGCTCGCACTCGAAGCCGTCACAGCCGTCGGGATCAAAGACGTTGAGATCCGGACCGGCGATGTTGCGTTGTTCATCGCGCTGATTGACGCGCTCGATCTTTACCCCGTCTGGCGCCGCCGGCTGATCAAGGATTTTAATCGCAAGATCACGCTGGAACAGGATCTGGAACGGCTCGCCCTCGCCTCGTCGACGGTCCGTAACGAATATGAGGGCGTGCTGGCCGCGCTTGCCGGCAGCGACCGCAAGGCGGCGCTGGCGCTGGTGACGGACATGATGTCGATCGCGGGAGCCACCGCCGTCGGCGGCCGCACCGTGGCCGAGATTGCCGACCGCTTCCTCGAACAATCGACCTTGAAGGGCGGCGCCCTGCCCCGCGACGCCCTCAATCTGATCAAGCGATTTCTTGCCATCAGCGGCGCTCCGGACGAAGCCATCGCGACCTTGCGGAGCTTGGCCGGCGAGGCCAAGCTCGACGTCGGCGCCGCCATCGATCAGCTCGAAGCGCGGGTCGGCTTCATGGCCAAGCGCGGCATCGACGTCAAAACGATCCGCTTTGCCACTGCATTCGGACGGGGCCTGGACTACTACACGGGTTTCGAATTCGAGCTGCATCGCAAGGGGGGCGGCCCCGAGCCGCTGGTCGCCGGCGGGCGCTATGATGGGCTGCTGAGCCAGCTCGGCGCGCCGACGCCGATTCCCGCGGTCGGCTTCTCGATCTGGGTCGAAACGCTGACGCAAGCGAATGCTTCGCGTGCCGCCTCGCGCGGGAGAGTATCATGAGCGGTCCCCTTGTCGTCGCCGTCCCGTCCAAGGGACGCCTGCAGGAAAACGCCGAAGCGTTCTTCGCTCGGGCCGGCCTGACCTTGTCCAAGCCCGGCGGCGCCCGCGACTATCGCGGCACGATCGCTGGCCTGGACAATGTCGAGATCGCCTACCTTTCGGCCAGCGAGATCGCCTCACAGCTCGCGCGCGGCGCCGTCCATCTCGGCGTCACCGGCGAGGACCTGCTCCGCGAGAGCATCGTGGATGCCGACAGACGCGTGCTGCTGATCGACACGCTCGGCTTCGGCAGCGCCAATGTCGTCGTCGCCGTGCCGCAGGCCTGGATTGACGTTCGCACCATGGCCGACCTTGACGACGTCACCACCGGCTTTCGCGCCCAGCACGACCGGCGCATGCGGGTCGCGACCAAATATATCAACCTCACCCGCAGCTTCTTCGCCGCCCATGGCGTGGTGGATTACCGCATCGTCGAAAGCGCAGGCGCCACTGAAGGCGCGCCGGCCGTTGGAACGGCCGAGCTGATCGTGGACATCACCACCACGGGTGCCACCCTCGCCGCCAACGGGCTGAAGGTCCTCGACGACGGGGTGATCCTGCGCAGCCAGGCCAACCTGGTCGCCTCGCGCGAGGCCGATTGGTCGGAGGGGCCGCGCGAGAGCGCCCGGGTGATCCTCGACCACATCCACGCCCGCGCGCGCGCCAGCAAATACCGCGAGGTGCGCACCCGCTTCAAAGGCTGTGACGCCGCCATGCTCACCGAGGCCCACAACCGCTTCGGCGTGGTCGCCCCGTTCGGCGGCCCGACCTCGTCAGGGATGCTGACCCTTCATTGCCCGCCCGGGCAGATCTACGCGCTCGGCACCTTCCTGCGCAGCCATGGCGCAGAGACCGTGTCGGTCGCTGCGCTCGACTATGTGCTGGACCGCGAAAATCCCCTGTTCGCGAAACTCGAAGCCTTCCTGCGGTCATAAGTCGCCGTTCATCGTAGCGACAGGTCGTCGCGCCTACCATATGTTGAGGCTATGACCCGGGGGCCTGGGAACCTGACCGATGATGCTGGGTACTGACGTTTCGGATCTTTCGACGACCAAGGCCGATGCCGCGGCGCAGGGGCTGTCGATCGTGATCCCTGTCTACAACGAAGCGGCCGGACTGGTCGCGCTGCATGAGCGTCTCAACGGCTTGGCGCGCACGCTCCGGCAGCGCTTCGGGCTGCCGTGCGAGGTGGTCTATATCGACGACGGCAGCACCGACAATACGCTCGCGGTCGCGCGCAACCTGTCCGCCGACGCGTTCGACGTGCAGGTGATTTCGCTGTCGCGCAATTTCGGCAAGGAAGCCGCGCTGATGGCGGGGCTCGATCATGCCCGGCGCGGCGCCGTGATGTTCATGGATGGCGACGGACAACACCCGCCGGCACTGGTCGAGCAACTCGTCGCGCACTGGATCAATGACGGCTACGATGTCGTCTATACCGCCAAAGCCCACCGCGACAACGAGCCTTTGCTGCGCCGGGTCGCCGTGCACGGCTTCTACGCGCTGATCAATTGGGGCGCGCGGCAGAAGATCCCGGAGGACGCCGGCGATTTCCGCCTGTTGTCGCCGCGCGCGGTGGCCGCCTTGCGGCAGCTTCCCGAGCGCAACCGTTTCTTCAAGGGGCTTGCGAGCTGGATCGGCTTCCGCCAGATCCGGGTCGATTATGAACCGGCGCCGCGCGCGCACGGCGTCACCACGTTCAACCTGATGCGGCTGCTCGGGCTGTCGATCGAGGGCCTGACCTCGTTCTCGGTGGCGCCGCTGCGATTTGCCAGCCTGCTCGGGCTGCTGCTGGCGACGGCGGCCTTCCTGTTCGGTCTGTCGATCCTGTGGGAGACCTTGACGACGGGCAAGTCCGTGCCGGGCTATCCGTCCCTCGTGGTCGGACTGATGACGATCGGCGGCGTCCAGCTGATCATGATCGGCATCATGGGCGAATATATCGGCAAGATCCTATCGGAGTTGAAGGCACGCCCGATCTACTTCGTCGCCGAGCACAACGAGAAGCGCGCGGCGGATGCAGCCGCCGGCCGGCCCGAAAGGACTGCGGCTGAATGAGCGAGGCACACCGGCGCATCTGGCTGTGCGCCGATGATTACGGCATCAGCCCGGGCGTGAACCGCGCCATTCGCGACCTGATCGGGCGCGGCCGGCTGAATGCGACGTCGGTGATGACGGTCGGCCCGGCCATCGGCCGCGACGAGGTCGCCGAACTGCGCAAGGTCGCGGCTGACAGCGCGCGCTGCGCGATCGGCCTGCACGTGACCCTGACCGCGCCGTTTCGTCCGCTGACGATGCATTTTCGTCCGCTCCACGGCGGGCTGTTTCCGCCGTTTCCGAAGCTGCTCCGCACCGCGCTCATGCGTCGCATCGATCCTGAGATCATCCGCGCCGAAGTGATGGCGCAACTGACTGCGTTCGGCGAACTGTTCGGACAGGCGCCGGACTTCGTCGACGGCCATCAGCACGCGCAGCTCTATCCGCGAGTCAGCGAAGGCTTCCTGGCGGCGGTCAAGCATGCGGCGCCGTCGGCCTGGGTGCGGCAGGGCGGCCGCAATGCGCCGCTGTCGCAGAGTCTGCGATCACCGAAGGCGCTCGTGCTCGACATGCTCAGCGCCCGATTCCGGCAGCGCGCGGCGCGTGCCGACATCACCTTCAATCCCGCCTTCGCGGGGGCCTACGACTTCACCCGCGATTCCGACTTCGGCGCGCTGATGGGTGGCTTTCTCGCCGGCTTGCCCGAACACGGTCTCGTGATGTGCCATCCCGGCTTCGTCGATGACGTCCTGATCGAGCTCGACCCGCTGACCGTGCAGCGCGAGCATGAGCACAGCTATCTCGCCGGCGAACAATTTCCCGACCTGCTCGCCGAACACGGCGTGCGGCTGGATTGACGACGCTGCCGTGAACGCGGCGGTCACTTTGACGCATACAGAAATTTAATCCGCCCCCCACTAGCTGCCACATAAACCGCCCTTAGATTCTTGGCCGCGCTTCGCCAGACGAGGCGGCAGGAGGATCTGATGACACCGCAAGAACGCCAACTGATCGACGATCTGTTCGACCGGCTTGCAAAGCTGGAGAGTGCACCGCGTGATCCGGAGGCCGCCGCCGCTATCTCCCAGGGACTGCAGCGCGCGCCGCACGCGGTCTATCCCCTGGTGCAGACCGTGCTGGTGCAGGACGAAGCGCTGAAGCGGGCCAATGCGCGAATCGAAGAGCTGGAGCAGCAGGCGCAGGCGCCGCAGCAGAGCCAGTCCGGCGGCTTCCTGGACTCGATGCGTGAGACGATCTTCGGCTCCGGCCAATCCCGCGGCTCGGTCCCCAACGTTCCGCCTCCAAGTGCCCCTAGCCGGCCGGTGTGGAACAGCGGCCAGGCGATGCCCCAGGGGCAACCCGGCTATTACGGTCAGGGCGGCTACGGCCAGAGCGCCGGCTACGGCCAGGGCGGCGCCTACGGTCAAGGCGGCTACAGTCAGCCGCAAGGCGGTATCTTCGGCGGCGGCGGGGGCTCGTTCCTCGGCACGGCTGCAGCCGCGGCGGCCGGCATGGTCGGGGGCTCGCTGCTGTTGGGCGGCATCCGCAACATGATGGGCGGCGGCCAGCATCAGGCCTTCGGCGACACCACCATCATCGAGGAACGTCCTGGATCGAGCTCGCCCTGGAGCGATCAGTCCAACAGTTCGCTGGCGCGCGATGCCGGCATCGACGATATCGGCCGCTCCGGCGACAGCGGCCGCTCCGGCCTGTTCGACCAGGCCTCTAATGATGACAATGATCGCGACGACATGGATGCGGATGCCGGCGATTATGACAATGGCGGTGACGACGGCAGCGACTACGCGTAATAGCCCCTCCCTCTGCTAAGAAAAAAGGCCGCCTATTGGGGCGGCCTTTTGCTATTGAAAGCCGATCGGCTTCAAATGACGATCACCCTGGTACCCACATTGACGCGGCCATACAGGTCGATCACATCCTCGTTGCGCATCCGGATGCAGCCGGACGACACATTGGTCCCGATCGTCCAGGGCTCGTTGGAGCCGTGAATCCGATACAGCGTGGACCCCAGATACATCGCGCGCGCGCCGAGCGGGTTCTGCGGCCCGCCTTCCATGTGCCGCGGCAGGTCGGGCCTGCGGGCCAGCATCTCCGCCGGCGGCGTCCAATCCGGCCACTCGCGCTTGTTGGTGATGGTCTTGACGCCCGACCAGGTGAAGCCGGGACGGCCGACACCGATCCCATAACGCAACGCCTTTCCGTCTCCCTGAACCAGATAGAGGAACTTGTTGGGCGTATCGATCACGATCGTGCCCGGCCGTTCTCTGCCGTCATACTCAACGATCTGCTTCTCGTATTTCGGATCGAGCGGGCGCTGCGGATCATAAGCCTCCTCCTGCTCGGGGACTGCCCCGCCGGAGCGCTCCGGCTCATAGTAGGACGGCTGCTGCTGATAGATCGGCCGCTCCGCCGGATCGTCGCGGTAGCCCCGTCCCTGCGGGTCGCCAAACAGGAATTCGATGAAGCCCCCACCCATGCGCGAACGCTCGACATAGGCGGAGCGGACGGGGGCGCTCTGCTCCGGTGGGCCGGCATAGATCACGGTCGGCTGCTGAAATCCCGCGGCGTCGATCGCCGCGGCCCGATCGACCGCCATACAAGAGAAGCACGCGCCGGCAATCAGCGCTGGAAAGATGGACTTGAACATCGACGTACTCTGTACTGTTTCGTCTTGAAGATTGTTCATCGCGCGAGGTCGAGCATCCGCCCGCGCATGCCGCCAACTAAGATCAAAAGCCGATCGGTTTGGTAAACACGGGCCGTGTTTTGATTCACCATCGCGCCAAGCCGGGGCGGATTCGGCGGCTAGCGTTTATTTTGGATGAAGGGCTCATCGGCATGGTTAACCGCGGCTAACCGCGGCCGCAAACACGTGTCCGTTGAGAGTTTCCGTTGTGAACGTGATGTTAAATAGCGTTCGCTTAGAACAGACTGAAGTTGAGGACAGGGATTATCTCATGTCGGTTCGCAAGCGTTTTCGTATCGAAGAAGGAATTCTCGGCCATATGCCCGAGCCCGATTTCGCGGGCGGCGAGATTGGCCCGCAGCACAAGGAAATCATGGACGAGCTCCGCGCGATCCGCACTCAGATGGCCAATGTCATGCGCAACGGTGGCACCAGCTCGGCAAACGCCGCGATCGAAGAATCCGCAGCTCGCGAGGTCGCCGAAGCGCGCGCGCTGCTCGAGACCTACCGTGCGCAAATCGAGCAGTGCGAGAAGCTCAAGGTCGAACTCGACCTGATCCACGACGCGATCAACCGCACCAAGGGCGAGATCGCGGTACTCCATGCCAAGAGCTTCGACGGCCAGGAAATGGCCAAGGTCAATGGCGAACTCGGCGCGGTGGTCGGCGGCACCGAACAGGCGACCCAGCAGATCCTCGAAGCGGCCGAAGCGATCGACCAGGCGGCGAGCGCGCTAGCCAAGGTCGACTCGGCGGATCAGCAGCGAATCCTTTCCGAGGATATCCAGGAGCGCGTGGTCTCGATCTTCGAGGCCTGTAACTTCCAGGACCTCACCGGTCAGCGCATCAACAAGGTGATGACCACGATGAAATTCATCGAGCACCACATCGTGGTGATGATGGAGATCTGGGGCGGCGTCGACGCCATCAAGGCGCATACCCCTCCGATCGTGGACACCCGCGAGGGCGATGCGCGCCTGCTCAACGGCCCGAAGGCTGAAGGCGAGGTCGGCCATGCCTCGCAGGACGACATCGACGCCATGTTCAACTGAGCCATCGACCGCGCCGGACGGAGGGGCCGGCGTCAGGGCGAGAGACAAAACGCCGGCACAATGCCGGCGTTTTTCATTTTGATGGATGAAGACCGTCCAACGGTCGGTTCGATCGTCAGGCCCGCGGCCCACAACGGACATAGACCATGTTGCCGTAGCGGGTCGCGGCATCCTTGTCGACGAAACGGGTCACCAGCACCCGCCCGTCGAACGACAGCACCTCGCGATCCTGCTCGCCGCCGGGAGGCCCGGCCGGGCCGATATAGTTCTTGCCGCTGGATGAGCCTTTCAGCCGCAGCTCCTGCGGCGTGGCCTGATCGGCGAGATGCATCACCACGCCGCCCGAAGTGCCGGCCCCGATCGTATAGGGCTGCTTGCACTGCGCCACCGCCATCTTCTCGGTGCGCGCGCGGTCGGTGGGGTTCTGATACGAGGCGAGCCCCCACTTGCCGACCAGCTCATCGGGGCGGATCGTCGACGGGACCTCAGGTTCGACGCCGGGTTCGGGCGCGACGGGAGCCGAGGGCGATAGGCTGAAGCTGCTGCACGCGGCGAGAAAGATCGTGAGCGCTGAAGCGATTCCCAGATTGGCAACCGCCCGCGCGCACCGTGAACTCTTCATGGGATCCCCTTAGAAACAAGATCATGGCTGCCCCGTCCGGCAACCAAGCGCAAATCAGGCGCAAGGGCAACGACGTCGGATGCCGCCGTTGCCTCGCCACCATGGTTTACCCCAGGTAGCATCTTATAACAGCCTCAAGAACGGCTTAACCGGTTTGCTTGACAGGATCGGCGTCAAGCCATATTTCCCGAGCGACCTTAGCACTCGGAGGGCACGATTGCCAAAGGGGCGAGTCAGTTGGCGCCAGCTTCGCGCTAAATGTGGCCGCATTCAGATTCTTTTCCGACAGCAACCCCGTTCGAAGCGCCCGCAAAGGGAAACGTCATGGCCAAATCGAAATTTCGTCCGCTGCACGACCGCGTCGTGGTGAAGCGTATCAGCGCCGAGGAGAAGACCAAGGGCGGCATCATCATCCCCGACACCGCCAAGGAAAAGCCCTCGCAGGGCGAAGTGGTGGCTGTCGGCCCCGGCGGCCGCGATGAAAGCGGCAAGCTGGTGCCGATCGACCTCAAGGTCGGCGATCGCGTGCTGTTCGGCAAGTGGTCCGGCACCGAAGTCAAGCTCGACGGCGAGGAACTCCTGATCATGAAGGAGTCCGACATCATGGGCGTGCTGGCCTGATCCCCTTCGCGCCCCGCGCGTCCAAGCGCGACGGGGCGACAGATTTTGCAAACCTCATCAGCCACCGAAGGGCGGACACAGCCCTGGCGATGAGGTCCCACCAGAGGAACATTCAAAAATGGCAGCCAAGGACGTCAAATTCGCCGGAGACGCGCGCGATCGCATGCTGCGCGGCGTCGACATTCTCGCCAACGCCGTCAAGGTCACGCTGGGTCCGAAGGGCCGCAACGTCGTGATCGAGAAGAGCTTCGGCGCCCCCCGCATCACCAAGGACGGCGTCACCGTCGCCAAGGAGATCGAGCTGGAGGACAAGTTCGAGAACATGGGCGCGCAGATGCTGCGCGAGGTCGCCTCCAAGACCAACGACACCGCCGGTGACGGCACCACCACCGCGACCGTGCTGGCCCAGGCCATCGTGCGCGAGGGCGCCAAGGCGGTTGCCGCCGGCATGAACCCGATGGATCTCAAGCGCGGCATCGACATCGCGGTGGCCGCCGTGATCAAGGACATCGAAAAGCGCGCCAAGCCGGTCGCCTCGTCCTCCGAGGTCGCCCAGGTCGGCACCATCTCCGCCAATGGCGACGCCGCGATCGGCAAGATGATCGCCCAGGCGATGCAGAAGGTCGGCAACGAGGGCGTCATCACGGTCGAGGAGAACAAGTCGCTCGATACCGAGGTCGACATCGTCGAAGGCATGAAGTTCGACCGCGGCTATCTCTCGCCCTACTTCGTCACCAACGCCGAGAAGATGACCGCCGAGCTCGACGACGTCTACGTGCTGCTGCACGAGAAGAAGCTGTCCGGCCTGCAGGCGATGCTGCCGGTGCTCGAAGCCGTGGTGCAGTCGGGCCGTCCGCTGCTGATCATCGCCGAGGACGTCGAGGGCGAGGCGCTCGCGACCCTGGTCGTCAACCGCCTGCGCGGCGGCCTCAAGGTCGCCGCCGTCAAGGCGCCGGGCTTCGGCGATCGCCGCAAGGCCATGCTCGAGGACATCGCGATCCTGACCGGCGGTCAGCTGATCTCGGAAGACCTCGGCATGAAGCTCGAGAACGTCACCATCAAGATGCTCGGCCGCGCCAAGAAGGTCGTGATCGACAAGGAGAACACCACGATCGTCAACGGCGCCGGCAAGAAGGCCGACATCGAGGCGCGCGTCGGCCAGATCAAGGCGCAGATCGAGGAGACCACCTCGGACTACGACCGCGAGAAGCTGCAGGAGCGGCTGGCCAAGCTCGCCGGCGGCGTGGCGGTGATCCGGGTCGGCGGTGCCACCGAGATCGAGGTCAAGGAGAAGAAGGACCGCGTCGAGGACGCCCTCAACGCGACCCGCGCCGCGGTGCAGGAAGGCATCGTCCCCGGCGGCGGCGTCGCGCTGCTGCGCGCCAAGAAGGCGGTCGGCCGCATCACCAACGCCAATTCGGACGTCCAGGCCGGCATCAACATCGTGCTGAAGGCGCTCGAGGCTCCGATTCGCCAGATCTCCGAGAACGCCGGCGTCGAGGGCTCCATCGTGGTCGGCAAGATCCTGGATGAGAAGTCCGAGACCTTCGGCTTCGACGCCCAGACCGAGGACTATGTCGACATGGTCGCCAAGGGCATCATCGACCCGGCCAAGGTGGTCCGCACCGCGCTGCAGGACGCCTCGTCGGTCGCCGGCCTCCTGGTCACCACCGAGGCCATGGTCGCCGAGCTGCCGAAGGAGCCGGCACCGGCCATGCCGGCCGGCGGCGGCATGGGTGGGATGGGCGGCATGGGCTTCTGAGCCTGCCCTTTCGCACCTGCCAGAGATGACGAAGGCCGCCTCCGGGCGGCCTTTTTCTTGCGAAAGATGAGTGAGGCGCGGACCAACCGTTCGGAACTTCAAATTCGCCACACGCGATTTGCTTAAGGCGGATCACGGCGGATATGTAGCGGACCTCGAAGTCGGGACATTCGGGTCATTCGATTCTTACCCAAAGCAGGATTTTCATGATGCGCGCGATTTTGCTTGCTGGTGCCGTGGTTGTCGCGGCAGTGCCGGAACTCGGTTGGTCCCAGAGCAAGGTGGGCAAGACTGCCCCAAGCACGAGCGAGACCAGATACTTCACCGCGATCGACGGGCTGATGGACGGCAATGCGGATGTGATCCTGAAGGAAACCAGGCAGGGCAAGACAATCACCGCGGCGACGCTGGATGTCTGCTATCCGGTGGAGAAGAATTCCGAACGCAAGGATCGCTTCGTGGCCAATCTGGCGGTGAACGGCCAGACACTGACCGGCACCGCGCAGAGCAACGGCACCAAGGATCCCGTATCGGTCAAGCTGACCCAGAAGGCCAGCGGCGACACGTTCGAATTCCGCGGCCAGATCACGGTCGGCAAGACGGTCACGGAAGTTGCCTCGACGGACAATTCCGACATCAGCGAAAAGGAGTTCCAGGACAGTCAGTCGACCGACGACGGTATCGTTGCGCAGCCGAAGGATTTCACCGACGTGTCGCCGGAAGCCGTCGCCGTGCGCATCAAGCTGGATGCGGCGCTCGATTTCCTGAAGAGCCTCAGGGGCCAAGACGTCGAGCTCGGGCTGTCCAGCCTGACCGTTGGCTGCGATGCGCTGCGTGCGGGTGAGCAGACCATCAGCATGACCGTCGATCCCGATCGCGCCCCGGCGCTGATCGCCAAGGCGCGAACGATGAACGGAGTCGTCACTGCCGGCTGGACGGCGGGTGCCGTCGAGATGGACCGCACCTTGCGTTTCGCCGCGGCCGACTGGCGCGATGGCGACAAGATCAACCGGGACAAACTGGCAGCGACGGTCTCCGACGTGCTCGCCAAGAGCTACGGCGCCAAGGCCGTGGCTACGACCTGGAGCCCTGTCTCCGGCAAGATGAAGCTCACCTTCAAGCGGCCGAGCCAGTTGATGCCGGGCCTCGATCTCACCGAGGTCATCGAAGTCACCGGCTTGGTCGCACCGGACAAGCCGGGTGAATCGGATGCCTTGATGTTGTGGGTCGGCAGTCCCGTCACGACCACGGTGGACGAGGCCGGCGGCGCAAAATTGATCCTGGCGGAGGAATCGTCCGGGGACGAGGAAGGCGACCAACGCGACGATGGCGGCACCATCGCTGAGCTGGCCAAGGTGCTGAAGGCGAAACGCTGGGACGCCGACAACTCCGTCTGGAAATAACTGCGGACCCGATCCGCTCGGTCGCAGCCGAACCTGCGACCGGGGCGCGTCCACGGGCTCAATTGGTATTGAGCCGAAAGTGAAGCGTCTTCGGTCCGACGAAGAAGATCGAATCACCCTGCCGTTTCCAATTCGTTGCTGCCGTCAGTGCGGCAATCAGCTCGTCATCGGCCTGCGCGCGCGAGGCCGGGCAATTGCGATCCTCGATGGTTCTGGCCAGGAAAATCACGCTGTCGCCCGCGACCGAGAACTGCCCTTTCGCGCCTTTGCACCACAGCTCCAGCACGGTCTCGCCGTTGTCGCCAATATCGAGATCGGGCACCCGCTTCGATCCAGGTTGCGGCAGCGCGTCGAGGGTCATCTCCATGCCGAATGGAAAGCCCGCGTCGGCACGGGCCGCCTGCAAGCCTGCTATCGCGACAAACAACACGGCCACGCATCCAGCAGCCCCTCGCTTCACAGAAACCATAGCCCCCTCTCGATCGTTCAACGTTCGCCTTCATCCACTGGCGATCACGGCGGCGGCACGGCTCCCGCATAATTGTGACCCAAAAATAGCAATCCCCGCGCGAGCTGGCCTCGCGCGGGGATTTTTCCAAAGTGAAGCGGCTTTACTTCAGCACCATCGCCGTGAACGGATAGACGTAAGCCTGCAGCGTCACGAAGATGCCGACCAGGCAGGCCAGCACGATCGAATGCAGGAAGACGTAGCGCAGGATCGAGCTTTCATGCCCGTACCAATTGGTCGCAGTAGAGGCGACGACGATCGACTGCGCGTCGATCATCTTGCCCATCACGCCGCCGGACGAGTTCGCCGCCGCCATCAGAATCGACGGCAGGCCGAGCTGCTCCGACGTGATCTTCTGCAGATTGCCGAACAGCACGTTTGAAGCGGTGTCCGATCCTGTCAGTGCCACGCCCAACCAGCCCAGCAGGGTGCCGAAGAACGGATAGAGCACTCCGGTTGCAGCGAAGGCGAGACCAAGCGTGGCGTCGACGCCGGACAGCCGCGTCAGCGTTCCGATCGCAAGCATCGCCGAGATGGTGATCAGCGAGATCGCGCAGAGCCTGATCGTCCGGCCATATTCAGCGATGAGCTTGCCGGGCTTCACCCCCATCAGGAAGCCGGAGATGATCGCCGCGATCAGCATGCCCGTGCCGGTAAACGACAGGTAGGTGAACGAGAACACCGCTCCCTCCGGCGTCGGCTTCGCCGCAACCGGCGGCATCTTGTAGATCATCTTGTCCAGCTCGGGCACGGCGTAGTTCCAGGTGAAGATCGAATTCGCCCAGGTCTTGAAGCCGCCATTGCCCCAGATCAGCATCACGATGCAGACGATGATCCACGGCAGCAATGCGCTCCACAGCTCGGCTTGCGTCAGCGGCGTGCGATCGAGCGGCTTCGGCGCGGTCATGGTCGCAGCCGATTCGTCGCGGCCACGCAGGGCGGGCGACAGCCACAATTGCTTCGGCTGCCAGACCCGCAGGAAGAGGATCAAGGTGCCCATCGAGATCAGCGAGGCGCCGATATCGACGATCCAGGGGTTGACGTAGTTGGAGATCAGGAATTGCGGGACCGCAAAGGAGATGCCGGTGACCAGCACGGCCGGCCAGACGTCCTTCATGCCCTTCCAGCCCGCGAATGCCCACACCACCCAGAACGGAACGATCAGGGAGAACACCGGCAGTTGGCGTCCAACCATCGCGCCGAGAATGTAGGGATCGAGACCCGTCACCGAAGCGAGGCCCTGGATCGGCGTGCCCAGCGCGCCATAGGCCACCGGTGCGGTGTTGGCGATCAGCGACAGGCCGGAGGCCGCCAGCGGCGAGAAGCCGAGGCCGATGAGCACGGCACCGGTGATCGCCACGGGCGTGCCGAAGCCGGAGGCGCCTTCGAAAAATGCGCCGAAGGAAAACGCGACCAGCAGCAATTGCAGTCGCCGATCCTCGGTCACGCCGCCGACCGCACGCTTCAAGAGTTCAAAGCGGCCGGTCGAAACCGTAACTTGGTAGAGGAAGATGACGTTCAGCACGATCCAGCCGATCGGGAAAAAGCCGGTCACGATGCCGAGCACGGTGGCCCGGATCGACATATTGGGTGGCATCGTGAAGATGAAGATCGTGATCAGGTTGGTCACGATCACGGCGATGATGGCCGCGATATGCGCCTTCACCTTGCCGCTGGCGATCAGCACCAGCAGCGTGACCACAGGGATTGCGGCCGCGATGGTCGACAGCGCGGCGCTCCCGAGTGGGTTATAGATTTGGTTCCACATGACTTTCCTCCCCAACTCCCCATTTGAGCTTCTTGGGCCTTTGCCCGGCAGGGCGGGTCAGGCCGATATGGCGCCGGGGGCGCGAATCACGCCGGAACACGGAACCTGATCACATGCTTGGCAGCGCCAAACTGTGCTCAAATTCTCGCGAAATCTTCGGCAGTTCCCACCCCGCGCCGTGGCCCATGCTAGGGTCTGAGGCAACTGAACCACAAGTGAACCCCGGTCGCGCCGCTTACGACTTTAGTCTACCCTCCATGAGGGTCCACCCCGGCTATTTGCGCCGCGGCATTCTTTCCCGGTTGGGGGCCATGAGCCCTGTCTTCGGAGCAGTCAGCTAGTGAACAATCTGCGCTCGACCATCGCCATCGTCTGGCGGATCGCCATCCCCTATTTCCGGTCCGAGGACAAGCTCGCCGGCCGGGTTCTGCTCGCGGCCGTGATCGCGATCGAGCTCTCGCTGGTCGCCATCCAGGTCCTGGTCAATGAGTGGCAGAACCGGTTCTACAACGCCCTTCAGCAGTACGACTGGAACACCTTCGTTTGGCTGATCGGCGTCTTTCTCGTCCTCGGAGCGGCCTTCATCGTCCTGTCGGTCTACCAGCTCTATCTCAATCAGTGGCTGCAGATCCGCTGGCGACGATGGATGACCGAGGTCTATCTCCGCCGCTGGCTCGACGGAGCCAACCACTATCGGATGCAGCTCAAGGGCGATGCGGCCGACAATCCCGACCAGCGCATTGCCGAGGACGTCAAGCAGTTCATCGAGCAGACATTGGGCATCACGATCGGTCTGCTCAGCTCGATCGTGTCGCTGGCGTCCTTCGTCGTCGTGCTGTGGGGTCTGTCAAACGCCGCTCCGCTGCGCCTGTTTGGCGGCGAAGTCGCGATCCCCGGCTATCTCGTCTGGATCGCCTTGATGTACGCGATTTTCGGCACCGCGCTCACGCAGTGGATCGGCTCTCCGCTGGTCAACCTCAATTTCGAGCAGCAGCGGTTCGAAGCCGATTTCCGCTTCAATCTGGTCCGTGTCCGTGAAAACTCCGAGCAGATCGCGCTGTTGAGAGGCGAGCAGGCGGAGCAGGGACAGCTGTCGACGCGCTTCGGCCGCGTGGTGAACAACTGGTACCAGATCATGAGCCGGACCAAGCGGCTGACAGCATTCACAGCCGGCTATTCGCAGGCGGTCGTGATCTTTCCTTATGTCGTGGTTGCACCCGCCTATTTCGCCAAGACGATCGCGCTGGGCGGCATGATGCAGACTGCTTCCGCGTTTTCGACCGTACAAGGTGCATTGTCGTTTTTCGTCAGCGCATACCGAACGCTTGCTGATTGGCGCGCGACAGTCGCCCGCCTCGACGGCTTCGAGATGTCGATCGACAGCGCGATATCGCTGTCCAGCGAGCCGGAAACCGTCGACCTTGTCAGTGCGGCCGGCCGCGACGCGATCGAGATGGAGCAGCTGCTGCTCAAACTTCCGAACGGCCTGCCGTTGATCTCGGCGGATGGCTTCAGCATTCGCGGCAGTGAAAGCACCCTGGTGACCGGCCCATCAGGGGCAGGCAAGTCGACCTTATTCCGCGCCATCGCCGGCGTCTGGCCATTTGGCGCCGGCGTCATCAGCGTGCCCGCCCATGCCAAGCTGATGATGTTGCCGCAGCGGCCCTATTTCCCGATCGGGGCTCTGAAAGCGGCGATCGTCTATCCGGCGCCATCCGATGCCTTCAGCGACGACCAGGTCAGGGCTGCGCTCGCGGCGGTGGGGCTGCCGCAGCTCAGCGAGCAGCTGGAAGACGATGGACACTGGAATCGCACGCTGTCGCTGGGCGAACAGCAGCGGCTCGGGATCGCGCGGGCGTTGCTGCATGCGCCTCAATACCTGTTCCTGGACGAGGCGACGGCCTCCCTGGACGAGCCGTCCGAGGCCACGCTCTATCGCATGCTGCAGGAGCGCCTGCCCGATACCACCATCGTCTCGATCGGCCATCGCTCGACGCTTCACGAGCTTCATGACCGCAGGGTCGAACTGACCCGCGAGGGCGATCGGTTTGCCCTCCGCAACAAGGACCAGCAAGCGAAAGCCTACTCCGCCGGAGGCGGCGAGTAGAGGAACGGCGAAGCGGCGGGCGCCTGCGGCGCGGGAGTTAGCGTGTTGGACGTTGCAAGGCCGGGCGTTGTGCATGCGCATCCACCGCGCTCCAGTGCCTTCGTCAGAGCTGAATCGATGGGATCGCGAGCGCCGTCATCCGTTGTCTCGCGGATGCCCTGTTGATCCGGATGTCGATCCGACGCCGGCCGTTTGTCCGCCTTCGATGATCCTCACGCAAAAGCAAAGGGGCGGCAGATCGCTCTGCCGCCCCTCGTCCTCAAGTCTTGAGGACCGAACTTACTTCAGATTGCTCATCGCCGTCAGGTCGAACGAGAGCTTGGCGATGCCAGCCGCGCCGCACCAGTTCGAACTGGCTCCCAGCGGATTGTTGCCGGTAACGGGCGCCGCTCCGACGGTCGCGTTGAAGGCACCGGTGAAGACGCTGCAATCACCCTTCGACAGGTTGGTGTCGGAGTAACGCAGGTCGAGCGTGAACACCTTGTAGGTGAAGCCGATGCCGACGTTCCAGGTGTTGTAGTCGGCGTAATGGATGCCATTCGGGAATACCGCAGTGCCGTAGAAGCTGTCGGTGGTGCCGAACCACTGACGGCCGAACTCACCGGAGACATACATGCCGACGCCGCTCGAACCGAACAGATCAGCCGGCGCGGTCCACTTGCCGGTCACCGAGGTGTAGTTGCCCCAGGCGCCGGAGTTCAGGAAGCTCGGCGTATAGAACTCGGTGAAGCCGACGGCCCAGTTGTCGTTGATGGTGTAGGTGCCCTTGCCGTAGACCTCGAAGAAGCTGACGTCCTTCTTCATGGTGTTGCCGTTGAGCAGGAAGTTGGTGGCGCACTCGGTGCCCTGGAAATTCCCGGCGAAGTCAAACCCGGTGCCGCCGAACTGGCAGGTGCCGCCCGGATACAGATAGCCCCACACGCCGATGTCGAAGGCGAAGGCGCCGAAGGTCGGGCGGATACCGCCGTAGACGTCGATCTCAGCCGCGGCGCGGTTGGCGAAGGAAATGCTCTCGCCGGAGACGCCCAAATAGAGCTGCAGGTCCTTGGTGACGTTGTAGCGCGGCTCGATATAGGCGGCGACCGACGGCTTGTGGTTCGACTGGGTGACGCCGCGGAAGATGTAGTCGTTCATGATCGCGCCGCCGAAAGCGACATCCCAGGGCTCGAAGGCCGGAGCCGGAGGCGCCTTCAGAGCTTTCATCGGCAGATCCGCCGCGAAAGCCGACCCCGATACCATTGCCAGCGCCGTTGCCAACAAAGTCCATTTCCGCATGACGATCCCCATCACCTAGCTTCCAAACATCAGTCCGATTTCCGATCCCCCCGGGACACAAACAAACCGACTGCGTCAAACCATCGGCAATTTGTGTCAGGTCCCAGGCATTGGAGAAGCAAAAAAGCGCGGCATTTGCCGCCTTTTTAGGCGTTTTGGCGCTTCTACGGCAGGTTGTCGGCAGCTGTTGCATTTGAACAACAAACTTTACCGCGAGTAGAAGTATCGGGAATGCATCCGAGACATGACAGCCACACCAGGATGGCACGGGGCGCAGCCGAGCGAATCAGCCCGCGCATTTTGCGCCGGGCGTCGAGATCAATGTCGCGGCGGGAAACCCTGGCCCGCGAGTAGGTTCGAGCCAGCGCAAGCAAGTTCGAGCCGGCGCAAGCAAAAAGCCGCAGCAATCGCTGCGGCTTTCCGAATGATTCAAGCAGGGACTAGCTTCAGCTACCGGCCCGCGCCGGCGGCCGTTTCATCGTCGCCGGTTTCGACGGGCTCGGACGTCGGTCCCGCCCAGCTTTCACCCTGCGCCGATTCGGTTTCGGGCGTTTCGGCGTGGCTCATGTCGAAGATCGGCTCGGCTGGCGCCGCCTTCGGGGCGCGCTTCTTGGCGGCTTTCTTCTTCGGCGCCGGGACGGCTGCCGCCGCTTTCTTAGCGGGCGCCTTGGCCGCTTTCTTCGCCGCAGCCTTCTTGGCTTTCTTCGCCGGAGCCTTGGCTACCTTCTTCGTCGCCTTCTTTGCAGCTTTCTTCGCGGTCTTCTTGGTGGCTTTCTTGGCTGCCTTCTTCGGAGCCTTTTTCGCGGCCTTCTTTGCAGACGTCTTGGCGGATTTCTTCGCCGTCTTCTTGGCTGCCTTCTTGGCCTGCGCCATCAGCTTCTTTTTCTTTTTATCCTTCTTGTCTTTCTTGTCCTTTTTGTCTTTCGCCATCGTGATCCTCCTGTTGCCGCCGAGCATTCCGGCGGACGCCGGATGGGGCCGGCTGGTCGCGCACGACGCCCATCGCTCAATTGATTCCTGGCCGAGGACCGCCCGTCGCCCAGTCGAGAAGCTCAATCGTGTGGACCACAGGAACTGACGTGCCACTGGCGATCTGCATCATGCAGCCGATATTGCCCGCAGCAATCACATCCGGCTTGACGGTTGCGATGTTGGCGACCTTCCGATCACGCAGCCTCACCGCGATGTCAGGCTGGAGAATGTTGTAGGTCCCCGCCGAACCGCAACACAAATGACTCTCCGGCACATCTTTCACTACGAATCCCATCTTGGAAAGTAATTCTTTCGGAAGGGCCGTGATTTTCTGACCATGTTGCAGCGAACATGCGGAGTGATAGGCCACCACGATCTCAGCTTTAGGTGCGGCCGATCTCAGTTCGATCGCGCCGAGATACTCGGTGATGTCCTTGGCCAGGGCCGAGACGGATGCGGCCGCCGCGGCATATTGCGGGTCTTCCCGCAGCATATGGCCGTAGTCCTTGATCACGGTTCCGCAGCCGGATGTGGTCACCAGGATGGCGTCCAGGCCGCCGCGATCGCGCTCCGCGGTCCACGCCCGGACGTTGGCGCGGGCCCGCGCCAGCGCGTCTTCGTCCCGTCCCATGTGATGAGTTAGCGCGCCGCAGCATTGCTCGTCCCGGACCAGCACCACCTCGACGCCGTGCCGCGTGAGCATGTTGATCGCGGCCTGATTGATGCGCGGCGCCAGAGCCTGTTGCGCACACCCCTGCAGCAGGGCGACCCGGCCACGGCGCTCGCCCTGGGCCGGAAACACCGCGCCGCCGGAGGGGCCTGGCGGCGGCAGCTCGGCCGGCGCCAGGTCCAGCATGGCCCGCACTCTGCGGAGCAGGCTCGGTGCGGGGCCCTTCGAGACCGAGGGCTTGGGCAAGAGGGCGGTCACCGGCCGCCCCAGCCGCGCAAGCCGCGTGGCGAGCCGAAAAGCCTTGGGGCTCGGCAGGACGGCGGCGAGCACGGCCCGCAGCAGTCGATCGGCCAGCGGCCGCCGATAGGTCTTCTCGATCCGCACCCGCGCCTGGTCGACCAGGTGCATGTAGTGGACGCCGGACGGACAGGTCGTCATGCAGGACAGGCACGACAGGCAGCGGTCGATATGCTTGACGACGTCAGCGGTCGGCGCCTGGTCCTTCTCCAGCATCTGCTTGATCAGGTAGATCCGGCCGCGCGGACTGTCGAGCTCGTCGCCGAGCAGCACATAGGTCGGACAGGTCGCGGTGCAGAACCCGCAATGCACGCAGGCCCGCAGGATCTTGTCGGCGACCGCGATATCGGGATCGGCGAGCTGCGCCAGGCTGAATTCGGTTTTCATGGCGCAACACTCCGCCGCAGACGGCCGCGATTGAGAATGGCTTTCGGATCGAAGGAGGCGCGCACGCGCTCCTCGAGCGCGGCCACACCGGCCGATTGCGGTTGGAAGACGTCCACCCTGTGCCGGACGTCTTCGGATGCGCGCAGCAGCGTCGCGTGGCCGCCGGCGGCGCCGACATGCCGGCGCACCTGCGCCGCCGCGGCTTCGGGCTGCGGCGGCAGCGCCAGCCAGATCAGGCCGCCGCCCCAATCGTAGATCACCTGCCCGCCCGTCTCCCGCGCGAGAACCTGGCCCAGCCTGCCGCCCGAGCCCGGCGGACAGACGATGCGCCACACCGGCCAGGTCCCGAGCGGACCGTGGGCGGCGAACGGCAGCACGTCGCGCACGGCGCTCCAGATTGCGGCCGATGCGTCATCCTCAAGGATCTCGGCCGTTCCGAACGGCATCAGCTGCTTGGCAAGCGAGGCGGCGCGATCCACCGCCGACGCGGTGATGCCCTCCAGGCGCAGCAGGGTCATGGACTGTCCCGGAGCAGCAATTTTCGTCAGCCCGTCGGCCTCGGTGCCGGACAGCGATGCAGGCAGATGCGCCGCCCCCGACACGTCGAAGGCCGACCCAAGTGCCGCCGTCATCGCCTGATTGGCCCTATCGGCGTCCAGGCCGCGCAGCACCAGCGTCCGCTCGGCTTCCGGCCGCGGCATCACCTTCAGCGTCACCTCGGTCATGACGGCGAGCGTGCCCCAGGACCCCGCCAGCAGCTTGCAGAGGTCGTAGCCGGTGACGTTCTTCACCACCTTGCCGCCGGTCTTGAAGCTCTCGCCGAAGCCGGACACCGCGTGCGCGCCGAGCAGATGATCGCGCGCGCCGCCGGCCTTGATCCGGCGCGGACCGGCCAGCCCGGCCGCGATCATGCCGCCGATCGTCCCCCTGCCCGGCAGGCCCAGCAGCGGCCCGGTATCGACCGGCTCGAACGCGAATTGCTGGCTTTTCGAATCAATCAGCGACAGCACGTCGGCGAGCGGCGCGCCGGCCTGCACCGTGATGATCAGCTCGTTCGGCTCATAGGCGATGACGGCGTTCAGCGCCGAGAGGTCGAGCACCGCATTGGTCGCCGTCGGCTGGCCGATTGGCCGCTTCGAGCCGTGCCCGATGATCTCGAGCGGCTGATCGCCGGCGATGGCGGCGCGCACCGCCTCCTCGACATCGGCCGCATTCCGTACTTTGAGGGCGTCCACCACTGCTGCCTTGCTTGTTGATGATCCCAGGCGGCCGCGCGAGGCGCCGCCACCGGCGTTGGAATCCTTCTAGAGCATGATCTGCGAAAAGTGCAGCCCGGTTTTCCCTCGCGACAAACGCCATAGGCGTTTGCGCGGAGATCGTGCTCAATCAAGCAGATGAGATCATGATGCGAATCCTGCCGATCGCATCATGATCCCAAGCGTTGGAGGCCGGACACAAGGGTGGGCGTGACGGAACGTGCAGCCTGCGCGCGGCGCATCCGGTTCGATGCCGCGGAACGCTTGGGCGCGCGCGTCGTCCCGCATCCATTGTTCATCCACGATCGAACTATCCGCTACCGAAACGGAGCTATCGATGGCCTCGCGGACCCCCGAACGAGAGGATGACGACAATGGCGCGATATGCAATCGACACGACAACGGTGAACGAGGCCGTCAGCGGCGGCGGCCTGCTGGTGGTGGCGCAATGGGAAGCCAGGGACGGCGAGGCCGACCGCGTCGCCGAGATCCTGTCACGCTTCCTCCCGGAGGCGCAGAAGGAGCCCGGCGCCCAATTGTTCCTGATCTCCCGCGCCAAGGACAACCCAGCCCAGTTCCTGTTCTACGAGCTGTTCCGCGACGAGGCCGCGTTCCAGGCGCACCAGGAGAGCGCCCACTTCAAGACCTACATCGCGGGCCAAGCCCTGCCCCTGCTGGCGCGGCGAGAGCGGATGCAGTACGGGCTGATCTAGACGAGCGCTTTCAAAGCCTCGGTTCCTATCGATAAGGAAATGTAGACCCTCGCTGTCATCGTCCGCGAAAGCGGACGATCCAGTATCCAGAGGCGGTTGTGGGTCACCGAGAAGCCGCGGCGCGCTGGATCTCACTCATCTTGATTGTTCCATAAGCATTTTGTATCTACAAAATGCTTATGGAAATCCTTTGGGGTGAACCGAAGCGCATCGCGAACATCGCCAAGCACCGCTTGGATTTCGCCACGTTGACCGAGGAGTTCTTCGCGAACGCCTTGGTGCTTTCCGCAAAAGGCGGTCGTGACCCGAGCGATCGGAATGGATGCAAACGGCGTTATCTCGATCGTCTTCGCCGTTCTTGGCCTCGAAGGACTCTCGGTGATTTCAATGCGCCCGGCTTCGAAGAAGGAGAGGAAGCTGTTCAATGCCAAGCGCTAAAACGAAACCCGCCTACTCGAAGGCAGACATGAAAGCTGTCTCGGATAACCCGGAATGGACCGAGAAGGATTTCGCCAGGGCCAAGCCATTTTCTGACGTCTTCCCTGAGCTTGCGAAAACAATTGCCCGGCGCGGTCCGCAAAAGGAGCCGACAAAGATCCCAGTGAATATCCGCTTGAGCCCCGCCGTCGTGAAGTATTTCAAATCGAAGGGCCGGGGCTGGCAGACAAGGATCGATGACGCCCTGATTGAGATCGTGACAAAGAAACCGACCAAGAAGCGCAAGGCCGCGAAGAAGTCACCTCGCGACGCCACGTAAGCGGCCGTTGAAGCCGACGGCGCAACTGGTATTGCGGTGAAAGTGCTGAGCTGCGCTGACGCTGCACCTTAAGGTTTCGCAGGATTTAGTGCACTGTCACCATAATCCCGGCGCAAAATCTCCAAATCCAGCTACTGGGCCTAACGGCCCCACGCGAATGGGGATGTCGCGATTTGCGCCCTCACCGTAGTCGCGCTCGCATTCCTAGTCTGTCTGTTCTTGCGGAAACGGCGTTGAGGAACGTTATGCTGTCCCCTTCGACGATCGTTCAAGGTGTGTTTCGACAAGAAAGGTAGCGATGGCGCCCGCTGTGTTCACCGCAAGGCTTGCATGCCTGGGCGACGGCCTTACCGGCTTGCCCCCGCGTCCGTGTGAATCGCTCAACCGATTGCGCAAAGTGCCAAGTCCATTCACGAGGTGCATGGCACCGCCCAAAATGGCCTTGATCGGCTCTTCGGTATGCTGATCGGGTGCAAGATTGAGTTTCTTTGCTGTCATTGAATAGAGCTGCGGCAAGTCGTCCTTCTCGGAATACGAATCGCCCAATTCGTCGAGGATGCGCTTGCAAACGGTCTCCAGAAGCGTTCTCGCGACCGTAATTGCGCCTTCCGGGTCAGCATTGCGTCGGCCCAGCGCCTTTGTCCAAACCACGTGCACGCCCTCCGCATCAAACGTCTCCAACGCGTCCGACACAACCACATCGCCCGGCGCACGATTGCGCCCTTCGAGATGATCGAACAGCGGCGTGAAATCCCCCCTAATGATGGCGCGTCGCTCGGCGTAGGTCGGCGCCTTGTATTTGATGAACTGCCAAAACGCGTCGGGGGTCCGACAGGTTCTCACGAAGGCAGGCAACAGCGCGGACAGTTCGGGATCATCCATGAATAACCGGCGAATATGCCCCTATTGCGGGCCGCTGGCCGTACCACCGGTCGCGAGCGAGATCAGCATGTTTTCGAGCATTTGGGCCTGCTCGATAGGATCGGCGGGAATATCGTCCAAGGTCATATTAGGCCAATATCATACTCTACCCGCGGTTTTGCCAGTGGGTCTCGCTCAAGCGCTAGGCGGAATTCGCCTTAGGGCATGCCAAGCCACCGCCGCGTCGAGTCAGACGGGTCAAGGCTGCGCAGCGTCCCGGAGGACTTGGCCTTGAGGCGGCTGACTTGGCGCGGCCCCTGCTTAGGCTGTCAGTAAAAAATTGACTGGTCCCTCATACCATTAGGCCGGGATAGTGTTATCTTAGAACAACAGAGGAACACACCCACGTGGCAGAGCAACAGCAATATCGCTTGAAAATCGACGTTTTCAACGTCGATAGCCTGCCTATGTCCCGCTTGGCGGAGTACATGGCGGAGTTTGCCGTCCTGTTGGGCGAGCGTGAGCGCGTGCATTTCTCCCACCTTGAAAAGGGAAGCACTGTGCTGGTCTCAAGCATTGAGCCGGTCGCTTTCCCGAACGTCTCCGATCGCGTCGCCCGCGTCAGCCGCGGCCACGGACCGAAGGACGCAATGCAGGCCTATAAGAACATCGACAACCTCCTGGCAAAGGACGGTGCCGTTGCGGAGTTGATTGCGCCGGCTCACAACGTCATCATCGAATTCCCCGGCCGCAACCGGCCAAAGCCCGTGCATTATGGTCCTTTCCGCGAAATAGGCACACTCGATGGCCGCATTATCCGCATCGGCGGCCGGGACGAGACCATTCCCGTCTGGCTGAAAGACGGCGACGTTGAATATCATTGCAACGTGCGCGGGGAGGATGTCGCGCGGCGGCTGGCACCGTATTACCTGAATGGTGTCATTCGCGTGCACGGCAGCGGCAAATGGGTCCGTGAGGAAAATGGCACATGGAAGCTTGAACAATTCGACATCAACGATTTCGAGGTGCTGGACGAAAGTCCCATGACCGAGGTCGTCGGCAAGCTGCGCTCGGTCGAAGGCTGCACGTGGCATGAAAGCGAGGATGCGCTGAGCGACATCCTTGGGCTCCGGCGCGACGAACGGGACCGCCACTAAATGGCAGTCGTGGTCTTTGACACATCGTTTCTGGTGCCGCTCTTAGACCCACGCGTAAAGGGCGTCGGCAAAGTCGACGCCAAGCTGACCCACCTTATCGAGACCCTCGACAAGCAAAAGGATGTTGTAATCGTGCCGACGCCCGCGCTCAGCGAAGTGCTGATCGGCGCGGGCGAAGCTGCGCCTCAATATCTTGATATTCTCAGCAAGACGCCGCGCTTCAGGATCGCATCGTTCGGCACTCGTGCCGCCGTCGAAGCGGCCGAGCGCCATCGTCAAGCAATACGCACCAACCAAAAGAAGGAAGGCGCTGATAGCTGGGCCAAATTGAAGTTCGACCGGCAGATCATCGCCATCGCCAAGGTCGAAGGCGCAGAGCGGATTTATTCCAACGACAGCGATATTGCTCGACATGGCAAAGCTGACGGCCTCCAGGTGATTAAGCTTCAGGATTTGCCTGATCCGCCAGAAAAGACCCCTGATCTATTTGACGATTAATAGGCCCGCCCGCTCGCACGACCGTTAGGGGAAGCGATGTGTCAGCAATGGTTTTCGAATCTAGGCTTAGTCTTGGATATCGTAGGCTTTCTCATGATCGCCCGTGAATGGCATTGGGCAATTAATCTTCAAGGTGCGGAGCAAGTCGAGCGGCGAGCAAATGCCCGCGAGAGTGCCGAAGACCGAAAACATCGATGGCAAGGCTGGTCGCAGCAATACAAGCTTCGCAGGGCTCTCTTCAAAATCGGCGCCATGCTCGTGATCCTAGGCTTCGTTGGCCAGTCGATCGGCTCGTTGCCAACCTCGTACATCACCCGACTTGGCATCACATAGATTAAGAGCTGCAATTAGGTCCGCATTTTCGTGTTCTCACCAACTACGGGAAGCTCAGCGGCCGTAATCGATGACCGTCAATCGAGCGGCATCCTGGGATGTGTTCCATAGCCAATAGGGCCAGCTCAACGATGCCCATACGAGGCGTCGGGCAAATCACCTCTGCGGTTTCGTGCGATCTCGCTGCACAGGCGCGGCAGGCAGAGGCAAAAATTGCCCCGCGTGAAAACACTCATTTCGTAAGCTATCTCAACGCAGTATAGTACGGCCCCTCCGAGCGCCGAAATTCTCCTCTTTCGTTTTTGCAGAAATCATGCCATCCTGCGCCCATCCTGCTTCGCCGAGAGGGGCGTACGCGCGGTCGTCACGATACGTGAGGTGGGGATGCGGTGGCCGTGTCGGGTCGCAGCGTGGCAGCATGATCCGGAAAAGTGCGAAGCGGTTTTCCGGATAAGATCATGCTCAATCAAAGCCATGCCGACGAACGACTGCGATGCGGACGTGAAATCGTGTGGGCCTGGCCTCCCGGTGCTGAGGCCTAGCGCAACGCGCAAGCGTTGTCGCAACGCGATGAAGCTTTGCTTCACGCGGACGGGGGCAATCGAGCCGGTCCCCGGGGCGAGCACGTATAAGCGTTAAAACCAGCGCGCGGGGAATGCCGGATGACCGGCTGAACCTGTGGTGACTGCCGCCTGCTTTTTTTCTGCAGGCGGGCCATGGGTGAGGCCTTCACCCGGCATTCCCCGCGCCCTCTCGACGGTTTTCGAAGGGCGTGTCGGCCGCAACACTCGGGCGCAACGCGCTGCGGGACTGCTGACGTGTGTCTGCGGGGTGGGATGTGATGGGATGAGGACGACTCTCTGCGCCGTCATTGCGAGCGAAGCGACGCAATCCAGAGTCCCGCCCACGACTCTGGATTGCTTCGTCGCTTGCGCTCCTCGCAATGACGACGCTGAAGCGCCGGCGCCCCCTTCAGAACCGCGGAATGTCCGGGAAGGCGAGCTTGCCGGCATGGACGTGCATGCGGCCGAGTTCGGCGCAGCGATGCAGGGTCGGGAAGACCTTGCCGGGATTGAGCAGGCCCTGATTGTCGAAGGCGCATTTGACGCGCTGCTGCTGATTGAGGTCGATCTCGGTGAACATCTCCGGCATCAGGTCGCGCTTCTCGATGCCGACGCCATGTTCGCCGGTCAGGACGCCGCCGAGCTCGACGCAGCAGCGCAGGATGTCGGCGCCGAAGGCTTCCGCCCGCTCGATCTCGCCGGGCTTGTTGGCATCGTACAGGATCAGCGGGTGCAAGTTGCCGTCGCCGGCATGAAAGACGTTGGCGCAGCGAAGCTGGTATTTTTCGGACAGTTCGCGGATCCGCGCCAAGGCCTTCGGCAGCGCGCCGCGCGGAATCGTGCCGTCCATGCAGAGATAATCCGGCGAGATGCGGCCGACGGCCGGAAACGCCGCCTTGCGGCCGGCCCAGAACAGATTGCGTTCGGCCTCCGAGGTCGAGATGCGGCAGGTGGTCGAGCCGCAGCCATTGGCGATCGCCTCGACGCGGGTGATCAGTTCGTCCACTTCGACGGCCGGCCCGTCGAGCTCGATGATCAGGAGCGCTTCCACGTCGAGCGGATAGCCGGCATGGACGAAGGCTTCCGCCGCATGAATGGCCGGCTTGTCCATCATCTCCATGCCGCCGGGGATGATTCCGGCGCCGATGATGCGCGCGACGCATTCGCCGGCCGCCTCGACCTCGGCGAAGCCCACCATCAGCGCGCGAGCCGTTTCGGGCTTTTGCAGGATGCGCACGGTGACTTCCGTGACGACGCCGAGCAGACCTTCCGACCCCGTGATCAGCCCCATCAGGTCGTAGCCCGCGTTCTCCGCGCACTTGCCCCCGATTCGCAACACCTCGCCCGTCATCAGCACGAACTCGCAGCCGAGCACGTTGTTGGTGGTCATGCCGTATTTCAGGCAATGCACACCGCCGGAATTCTCAGCGATGTTGCCGCCGATCGAACAGGCGATCTGCGAAGACGGATCGGGCGCGTAGTAGAAGCCGGCATGCGCGACCGCCTGGCTGATCGCGAGATTGGTGACGCCAGGCTCGGTGACGACGACGCGGTTGTCGAAATCGATTTCGCGGATTCGCTTGAACTTACCGAGACCCAGCAGCACGCCATCCGCGAGCGGCAGCGCGCCGCCGGAGAGGGAGGTTCCCGAGCCGCGCGGAACCACCTTGATGCCTTGCTCGTGGCAGTATTTCAGAACTTTCGAGACCTGTTCCGTCGAGTCCGGCAGCACGACGACCATCGGAGGCTGCCGGTACGCCATCAGTCCATCGGACTCATAAGGAAGCATCTCGGCAGGGCTGTCGATGACGCCTTCGCCCGGTACGATAGCGCGCAAGGCGGCGACGATTTCGCTGCGGCGCATCAGCACCGCCTGATCGGCTTCCGGCATCTTGATGGCCATCGCGGCTCTCCCAGCGTTTCGATTTATCGAGCCATATCAATCACAACGACAGCGGCTTGGATAGGCTGCGAGACCGGCTTTCGATCTTTGCTGCTGCGCAAACAGATCGGAAAGATTGATAACTCCAACGGGAGCGTGGCGGCTTGTCTCTGCGGAAACGTCATGCCACAACCGCAGTGCACATTTGTCTCGCAACCACAGAGCCTGAAAATCCATGAACAAGCTGACTTTGAGTGCGCTCGTTGTCATCACCGCATCGTCGCTGGCTTCCGCTGCGCTGGCGGAGGATCTGGCGGCCGGCAAGACCTCGTTCAACAAGTGCCTGCCCTGTCACTCGATCGGCGAAGGCGCGAAGAACAAGGTCGGCCCCGAGCTCAACGGGCTCGATGGCCGCAAATCGGGCACCGTAGAGGGCTACAACTATTCGGATGCCAACAAGAACTCCGGCATCACCTGGAACGAAGCCCAGTTCAAGGAATACATCAAGGATCCGAAGGCCAAGATCCCCGGGACCAAGATGACCTTCGCCGGAATCAAGAACGAGAACGAGGTCAACAATCTGTGGGCCTACATCTCGTCCTTCGACAAGGACGGCAAGCAGAAGCAGTGATAGACGGCGATGTTGCAGCGCCGCATGGCGCTGCACATCGGCTCTGTGAGCAACAGCGCCTGATCATAGCCCCGGTCCCGCGGCCGGGGCTTTTTCATGCCGAGCGATCAGAGCCCCGCCGGCAACGCGTCCGCGGGCGCGATCCCGGCGACCATCCGATCGATCTCGCCGATCACGAGTTCGGGCACCGCGTTCTGCACCATGTGCCCGAGACCCGCCCGCACGATCAGCCTGGTCTGCGGCACGGCCTGCGCAAACGGGCGCGAATGGATATCCGTAAAGACAGTCCGGTCGGCGTCTCCCGCGATGATCGTGACCGGGACCTTGATCTCGCCATAACGCGGCACCTGCTCGATGACCGCCTGCTTGAGGGTCACGAGATCCTGCGCATTGGCGATGAATTCCCGCGGCCGGAGCAGCAGGGGCGTTGCGGTCCGATCCAGGAAATCCTCCGGCACGGGCTGGGGCAGGAACACGCTCCTTGCGGCAGGACCGGCCAGCAAGAGGCCGAGCGGCAGCGTGATGGTATGGGCGAGGAGCGGCCCAAGGAGAGGCGTCGTGACGGCCTTGTTGTACCGGCCGACGCCGCCACGCCAGGGATAGGCCACCGGCGCCAGCATCACGAGGCCGGCCACGCGTTCCGGGAAATCCAGCGCCATCCGGGCGCCAAGGGCGCCGCTCCAGGAATGGACCACCAGGATCACGCTGCCGATACCGAGCTTCTGCAGCGCATCCGCCAGCATCCGGGCCTGGGCGGCGGGGGTCGAATCCTGCACCCGGTCGCGATCGCTCCAACCATGGCCGGGGCGGTCCACCAGGAGCACCCGGTACCGCTTGGCGAGGAGATCGCCGAGCGGCTGGCGCATGGCTTCAAGGTTCGAACTCGCGCCGTGGAGCAGCAGGAGCGGCGGCGCATCCGGCCTCTCGAAGCCGATATCCACAAGATTAATGTTCGCGCCGTCGATTTTGATCGCCGTGCCCTGTGCCGGGTAGCGGCGCTCGACCAACGCCACTCCAAGACGCGTGACCGCAGCAAGCAACCCCAAAGCGCAGATAATGACTATTGAAATCATTGATAATTTTCTGCCCGTCACATTCCCGATACGAAGTCAGCATGGCAAAGGTTGCGAATCATCGCTGCTCTGCAGCCGGTCACGCGCGGGAAGGCTGTCATCAGCGCGTCGTCGGCCATTTTATAACCATGGTCCGGACTTTTTGTTGGACGTGGGCGCATGCCAAGAACCGTTCGTGATCCGATCCATCCACGTGATTCACAGCAACAAGGATCGGGATGCCGGAGTTAGTCGAGTAGGTTTTGGGAGGGGGTATCCGATGAGTTTACGTTCAAGCGAGGCGGCTATCGACGAGATCGTCGCGAGCTGCAATGGCGATCTGCGTGGCGCACTGAAGGCGCTCCTCTTGGTCAACGAGCACCTGGAAGCGGAAATTGCCCAGCTCTATGCGGCCGCCGCCCAATACGGCCTGACCGAGCGTCGCAGCAACGCGCTGCACTGATCGCGGCCTGCGACGAAGGTTCCGATGACGGGTGTGCGGGGAAATTGATCGCAAGCTCAATTCGCCGCGCTCATCTTGCCCGCATCAATCCTGCCGCATCAATCGTCGGCAGGGTCATCCTTGTTGGGACAGGCGCGGATCGTGGATCGCGCCAGCTTCGCATCGGCAAGCGTCTTGTAGGGACCGTCGGCGAACCAGATATCGCCGTCCACGACCGGATTACTGGTGACGATGGCGCATCGGTCGGTCGCGCGGTTGCCGACCACCCAGAACAGATCTTCCGCCGAACTTGGCGTCGTGACCAGGACGGTCAGGCTCGCGGCCAGCACCCAACGGTTCATCGCAACAGGCTCCTGCCCCATTCATGGCCGCCGATCGCGAGTTAAGAACGACCGCTCCGACGGGCAAGGCCGCCGCAGCAATCATGGTTAATCAAGCGTGAATTCGCTGACGATGTCGCTGCGAATGCAGTGCGCCTTCGGGATTGCCGCACTAGATGTCGCGCCCTTCGACCTTCTCGCTCAGCGTCTTGACGAGCTCCGGCACCTTCTCCAGATGCGGATTGATCTCCAGCGCTTTGCGGAAGGCGTCCAGCGCGCGCTTATCGTCGCCGAGATCCTGCATGATCATGCCGAGCCCGGCCAAAGCACCGAAATGCCGCGGCTCTCGGATCAGAACCTGCTGAATGTCGGCGAGGGAATGCGCGTAATCGTTCTGCAGATAATACAGCGTCGCGCGGCGATTCCAGGCCTCGACATAATCCGGGCGCAGCTTGATCACCGCGTCCAGCAGCTTGCGAGCCACCTCGGTCTGATGCCCGTCCAGGGCGGCCTTGGACCGCGACATCAGCAGCGCGACCGTGTCGCTCGGTGTCTGCAGCCAAGTCGCCCAGATTCGCGCCTCGACATGGCGGGCGCTTACCTCGTCCGGCGCGGCCTTCAGCGCTCCGAAGAGAAAGTCGAGGCCGCGCGTCTTGTCGGCGCCGACCCTGGGCAGCTTCGCCGGAGCTTCCGGCAGCTTGGGCTTGGGCGTGGCGTGCGGATTGTCCTGCGCGCAGGCAAGGGAGGATGTCGCAGCGAAAAGCGCGGCGAGCAGGATCGCGCGGAAAGATCTCAGTGTCATTGCTGAAGTGTAGATGTTCTCAACCGACCTTGCAAAGCAAGGTCCGTCTCAAACACCCGTGAGCAGCACTTCGGCGGCGCAGAGCCGTCAATCAGCCCTGGCGGGCCTTGAAACGGCGCTGCACCTTGTTGATGACGTAGACGCGGCCCTTGCGACGGACAAGGCGATTGGCGCGATGGCGGCCACGCAGCGATTTCAGCGAGTTACGGACCTTCATGGGACGTCCTGATGCTTCGAAAGGCCGTGTTGAACAGGCCGAAAGTGGCAAAAACGAATTCTTTCCCGCTGGCGGCCGTGCCGCCCGAGACGACCGGTTCTTAACCACCGTCCGGCCCGATGTCAACCAAATGGGCCACTTGCCGTGGCGGGAACCTTCGCCATTTGTCGGGACCGGATTGAACGGCAGCGCGTTTCCGTCCGAATTCACACGCGCCAGACGGCTCCGCTCACGATCAGGCTGGAGACGGCGCGGCCACAGCCCTGCTCCGGCAAGTGCAGGGAAACGGCGCGAGTCCTGCTTGCCAAATTTGTTATATCATATAATCAATTTTCCAACGCCTAAAGAAGCAATCCAGGAACGCCCATGCCCAAGCTCGCTCTGCCGAAGATCGACGACGTCGTCGCCATCGACATCCACACCCATGCCGAGGAGCCTTGCGGCATGCATCCCGACGACGGCTATGACGACTTCCAGGCGCAGATGGCTGACTACTTCAAGTCCCCGCACAAGCATCCGCCGACCGTGCCGGAGACTGCTGCCTATTATCGTTCGAAGAACATCGCCGCCGTGATCTTCCCGGTCGATGCCGAGCGCGAGACCGGCTTCCGCCGCTACAACAATTACGAGATGCTCGAGGTCGCCTCAGATCATCTCGATGTGCTGATTCCCTTCGTCAGCATCGATCCGCACAAGGGCAAACTCGGCGTGCGCGAGGCGCGGAAGCTCATGGAAGAGTACGGCGTCCGCGGCTTCAAATTCCATCCGACCATGCAGGGCTTCTACGCCAATGATCAGCTGGCCTATCCGCTTTATGAAGCGATCAATGACGGCGGCGCCATCGCACTGTTCCACACCGGCCAGACCGGCGTCGGCTCGGGCATGCCCGGCGGCATGGGCATGCGGCTGAAATATTCCAATCCCATGTATATGGACGACGTCGCGGCCGACTTCCCCGACCTCAAGATCATTCTCGCGCACCCCTCCTTTCCCTGGCAGGAAGAGGCGCTGTCGGTCGCAACCCACAAGCCGAACGTCTATATCGACCTCTCCGGCTGGTCGCCGAAATATTTCCCGCCGATCCTGGTCCGCTACATCAACTCGATTCTGCAGGACAAGATGCTGTTCGGCTCGGACTGGCCGGTGATCACGCCGGACCGTTGGCTCGCCGATTTTGCCAAGCTCGACATCCGCGACGAGATCCGGCCGAAGGTGTTGAAGGCGAACGCCCGCAAGCTGCTGGGCATCTGATCGGCTCACGTTTCAAAGCAAACGTGATCCGGTCCCCGGTCTCCTGTGCGGCGTTGACATGATACGGTCGAGCGCGGCGGAACGCCGCGCTCATGCTGTCGGGAGAGTGCCGTGCCGATCAAAGCCGTGGTGTTCGATGCCTATGGCACGCTGTACGACGTGCAGTCTGTCGCCGCCGTGACTGAACAGGCGTTTCCCGCCCGCGGCGATCTGATCACGCAGTTGTGGCGCATCAAGCAGCTCGAATATAGCTGGCTGCGCTCCCTGATGGGCCGCTACGAAGATTTTGCCACGGTCACCCGCGACTCGCTCGCCTACACCTTGCGGGTGCTCGGCCTCACGGCTGATGCCGCCGCCTTCGAACGCATCATGGCGAAGTATCTGCATCTCGATCTTTATCCGGATGCGCTGGCGGCGCTCGCCGCGATGAAGGACCGTAAGCTCGCCATTCTGTCGAACGGCAGCCCCGCCATGCTGAACGCGCTGGTTCGGAACAGCGGTCTTGAGCCGGTGCTCGACGCCACGATCAGCGTCGATACGGCCAAGATCTTCAAGCCGAACCCACAAGCCTATGCGCTGGTCGAGCCGGCGCTCGGCATCAGTCCCGCCGAGGTGCTGTTCGTCTCCTCCAATCCCTGGGACGCCTGCGGGGCCAAGGCATTCGGCATGAACGTGGCATGGATCGAGCGCGTCACTCCCGAATCGATGGCAGCGGCCTGCGCCAACAGCGTATCCCTACCGCCGCTGACCATGTTCAAGGCGTTGCGGACGCAGATGGACGAGTTGGGTTTTGCCCCAGACTATCGTATTGCTGCTTTGTCCGAACTGCCCGAGATTGTTGCGTCAGCATGAGCCTGGAATCCGTCCGCGCCTTCTTCGCCGAAAAAGCCCCCGACATCGACGTCCTCGTCTCCAGCCAGAGCTCGGCCACGGTCGCGCTCGCGGCAGAAGCCTATGGCGTTGAGCCGGCCCGTATCGCCAAGACGCTGAGCCTGCGGGTCGGCGAGCGCGTCATCCTGATCGTCGCGGCCGGCACCTCGCGCATGGACAACAAGAAGGTGAAAGCGCTGTTTGGCGGCAAACCGAAGATGCTCGGGCTTGACGAGGTCGCCGAGATCACAGGGCATGAGGTCGGCGGCGTTTGCCCGTTCGGGCTGAAGGCACCGCTGCCAGTGTATTGCGACCTCTCGCTGAAGGCGTTCGACATCGTCGTTCCCGCGGCAGGCTCCACCCACAGCGCGGTCAAGATCACACCCGCACGCCTGTCCGAATTGACCGGAGCCGAATGGGTCGACGTATGCGAATCCAAGGATTGATGACGTGAGCAAAACCGAGGAACGATAGGGAGCGCCCGAAGGGCTCACTCCTCGTCATCGGCGTCATAAGTCCGCCGCTGCGCCGGATAGGCTCGGGGCGACGCCGGCCGATGCTGTACGACGCGCCGCGCCGAATGCTGCTGAACCTGTGCCGTGCTCGGCTCAAAGACGGCGCGACATGGCCCCGACAACTGCGGCGTGTTCTGTTTCAGGCATGCGACGATGCTGTCGCGATCCGGAATATACGCGCTGCAGAGCCGCCATACATCCGGCGTGCAGGCCATCTGTTGATCCATCGTGCCGCGGTTGTCCTCGGCGAGGGCGGCACCAGCAGCGAACATCGGAGCCAGTACGATCATCATGTGCTGCAGGCGCATGCCTAAGTCCCTTTCGTCCAAATTAACGGCCCGGCCCCGCCGCTCTGCCAATGAACGGAACATTCAAAGGTTCGGTCCAGACAAACAGACGTGATCAGAACACCGCCGAGGCGACATGCGGCAGCGATTGTTCCCTGGGCAGCCACTACGGAACTCGCCCTGGTGTCCCGCGTTAGAGGTTCCGTTAAAGCTCATTATCGCAAACGACCTCTTTCAGCCGGATGACCACGACCTTTCAGCCTCTCCCGCGCGTTCTTCCGCGCGCTAACACGGGAATTCCGGGCCTCGACGACGTGCTTGTAGGCGGGCTGGCTCGCAATCGCCTTCATCTGCTGGAAGGAATTCCAGGTACGGGAAAGACCACCATCGCGCTGAGATTCCTGCTAGCGGGCGCCGAGGCTGGTGAGAGCGGGCTCTATGTGAGCTTGGCGGAAACAGAGGAAGAACTTCGTGACGGCGCGGCATCGCATGGTTGGCGGATCGGAAATCACATCAAGATCTGCGAGCTCGTGCCGCCCGAAAGCATTCTCGACGCGAGCCAGCATCAGAGCCTGCTGTATTCGTCGGATCTCGAACTCGGCGAAACCGTAGAACGCATTTTCGAAGCGATCGAAAAGCACCGGCCGCAACGCATCGTCATCGACAGCTTGTCCGAGATCCGCCTTCTGGCGCAAAGCTCGCTGCGCTACCGCCGTCAGATCCTGGCCCTGAAGCACTATTTCGCGCGGAACAAATCCACCGTCATCACGCTGGACGATCTCACGACCGAAAGCACCGACCGTGCCGTTCACAGCATCGCCCATAGTGTGATCCACCTCGATCAGCTCGCGCCGACTTACGGCGCCGATCGCAGGCGGCTGCGTGTCGCAAAATGTCGCGGCCAGAGTTTTCGCGGCGGCTATCATGACTTCACCATCGCTCATGGCGGCGTGCAGGTGTTTCCGCGCCTGGTTGCGGCCGAGCATCGCCGCGGCTTCACCGGCTCGCTCATCGGAAGCGGCATCACGCAACTCGACGATCTCTTGGGCGGCGGCATCACCGGCGGCTCCAGTACTCTGATTATCGGTCCGGCGGGCACCGGCAAATCGCTGCTCTCGCTGCAATTCCTCGCCAGCTCCGTTCGCCGCGGCGAGCGCGCGGGCCTGTTCGTCTTCGATGAAGAGCTTGGGCTTCTGATATCGCGCGCCAAGAGCCTCGGCATCGACATCGAGGCGATGCGCAATCCTGCACCTGCACGAACTGCTGCAATATCTCAACCGCCGCGGTGCCGCCACGCTGCTCACCGTCGCCCAGCACGGCATGATCGGCGAAATGAGGCAGCCGGTCGACGTCACTTATCTCGCCGATACCGTGATCATGCTGCGCTATTTCGAAGCGCGTGGTCGGGTGCGCCGCGCCATCTCGGTGATCAAGAAGCGCACGGGCGCTCATGAGGACACGATCAGAGAACTGATGATCAACAGTGGCGGCATCAAGATCGGCGAACCGCTCGTCGACTTCCAAGGCGTACTGCGCGGGATTCCTACCTATGTCGGTGGCGCTGCGCCGCTGATGGAAACACCGTGAACAGGTCCGACAGCACCGAACCGGCTGAGCGAACGCTGATCCTGGCGCCACGCGGAAGGGATGCCCAAGCTCGCGCAGAGCATCCTGCAGGAAGCGGACATCAGCGCGCAAATCTGCGGCTCTTTCCAGGAGCTCCTTGGCGGAGTTGCCCGAGGCTGCGAGCTTGCGATCGTGACGGAGGAGGCATTCCGCGGCATCGACATTCGCCCGCTCGTCGACTGGGTCAGCCGCCAGCCGGCTTGGTCGGATTTTCCTTTCATCGTGCTCACCGAACACGGCGGCGGCGTCGAGCGAAATCCGACCGCCGCGCAGCTCACAGAAGCGCTCGGCAGCGTGAGCTTTCTCGAGCGCCCGTTTCATCCGACTACCCTGATCAGCGTCGTCCGCACCCATCTGCGCGGACGCAGACGACAATATGAGTGCCGCAGACTCAACGAAGAGCTCGAGGAACGGGTGCAGGAGCGGACCAGGGAACTCGGCGCAGCCAATCGGCAGCTGCTAGCGCAGATGGAGGAACGCGAGCGGGTCGAAAGCACGCTCCGCCAGATGCAGCGGCTCGAGGCGATCGGTCAGCTGACCTCCGGCGTTGCGCATGATTTCAACAATCTGCTCACCGTCGTGCTCGGCAATATCGCCTTCATGGAAAGGGATTTCGCCGCCCGCGGCATCGACGGCAAGCTGTCGCAGCGGCTCCAATTCATGCGCGCGGCGGCCGAGCGCGGCGCCAAGCTGACGGACCTGCTCCTGTCGTTCTCGCGCCGCCAGCGGCTCGAGCCGAAGGTGCTCGACCTCAATCACACCATTGCCAATATGCACGATCTCCTGCACAGCACGATCGGCGGCAGCGTCCAGATCGAAACGTCGCTTGCCGACGGGCTCTGGCACGCCCTTGTCGATCCCACGCAGCTCGAGCTCGCCGTACTTAACCTCGCGATCAATGCGCGCGATGCCATGGGCGTCGGCGGCCGACTGACGGTATCGACGAACAACGCGACGTTGGGAGAGCCGGCTTCGGCGGAAGAGCCGGCAGCCGGTGACTATGTCGAGATCTGCGTATCGGACAGCGGCTCCGGCATGAGTCCGAGCGTGCGTGCGCGCGTGTTCGAGCCGTTCTTCACCACCAAGGAAATCGGCAAGGGCTCGGGCCTCGGCCTCAGCCAGGTGCTTGGTTTTGCCAAACAGTCAAATGGCGGAGTCCGCATCGACACCGTCGAGGGTCGCGGCACCTCGATCCGCATATTCGTGCCATGCTCGGACTTGGCCGAAGATCGCGCCGAGACCGCCGAGCCCTATGACGGTGGAGCTCCCAGGATGCCGGCACGTATCTTGATAGTCGATGACGACGACGCCGTACGTCAGATCGCCGCCGACATCTTGCGCGACCGTTGCTATGATGTCGTCGAGGTTGGCAGCGCCGGCGCTGCCTTCGACGTGTTGCAGTCGCAGACCGATATCGACCTTTTGCTGCTCGACTTCGCGATGCCCGGCATGAGCGGCGCCGAGGTGGCGCAGCGGATCCGCACCCGTTATCCGAAACTCCCTATCCTGTTCGTGACGGGCTACGCCGACCGCACAACGCTCGCCGGCATCAACGAGGCCCAAACCATCGGCAAGCCATTCCGCAGTGATGACCTCTGTACGAAGATCGCATCGGCATTGAACCGAGACGCGAGAGGCATCGCGCAGCAAACGGCATAGCAAACCCTCAGCCTGTGCGCTTGCGATCCTTCGCGAGTTGTTTGACCAGAAAATCGGCCAACGCTTCGACGCGGGCGGGGCGCGGCCCACCGGGCGGCATGACCAGATGCATGGCGCCTTCCGGCTGTTTCCAGCCTTTCAAGATCACTTCGACCTGGCCGGACGCGATGGCATCTCCGACGATGAACTCCGGCAGATCCGCGATGCCGAGCCCCGCAATCACCGCAGGCAGGACCGCTTCGCCATTGTTGACCCGCAACTGACCGGCGGGGCGGACGCTCGCCTGCTCGCCGGCCGCATTGGTGTAGTGCCAGACGCCGGCGGTCGCGAGATAGGCATAGCCAAAGCATTTGTGCTCGGCGAGATGCATCGGATGCGTCGGCCGGCCGTAACGCTTCAGATAGGACGGCGCCGCCACCGTGTAGCGCGGAATCGCACAGAGCCGGCGCGCAATCAGCGAGGAGTCCGGCAGTCGGGCGATCCGCAGCGCCAGATCAAAGCCTTCACCGATCAGATCGACCGTGGCATCACTGAGATGCAGATCGATCGCGACTTCCGGGTACTGCTCCAAGAAGCTGGGTAGGAGTGGCGCGATCTTCTTGACGCCGAAGGTCATCGGCACTGCGAACCGTACCAGCCCACGAGGTACCACGGACTGGGCGAGCGCTTCGGTCTCGGCCTCCTCACCGTCCGCAAGCAGCCTGATCGCGCGCTCCGACAGCCGCTGCCCGGCGTCAGTGAGGGCGAGACGGCGCGAGGTGCGGTTGAACAGCCGCGTGCCGAGCCGCTCCTCGAGCCGGCTCACCGCCTTGGAAACGGTGGCCTTCGAGAGCGTCAGTTCCTGCGCGGCGCCAGCAAAGGAGCGCTGCTCGACCACCTTGGCGAAGATCGCCATCGCTTCGAAATCGGGGAGTTTTGCCATCGGACCATTGGTACGTTTTTAGAAACAATACGTTTCAACAGTTTCTATTTCTATATCACGGGGAACTGCATATCCAAAGGCCAACAGCGCGGACCAAAGCATCTTTCGCCGGAGGTCTCGCGTTCAGATCACAAGGAGCAGTTCGATGATTGAACTCAGGCCATTTTCGAAGCTGGGCGGCGCCGACCACGGCTGGCTGAAGGCCAAACATCATTTCTCGTTCGCCAGCTACTATGACCCCAACAACATGGGCCATGGCGCGCTCAGGGTGTGGAACGACGACGAAATCGCGCCCAACACCGGCTTTCCGGCGCATCCGCATTCCAACATGGAGATCATCACTTACGTCCGCGAAGGGGCGATCACCCACCAGGACAGCCTGGGCAACAAGGGCCGCACCGAGGCCGGCGACGTCCAGGTCATGAGCGCGGGCAGCGGCATCCGGCATTCCGAGTACAATCTGGAGCCGACCACGACCCGGATCTTCCAGATCTGGATCGAACCGACCACGGACGGCGGCCAGCCGACCTGGGGCGCCAAGCCGTTCCCGAAGGCGGACCGTTCCGGCAAGCTCGTGACGCTCGCCAGCGGCTTCGCCGAGGACAGCGATGCGCTGCCGATCCGGGCCCAGGCGCGCGTGCTTGGCACCACTTTGAAGGCTGGCGAGTCCGCCGAATATGCCGCCGACACCTCGCACCATCTCTATCTGGTGCCGGCGGCCGGCAGCCTCGAGGTCAACGGCGTCCGGGTGAATGCCCGCGACGGTGCAGCGATCCGGAACGAAGCCACGCTGAAGATCACCGCGCTGGAAGATTCCGAGCTGGTGCTGGTCGACGCCGCCTGAGCCACGCTCCCCGACACGGCCGGAGGTCCGGCCGTGTCCCCTTCTTTTTTCCCTGACCGTTCAAGCCTACGGAGCACTTCAATGACCAAGGTCCTCGTCCTCTATTATTCCGCCTACGGCCACATCGAAGCGATGGCCAAGGCGGTGGCGGAAGGCGCCCGCGAAGCCGGCGCGACCGTCGACATCAAGCGCGTACCGGAGCTGGTGCCGGACGAGATCGCCAAGGCCTCGCACTACAAGCTCGACCAGGCCGCGCCGGTCGCCAAGGTCGAGGAGCTCGCCGATTATGACGCGATCATCGTCGGCGTCGGCACCCGCTTCGGCCGCATGGCTTCGCAGATGGCGAACTTCCTCGATCAGGCCGGCGGCCTCTGGGCCAAAGGCGCGCTCAACGGCAAAGTCGGCGGCGCCTTCACCTCGACCGCGACCCAGCATGGCGGGCAGGAGATGACGCTGTTCTCGATCATCACCAACCTGCTGCACTTCGGCATGACCGTGGTCGGGCTCAACTACGGCTTTGCCGGCCAAATGAAGCTCGACGAGATCACCGGCGGCTCGCCCTATGGCGCCACCACGATCACCGGCGGCGACGGCAGCCGGCTGCCGAGCGAGAACGAGCTGGCCGGCGCGCGCTATCAGGGACGCGTGATCGCGGAGACGGCCAAGAAACTCCACGGCTGAGATTCACGGCTGAGATTCACGGCTGACTGCATGGCAGATGCGATGCGGTCGGCACTTCTCCAAGAGATGTGCCGACCCATCTCTCACGTCGCGGGAAGGAGATCGCGATGCTTGATCTATTGATGTTCGCGCAACTGGCGCGCAATCCGCTGCAGGTGATGGCGCGCCGTTGGTATTGCAAGAGCCTGTACCGCGCCACGCGCGGACAACGCCGCTGTGCGGAATGCGCGCGCGCATAGCGCGCGCCTGTCCCGCTTACACCGCCGTCGAGCGGGCAAACTCGATATAGATCTCGCGCAAGCGCGCGGCCATCGGCCCCGGCCTGCCCTCGCCCACCGGCTTGCCGTCGATCGAGATCACCGGCTGCACGAACGAGCTCGCGCTGGTGATGAAGGCCTCCTTGGCAACAAGCGCTTCCGCGACCGTGAACGGTCGCTCCTCGACCTTAAGCTGACGCTCCTCGGCGAGCGCGACCACCGCTTTGCGGGTGCAACCCGGCAGGATCGCGTTGGAATTCGGCCGCGTCACGATGACGTCGTCCCGGGTCAGGATGAAAGCAGACGACGAGCCGCCCTCGGTGACAAAGCCGTCCTCGATCATCCAGGCTTCACCCGCCCCGGCGGCGGCCGCCGCCTGCTTCGCCAGCACCTGTGCGAGCAGCGCCACGCTCTTGATGTCGCGGCGTTCCCAGCGGATGTCGGGCACGGTGATGACCCCGATGCCGGCCTTGGCCGAAGGCGCGTTGACGATGTCCTTGGCGGTTACGAACATGACCAGCGTCGAGGACACCTCGCCCTTCGGGAAGGCGAAGTCGCGGCCCGTGTCCGCGCCGCGCGTCACCTGCAGATAGACCATACCGTTGTCGAGCTGGTTGCGCGCGACCAGCTCCTTCTGCAGCGCCTCGATCCGGGCGATGCTTTCAGGGAGCGCAAGCTGGATCTCGCCGACCGAGCGCTCCAGCCGGGCGAGATGAGAAGCGCTGTCGACCAGCTTGCCCTCGAGCACCGCGGCAACCTCGTAGATGCCGTCGGCGAACAGGAAGCCGCGGTCCAGCACCGAGACTTTCGCCTCGGACAGCGGGATGAACGAGCCGTTGACGTAAGCGATCGGGTCCAAGTTCTTTCTCCTAACTTCGAGATTCCGGGCTCGCTCGCGCCGCGAGCGCCCCGGAATGACGTGCCTGTCAATGCGACAAGATCTTCGACAGGAATTTTTGCGCCCGCTCGCTGCGCGGTTTGCCGAAGAAATCCTCTTTCTGCGCGTCCTCGACGATCTCGCCCTGGTCCATGAATATCACGCGGTTGGCGACCTTGCGGGCAAAACCCATCTCATGGGTGACCACCATCATGGTCATACCTTCGCGGGCGAGGTCGACCATCACGTCCAAGACCTCGCTGATCATCTCCGGATCGAGCGCCGAGGTCGGCTCGTCGAACAGCATCGCGATCGGGTCCATCGCAAGCGCGCGCGCGATGGCGACGCGCTGCTGCTGGCCGCCCGACAGCTGCGCCGGGAACTTCTGCGCATGCTCCTTCAAGCCCACGCGCTCCAGCAGCTTCATCGCCTTGGCTGCCGCCGCCTCATGACCGCGCCCCAGCACCTTCTCCTGCGCAAGGCACAAATTATCGATGATCTTCAGGTGCGGAAACAGCTCGAAGTGCTGGAACACCATGCCGACCCGCGCGCGCAGCTTCGGCAGATTGGTCTTGGGATCATTGACCCTGATGCCATCGACCGTGATCTCGCCGTCCTGGAACGGCTCCAGCGCGTTGACGCATTTGATCAGGGTCGACTTGCCCGAGCCCGACGGGCCACAGACCACCACGACCTCGCCCTTGGCGACGGAGGTGGTGCAGTCCTTGAGAACCTGGAAGGCCGGGCTGTACCATTTGTTGACGTGGCTGATCTCGATCATGGAACGTTCGTCGCCTGCTTCAACGAAGACGGTGCGCTCCCTCTCCCGTTGGAAGAGAGGTGGGGTGAGTGGTTCGGGTCTATCCGGGGAGCGTATCCCCTCACCCGGATCGCTGCGGGGCGATGCGCCGCATCGCCAGCGGCGATCCGACCTCTCCCCATGGGAGAGGTGAACGACCGCGTGTGTAACTGCTTGCTCATTCCGGCAACTACCTGATGATGGCGATGCGCGACTGCAGGCGGCGGACGCCGAAGGACGCGACACAAGAGATGGTGAAATAGACCAGGGCTGCGAACAGATACATCTCGACCAGCCGGCCGTCGCGCTGCGCGACCTTGGAGGCGGCACCGAGAAAATCCGGGATCGACAACACGTAGACCAGCGAGGTGTCCTGGAACAGCACGATGGTCTGGGTCAGCAGCACCGGCAGCATGTTGCGGAACGCCTGCGGCAGCACGACGTAGCGCATGGTCTGGCTGTAGGTCAGGCCGAGCGCCGAGGCCGCCGCCGGCTGTCCACGCGAGATCGACTGGATGCCGGCGCGCATGATTTCGGAGAAATAGGCCGCCTCGAACAGGATGAAGGTGATCAGCGACGAGGCGAAGGCGCCGACCTTGATCGGCTTGGAGGCGCCGGTCAGCCACTGCCCGATATAGGGGACCAGGAAGTAGAACCAGAAGATCACGAGGACCAGCGGCAGCGAACGCATGAAGTCGACGTAGAGCCCCGCCAGCCAACCGAGCATCCGGTAGCTGGAGAGCCGCATCAGCGCAATCAGCGTGCCGAAGACCAGCCCGCCGGCCGCCGAGAGCGCGGTCAGCGTCAGCGTGAAGGTCATGCCGTCGACGAAGAGATAAGCGAGCGAGCGGCGGATGACGTCGAAATCGAAATTGGCGAACATCTATTTCCCCGTGATGTAGCCGGGGATCGCGACGCTGCGCTCGATCAGGCGCATCGCGACGACGACGACGATATTGATGGCAAGGTACATCAGGGTCGCGGCGGTGAACGCCTCGAACACCTGAAACGAAAACTCCTGCATCGACCGCGCAGCTCCGGTCAATTCGATCAGGCCGATGGTGATCGCCACCGCGCTGTTCTTGACCGTGTTGAGAAATTCCGAGGTCAATGGCGGCAGGATGATGCGAAACGCCATCGGCAACAACACGTAGCGATAGGCCTGCGTGGTCGTCAGGCCAAGCGCGGTCGCTGCCATCTTCTGCCCGCGCGGCAGCGAGCCGATGCCGGCCGCGAGCTGCACGGCGACGCGCGCCGACATGAACAGGCCGATGCCGACCGCCGCCGTATAGAACGCCGCGTTCGGCAGCTGCTTCAGCCACAGGCCGGCCGCCTGCGGCAGCAGCTCCGGCAGCACGAAGAACCAGAGGAAGAGCTGCACCAGCAGCGGCATGTTGCGGAAGAATTCGACATAGAGGAAGCCGAACCAGCCGGCCGTCTTCGACGGCAGGGTGCGCAAGACGCCGACGATCGAGCCGCAGACCAGCGCAATCGCCCACGCCAGCAGCGAGGTCCAGATCGTCAGCTTCAACCCCGACAACAGCATGTCGAGATAGGTCCCGGCCCCGGTCGGGTCGGGCTCAAAGAAGATATGCCAGTTCCAGTGATAGTTCACGAGAAAGTCCTGAGAGGGATGACCTGAGCTACATCTTCGATTCGAGAGCTTCGGAAGCTGCCGTTGCGCATGCGGTATGCCCCCTCCCCCCTTGCGGGGGAGGGTTGGGGTGGGGGGTAGCCCCAAGCAAGACTGCCGTTGGAGACCCCACCCCCAACCCCTCCCCGCAAGGGGGAGGGGAGCGCACCGACTTCGTGGCGACAAGCCCACGCAACGAATTACTTCACCTTGTACGAATCCGGATCCGGCGAGTCCGACGGCTTGGCGAATTCAGCCTTCAGCTCCGGCGAGATCGGCGTGTTCAGGCTCAATCCCTTCGGCGGGATCTTCTGCATGAACCACTTGTCGTAGAGCTTGGCGCCCTCACCGCTGGTGTAGATCGCAGCCGTCGCCGCATCGACCACCTTCTTGAACTGCGGATCGTCCTTGCGCAGCATGATGCCGTAAGGTTCCGGCTTGGAGAACGCGTCCGTCGAGATCGCATAGAGGCTCGGGTCCTTCGAGCCGGCCACGAGGCTTGCCAGCAGGATGTCGTCCATCACGAAGGCGACGGCGCGATCGGTCTCCACCATCAGGAAGGCCTCGGCGTGGTCCTTGGCCGGAATGATGGTGACGCCGAGATTGCGCGCGGCGTTCGCCTCGGTGAGCTGCTTGATGTTGGTGGTGCCGGCGGTCGACACCACGGTCTTGCCCTTCAGATCGTCGATCGACTTCAGGTTGCTCGACTTCTTGAAAACGTAGCGGCTCGCGGTCAGGAAGTGGGTGTTGGTGAAGGCGATCTGCTTCTGCCGCTCGGCATTGTTGGTGGTCGAGCCGCATTCGAGATCGATGGTGCCGTTGGCGAGCAGCGGAATGCGCGTCGACGACGTCACCGGATTGAGCTTGACCTCAAGCTTGTCGAGCTTCAGCTCCTTCTTGACGGCATCGACGATGCCGTAGCACAGGTCCATCGCGAAACCGACCGGCTTCTGATTGTCATCGAGATAGGAAAAGGGAATCGAGGAATCGCGGTAGCCGAGCGTGATCGCCCCGGTCTCCTTGATGCTCTTCAAGGTGCCCGTCAGCTCCTCGGCTTGCAGCCCGCTCGCGCATAGTGCGGCTGCAAAGGCAAAGCTCAAAACTCGTAACTGCTTCATTCGTCGTCTCCTCAGTCCGCCCAGCGCGGGGGATTCAAAGTCGGATGCTTGCATAAATCAGGCCGAAATCAAAATGGCCCCGCCCTCCTCCACAATCAGGCAGTGGCACCAAGCTTACGGATGGTAAACAGCGATGCCAGGCTGAGCAGCGCTATTAGGCTTAAGTAGTAACCCGGCGCCATGTCGCCGATGAAGGCGACAGTGCCGAGCGCCGTCATGATCGCCGGCCCCATGCCACCGAAGATCGTGACTCCGATGTTGTAGCCGAGACCAAGCCCGGTAGCCCGGGTCTCGGCGGGCAACAGCTCTGCCATCAAGGCCGCGAGCGGACCATAATAGAGTGCCTTCAATGTCGCGACGACGAAGACCGCAGCGATGATCACGGCCGGCGTCGGGTAATTGGTCAGGACGTAGAAGGCCGGGTAGATCGTGATCAGCAGCAGCAGATTGACCGTGATCATGTGGGTGGTGCGGCCGATGCGGTCGGAAATCGCGCCCGCGACCGGCGTCAGCACCATGACCGCGAGGCTGCCGACCAGCGAGGCTGTGAAACCGACGGAAGCCGACAGGTTCAGCGTCTTCACCACGTAGGTCGGAATGTAGACGATCAGATAGTTGATCGCGGTGGACACCGCGAGCGCACCGATGCCGAGCAGCACCGCAAGCTTCTGGCGCAGGAACACGTCCTTGACCGGAGAACCATCCTTGCCGGCCGGCGGCGCACCGGCGTCTTCCATGTTGTTGCGGATATAGAGGCCGACCGGCCCGATCAGCACGCCGAAAAAGAACGGCAGACGCCAGCCCCAGGCCTGCAGGTCGGCAGGACTCATCGCTGAAGTCAGCAACGCGCCGAAGCCGGCGCCGAGCACGGCGCTCAAGCCTTGGCTGGCGAACTGCCAGCTGGCGATGAAGCCGCGCCGCTCCGGCATGTGCTCGACCAGAAACGCGGTCGAGCTGCCGAACTCGCCGCCGGCGGAAAAGCCCTGCACCAGGCGCGCCAGGATGACGAGCAGCGGCGCCAGCACACCGATGGTCTGATAGGTCGGCATCACCGCCACCGCGAGCGTCCCGAAGGTCATCATCACGATCGAGACCAGGAGCGACACCTTGCGGCCGTGGCGGTCCGCATAAGCGCCGAGCACGATGCCGCCGATCGGACGGATCAGATAAGACAGACCGAAGGTGCCGAAGGTCAGGAGCAAAGACGTGGTCGCGTCGTTGCTCGGGAAGAACGCCTTGGAGATGTAGACCGCGAAGAAGCCGTAGACGGCGATATCGAACCATTCCAGCGCATTGCCGACAGACGTCGCGATCACCTGCCTGGCAAAGCTCTTCTTGCGCTTGAGCTCCGAGGAAAGCGGGGCTGCGAGGGTCATCTGAGGTCCTTTATCGCTCGGCGTTTGGTCACAATGGCTTCTGCAGTTCGCCGAGATCCCAGAACAGGCCGGCCATGATGCCGAGCGCCTCTTCGGTAACGTCGAGCAGGATGTGCTCGTCCGGCGCATGCTGCGAGCAGCCGGGATAGGAGTGCGGCAGCCACATGGTCGGCATCTTCAGGATGTCAGCGAACACGTCGTTCGGCAGCGAGCCGCCGAAATTCGGCAGCACCGCGGGCGCCTTCCCGCTCGTCATCTTGACCGACTCCGCCGCCCATTTGATCCAGGGGCTGTCGAGATCGGCCCGCGAGGCCATGAAGCTTTGCGTGGTCGACACCTCGATCATCGGAAAGCCGTGCGCGACCAGATGCGCGCGGATCACCTCCGCAATGGTGTCGACCTTGGTGCCGACCACGAAGCGGAGCTGCAGCACGGCGCGGGCGCGGCCGGGAATCGCATTCGCGGGCTTGTCGATATTGCCGGAGGAGATCGCCAGCACCTCCAGCGTATTCCAGGCATAGAGCCGCTCGGCCGGCGACAGCCCATCCTCACCCCAGTTCTCCGACAGCTGCGGCTCGTCCGCGGTGGGCTCGACCTTGACGTCGGCCAGCGCGGCGCGGATCGCATTGGTCAGGCGCGGCGGCTTCAAGGCGTCCAGCTTGATGCGGCCCTGCCCGTCGACCAGCGTCGCAATCGCGTTCGCAAGGATGGTGGCGGGATTGGCCAGCACGCCGCCCCAATTGCCGGAGTGATTGCCGCCCTCGCGCAGGTTCACATCGAGATGGATGCGGACACCGCCGCGGCAACCGAGGAAGATGGTCGGACGCTCCGCCGACAGCCGCGGCCCATCGGAGCCGACGAACAGATCGGCCTTCAATTCGTCGCGCAGGAGATCGCAGACCTTGCCGAGATCCGGTGAGCCGGTCTCTTCCCCCATTTCGATGATGAACTTGGCATTGAAGCCGAGCTTGCCGCCGCGCGTTTCCTTGACCGCGCGAAGCGCCGCGATATTGATGCTGTGCTGGCCCTTGTTATCGGCGGTGCCGCGGCCATAGGCGCGGTTGCCGACTGTCGTGATCTTCCAGGGATCGAGCCCGTCGCGCCACTCGCCGACCATGCCGTCGACGGTATCGCCATGGCCGTAGCTCAGCACCGTCGGCGCGGTAACGCTCTCGTGATAACTGGCGATCAGGAACGGCGACCGGCCGCTCGGGGACTCCACGATGCGGGAGGTGAAGCCGAGCGCAGCCAGCGACGGAGTCAGCTCATCCTTCAGATAAGAGTAGAGCTCACCCTTGCGCTCGGCATTGAGGCTCTCGGTCCGATACGCCACCCGGCGGTCGAGTTCGGCAAGGAATTCGCCGGTCTTCAGATACTGGCGAGCACGGGTGATTGCATCATTCCTGGTCATGGCGCTTTTCCGGTCACGAATGGACGGCGCGTCTTATCGGGATCGTGACGGGAGCGGAAGAGACTCACGGTGGATTCTGTGGGGCCGAAGGTGGAATCCCGGATTTTGGAACTGCGCTGCGATTGCCTGAACGCGCGAACCATCATGTGCCGTCGTCTCCGCTATCATCACCCGCGAAAGCGGATGATCCAGTATTCCAGAGACGGCAGTGTTCTCCCGATACGCATCGGCGTACTGGATGCCCCGCATGCGCGGGGCATGACGACTGGATATGCATCATCATCCTCGCCACACGGTTCGTGCCCGAGCTTTGCCAATTCGTCGCCCTCCCGAGAGAGAGGGCGCAGGGAAGGCCAGGCGTCGGCTGACGCCTGCGGCCCGCCTGCGAAAAAAATGCAGGCGGCAGGTACCACAGGTGCAGCCGGAACGACCCGGCCTTCCCTGCGCGATGGTCTTCACGTTTATACGCAGTCTCCCTGGTGCGCCGGGCTTTCTGGCCACCATTGCCGCGCGAAGCGAAGCTTCGTCGCGACGGGACACCAGCATCGGGGTGTCAGGACGCTGCGATTTCACGTCCGCAAGAACATCGTTCGTCCGCATGCCAAAGAACATGCTGCGACATCCTGCGGCCATCGCATCTCGATCCAACGTTTCGTGACGATCGCGAAGCGCCCCTCATCGGGCCGAGATGCGGTGAAATGTGCCGGTGATTTGCCCGACACGGCAAGGCCGAGCAGCTGCGGCAGATTGGCACGACGGGCAGATCGGGCATGGCTTGCATGCACCGAATGCCCGCCGGGCAAGCCTGCGAGGACACTGGATCGCTCCAGGCGACGATCAGAACATGCCCTCGCGATCGGAGCGTTTCTTTCTCTTCGATCGCTGCCAGACCACGCCCGGAAACCCCTTCAGCGGGACCAGCGGCGCGCCGGTATAAGCCCAATCCGGCGCCTCCTCGATCGCGATGTGATAGAGCGGCTCGCGACCGGTACGCGAGGTGAACAGCGCGCGCGGGATGTTGATCATGTGCGACGAACGCGCGCGCTCGTAAAACAGCGGCGAGCCGCAACCGCTGCAGAAGCTGCGCGCGGTCTTGGTCGCTTCATCCTCGTAGCGCGAGATCGCATCCGCGCCTGCCGTGATGCGGAAGCGCTTGCGCCAGCTGCCGACATAGGTCGCATAGGCCGCGCCATGGGCGCGGCGGCTCGCCGACGAATGGTCATGCCAGGCCCAGCGCGCCGGCACGTCGATTTCGAACGTGACGCGACCGCAGAGGCAGTGGCCGGAGGCGATTCCAGCGGAAGGGGATTTGGGCATGGGCTGCAAATCCATCTACAGCGTCATTCCGGGACATCGCGCAGCGATGGGCCCGGAATCCATAGCCACGATCGCGAGTATGGATTCCGGGCTCGCTCGCTTTGCGAACGCCCCGGAATGACGGAATTGAACTTGACGTGACGTCCTCACGCCTCCGCCATCGCGTCATACGCCGGATAATCCGTGTAGCCCTTCACATCGCCGCCATAGAAAGTCGGGCGGTGATAGGGCGTGAGCGGGAAGCCGTGGGCGAGACGGCGCGGCAGATCCGGGTTGGAAATGAAAGTGCGACCGAAAGCGATGGCATCGGCATGCCCTTCCGCGATCGCGGCATTGGCGGTGTCGCCGACGAAGCCGCCGGCCGCGATCAGGACGCCCTTCCAGATCGGCCGGAACAGCACCATGGCCGACGGTACGTTCTGCCAGTTCACGTCGGCCCGTCCGGCGCCGGAGGAACGCGGCTCCAGCAGATGCAAATAGGCAAGCCCGAGCGGATTGAGCGCCTCGACGACGTGGGTGTAGAGCGGCATCGGATCCGGCTCGCCGGACCCGTTGGCAATGCCATAGGGCGATAGCCGCACCCCGACGCGGTCGGCGCCGTAGACCTCGATCGCGGCCTGCGTGGCCTCAAGCAGGAAACGCGCGCGGTTCTCGATGGAGCCGCCGTAGCGATCGGTGCGCTGATTGCTGCGCGACTGCAGGAACTGCTCGATCAAGTAACCATTGGCACCGTGGATCTCGACGCCGTCGAACCCGGACTCCCTGGCGTTGCGCGCCGCCTGCCCATAGGCTGCGACGATGCCAACGATTTCGTCGGTCTCGAGCGCGCGCGGGGTCTCATAAGGAACGACCCTGCCGTCGGATGTCATCGCCTTGAGGTCGTCGCCGATCGCAATCGCCGACGGCGCGACCGGCAGCACGCCGCCGGGCTGGAATGACGAATGCGAGACGCGCCCGACGTGCCAGAGCTGCAGGAAGATGATGCCGCCCTTGGCGTGCACGGCATCGACCACCCGCTTCCAGCCCGCGATCTGCGCCTCGCTATAGATGCCCGGCACGTTCGGATTGCCGAAGCCGGTCGGCAGCACCGGCGAAGCCTCGGCGATGATGAGGCCGCCCGGAGTGGCACGCTGCGCGTAGTATTCGGCATTCAGCGCGCGCGGCGCGAGCGTCCCCGGCTCGGCGCGCATCCGCGTCAGCGGCGCCATGACCACACGGTGCTTCAGTTCATAAGGCCCAACCTTCAGCGGCGAAAACAGCGCAGGCAGCATCACTCCCCCAATTGTGTCGTTGATCCGGATTGTCCTCATCTTGTTCGCAAACGAGTGGAGTGGCAATGTCCCGGCGTCACCTCACCACGTCAGCCACCTGGCGTGTCTGGCGCGGGACACTGGAAAGCATCGCCGCCATGCCGAAAACGAGCGCCCTTCCCTCTCTCAGCCTGCGCATCGACCTTGAGTCCGGAGACCGGATCGGACCGGGCAAGATCGCGCTCTTGGAGAATATCGGCCGGCACGGCTCGATCTCGGCCGCGGGCCGCGCCATGGACATGTCGTACAAGCGCGCCTGGGATCTCGTCGACGAGATCAACCGCGTCTGTCGCCAGCCGGTGGTCGAACGACAGGCCGGCGGCAAGAACGGCGGCGGCGCGGCGCTGACCCCGTTCGGGGAAACGCTGGTCGCGCGTTATCGCCGAATCGAACGCGAGGCGGCGAGCGCGGTGAAAAAGGAGCTCACCGCCTTGCGCAACGATATCGCGAAGCCGAAGAAGGGCGCGAAGTAGTTCGGTTGTGACGAATGTGCATTGAAGCCGCGGGGGCGGTGCGCTCCCCTCCCCCTTGCGGGGAGGGGTCGGGGGTGGCGGTCAACAAAGGCAGTCTTTCCTGCGTACCCCCCTCCCCCGCAAGGGGGGAGGGCGCGCACCACCGATGCCTTGAGAGCTTCACCAAATCTCGTCAGGCTCAAGCCGTCTTCACCCACACCGCCTTGACGTTGAGATATTCCTCGACGTGCTGCTTGCCTGACTCGCGGCCATAGCCGCTCATCTTGTAGCCGCCGAACGGCACCGCCGGATCCATCGCCTGATAGCAGTTGACCCAGACCGAGCCGGCGCGCAACGCCCTGGCGAGCTGGTGCGCCTTGCTGACATTGCTCGTCCACACCCCGGAGCCGAGGCCGAACATGGTGGCATTGGCACGCTTGATCAGGTCATCCATATCCTCGAACCGGATCGCGGAGATCACCGGGCCGAAGATCTCCTCCTGCGCGATGCGCATGGAGTCGGCGACATTGGCGAACACGGTCGGCTGCACGAAATAGCCCTTGGCGAGCGCCCCCTCGGTGAGACGTCCGCCGCCGGCGAGCGCACGCGCGCCCTCCTTCTGGCCGATCGCCAGATAATCCGAGACGCGGTCATATTGCTGCTGCGACACCAGCGGGCCGACCTGCACGTTCGGATCGAGGCCGTTGCCGACCTTGAGCTGCCTGCCATATTCGGCGACGCGGCCGACGAACTCGTCGTAGACCTTGCTCTCGACGAACAGCCGCGTGCCGGCGCTGCAGATCTGTCCGGAATTGGCGAACACCGCCATCGCCGCACCCGGCACCGCCGCATCGAGATCGGCATCCGCGAACACGATGTCCGGCGACTTGCCGCCGAGCTCGAGCGAGACGCGCTTGAGGTTGCCGGCCGAGGCGCGGATGATCGATTGGCCCGTGACGTGCGAGCCGGTGAAGGCGACCTTGTCGACATCCGGATGCGAGGCGAGCGCCGCGCCCGCCGTCTCGCCATAGCCCGGCACAACGTTGACCACTCCTGCGGGAATGCCGGCCTCCAGGCACAATTCGGCAAGCCGCAGCGAGGTCAGCGGCGCCTCCTCCGCCGGCTTCAGCACGACGGTGCAGCCGGTCGCGATCGCCGGCCCGATCTTCCAGATCGTCGCCGTCAGCGGCCCGTTCCAGGGAATGATGGCGCCGACCACGCCGACCGGCTCCTTCAGCGTGTAGGAGAAGATCTCGCCGGGCAGCGAGTTCTCGATGGTCTCGCCGTGGATCGCGGTGGCCTGGCCGGCGTAGTAACGCAACATGCCGAGCGCGCGGCCGCGATAGGCGCGGGTGCGGCTGAGCGGCGCGCCCATGTCGACGGTATCGAGCGCGGAGAGCTCGTCGAAATGCTTCTCCACGAGGTCGGCGAGCTTGAGCAGCAGCATCTGCCGCTCATAGGGCCTGACCTTGCTCCAGGGGCCCTCGAAGGCGCGGCGCGCCGCGGCGACCGCACGGTTGATGTCCTCGGCATCGCCCTCCGCCACGGTGGCCAGCAATTCGCCGGTCGCCGGATTGCGCGTCTCGAAGCGCTTGCCCGAGGCGGCATCGATCCACTGCCCGTCGATCAGCATCTTCTTGTAGGACCCGTCGGCGAAAGGATGGCGCGCGAGCGAAATGGCTTCGGTCACAGCCATGGTGTTTCTCCCTCGATCTCTGGTGGTTGCGATTTGCTGGAGCTCGGATTGCGGCAAAGCGCAATGCCGTTATGTCCGAAAATCTACAGCGAAGCCAACTCGCGGTAAAGTGAAGGCCGCGTTGCGTCCGCGAAGACCACCCATGCCGACAGCGTGGATGATGACGCCATGGCTGTGGCATAAGTCGAGCCCAGCATCACGATCGCAACCGCCGGGAGATCCACCGTGCCCCATCCTGCCCTGTCGCCCGATCACACTGCCGTCATCACCGGCGGCGCCTCCGGCATCGGCCTTGCCGCCGCAATGCGGCTCGCCGGCCTCGGCATGAAGGTCTGCATCGCCGATGTCGATGACAAGCGCCTCGAACAGGCCGCCACAAGACTGTCATCGATTGCAAAGCACGGGGCGGCCGCGGTGATGACGGCAAACGTCGACGTCAGCCGGCGCGAGAGCGTGGTCGAACTGGAGGAAGCGGTCCGGACGCGCTTCGGCGGCACCGACCTGCTCTTGAACAATGCCGGCATCCAGCCCGGCAGCAAGATGTTCGGCCCGCTCGACAACTGGCAGCGCATTCTCGGCGTCAACCTCTGGGGCATCATCAACGGCTCGCAGGTGTTCGCGCCCGGGATGATCGCGCGCGGCAAGCCGGCTCTCATCATCAACACCGGCTCCAAACAAGGCATCACCACGCCGCCGGGCGATCCCGCCTACAACGTCTCCAAGGCCGGCGTGAAGGCCTTTACCGAGGCTCTGCAGCACGAACTGCGCAACACGCCCGGTTGCCAGGTGTCGGCGCATCTGTTCATTCCGGGCTTCGTGTTCACGCCGCTGACCGCCAACGGCCGCATCGAGAAGCCGGCTGCCGCCTGGACGCCGGAACAGACGGTCGATTTCATGCTGGAGCGTGTCAACGCCGGCGACTTCTACATCCTTTGTCCCGATAACGACGTGCCGCGCGCGCTCGACGAGCGGCGCATCCTGTGGGCGGCCGGCGACATCGTCGAGAACCGCCCTCCTCTGTCGCGCTGGCACCCGGACTATGCGGATGCGTTCGCGGCGTTCGTGAGAGGGAAGTAGTCCATCCGTCGTCGCGACGAGCGCAACTTCCGGCGGAGCGAGCAGGATCAATTCGCTCGGATTGCGACCGGCTCCGGCTGCGCGACCAGCGCCTCGCCGAGTTCGCATTGCTGATCCCGTGGCATCGAGAAGCAGACCGAAAAACCATCGACGGTGCGGAAGGTCAGCATGCGCTGGGTCGGATCGGACGACTGCTCGACCGCCCATGACGCCAGCGGATAGGCATAGCGCAGCGACGCGTCGCCGAACCGCGTCTGCAGCGCCTTGTCGATCAGCCCAGGCAAGGTCATCGCCAGCGCGCCGACTTGGTTGAGCGACAATTTCAGCCTCGCCTCCTGCCCCTGCGCATCAAGGAATCCGAGAGAAATGGCGCCGCCGTCCTCGGACACAGTGCAGCAGGTCAGGGACTTGGGCTCGATCTCCATCGAGGTTCGTCTCCGGTCTCGTTATATATATAGAACTATATCGAAGCTTGGCCGCAAGTCCAGCCATCATAGTAGCAAATGCGGGATCGCCGCGGCGCCGGGCGAAAGCGATTCTAAATTGGAACGCTTCGCGCGTTTGGGATTGATGCGGACATCGCGCTCACGTCCGGTCCGGCGTCAGCACCAGCAATTGCCGCACCAGGGCCAGCGCGGTCTCGGTCGCGGGATCGGCCGAGATCACGGGCACCGCGAGCACGATCAGGTCGACCGGCTGGTGCGACAGGACGATGATGTGGGTGGCGCCTTCGGCCAGCATGAGCGCGACCAGGCGCTCGACCGCCGCATCGGTCGACGATAGGCCCCATGGCGCGTCGGCACGCCGCAGCACGCGGTGGCACGCGAGCAGGTCACGCAACAGCTGCGGATCATAGGCCGCGAGCTCCGCCTCGCGATGGCGGCGCGCAGTCTCGAATACCGGCTGCCGCGCCAGCTCGCTGATCAGCTCGTCGCGCGTACGCGCGCTCGAAGCCCCGATCGAAGCGAGCACGCCCGGCTCGCGCGCCTCCAGCAGCGCCCGCAACGCGTCCGTCATCAGACCGATGGTCAGCACCCCGGCCATCGCCACCGCGCCAAGGCGGACGATCTGCGCCGCATCGACATCGGGCCAAACGCAGGCCGCCGCAATGCCGAGCAAGGCGGAGGCGACGAGCCGCAGCGCGGTGAGCCAGAGGCCCTGCCGCTGCGTCTCGGCGCTGGAGCCCGCGAGCAGGATCGCGGTGACGACGAGCAGCGCACCGAGCGCGCCGAGCCGCACCGGCATATCAGGCGCCAGCGCCTTGAAATCGGTCACGATGAAGGGGATCACCAGCAGCGCACCAACCGCGACGCGATCGATGGCGCGATTTTCCGCGGCGAGCAGCGTGCTCCGGTCGCGCGTGAGCAGGAGAAGCGCGCAGACCGCAAAACTTGCGAGCTGGAAGGCGGACAGCACGAGCGTGTAGACGGTCTCGATCCCGGCAGGCGCGACCGCTCCTACAAGACCCATGAGGATGCCACCGAACAGCGCCAGCGCCTTCAAGGCGCGATGCGCGTGCCGCCGCAACAGGCCCTCCGTGACTAGCAGCGCGCCAAGCGGGATCAATGCGGCAGGAATGACCGAAATGCGATCGAGCGCCGCGTTGCCGCTCCACCAGGCCACCCCGCGCAACAGGAACAGAACTGCGACGATGCCGAGAACGAACACGAGCCGTGCGGTCAGCGCGCCGCGCGGATCACGCCGATACAGCATCGCGCCGGCAATGGTCAGCCCGATGCCGCCACACAGATTGACGATGGAATCGGCGACGAGGCCCGGCGTCATGCCGCCCCCTTGACCGCCCGCACTCGCGGCCGCAGGCTGCCGAAAGTCCTGGTGTCGTCGAACCAGTGAAGGAGCGGCAGGATCAGCCGCTGCAGCGCCAGCACGGCGGAGGTTGCAAGCAGGGCCGGCAACGAGCCCGACGGCAGCTCGCGCAACAGATAACGGCGCGCGGCCGCCAGATCGATGCGGCCGAGCTGCAGCAGGTCGTCCCCTCTGACATAATCGAGCTCGCGGGCGCAGAAGTCGTTGTAGATCTGATCGCGATGCCTGGGCGCGACCTCGAAGGTCTTCTTCAGCGCGTCGGATCCGCCGGTATAGGCATTGGTGATGACGAAGCGTGCCTCGTCGAAGCCGGCGTCCTCGCCGACACCGAACACGGCGCGATGCGCCTGCATGATGCCGCGCGCGAGCTGCAGATGGATGAAGCTCGACCGCGCCCCCTGTTGCGGAGTGGGAAATACGTCGGAGAAGGTCTCGCAGACCATGCCGACCACGGCCGGCACCTGCGTCACGTTGGAGATCCATTTCGGACGCAGGCCGTCGCGGATGAAGAGCAGCAGCGTCGTCAGGCCGTAGAGCACGCCCGACAGGCCCCGGCCGCGGACATCAGGATCGACCATCACGAGGCCGAGATGGATCACCTGCTGCGGCTCGCCGTCCCGCACGACCTCCATCACCGAGAGCGCATTGAATGCGATCGGCCGGCCGCCGGCCTCTTCCGACACCAGGGTCACGATCGCGCGCGATAAAGTCCCGCGATCGCCGGAGAAGATGCCGTAGGTGAGGCTGCCTTCCGGCATCGTCTTCGCGGCGACCGTCCTGAGATCGGAAACGAGTGCCGCAAGCGCGGCCTCGTCGAGTGTCCGGCCCGGGCTTTCGATGATCCGCGTGCGCAGGCCGGCATGGGTGCGCAGGGTGAGATTCATATCCTCCTGCGCCAGCGCCTTCAGCCAGAAGACAGTGTAGTCATAGCCCCTGCGCAGCACCGTCCAGATCCTCATGCCGCGCGCGCTCCGTCCAAGAATCCCTAGAAGACCATGATGCAGCGGTTAGGACCCATCCGCCAGGCTTCCTGCTTTGCCGCAACCCATGCACCACCCCGCATGAAGACGCCACAGACGCGTCGACGCGCTGCCTGTCACAGTAAACGCAGATTGAACAAAAAGTCGGGCAACACGAAAGACGGTGGGCGCTGCCGCGGCCACCGCCTCTCTGGTCCATGGAGGAAGTCAGACCGTCTTCTACGCCGCCTTGGAGACCTCCATCAGCAGGCGCTCGGCTTTGGCATCCTCGATGCGGTTCACGAGCCTGCTGCTCTCGTGGTTGTCGCGGACGGTCTTGGTCAGGGTCACGCAGGTCTGCACCAGCATCACGATGCCCATCGTCAGGTAGCCTTTCATCCAGAGATCGATCGGCAGGAAGAAGATGCCGAGCGCGACGAGGAAGGCGGAAGCGGCGAAAGAGCCGTAGGTGAAGGTGACCCAGGCACCGGTGTGGGGTTGAGCATTCTGATTCATGGTCGTCTCCTGTTGAGATTGGGTGGCGGTTGATCGGATATGAATGGGGTCAGGCGGCGCGCTTCGCCTTCAGCCGGGCCAGCACGTCGTCGGCGGTGCTCTTGATGCGCGGGCCAAAACCCTGCGCCGCGAGCTTTTCGGCGACGCTGAGCGGGGCTGTGGCCGCATCGAGCTCCATCAGCGCCTCGTCGGCCGCCTGCACTTCCAGCTGCCGTTCGCGCAACCGCTTCAAGGTCGCTTCCGCTTCCGGCAAGGTGCATTCATAAGGCCGCGCCGCCTCGATGCCGCCACGGCGTAGCGCGCGAACGGCTTCAGCAGCGCGCGCGATGCGCCGGCCGCGATCGAGCTCATTGATCCGCGCTTCGGCATTCGCCACATGGCGCTTCAGCCGCACCGTCTCAGCCGCGAACAGCGCCCGCGCCGTACTGGCCGCATCGCGCTCGGCCTCCAGATTGGCGATCGCCTGCGCCGCCTCGCGCGCGAGATCTTCGCGCCCGCCATCCAGTGCGGCGGTGGCCCGGATTTCGAGATCGGCGATCCGGCCCTGGACGGCCTCCAGCCGCCTGCCCTCCTGCTGGTCCTGCGCGATCGCGATCGCCAGCGCCCGCTTGCTGCGATCGAGGGCGGCGGCGGCATCGCGCATCTGCTGGTCCAGCAGCACGAGCGCAGTGCGGTCCTGCAGCTCGTCCTCCACCACAGCGGCGCTGCCGCGAAACAGTGTCAGAACGGTCTTGAACATTGTCGGCTCCCTGCTATGAGCATTGCTCATAGATTTGTTATAGAGAAAATATGAGCGGCGCTCAAGACATATTTTGAACGTCGCTCAAGAAAATGGTTAAGGATGTCCAAAACCTTGGAACGACGCGCAAAGCAGCGCGAGGCGCTGATCGATGCCGCAGAAAAAGCAATTGCTGCCAAAGGCTTGGCTGGCCTGAAAACCCGGGACCTGGCCCAGGAGATCGGCGTTGCCAATGGTGCCGTCTATAATCTCGTGGCCGATGTCGACGAACTCGTGCTCTTGGTGGGATCGCGCACCCTCGCCCGACTCGATGCCGAATTGGCCGCGGCGGACAGCGGCGGGCCGTCCGTCCCTGAAGCAGCCCTGGTCCGCATCGCGCTCGCCTATTGTGATTTCGCGGCCAAGAATCTCGAACTCTGGCGGGCCCTGTTCGAGCATCGGATGGCGCCGGACAAGCCGCTGCCCGATTGGGCGGTCAGCGAGCAGATGCATCTGTTTCGCCACATCCACCAGCCGCTCGCTGTTCTCTTCCCGCGCCGCTCGGCGGAGGAAAGCAGCATCACCGCGCGGAGCCTGTTCTCCGCGGTGCACGGCATGGTGGCGCTGGGGCTCGAACGGAAGCTGGTCGCCGTCCCGCTCGCCCTCCTGCGCCGGGAGATCACCACCATGGTGAAAGCGATGGTGACGGGCCTGGTGGCTGCGGCGGGATGAACCGTGCTGGGGATGGCCGGCTTATTGCATTCACGGAGAATTCACAGCGAAACCGTCAATGCATTTATGGTTGTCAGCGGCAACGGGGATTATGGAGCGCTGACCGGTCTGGAGGCTCCGCTCCAGTGAATCGGCAAGGAAGCATCACCATGAAACGATCGATCGTGACTGTCCTCATCTTCGCCGCAACGCTGCCGCCCTCGGCGGCGCTGGCCGCCGGTGCCAACACCGTCAATGGCGCGGCGGCCCTGGCGCTGGCCGGAGTCGTGGCGCCTTATTCTCCGCTGCTTCCGGCTGTCTACAAGAAGGCGGTGGCGGGCATCTTCGACGGCAATCCCGATGCCTCCTACAAGGACAAGATCACCGTTGCCGCCGACAAGATCGTCTGCCGCACCTCCAACGTCGACATCACGGCGCGGTCCTGCGAACTGACCTTCGGCAAGAGCACGGAGAAGTTGACCGGCCGCGCCGCCAACGAGATTTACGCAACCCTCGCCACGGCCGGCATTCCGTCCGACGGCGCGGCAGGCTCGGTGTTCGAAAGTCTCTCGAAGCTCGATTGCACGCTCGATCCGGCGGCCCTCAAGGACAAGGCCGGTGGCGGTGCCACCTGCAGTTACGGGCCGGCGGATTGATCCGGCCGCAACCTGATCGACTTTGCGGATCCCCGCTCGCGCTGACGTTTAAACGTGCGCGCATTTACCGGTCGGAAAGGCCTGTTGTCGTTCAATCGAACGATGGCACAGATACGCATGGAAGTTCGCGATATAAACGGCAGGCCGCTGCCGGACCATTGCGACGATTTTCTCGACCTTCGCCTTCCCGTCGATCATTCGCGCCTGGCGCAGAGCCTGCTGCGGATGATCCGCGACGATCACGGCCAGCTCTCGGCGCGAAGCGTCCATTTCTTCCGCGATGGCGAGGAGATCGGCTCCTGGTCGCTCGAGCGTGAGCGCGCGGAGATGGCCTTCACGGGACCGCGTGAACAGACGCCATCTGCCGCCGCGTGACGGTCGAACCTGTTCAAGCAGCCTTATTCGAAGCTGTTTGTTTCGTCCGCACCAGCAGAGCTGTGCCTAGCAGCAACGCGCTGGCGAGGAAGATGACCGCGACGAAGGCATGGTCGAAGGCAGCATGGGCGTTTGAGGTGACGAGCGCCGCCGCTTCGGCCGGCAGGCGCTCTGCCGCGATCAGGGCCTCGTCGATGCTGTCGCGCGCGGCGTCGGGGACGCCGAGCCCGTCCGGCAGCACCATGAAGGCGGTATAGACCCCGGACAGGATGCTGCCGAAGATACTGATGCCGATGGTGCCGCCGAGTTCGACCGAGACTTCCTCGATCGAGGCGGCCATGCCTTCGCGGCCCTCGGGCGCGTGATTCATGACCGCGTTGGACGCGGTCGCCATGGATGCCCCCAGTCCAAGGCCGTTGATTGCGAAGCAGATCAATTGCAGGACGAGATTTGCGTCGTAGCAGAGGAGATAGCCCGCTGCGCCGAGACCGCCGATCAGCAGCGCGCCCCCCATGGTGTTTGCCGCTCCCACGCGACGGAGCGCCAGGCTCGCCAGCGGTCCGCCGACGAACGCCGCCAGGGGGGCCGGCAGGATATATAGCGCCGCCTGCAGCGGCGAATATCCGAGCACAAGCTGCAGACGCTGGCTGATCGCCAGTTCGGGACCGGCGATGGCAAGCGCCGCGACGATCGCTGTCATCACGCCGAGCGTGAATTCGCGGTTGCTGAACAATGTGAAGTCGATGAGGGGCTCCTTGAGACCCAGTTGGCGGCGGATGAAGACCAACAACATGACGACCGTGCCGACTGCCGCGGCCGCCATGACGGCGTAAGGGGGACTGGCGCTCCCCAACTCCTCGACGACATAGGCGAAGCCGACCAGCCCGGCCATCGCCTGTAGCGAACCCACCAGGTCCCAGTTGCGGCCGGGGCGGTCGCCCGGCGCAGGAATGAGCAGCAGCGCGGCGGCGAGGGAAAGGACGACCAGGGGAACGTTGATCAGGAAGACCGATCCCCACCAGAAATATTCCAGCAGCACGCCGCCGACGAGCGGGCCGACGGCCGCGCCGCTCGACGCAACGGCTCCCCAGATGCCGATGGCAAGCGCCCGTTCGTGATCGTCGGTGAAGGTGACGCGAATGATCGACAGGGTCGCCGGCATCATCAGCGCCGCACCGATGGCGAGCAGAACCCGCCCGCCGATCAGAACCGCCGGCGTTGGCGAGTAGGCCGCCACGATGGACGCGATCCCGAACACCACAAGACCGCCGACGAATGTCCGTTTGTGGCCGAGGCGATCGCCGAGGGCGCCGAAGCCGGGAAGCAGACCGGCAACGACAAGGCCGTAAGCCATGACGATCCACAGCTTCTCCGACGCCGTCGCCGCAAGCTCACGGGTGAGGCTAGGCAGCGCCGTATACAGCACCGTCATGTCGATGACGATCAGAGCCAGCGCGCTGGATACGGTCAGCAGGATCAGCCAGCGATTACGTTTCGACATCAGTGCACCCGTCCGCGAACACCATCGATCCAAGCTCTGTTCCATCCGTGCGCGCTCGGCTCCAGCACGTTCACTGCTCCCGGTTAGATCCCGCTGCGGTGAGTCATCCGACCGTTCATCATTGTCAGCTGAATATTGACCTTGCCGATTTCGTGAGGCGCGACATCGAACAGGTTCTTCTCGAGCACGATCAGATCGGCCAGCTTGCCGACCTTGATGGAGCCGATCTTATCCTCCATGCGAAGCTGGTAGGCGCCGTTGAGGGTATAGCCTCGGATGAGTTCCGGCAGGCTCAGGCGTTCGGTCGCAGGCGGATGAACCAGGCCGTCGGGCTTGCCTGGCTCCTGACGCGTATGGCCGGCCTGCAACGCCTCGAGCGGCTTGATGACGACCTTGGAGCCGGTCGCCAGGGCATCCATTCCGAACGAAACCGTGACGCCTTCGTCGATGAACGTCTTGAAGGTGTACATGCGGCTCCAGCGCTCTTCGCCGTAGATCTCGCGGACGCGACGCTGGCTGATATCCGGCACGCCCCACTGGATCTGGGTATTCGCGATCACGCCAAGCTTTCTGAAACGCGGAATATCCGACGGCGCGGTGAGGAATGCGTGGCAGATGGTATGGCGGCGGTCGCCGGGCCCGTTCTTGCCAAACGCGGCTTCGTAGCCGTCGAGGCTCATTCGGACCGCGGCATCGCCCACGGCATGAAGGTGCGTATCGATCCCCTCCGCATGCGCCTGGCGCAGGATCCGGTTCAACACGGGCGAGGGCAATAACGGCTCGCCGCGCCGATCCGGCTGCCCGGCATAAGGCTCCAACAGATAGGCGGTACGGCTCAGCTCGGTGCCATCGACGATCAGCTTGAGCACGTCCGCCTTGACCAGCGGGGTGCGATAGCGCTTCCGATAGGCCCGAATGGTCGGCAACGGATCGACATTGGGATCATTGTGATAGAGGCTGCCAATCACGCGCTGCAACAACTTGCCGCGCTTCTCGAGGTCGACCAGCATGTCGAAACCGTGATGCTGCTCGGTCGGCCACGCGCTGAAGCCCGCATCGAAGAAGGTGGTGATGCCGGCAGCCGCGAGCTTGGGCTGCCATTCCTCGATCGCCGCGGCAGCCGACTTCAGGCCGAAGGGTTCGATGCCGTGCTTTTCGAGCGTCTGCAGCACCGCGAACAGCGCCGGCACTTCCGAGATGAAGCCGGTCGGCTCGCCATTGGGATCCTTTTCGTACCAGGAGGAGCCGGGCACGACATCGCGCGGGGTATCCTTCGTAATGCCGGCCATCTCCAGCAGCCTGGAATTGACCCAGTAGCTGTGCAGGTCGCAGCTCACGAGCAGTACGGGCCGGTCGGGGAAGATCGCGTCCAGCGCTTCCTTGCGAGGCCCTGAAGCAGGAAACGCGGCAGCGATCCATCCGAAGCCAAGGATGAACTTTTCGTCGGGATGCGTTTTCGCATAGTCGCGGAGGATGGCGTAGATGCGCTCCGGATCTTCCTCATTGACCCAGGCGCCGCGGGCGAACGCAAGCGTGCAAAGGTGCCAATGCGCCTCCACGAAACCCGGCATCAACATGCGTCCCTGGAGGTCGATGACCTCCGCCCCGCGTCCGGCAAACTTCATGGCCCCAGCATCATCGCCGACATAGGCGATCTTTTCTCCCTTGACGACGACAGCCTGCGCCCAGGGCTTGGACTCCTCCACCGTGTAGACGCGGCCACCGCGAAAGACGGTCGTACGGTTGGGGGCGGCCCAGGCTGGAGCCGAGGAAGAGGCCGCGAATGTTGCGGCCGCAGCAGCGGTCGCGACCATCTGCCGACGCGTCATTCCTCCGGCGTCCGACTTCGATGCCGCAAAAAGCGAACTGATGGTTGGACCGCATGCAATGCACATTGTTTTCCCCTTCAGGACGTCCGCAGCCCGGCAAGCTGCGTCGCTGCCGAATGTCTCCCCAGCATCAGGTGAAGCTCGGGAATCGGCCGCCAGCAAACAGGGCCGGCCGGAGTCGAGACCAGTTGGACGCGAACTGGAAAGTGTCGAGATCGGTGTAGGTCTGACCGATCACCTGCATGCCCGAGGGCATCCGATCCTCGACCACGCCAAGCGGGACATCGATGACCGGATAGCGGTTGAGGAGGTTCCAGTGCCAGGTCAGCGCGAAGCCCAGTCCGGTGCCCACCCACGGGTCCACCTTGTCCTCCTTGCTCTTGAACATGTCGGCGCGGACAAGCGGCGTCGCCATCGTCGGCATGAGCAAGACGCGGTAGCCTTTCCCGAACACGCGTTGTTGGACTTGCCGGTGCAGTTGGTCCAGCAGCTGTTCGGCTTCTTCGGCCTGGCGCGGTCCGACGGCTCCGATCTGGTCGAGCATCTCGGTCATATAGGGCGAGAGCTGATCTCGATGGGCATTCGAGATCTCGATCGCAGTGCCGATGGAGGTCGACATCAGCCCGCGAATGTAGACGAACTTCTGGGACTTCGAGAAGCCGCAATCGACCTCGTCCACGACGCAACCGGCCGCGCGCAAGCTCTCGATCCCCTTCAGCATCGCCGCCTTCACCGGCGGGATGACGTCGGCAATGGCGGCGCCCCAATCCACGGCGATGCGCCACCCCGAAAGGCGCGGGTAATGGGCGGGATAGTCCAGACGAGGCCGCATCGTCGCCATGCTCTTCTCGGAAGGCCCGACGATGGCGTTCTGGAAATGGACGATGTCGTCGAACCGCCTCGCGAGCGGGCCCGAGGTCGCGAAGGGGATTTCCCCACCCGCGACGCGCCCGAATGGCGGCCTGAAGCCATAGAGGCCGCATTGCGAGGCGGGAATCCGGATCGAGCCGCCCATATCCGAACCCATGGCGAGCGTCGCGAAACCTGCGGCCAGCGCCGCCGCCGATCCGGCGGACGACCCGCCCGGGGAGTATTCGAGATTCCACGGATTGCGTGTGGTGCCCCAGGCCCGGGTCGAAGCGCCGAGGAAGAGGTAGAACTCCGGCACCGTCGTCTGGAACGGCATCACGGCGCCGGCCGCCTCGAGCGCGTCGGTGATCGCCGAGCTTTCCGTTGCGGGCGGCGAGTCCTTGAGGAGGAGCGAGCCTTGCGTGATCCGCCAACCCGGCCTGCTGAATTCATCCTTGATGGCAACCGTGATTCCTTCCAGCGGCCTTGCGGTCCCGCGCCGATAGCGGTCTTCGGACTGTTTGGCCTCCTTGAGCGCCTGATCGAAGTGCTCATAGGTGATGCAATTGACCTTCGAATTAAGGGCCTCGATCCGCTTGATCTGCGCCTTCAAGAGATCGACCGGCGACGCCTTCCTGGCCCGGAACATGGCGATGAGATCGTCGACCGAGGCGTAGGAGAGCGGATCGTCGGCCTCGGCCCGCGCGGCCGCAAAGCCAAGCTCGGACGCAACCAACGCCGCGCCGGCGCCTTTGATGAGCGTTCGTCTATCGATCATATGCGCCTCCGCGCTTTCGTCCACGCGCCCTCGCGCATGACTGCGTTCGCGAAATTGAAGCTCACGGGGCATTCCAAACCTTTGCGGTAGATCAAGCGCCATCGCGGTCCGCGATGGAAATAGTTGCGATTGCCGACATGGCGGGAAACCAAGCTCTGTCAGGCGATGCCTGAGAGGATTACAATGAGCATTGCCGCAACCAGATCGGTCGCAAGATGCAAAAGGTTGCTTGTGCGAGTCGCACGGCCGCACCGCTCGCATTTGCATTTGCGGAAAATTGTCTTCGACCTGTTGCCGAGATCGTCGCTCGGTCGCCAGTGATGCGTCCGTAACTTTCCGGACAGGAGAGTAACGATGTGCTTCGTCCTAGATAGTGGCGGATTGAGCTGTCTGCTCGCGAGATCGGCGAGATCAATGATAGAGCAAGGGGGATGAGAATGTTTACGATCGCGCACGCAGCGACCTGGCTCGTGGTCGGGCTGATTGGCGGCAGCCTCGCCGGGATGCTGGTGAAAGGCCGCAAAGCCGGATTTGGCTTGCTTGCAAACATCGGGCTCGGATGCGCAGGAGCCGTCATCGGCGGCGCGTTGTTCGCATTGTTCGGGCTCTTCCCCAGCCTGGAGAGCATCGTCATTTCGCTGCGAGACGTCGTGGCAGCCTTCATCGGCTCGCTCGTCGTGCTGGCGGCAATCTGGCTGTGGCACGCGCGATCCGGCGCGTGAACTGCATCAGGGCACCTGAGTTCCAATATGACATGTGTTGGATTGGAACCGCGCGATTCGCACAACATCGCTGTACGGAGGCGGCCTCGTTTTCTTCGCGCACATGTCGCGAAGAACAAACTGCCGCCGCATTATGCCATATCATCTCGGCTCAAGATCGTCGGGATGATCGACTTCGACTCACGCGACGATACTCTCAAAAACACTTGACGATTAGTCGATGAGGCGCCGCGGCCTCGAGCAACCTTCACCGGCTGCGAGACCGCAATGCGCGACTGCGCAGCAATCCCGAAAAAAGATCCAACGACAACATGGGATGCGCGAGGCGAATTGGGGAGCCATCATGGGACGTCTGTCCGATCGGCGCGGCGAGAGCGAATATCCTAGATATGTGACTGATGGCGGCGACGACCCGGATTCGCTGCCGGAAATGTTCTGGCATGCCGAGCAGGACCGGATCAGGGCGCCTGATCGCTTTCCGAGGCTGGGCGTACAGGACGTTCCTCCGCCGCCCCGCGAGCGCAGATCATTCAACGTGCTTCTCCTGCTGGGTGCCGTGGTACTGGCCGCGGCAGCGGCCAGCTACGCCGCGCTGGTGCTGGTGCCGCGCTGGTCCGGCGCGCCTCTCAGCGATAGCCGCGCCGATGCGTCGGTGGGTCCGCCAACGACCGCAGCCGCGCCGCCGATTGCAACACCCGCCTTCGTTCCGAGCGTGACCTCGGCCAGTGCGGCCCCTGCCGCTGCGTCCGCTCCGCCAATCTCGGGCTCGCCGCTGCGCGAGGACGATCGCTTGGCGAGTCCCGAGACGCGGACCGCCAACGTTGCGCCGACCGCACGCGCCCTGCAGACGACGAGCGCGGTCCAGGGCGTCACCGACACCGAGATCCGCCTCGGCATGGCAGCGCCGTTCGGAGGGCCCGGCAGGGACATGGGCCGCGAGCTCAAGCTGGGTATCGAGACCGCGTTCAACCAGGTCAACGACAATGGCGGAGTCCACGGCCGGCAGCTCAAGCTGGTCACCGCCGACGACGGCTATGAGCCGACGCGAACGCTGGACGCGATGAAGCAGCTTTACGAGAAGGACAAGGTGTTCGGCTTCATCGAAAACTACGGCAGCCCGACCGCCCTGATCTCCGTCCCCTACGCGCTGGAGCACCATGCGCTCTATTTCGGCGCGTTCACCGGCGCGCCCTCGCTCCGGCATGATCCACCGGACCGTTACGTGTTCAACTTCCGCGCCGGTTATGCCGAGGAGGTCGATGCCATCATTCATTATCTGGTGAAGATCCGGCGTCTGCGTCCGGAGGAGATCGCAGTCCTCACTCAACAGGACGCCTATGGCGATGCAGGGTGGGACGGCGTGACCAAAGCCCTTCGCACCCTCCGCGGCGGCGATGCACCCGCCATCCTCCGCATGTACTACAATCGCAACACCGTCAACGTCGATGCAGCGGTGGCGCAACTGCGCCGGAAACCCGGGATCAAGGCAGTCGTGCTCGTGGCGACGTTTCGTCCGGCGGCGAAATTCATCGAGAAGACTCGCGAGCTTTATCCGGACATGATCTACGCGACGATCTCGGGTGTCGGCAGCACCGGCCTCGCCAATGAGCTGATGCTGCTCGGCCCGCGCTTCGCGGACGGCGTCATCTGCACCCAGGTCACGCCGCCGGTGGACAGCTATGCCTCGGTGGCGCTGAACTACAAGAAGGCGCTCGCCAAATACTTTCCCGGCGAGCAGCCGGATTACGCGTCACTGGAAGCCTACCTCACGGCCAACATCCTGATCGAAGGATTGCGGCGGGTCGGCCCGGCGTTCGACACCGAGGCGCTGGTGGACACGATGGAGAACATGCGCAACTACGAGCTCGGGCTCGGGCCGAAGGTGAATTTCGGGCCGTCCGACCACCAGGCGGTGCACAAGGTCTGGGGCACGCAGCTCGACAAGTCCGGGCAGTATCACGCCGTCGATCTGGAATAGGCTTGATCAGGCCGTGGCCTGACGCGGCGCACTTGCGATCGTCAGGCGATGCGCGGATGCGCCTTCTGGTGCCAGGCCCAGGCCGAGCGGATGATATGGCCGAGGTCGGAGCGGCGAGCTTTGAATCCGAGCTGCCGTTCGGCCTGGGAGGGATCGGCGACCAGGATGGCGGGATCACCGGCGCGGCGCTCGCGATAGACCAGCGGCACGGACTCGCCGGTCTCGTTGCGGATCGCATCCACGATCTCGCGCACCGAATAGCCGGTGCCGGTGCCGAGATTGAAAGCGCCGCCTGGATCGTCCTGAAGCAGCCGCTCGATGGCGGCGATATGCGCCGCGGCGAGATCGTCGACGTGGATGTAATCGCGCACTGCCGTGCCGTCCGGCGTATCATAGTCGGTGCCGAAGATCGCGAAATCATGCACGTGGCCCAGGATCGCCATCAGCGCGCGCGGGATCAGATGCGTCTCGGGATCGCGCAATTCGCCGATCAGGCCCGACGCATCGGCCCCGCAGGCGTTGAAATAGCGCAGGCTGATCGCGTTGAAGCCATAGGCAGCACGATAATCGGCGAGGATCTGCTCGATCATGTATTTCGAGCGGCCGTAAGGATTGACGGTCGGCCCCGCCGCGCTTTCCGGGATCGGCTCGCGGCCCGCATTACCGTAGACGGCTCCCGTCGATGAGAACACCAGGCGGTTACAGCCGGCCTCACGCATGCCCTGCAGCAGACCGAGCGTACCGGCAACATTGTTAACGTAATATTTTTGCGGATGGGCCAGCGACTCGCCGACGGCACTCGACGCCGCGAAATGCATCACTGCCTGGACATCGTATTGACGGATGGTCGAAGCGACCTTGGCGCTGTCGCCGACGTCGCCGAACACCAGCGGTCCCCAGCGAACGAAGCTGCGATGGCCCGAGGTCAGATCGTCGTAGCACACGGGCAGAAACCCGGCCTCTGCGACCGCCTTGCTGCAATGAGATCCGATATAGCCGGCGCCACCAGCAATCAGGATCGCGCCCCTATTCCGCATCAGTACGCATTCCTCTGTTCAATCGCTTTAACCGGCCTGCCGACGGTGCCGGTCGCAGCCAAATAAATCCCGACGATAAGCCATTCTCGCTGCAAGCACAAAACGGCATCTTCGATAACGTTAATCCGCGGCGGAGCGATCGCCCAAGCTGGGAGAACCACGGGGTTCCACATTCGGCGGCCCGCCGCAAGGGCTGGACTGGACGAAGCTATCGCGACAATCCTGGGGCGCCTCTGCGATCAACAGGGGTGGCCCACCGCATGGTTCTATCGTATGAGAGTCGTCATTCTCTTCCGGCTCGCGCTCGCTCTCCGATTTCGCGCCGTATCGCGGTGGCCTCGTTGGCGAAATCCGGGATCGTGACAGCCCCCGCGGAAGGGACGGAATGGAGATGCGCCGTGAGTGAGCAATCGGGCAGTGTCGTCGCGCCACAAGCCAGCCCCGCTCCCGCCGGTGTCCCCCGCACGACGAGCGCTCCAACTGGCGGTGCGCTGGCGCGGCTCGCGATTCCGCTGTTCGCCGTCGTGGTCGCGCTCGCATTCGTGGGCCTCGCCACGCTGCGCTGGGATGCCTGGGTCGGCAACGCCGCGATCCAGACCACCAACGATGCCTATGTCCGGGCCGAGCTGACGAAACTCTCCAGCCGCGTCGCCGGCGAAGTGCTCAAGGTGGCGGTCAGCGATTTTCAACGCGTCAAGACAGGTGACCTGCTGGTGCAGATCGATCCCGCCGATTACGAGGCGCAGGTTGCGCAGGCCGAGGCGACGGTCGAAGCCGCGCAGGCCGCGCTCGACAATCTGAGCAACCAGATCGAGCTGCAATATGCGACGATCGCGCAGGCCGAGGCGCAGCAGGTCTCGGCGACCGCAGCCGAAGTCGAAGCCCAGCAGGAACAGCAGCGGCAACAGTCGCTGTCGCAGAGCGAGGCCGGCACGAAGCAGAGGCTGGAACAGGCGACCGCGGCCTATGCCAAGGCGCAGGCCGACGTGCGCGCGAGCCGCGCGGTGATCGCCGCGCAACGCCACCAGCTCGACGTCTTGACCGGCACCAAGAAGCAGCGCGGCGCCGACCTCGCCGGCGCCAAGGCCGCACTCGCGGCCGCGAAGCTGAAGCTCGGCTATACCCGGATCACCGCGCCGTTCGACGGCGTCGTGGGCGAGCGGCAGGTACAGCCCGGCGACTACGTCAACATCGGCAGCAATCTCATCGCGGTGGTGCCGCTGCCGCACGTATATGTGGTCGCCAACTACAAGGAAACGCAGCTGACGCATGTCACGCCGGGCCAGCCTGTCGACATCTCGGTCGACACCTTCCCCGGCCAGCGCTTGCACGGCCGCGTCGAGCGGATCGCACCGGCGTCCGGCTCGCAATTCGCGCTGCTGCCGCCCGACAACGCCACCGGCAATTTCACCAAGGTGGTGCAGCGGATCCCGGTGCGCATCCAGCTCGACGACGACCAGCCGCTGCTGGCACGGCTGTTGCCGGGCATGTCGGTGGTGACCCATATTCACACCGATCGCACCGATGGCGGACGCTAGCGCCGCAAATCGCGGGCCGGTCTCGCGCGGCGAGGTCGCGCGCTATCCGCTGTTTGCCGTGGTCGCCGTGCTGCTCGGCGCGTTTCTCGCCAATTTCGACAGCCGGCTCACCTCGGTCGGCCTGCCGGACCTGCGCGGCGCGTTCTCGCTCGGCTTCGATGAAGGGGCGTGGCTTTCCACCGCCGGGATCGGCTCGCAGATCTTCATCGCGCCCGCGGTCGCCTGGCTTGCAACGGCGTTCGGACTGCGGCGGGTGCTCGGCATTCCGAGCCTGATCTATGCGCTGACCTCGCTCGTGATTCCATTCGTGCACCACTATCCGACGCTGATCGCGCTGAGCATCGTGCACGGCATGCTGCTCGGCACCTTCGTGCCGGCGACCTTGATGATCATCTTCCGCAACCTGCCGATCCGCTGGTGGCTGCCGGCGATCTCGCTCTATTCCATCCGCGTCGGCTTCGCGCTGGATTCGTCGACCTCGCTGGTCGGCTTCTATGTCGAGCATCTCGGCTGGCAATGGCTGTACTGGCAGGGCGTCGTGCTCGCACCGCTGATGGGACTGATGGTCTATCTCGGCACGCCGGCCGAGCCGGTCAATCGCGAGCTGTTGAAGGACGCCGACTGGGGCGGCATGCTGTTGCTCGGGACTTCGGTTGCGATGATCTATGCCGGCCTCGACCAGGGCAACCGGCTCGATTGGCTGCAATCCGGCACGGTGATGGCGCTGCTGCTCGGCGGCGCCGCGCTCCTGGCCATTTTCCTCATCAACGAGGCGCTGGTCCGCCAGCCCTGGGCGCACGTGAACGTGCTGTTCTCGCGCAATATCGGGCTCTCTCTGACGGTCATCCTGCTCTACACCTTGACCAGCCTCTCCAACTCCTCGCTGGTGCCGAACTTCCTCGGCACCATCACCCAGTTGCGGCCCGAGCAGAGCGGCATGCTGCTGCTGATCTACGGCGCACTGCCGATGGTCGTGCTCGTGCCGGTCTCGATCTGGCTGCTGCGGCATCTCGATCCCCGCATCGTCGTCGTCATCGGTTTTGCGGCCTTCGCCAGCGCGAACCTGCTCGGCACCCAGGTGACGCATGATTGGGCGCGCGAGGACTTCGTCCCGATCGTGCTGCTGCAGTCGATCGGCCAGGCCTTCACGCTGCTGCCGATCATCATCGTGGCGCTGGCCAATTCCGATCCCTCGCGCGCGACGGCGTTCGCGGCCTATATCCAGATCATGCGGCTCGGCGGCGCCGAGATCGGCGTCGCCTTGATGGGCACCTGGCTGCGCGTGCGCGAGCAGGTGCACTCCGCCTATCTCGGGCTCAATATCCAAAGCGGGGATGCCGACGTGGTGCGGGTGCTGCAGCGGCTCATCAGCTATTTTTCCAGCCGCGGCGCCGGAGAGGCCCAGGGCCGCGCGATCGGCACCCTCGCGGGCCAGGTGCAGCGCGAAGCCAACGTGCTCGCTTATATCGACGGCTTCTGGCTGTGCTTCTGGCTTGCGATCACCGCGCTCGGCTTCATCGCCCTGATCACGCGTGCACCGCAGGGGCCGTTCTCACCGACACCGTTCAAGCTGATAGGTCGGCCGACGCGGCAGATCGAAGTCCCCCGGTCCTGAGCCGGCGCTCTTACATATGATGACCTTGTGTTGCAGACCTGCGACACCGGGACCCGGGCGCATCCAACGTTTCCGCCGCGCCGACGCTTGGACGATCGACATCATCCAAGCGTCCCCTCCCCTCATGCAGCTTTCAGATAGGTGGAATCAGCAATCGCGACTACGCTGTCGCAGGACCTTCACCCGAGTTTTTTACGGTTGGCGCCGTTTGCAGGGGTGGGTGACTGCAATAACGAAGGGGAAAACCATGAGGATACGGACGGCAACGATGGTCGCCGTGGCGGGGCTGCTGGCGGCCTCGTCGGCGCGTGCGGCCGAGGGCACAGATGCCGAGATCGCGCTGTTGAAGCAGCAGCTCAAGATGCTCGAGCAGAAGCTCGACAGATTGCAGAAGCAGACGACGGCCAATACGCAGGCCGCGGCGACAGCCAACGCCAAGGCAGACATGGCGAAGGCCGACGTCAAGACCGCGGTCGCCAACGCCAATGCGGCCATCCCGACCAAGGGACCGCTCGTGGCGTCGGGCGTCGTCGTGACGATGCCGAACAATCGGCCGACGATCTGCACCGCGGACGAGCAGAACTGCATCTCGCTGACCAGCCGCCTGCATTGGGATGTCGGTGGCTACAATTATCGTCCGAACAGCGCGGCGACGTCGCCGCAGAAACTGGACAGCGGCGAGAATGTGCGCCGCGCCCGCATCGGTGTGTTAGGCAAGTTCCTGGGCGATTGGAATTATGCGTTGATCTACGACTTTGGCGGCTCATCGGACGGCTTCGGCGGCACGGCGCCCGGCTCGCTGCCCGGCGGCGGCGTCGCGGGGGTCGAGAACGCTTATCTGAGCTACACCGGCCTCAAGCCGTTCGGCGGCAAGATGGCGATCGAGGGCGGCATCATGGACCTGCCCTGGACGCTCGATGAGGCCACGAGCTCGAACGACATCCTGTTCATGGAGCGCGCCTCGGCAGGCGTCGTCGCCACCAACATCGCTGCCGGCGACTTCCGCTCGGCTTTCGGCACGCGCTGGTGGAACGACACGTTCTGGGCCGGCGGCTATGTCACGGGACCGACGACCGGCGCGATCCACTCCGCCTCCAGCGTCGCGCCCGCCGGCACCAGCGAGCAATATGGCGCGGTGGCCCGCGTCGCCGGCCAGGTCGTCAGCGGTCCGGACTATTCGTTCCACCTCGGCGCCGATGCGGAATGGCTGATCCAGCCGCCGCGCAACCTCGTCACGCAGGCGCAGACGCTGACCCTAAGCGACCGTCCCGAGCTGCGCATCGATCCGACCTCGCTGGTCTCGACCGGCGCGATCGCCAACGTCTCCGGCGCCCAGGTCTACGGCGTCGAGGCGGCCGGGACGTACGGCTCGTTCTTCGCCCAGGGCGAATATTATTGGTTCAATGTCGATCGCACCGCCAACACCGGCCTGCCGCCGTTCGGCGCGTCGAGCCTGAAATTCCAGGGCGGCTATGTCGAGGCGAGCTATGTCCTGACCGGCGAAAGCCACAAGTACAATCCGGCCTCGGCCTCCTATGGCGGCATCGCGCCGGCGCATCCGTTCTCGCTGCAGGCCGGCAGCTGGGGGGCCTGGGAGATCGCCGGTCGCTTCAGCACGATCGACCTGAATGATCAGCTTGCCACCGCGGCCGGCATCGCCGGCGGACGGCAGAACGTCTACACCGCGGCGCTGAACTGGTACGTCAGCAGCAACATCCGCTTCATGTTCAACTACCTGCATGGCGACATCTCCAAACAGGCCAGCTCGACCAGCACCGTCAATGCAGGTTCGAGGTTCGATGCCTTCGCGATGCGCACGCAGGTCGCGTTCTGACCTGATCGTGCTCTGACCTGACGGCTTAAGGACTAGGGCCCGGCGCTTGCGCCGGGCTTTAACGTTTCGGAGCTGAGATCGCCTCGCCAGGCGAACGCTTCGGCTGGATATTGTATGCCGCTGCGGCAGAGCGCGAGATCTAGCCGTGAACAGACGACGCACCCGACGGCGCCAGCGATTCGGACATGCTTCGTTCCAGGCGCGTTCCAAAAGTTAAGAGCCGCGCTCGTAGCGTTTCGTTTTGAAGCATCTGACATACGCAATCGCCCATGTCTTTGGCTGCTCAACCAGAGCCCGGCGTTTGCGCCGGGCCTTAACTTTTTGAGCTCGCATCTACCGGCCACGCCGGGCTCGTTCGGCAGAACTATGGGGTACAGCGTCAGCCACGCCGACATCTAGCCGTGAACAAGTATCGTACCGCGCCTCGCCGCTGATTCGGACGCGATTCGTTCAGGCCGCGTTCGAATCGTTAACGGCGACGCGCCGGGCGTTGCGTTTTGAAACAGCTCGCTCGCCTCACGCCTTCGGCAATTCGTCCAGCGGCCATTTCGGGCGCTTGATCGTCTTGTACGGCAAGGTCGTGAGATCGCGCGCCACCACGCCCGGCGCGTCCACCGTGATCACGGCGGTTGCGATCGGTGCATAGGCGGCACGGAAATGCTGCGCCGACTTGACCACCACGAGCTTATGCGTCGCCGGATCGCAGCCGAGCTGGGTGAAGAGATCGGTTCCGAAGGCCTGGCAGCGGAAGGTCGTGATCACGACCTCGACACCGCCACAAGCGATCAGGGCGCAATCGCCGAGCTTGGCCGGCGTGCCGGCGAGACCCGTCATCACCATGTCCTGCTTCAACGCCTTGATCTCCCAGGTGGCATCGACGGGATCGCCGGACAGCGGCCCGATCTTGCCGCCGATCCGCAGCGGCAGCTTGGCGCCGACACCGGCATCGAAGGCGATGCGCACCGCGATCGGATCCCACACCGGGCCGAGGCAGACATTGTCGATCTTTCGTTCGATGATCCGCTGCAGCAGGAAAGTGGAATCGCCGGGCGCGCCGCCGCCGGGATTGTCGCTGGCGTCGGCCAGCACAATCGTGCCTTCGGTCGCGAGCGCCTGGTCCAGCGCCGCATCGACCCCGGGCATGCGCTCGGTCACGGCCTCGCGCATCGCGATCAGTTCATCGGCGAGCCGACGCGCCAGCGCCGCGGCACGTGCGCCGTCCGGATCGACAGCAGCATCGCTGTAAACGAGCACCTTGGTGCCCATGGAAGGCGTGTCGCCCCAGCCGAAGCCGTGCACGATCGAGACCGAGACGATGCCCTCCTTGCCTTCCAGCGCGCTCACGCGGTCGACGAAGCTGCGCACCGGCTCGCGCGTGGTGTGCAGGGTGACGATCATGTTGGTGTCGACCAGGGCATGCCGGAGCATCAAGCGCTTCTCGGCCAGCGCGGCGCAGAACTCCACCAACTCCTGCGCGCGCTCGAAGATGTCGGTGTGCGGATATTCCTTCCAGCAGATCAGCAGGTCGGCGCCTGCGACCATCGCCTCGCTCATATGGCAGTGCGGATCGAGCGTGCCGCCGATCACCACGTCAGGCCCGACGATCTCGCGCACCCGCGTGATCAGCTCGCCCTCGCAATCGCCATAGCCGTCGGCGATCATCGCCCCGTGCAGGCCGAGCAGCACCATGTCGACCGGCAGCGCCGCCTTGAGATCGGCCAGGATCTGGTCGCGCAGCGTCTCGAACGCCTGGCGGGTGACGACGCCGTTCGGCACCGCAGCCGCGACCAGCCCCTCGATCAGCGTCCAACCTCTGGACGGGCCGACCTGCCGCGCCGCCCACAGCGGCCCGCCGTGCATCTGCATCTTGTCGGGATGGCTGCCGGCGGGGAAATAGGCCCGCTCATGAAAGGTGGCGAGCCCGGTGGGCATCGGCGCGAACGTATTGGTCTCGGTGGCGAGAGCGGCGGAGAAGACACGCATGAAGGCTGAACCTGCTTGGTCGCGAGAGAAAACGGCGCGCATCGTCCCGGCCGGCGATGCCCGTCCCAGAGAAACCAAGCTGGTTCGGAAGCACAAGAGACCAACGCGAAGGGCGACCGCCGCCCAGCGCATGGGACGGCCCGCCTCATCATCGCGCAGCGGTCATGTGCTTCGCCGAATTAAGTCCGCTTGTCCGCCGATAGCCGCGCAGAAGCGGAGCTCGCCCGAGGTCGCAGAAGGGCCAAGAGGCGACATCTCAGGCTTGGCCTGATATGACAGAGGCCGCCAACTGACGCGGCCTAAAATATGGAAAGATCTATGGTTCATGAATTGGAAAACATTATCCCTCTGATTATGGCTGGACTCATTGTCCTATTTTTTGTTGCGTATCGCTCATATCAGTATGTCCGCGTACGGAAGCAGTTGGCTCAGCAAAACGTCGCTACTCTGGAAGTCGTGAGTCGAAATACAGAGGCACTTGAGCGCATAGCCGCTGCGTTAGAAGCAATCGCTCAAAATAGGACACTCTGAATGTCCGGGATAGGTCGACAGCAAGCGTAGGGTGGGCAAAGCGTCGCCGTGAGGCGGCGCGTGCCCACCATTGCTATTTCATGAACCAGTTGGGGGACACGGCGCCGTCGCGAGCCCGAGCAAGCGTAGGGTGGGCAAAGCGCCGCCCTGAGGCGGCGCGTGCCCACCATCGCTATTTCAAGTTCATGAACCAGTTGGTGGGCACGGCGCCATCGAGAGCTCGCGCGTGGAGACATCACGCATGCGCCTTTGCCCACCCTACGGCCGGCTAAGTTATGAATCGCTCTGACCGCATGCCGTAGCTCTGTAGCACTTCGACAGGACGGAAGCTCACCAAGTCGACCCGGTCGAGAACGCCTGCAATTGGCTCCCAATTGGAGAGGAGAGCCATGAGAGCCGGCCCCGGGTCAGGCAAGGCGGCTGACAACGTCACGTGAGGGACCCAGGCTCCAGGCCGATAATGCGCATGAACCTTAAGGTCGGGAAGTGCAGTTTGTATGGCCTGATGCCGAGCAAGCAACTCGGCGGTCACAACGGGCACAGCCCATAGAACGGCGCCGTCCCCCGGAAAAGCACCTAATCCGCTGAAGCGAACCGGAAGAGCCTCCCAATTTCGGCAGATATCTTCAAGCGCGCTGCGAAGCCTGTTAAGAGGAGCTTCATCTGGGTAGATGGCCAGGGTGATATGCGGAGCGTAGCCAAGTTGATGCCGATCGGCGTCGATTCCGTCGGCGGCAAGCTTAAGCCACAGCGCTTCGATAGGACCAGCGCTGGCGGAATCTAAGCGGAGTGTAATTGCGAACGGCATGGGCGCGATACTAACAGTGCCCACGCGCGGACAGCAACGTATTCAGCGAAGTAGGGTGGGCAAAGCGCCGCCGTGAGGCGGCACGTGCCCACCATCGCTGTTTCATGAACCAGTTGGGGGACGCGGCGCCGTCGCGAGCTCGCGCGTGGAGACATCACGCAGGCGCCTTTGCCCACGGCTGGCTAATCGTCGTCGTCGTCATCCCAATTCGAAACATTGCCGTAGCCGTGGTCGCAATTGCGGTCCCGGTAGGCCGGCGCGTAACCGGCGTGGTCATAGCCGTAGCTGTCATAAGCGGGGTGGCGATAGTAGGAGCGGTAGACCGGCGCAGGCTCATAGGCTTGCGCTTCCGACGCCAGCGCGCCACCGATGAGGGCCCCGGCAACCAGGCCGCCGATCAACGCCGCGTTGCGTCCATCATGGGCTTGAGCCGGCGCCGAGCCGGCGAACAGGGTTGCAGTCACGGCGAGCGCGGCGAGGCCGCCTGAGAGAGATGTCTTGAGCGAGACCATTGTCCCCTCCATTGAAGTTGTGGCGATGTTCTACATTCCCTGCTTTGAAGCCATGCTGAACACGCCGTTGTTCGCCGTTCATTTCCGAAGCCGACCTCGGTCGCCCGGCTTTCAGGCGCAGCGGTCGCGAGCAGGTGGACCAGACCTCGGAGCTGCCGGTGCTTCATCGGTCGCCGATTGCGCCGAGCGCCTAATTTCGTCCACGGCATCAAACGCATGCGGCGGGTCAAGACGCTGCGCGAAAAATATATCTGTTTCGTTTTTTCAGAAATCATGTTCTGATGCCGCCATCCTGCCTCACGCGGAGGGGCGTACGCGTCGTCACGATACGTAGAGGCGGGCTGCGATGGCCGTGACGGTTGCGCCAGACGAGCGCATGCCGGCACGGACGGCGAAATCGTGTGGTCCTGGCATCCCGGCGCTGATGCCAAGCTCGCCGCGTGACGCGGATGGGTGACGGGGGCAAGAGAGCCGGTCCCCGGGGAGAGCACGTATAAGCCGTAAAGCCCTTCGCGCAGGGAAGGCCGGATGATCCCGGTCGAACCTGTGGTGACTGCCGCCTGCTTTTTTTCCTGCAGGCGGGCCATGGGTGCGGCCAGCATCCGGCCTTCCCTGCGCCCTCCCGATGTCGAGGGCCGCCTCTGCCATCAACTCGGACGCGAGACGCGTCGCGAGACTGACGTCTCATGTCTAGGCCACGCCCATGAACGAGCCTTTGAACGAGCCTTGCCAGCGAACTCTCTTTCAAATTGCGCGTCGATGCCCGGCGTCAACGCGCCGACTGCTCCTCGATCGCCTTGATCGCAACGGCCGCGACCTGCGCCAGCGCCTCGCGGTCGGCGCCGGAGGAGGCCATCACGCCCATGCCGACACTGACGGCCGAGACATAGCGCGCGAGCGCCGCCGGATCCGCGGAGGGCTTCAGATCGCCCTCCTCCTTGGCCCGCGCGAACCGGTCACGCAATTGCTCTTCGGTCTGGGCACGGCGTGCCGCGAGTTCGAACGGCACGCTGGCCGAGCCGGTGCCGCAGGCAATCCCGCCCTGCACCAACAGACAGCCGGGCGGATTGGCGGGATCGGTCTGCTTCTCGGCGACCCCCATCAGCATCCGCTCCGCAACCTCGCGGGCGGTCGGCGCGCTCAGCACCTCTTCCATCCAGGCGGCCCGCCGCTCGGTGTAGCGGTCGAGCGCGGCCTTCAAGAGACCTTCCTTGCTGCCGAAGGCGGCATAGAGGCTGGGCGGGTTGATGCCCATCGCCTCGGTCAGCTGCGCGATCGTCGCCCCCTCATAGCCATGGCGCCAGAACACCTCCATCGCGTGGTCCAGCGCGACGTCGCAATCGAATGTTCGGGGTCGTCCCACAGCCATCGGCCTTCCTCTCCTGCCCTGCTCCCGGTAGCGGCAACGTCCGCCTGCTGTCCAGGGTTCGCGCTATCTTATTGTTCTTTCGAGGGCTTTCTTTGATCTCGCGCAGCTTTCCCACAAGGGGCTACCATTTTCGTAGTATCCGATACATAAGTCTCTTGCGAACTGGTTGCCAGACGCACATCTGTAGCGCGCACTACATTATTGGAGCGCGCGAATGCCTTCGTCCAAAAATCCCCCTTACGGCCGTCTCAAGCGCCTGCTCGGCACCGTCGCAGTCGCTGCCATCCTTCTTGCCGGCGCTTCGGTGGCCGGAAATCGTTACTTCAATACCTCCCCCAACGCAGCGAAGGCCGCGGCCCCTGAACAGGCCGTCCCGGTCACCATCGCGGTCGTCGAACCGCGCCAAGCCACGCTGTGGGATGAATTTTCGGGGCGGCTGGAAGCCGTCGAGCGGGTCGAGGTCCGGCCACGCGTCGCCGGCGCGATCCTGGCGACCAATTTCACCGAGGGCGCGCTGGTGAAGGCCGGCGATGTCCTGTTCAAGATCGACCCGGCACCTTACGCCGCTGAGGTGGACAAGGCGCAAGCGCAGCTCGAGGCCGCGAAGGCCCGTGCTGCTTTTGCCGCCAATGAACTGGAGCGTGGCGCCCAACTGGTCGGCAATGCCGTGGTGACCCGGCGCGACTACGACCAGCGCGACAACGGCAATCGCGAGGCCATCGCCAACGTCAAGGCGGCGGAAGCCACGCTGCAGACCGCCAGGCTCAACCTCGACTACACGCAAGTTCGCGCACCGGTGGACGGCCGCGTCGGCAAGATCGAGGTCACCGTCGGCAATCTCGTCGCCGCCGGTTCAGCCTCGCCGGTGCTGACCAGCCTGGTCTCGGTGAATCCGATCTATGCAAGCTTCGATGCCGACGAAGAGGTGGTGCTGCGTGCGTTGAACGCGATCGCGGACGCCTCCGGCAAGCGCGGCAATCTCGATCGCATCCCGGTGGAGATGACGACCTCCGGCGGCCTTTCGGCGAAAGGCCACATCCAGCTGATTGATAACCAGGTCAATGGCCAGAGCGGCACCATCCGCGTGCGCGCGGTGTTCAAGAACGAAGACGGCCGATTCATCCCGGGCCAGTTCGCCCGCGTGCGCATGGGGCAGCCACAGCAGCAGACCTTGGTGCTGCTCGACGATCGCGCCATCGGCACCGACCAGGACAAGAAGTTCGTGATGGTGGTCGGCGACGACGATCGCGCGGTGTACCGCCCGATCACGATCGGCGGCAACGTGGAGGGGCTTCGCATCGTGCAGACCGGCCTCAAGCCGGGCGATCGCGTCGTCGTCAACGGCCTGCAACGCGTGCGGCCAGGTGCGCTGTTGAAGACGCAAGTTGCGTCGATGGGCGCGCGCGATGGCGACGCCGCCTCGCCCGCCTCCAGACAACTGGCGCAGCGCTGATCATGATCGCCCGCGTCAACCAAAGCCGTCGTCCCCGCGAAGGCGGGGACCCATAACCACCGGCGCCCTTTGCAGACGACGGAAGATGACCCGAAGCCTTTTCCACCAATCGGCCATCCGCAGTATGGGTCCCGGCGTGCGCCGGGACGACAGCTTGTATGCGGATGGGTCGCGCACAATCGCTCACCCGGATTTCACATCAGGCGCTGACATCTCCCGACCACAGGTCCACCCATGAACCTCTCGAAATTCTTCATCGACCGGCCGATCTTTGCCGGCGTGCTGTCGATCCTGATCTTTCTCGCCGGGCTGATCGCGCTGTTCGCGATGCCGATCTCGGAATATCCGGACGTGGTGCCGCCCTCGGTCGTGGTGCGCGCCACCTATCCCGGCGCCAATCCGAAGGTGATCGCCGAGACGGTGGCGACGCCGATCGAGGAGCAAATCAACGGCGTCGAGAACATGCTCTATATGAGCAGCCAGGCCACCACCGACGGCGCGATGACGCTGACGGTGACCTTCCGGCTCGGCACCGATCCCGACAAGGCCCAGCAGCTGGTGCAGAACCGGGTGCAGCAGGCCGAGCCGCGCCTGCCCAACGTGGTGCGCCAGCTCGGCATCATCACCAAGAAGAGTTCGCCCGACCTCACCATGGTCGTGCATCTGAATTCGCCGAACGGCCGCTACGACATGACGTATTTGCGCAACTACGCGGTGCTCAACGTCAAGGACCGGCTGGCGCGGATCGACGGCGTCGGCGACGTGCAGCTCTACGGCGCCGGCGACTATTCGATGCGGGTCTGGGTCGATCCGCAGAAGGCTGCCGAGCACGGGCTGACCGCCAGCGACATCGTCAAGGCGATCCAGGCGCAGAACGTCGAGGCCGCGGCCGGCGTGGTCGGCGCCTCCCCCAGCGTCAAGGGCCTGGACCTGCAGCTCTCGGTGAATGCCGAGGGGCGTCTTTCGACCGAGGAGCAGTTCGGCGACATCGTCGTGAAGACCGGCGGGCGAGGCGAGGTCACGCGGCTGCGTGACGTCGCGCGTCTCGAGCTTGGCGCGTCCGAATATGGCCTGCGTTCGCTGCTCGATAACAAGCAGGCGGTGGCGATCCCGATTTTCCAGGCGCCCGGCTCCAACGCGCTGCAGATCTCGGACAATGTCCGCGCGACGATGGCCGAGATCAAGAAGAACATGCCGGAGGGGGTCGACTACCAGATCGTCTACGACCCCACCCAGTTCGTGCGCTCGTCGATCGAGGCCGTCGTGCACACGCTGTTCGAAGCGATCGTGCTAGTCGTGATCGTCGTCATCCTGTTCCTGCAGACCTGGCGCGCCTCGATCATTCCGCTGCTTGCCGTTCCGGTCTCCATCATCGGCACCTTCGCGGTGATGCATCTGTTCGGCTTCTCCATCAACGCGCTCAGCCTGTTCGGCCTCGTGCTCGCGATCGGCATCGTCGTCGACGACGCGATCGTCGTGGTGGAAAATGTCGAGCGCAACATCGAGAACGGGCTGTCGCCGCGCGACGCCACCTATCAGGCCATGCGCGAAGTGTCGGGACCGATCATCGCCATCGCGCTGGTCCTGATCGCCGTGTTCGTGCCGCTCGCCTTCATCTCCGGGCTGACCGGACAGTTCTACAAGCAGTTCGCGCTGACCATCGCGATCTCGACCGTGATCTCGGCCGTCAACTCGCTGACATTGTCGCCGGCTCTGGCCGCGCTGCTGCTCAAGGGCCATCACGATCCGAAGGACCGGCTGACGCGGTTTCTCGACGCAGTGCTGGGCTGGTTCTTCCGCGGCTTCAACCGCGCCTTCGTGAAGGCGTCCGACAATTACAGCGGCAGCGTCAGCAAGGTGATCGTCGGCAAGACCGTCGTGCTGGGGCTCTATGTGCTCCTGGTCGGCGCCACGGCCGTGCTGTTCAAGCAGGTCCCCGGCGGCTTCGTTCCGGGGCAGGACAAGCAATATCTGGTCGGCTTCGCCCGCCTGCCTGATGGCGCCACCCTGGATCGCACCGAGGAAGTCATCCGCAAGATGGGCGACATCGCGCTGACGCAGCCCGGCGTCCAGAGCTCGGTGCAGTTTCCGGGGCTGTCGATCTCCGGCTTCACCAACTCCTCGAACGCCGGCATCGTATTCTCGACCCTGAAGCCGTTCGACGAGCGCAAGGATCCGTCACTTTCGGGTCCTGCCATCGCGATGGAGCTGAACAAGAAATATTCCGGCATTCAGGATGCCTTCATCGCCATGTTCCCGCCGCCGCCGGTCAATGGCCTGGGCACGATCGGCGGCTTCAAGCTGCAGATCGAGGATCGCGCGGGGCTCGGCTATGACGCGCTGAACGACGCCACCAAGGCATTCCTCGCCGGCTTGCAGAAGGCGCCGGAAATCGCCGGGGTGTTCTCGAGCTTCCAGGTCAACGTGCCGCAGCTATTTGCCGACATCGACCGCACCAAGGCACTGCAGTTAGGCGTGCCCGTCACCGAGGTCTTCAATACGCTGCAGATCTACCTCGGCTCCTACTACGTGAACGACTTCAACAAGTTCGGCCGCACCTATTCGGTTCGCGTGCAGGCCGATGCGCCGTTCCGCGCCCGCGCCGACGACATCCGGCAGCTCAAGGTCCGCGCCGCCTCCGGCGACATGGTGCCGCTGTCCGCGCTGCTGCATGTCCGCCAGAGCGCAGGCCCTGAGCGCGCCATCCGCTACAACGGCTTCCTGTCGTCCGACATCAATGCCGCAGCCGCCCCGGGCTATTCGTCCGGCCAGGCGCAGGCCGCGGCCGAGCGTGTCGCCGCGGAAACCCTGCCCCCCGGCTTCACCTTCGAATGGACCGACCTGACCTATCAGGAGTTCATCGCCGGCAATTCCGGACTGTGGGTGTTCCCGCTCGCGATCCTCCTGGTGTTCCTGGTGCTGGCGGCTCTCTATGAGAGCCTGGCCCTGCCGCTCGCGATTCTCCTGATCGTGCCGATGGCGCTGCTCGCGGCCATGTTCGGCGTCTACATCTCGAAAGGCGACAACAACATCTTCACCCAGATCGGGCTGATCGTTCTCGTCGGTCTCTCCGCCAAGAATGCGATCCTGATCGTGGAGTTCGCGCGCGAGCTCGAATTCGCGGGCCGCACCCCGATCCGCGCCGCGATCGAGGCGAGCCGGCTGCGGCTGCGGCCGATCCTGATGACGTCGATGGCGTTCATCATGGGCGTGCTGCCGCTGGTGCTCTCGACCGGCGCAGGGTCGGAGATGCGGCGCGCGATGGGGGTGGCCGTGTTCTCCGGGATGATCGGCGTCACCGTGTTCGGCCTGTTCCTGACGCCCGTGTTCTACGTGCTGCTGCGGACCATCACCGGCATGAAGCCGCTGACCCAGCACGGCGATCACGGCACGGTCGGTCACATTCCGCAGGCGGCGGAATAAACGCCCCGAATGTGAGTTCGATCATAGAACCGCGCGGCGAAATGGAGGACGCCACCTCGATTACGCCGCGCCGACCCGGCGGCCGGACCCGCGACCGGCCGCCGGGTCATTCTCCTTGAAGGAGTTGGCAATGGAACTTTTGAATCACCTGGTCGCAGCCAATCTGATGAAGACGGCCGAAATGTTCGAACGCATCGGCCAGCATGGCGCGACGCCTCGGTTGGAGGCGCGAAATCGTGCTGCTGCCCCATCCGTGGTGGAGTTGGCCGCGCGGGAGCGACCGCCGTCGCGAGATGCGATGGAATTGCGCCGGCCATGTCGGCATGACAGAACCGATTCGCCCTGCAGTTGAGCACGTGGCCGCCGAGAAACTGGGCTTGCAAGGCCGTTGGCTTGCCGATAGCTTTTTTTCGGCCGATCAGTGGTGTGGCGGATTTCGCAGCGTTGACCTTGCAGCGTGATCCTTGACGTCCAGTCCCCGTGCGCTGGTCAGGCAACGACTTGCTTCGGCCAAAGAGGGGGATGCCGATGAAGGCCTTGAAGGCGGCGCTCGTGGCCGCAGCCGCGCTGGCGAGCGTCACACTGCCGGCTTATGCGCGCGATCTCACCGTCGTCTCCTGGGGCGGCAATTACCAGGATGCCCAGCGCAAGATCTATTTCCAGCCGTTCGCCGCCAAGATCGGCGCCACCGTGCTCGACGAAAGCTGGGATGGCGGTTATGGCGTGCTGCAGGCCAAGGTGAAGGCCGGCGTTCCGAACTGGGATGCGGTGCAGGTCGAGGCCGAGGAGCTCGAGCTCGGCTGCAGCGACGGCATCTACGAGAAGATCGATTGGCAGAAGCTCGGCGGCAAGGGCGGCTTCATTCCGGCCGCCGTCAGCGATTGCGGCGTCGGCGCGATCGTGTGGTCGACCGGCATCGCCTATGACGCCGACAAGATCAAGGACGGGCCGAAATCCTGGGCCGACTTCTGGGATACCGCGAAGTTTCCCGGCAAGCGTTCCCTGCGCAAGGGCGCCAAATACACCCTCGAATTCGCCCTGCTCGCGGACGGCGTGCCCGCCGCCGATCTTTACAAGGTGCTGAAGACCCCGGAAGGGGTCGACCGCGCCTTCAAGAAGCTCGATGCGATCAAATCCGACATCGTCTGGTGGGAGGCCGGCGCGCAGCCGCTGCAGCTGCTGTCGTCCGGACAGGTCGCGATGACCTCGGTCTATAACGGCCGTATCAGCGCCATCAACCGTTCCGAAGGCAAGCACTTCACCTTCATCTTTCCGGGCAGCATCTACGCGGTCGACAGCTGGGTCATCCTGAAGAACTCGCCGAACAAGGACGCCGCGATGGATTTCATCGCCTTCGCGAGCCAGACCGAGAACCAGGCCAAGCTGCCGGAATACATCGCCTACGGCCTCCCCAACATCGCCGCGGCCAAGCTCGTGCCGGAAAAATACGCCGCCGAGTTGCCGACCACCCCGGACAATCTCAAGCAGGCGATCGCGCTCGACGTCACCTTCTGGACCGACAATTCGGAAGCGCTCTCCAAGCGCTTCAATGCCTGGCTCGCACGTTGAGATGGCCTGAGTTGAGACCCTCCGCATCTGTGCTCGCGCTGTCTGCAATCCCGTGAAGCTGCCGGACATGGACAATCCGTTCATCTCGTTCCGGCAGGTCACCAAGCGCTATCAGACGCTGACCGTGGTCGATCATCTCGACCTCGACATCGCCCGCGGCGAGCTCGTCAGCCTGCTCGGCCCGTCCGGCTCGGGCAAGACCACGCTGCTGATGATGCTCGCCGGCTTCGAGCAGCCGACCAGCGGCACCATCGCGATCGATGGGCGTCGCATCGACGGGCTGCCGCCCTACAAGCGCAATATGGGCGTTGTGTTCCAGAACTACGCCCTGTTCCCGCACATGACGGTGGCCGACAACATCGCCTTTCCGCTCAAGATGCGCGGCGTGGCGAAGGCCGAGACCGCCGAACGCGTCGCGCGCGCGCTCGACATGGTCAAGCTTACGACGATGGCCGCCCGCAAGCCGGCCCAGCTGTCCGGCGGCCAGCAGCAGCGTGTCGCGCTCGCCCGCGCTCTGGTGTTCGAGCCGCAGGTCATCCTGATGGACGAGCCGCTCGGGGCGCTCGACAAGAAGCTACGCGAACAGATGCAGCTCGACATCCGCGACCTGCATCGGCGGCTTGGGCTCACGATCGTGTTCGTGACCCACGACCAGGACGAGGCGCTGACGATGTCGGACCGGATCGCCGTGTTCAACCACGGCCGGATCGAGCAGATCGGCACGCCCCAGCAGATCTACGACCTGCCAAGCACGCCCTTCGTCGCCGAGTTCATCGGCGAGACCAACCTGCTGCCCTGCAGGATCGCGCAACGAACGGAAGACGCGCTGAGCCTGATGTCCGAGTCGGGCCTGAGCCTGTCGGCGCGGGCCACGGCCCCCCCCATCAATGAAGCGCGGGTACAGATCTCGATCCGCCCGGAGGCGATCCGGATCAACGATCCCGCGCCCGCGGCCAACGGCTTGACGGCGCGCATCATCGACGCGGTCTATTTCGGCGATCATATCAGGCTGGTCGCGACAGTCGGCACGCAACGGCTGATCATCAAGAGTGAGCGCGCCAGGCGGGCGGTCGATGTCGGAGACGAGGTCGCGCTGTCCTTTGCAGCGTCGGACGTGTGGGTGGTTGGATCATGCAAGGATCGAGCATCGCCCATCGGCTGAAGCCGGTCGTGCTGCTGGCACCGCTTTTGGCCTTCATGATCTGCTTCTTCGTGGTGCCGCTGGTGACCATGATGAAGTCGGCGGTGTCGGACCCGGTCGCGACCAATGCCCTGCCGCGCACCGCGCAAGCCTTTTCGGGCTGGGACCGCACGGCCGTCCCGACGCCGGCGCAAGAGGCCGCGTTCGTCGCCGACCTGCGCGCGCTCACTGATCATGACGAGCAGTTCGGCGATCTGGTGCGGCGGCTCAACAGCGCCCAGTCCGGCTTTCGCAGCCTGCTCGGCAAGACCCGCCGAGCCGTCGACGGCGCGGCCGGATCAGTCGATCTCGCCGCCATCGACGCGCGCTGGCGTGAGCTGACCTACTGGACCACGATTGCCGAGGCGGTCGCCTCGCGCTGGACCGACCAGAACCTGCTGGCGGCGGTCGATCTCGAACGCAACGCAGCCGGCGCGGTCGCCGCGATGCCCGAGGGCACATCCGCCAACCGGCTGATCCTGACCCGGACTTTCGTGACCGCGGCCATCGTAACGCTGGTCTGCATCGCGATCGGGCTGCCGTTTGCGATGGTCGCTGCCTCGGTCGAGGGATGGCGTCGCCAGCTCCTGCTCGGTGCGGTGCTGCTGCCACTATGGACTTCGCTGCTGGTGCGCACCGCGGCCTGGTACATCGTGCTGCAGGACAACGGCTTGATCAATGTGACGCTGAAGGCGCTCGGCATCATCTCAAATCCGCTTCCCTTGATGTTCAACCGGCTCGGCGTGGTCATCGCCATGACCCATGTGCTGCTGCCTTTCATGGTGCTGCCGATCTTCAGCGTGCTGGTCGCGATCCCGAAAAACCTGATGCCGGCCGCGGCCTCGCTCGGCGCGCATCCGCTTCGCGCCTTCCTCCACGTGCTGCTGCCCCTGAGCCTGCGCGGCGTGGTTTCGGGTGCGCTGCTCGTGTTCATGGCGGCGCTCGGCTACTACATTACCCCCGCCCTGATCGGCGGCGCCAACGACCAGATGATCTCGTCCGTCATCGCCTACTACGCCACCGCGGCCGCCAATTGGGGCATGGCCGGCGCGCTCGGCCTCGTGTTGTTGGCAATGACGATGCTGCTCTATGCGGTCTACATCAGGCTCGCGCAGGAGGAGGAGCACGCATGAAGGCGCTTCCCCTCATCAAGGCTCTCTTCGCGAGCCTGGTCGTGCTGTTCCTGCTCGGCCCCCTGGTTGCGATCCTGCCGCTCTCGCTGACCGACAGCGTGTTCCTAAATTATCCGATCCCCGGCTACTCGACGCGCTGGTTTCGCGAACTGATCGAAGCCGATTCCTGGCGCCTGTCTATCCTTAACAGCCTCATCATCGGCACCGGCACCACGGTGCTTGCAACGCTACTCGGCACGCTGGCCGCACTCGGCTTGCGCGGCAAACGGGCGTCGTTGACGTTCGCTGCCATGCGCACCTTATTCCTGTTGCCGATGGTGGTACCGGCGGTCGTGCTCGGCGTCGGCATGCAGTTGATGTTCGCGCGCTATGGGCTGGTCAACACCTATCTCGGTGTCATCATCGCCCACACGGTGATCGCGGTCCCGTTCGTGCTGGTCAACGTATCCTCGGCGCTGCAAGGCGTCGACACCAGGGTCGAGCGTGCCGCCGCGAGCCTCGGCGCCTCGCCGCAGACCGTGCTGTTCGCGGTGACGCTGCCGCTGGCCCTGCCCGGCATCGTCTCCGGCGCGCTGTTCGCCTTTGCGACTTCGCTGGATGAGGTCGTGCTGACCCTGTTCGTGGCAGGGCCGAATCAGCGCACCCTGGCACGGCAGATGTTCGCCACCATCCGCGAGAACATCAGCCCGGCGATCGTGTCGGCCGCTGCCGTCTTCATCGCCGGAACCATCGTGCTGTCGCTGCTGATGGTCGCGATCCGCCGCCGCCTTTCCTGAATGCCTGCCGCGCGATCGTAGACGCTACCCGGCTTTGACGTATGTCCGCCAGTTGTGCGCTTCCTTGAATCCGAGCACCTCGCGTGCCTTGCGGTTCGACAGCGGCGCCTCGTCGTCACCGAGTTCGCGGGTCACCGAGACATCGGGACAATAGCGGCGCAGCAACTCGCGCGTCGGGATGTTGGCGGTGACGGTGTCGTTGACGGCGTTGAAGACCTGAAAGCCGAGCCCATCCTTCTGGATAGCGAGGTGTACGATCTCCCCCAGATCGCGAGCGTCGATGTAGGACCAGGCATTGCGCTTTCGCGACGGAGGATCGGCCAGGAAGCCGGGGAACATGTCGTACTCATGCGGCTCAATGACGTTACCGATGCGCAGCGCATAGATGTCGATGCCGTAGCGCATGGCAAAAGCGCGCGCGGTCTTTTCGTTGACGACCTTGGACAATCCGTAGGAGTCCATCGGGTCGGTGTCGTAGTCCTCCTCGAGCGGGAAGCTCTTGAAGTCCTTATCGCCTTCGGCAAAGCAGACGCCATAGGTGGTCTCGCTGGAGGCGATCACGACCTTGCGGACGCCGAGCTTCGCTGCGGCTTCGATGACGTTGTAGGTACTGATCGTGTTGACACGGAAGGTCTCGTTGTCAGGCGCAATGAGAACGCGCGGAATTGCCGCAAAATGAACCACGGCGTCCGGCGCCTGCGGCGCCCTGCCGGCTTTGAAGCCGTCGAAGCCGAAATGCGTGGTCAAAGCGTTGAAGGCCTCGCCGCTGTCCGTCAGATCAGCGGTTAGGGTATTGATGCCAGGGTGATCGAACGGCTTGAGATCGACGTTGAGAAGCTCGTAGCCCTTGCTCTGCAGATGCGGCAGCACATGCCTGCCGGCCTTGCCCGTTCCCCCGGTGAACACCACGCGCTTGCCTGTCATTGATTTCTCATCCTCGTTAGTGCGCGAATTCGTTTCTAGCAGTTTCGGCTGCACCCGCTCCATAGGAACTTCCAACTTGCCGCGCGAGGACGATGTGCGCCGGCCACTCAAGCGCAATCGCTCGGGCGATTGTGCCCTGCTCCCGATACGCCTCCAAAGCGCTGAACCTTGCCCGCCGGTTGCAGCGCGCACTTGGCTGCGGCCAGGTCGCACCATCAGCACAGGGGCCGTGATGAATGCCGGCTATTTTTTTGCAAACGAGCCGTTGGGCGGGGCCAGCGCCCGTGCGCCTCTGGCTTTCGAGGACGGTCGTTCGGCACAGATCGGACGCGAGGGGAGCGCCGCAAGAGAGCACGCTCATGCCCGCCGTCATCCGTCATATCTGGCGGCTCTGGCGGCGATCCGGACCACCCTGCGGAGCGGTCACATCCACCACAACGCGAACCACAAAATTCTGCGATCTCGCGTCAATTGAGATATTCGAGGCTGGGTCACCGGCCGGATCAGCCGATGGTGGGCACGACAGGGATCGAACCTGTGACCCCTACCATGTCAAGGTAGTGCTCTCCCGCTGAGCTACGTGCCCTGGAACCAGGAAGGTCATTATCGGGTGGGGGTCCGTATATCGGCTCCCGCGCGGGCAAGCAAGGACGCAAAACCATGGAATGCGGGATATTTCGCCCGCAGGCCGGCCTGCCTCCCGAAATACGGCTCAGGCCGCCAGCATCTTATTCACTTCGCTGACCAGCTCGCGCAGATGAACCGGCTTCGACAGTACCTTGGCGTTCTTCGGCGCTTCCGAGTCGGAGTTCAGCGCCACGGCGGCAAAGCCGGTGATGAACATGATCTTGATGTCGGGATCGAGCTCGGAGGCGCGGCGGGCCAGCTCGATGCCGTCCATCTCGGGCATCACGATGTCGGTAAGCAGCATCTCGAACGGCTCCTCGCGCAGCCGCTGATAGGCCGACATGCCGTTGTCATGCGGCGAGACCTGGAAACCGGCGTTTTCCAAGGCCTTGACCAAAAAGCGGCGCATGTCGTTGTCGTCTTCGGCGAGGAGGATCTTGTGCATGGCGAAAGGTCGTATGTCCCGGTGAAAACGGAGCGGCTAGCGTCACTTAGCCCGACGGACGGTAAATTTCGGGTGAAGGGTTGAGGATGTTGATCCGATATCCGCAAGGCATTTTCAGGGCCGTCGCGCCACCACATGCTCCGGAGCGTTCTGCCGTAATCTCAGAGTTGTTCCAAGCCGGCGTTGAACTTTTTCCTTGCTTTTCACTTGGCAGAACGGCTGGGATTACCGACAATGTTCGCTCATCATGAACGAGTCCGCGTTGTCCTGGCCTTGGCTCTCGGCCGTAAAGGTCCGGCGGAGTCGGCGACATGGTCAAGGGACCGCTCCAAGGGATCACTCCAAGGGACGGCACTTAAGGGATGACGGAGTTGACTGGGGAACTGCCGCCATTTGAGATCATGGAGCCCTCGACGTGGCGGGCGCCCATCATCTTCAACTCGCCGCATTCCGGCTCGGTCTATCCAGACGAATTCCTCAAGGCCTCGCGGATCGACCTGCCGACGCTGCGCCGCTCCGAAGATTCCTTCATGGACGAACTGGTCGGGGGTCTCGTGACCAGCGGTTTCCCGGTCGTCCGGGTGCATTTCCCGCGCTGCTATGTCGACGTGAACCGCGAACCTTACGAACTCGATCCCCGGATGTTCACCGGACGGCTGCCGAGCTTTGCGAACACGCGCTCGATGCGGGTCGCCGGGGGTCTCGGCACTATTCCCCGCGTGGTCGGCGACGGTCAGGAGATCTATCGCGACCGGCTCGGTGTCGAGGACGCGTTGCACCGCATCGAGACCTTGTACAAACCCTACCACCGGGCACTGCGACGGCTGATCAACCGCGTGCACCAGCACTTCGGCACGGCAATCGTTGTCGACTGTCATTCGATGCCGTCGGTCGGCGTCTCGCGCGACGAGCCGCGGCGTCCGGACATGGTGATCGGCGACCGCTATGGCACGAGCTGCGCGGCGCTGCTGCCCGACCTGATAGAAGACGTGATGGGCCGGCTCGGCTATTCGGTTGGACGTAACAAGCCCTATGCCGGCGGCTTCATCACCGAGCATTATGGCAATCCGGCCAGCGGGCTGCACGCGGTGCAGATTGAGCTCAATCGTGCCATCTATATGGACGAGCGCCGGCGCGAACGCGGACCGCGCTTCGCACAGATCGCCTCCGATCTTGCCGTGCTCGCCGAAGTCTTGGCGACCGTGCCGCTCGACGATCTCGGCCCGTTCCAGGCCGCGGCGGAATAGCCACGACGCCCGTCGCAGCGCTGGCCGACTCGGCCAGTGGCCGCATGAGCAGCGACGACTGTTACGATAGCCGAAAGCGCCGCCACAAAAAAAAGGGCCGCTTGTGAAGACAAGCGGCCCAAGTCTAGGGAGGAAACGCCCAAGGAGGGCAGCGGTAACGCGAAGCGCTACCGCACCGCAACAATATGCAATCGCGCTGCACAAAGCGCAAGGGTTTTTCTGCCGTTTCCCATGCGAAAATCGCAGGCCGGGTTGCGCCTTCCGCGAACCTAGCTTCGTTTCATAAGCTATTTCAATTGCTTGATCGAGAGATCGGAAGAGACCTGGATACCGTCCGATTTCGTTCTCCGTTTCGTGATGGCAAAAATCGAAAATAGACCGCGCCTGGAAGACCTCAGCGGCCGAAAGATATTTGATATCTTGACCGATGGTTCCGCCAACGGTGCATCTCCGCGGCATTTGGGCTAGGGCATGCCGGCATGGGCGCGCACTCCACGACCAGGCGGTTACGGCCATTCGGCCCGCGGCGCTTGGGACGTGGCGGGCGCATCTCATTCTAATAAGTCGCCTTGATTGAGAGCCCGCAAATGACGCGGAGGCTGCAATCGGCGATACTGGTTCCGCCGAATTCGCATTGAAGGACCTATTGTGACGGTTATCGACTTCTCCGCCTTCATTGGCCGCCTGGCAACCGCCTCCGGCGAAACCATTCTGCCGTTCTTCCGGACCTCGCTCTCCATCGACAACAAGAGCATCCGGCAGGATTTCGATCCGGTGACCGAAGCCGACCGCGCCGCGGAAGCCGTGATGCGCCGGCTGATCAAGGCCAACTTCCCTCAGCATGGCATCGTCGGCGAGGAGTTCGGCAATGAACGCGAGGACGCCGATTACGTCTGGGTGCTGGACCCGATCGACGGAACCAAGTCCTTCATCGCGGGCTTTCCGATCTGGGGCACGTTGATCGCGCTGCTGCACAAGGGCACGCCAGTCTTCGGCATGATGCACCAGCCCTTCATCGGCGAGCGTTTCTCGGGCGACAACGGCTCGGCAACCTACCGGAATTCCGTCGGCGAGCGCCGGCTCTCGGTGCGGCGCTGTGGATCCCTGAAAGAAGCCGTCTGCTACACCACGAGCCCGTTGCTGATGAACAAGGCCGACCGGGCCACCTATGAGCGGGTCGAAGCCGAGGTGCGGCTGTCGCGTTACGGAGGCGATTGTTACTCCTATTGCATGCTGGCGGCGGGTCACCTCGACCTCGTGATCGAGACCGAGCTCAAGCCCTATGACATCGCCGCGCTGATTCCGATCATCAACGGCGCCGGCGGCATCGTTACCAATTGGGACGGCGGCCCGGCGCAGACCGGCGGCCGTATCATCGCCGCCGGCGACAAGCGCGTGCACGAGGCGGCGCTGAAGATGCTGGCTGGCTGACCTTGCAGCTGAGTGCGTGCGTGCACTCATCCCGCCGCCTTGCGCAGATGATCGACCAGGAGCTTCGCGGGCCGTGGCAGCGCCTTGAAACTGCGCGCACAGATCACGAGCCGGCGATTGGCCCAGCTGTCACGCAGCGTCACCACCGAGATCGGCATCGTGCGCGCGCAGCGCCGGGCGGCGGCTTCCGGCACCACCGCGATGCCGACCCCCGCCGCCACCATCTGACAGATCGCGTCGAAATCGCGCAGCCGCGCCCGGAAATGCTGGCGGATGCCGAGTCGCGCTGCGTGCTTGCCGATATGGACCTGCAGCGCGGTAGCCTGGGTCAGCCCGACGAAATCCTGGCCTGCGGTCTCGACGAAATCGATCTGACGGCGGCCCGCAAACGGGCCGCGCCGTCCGGCAACCAGCGTGAGCCGGTCCTCGCCGAACACGAAGCGCTCGACATTGTCGGGCAGCGCATGCTCGGCGGCGAAGCCGAGATCGGCGCTGCCGGCCGCGATGGCGGCGGCAATGTCGGTACTCTCCCGCTCCTCGACGTCGACGCTGATATCGGGATGGTCGCGCAGGAACGCGGCCAGAGCCCGCGGCAGATGTTCGGCAAGACCAACAGTGTTGGCGAGCAGCTCCACATTGGCACGCAGGCCTGAGGCGAAGCGGGCCATCTCGCCCTGCATCGTCTCGACATTGTGCATGATGATGCGGGCGTGATCGAGCAGGCTTTCGCCGGCGGCGGTCAGCGCGACGCCGCGACGGCCGCGCTTGAACAGCGGCACGCCGAACGCGTCCTCCAGGCCCTTGATGCGCGCGCTCGCCGAGGCCAGCGCCAGATGCGCGCGGTCGGCACCGCCGGTGATGCTGCGCGCATCGGCAACCGCGATGAACAGCCTGAGATCGACCAGGTCGAACCGCATCGCCTCATGCCCCCCTAGGCTTCGAGCAGGCCGAAGGCTTGCTCCGTAACCTCCAGATTGTGCCCTCGCCCGCGATCGGTCAATCTCCGGGCCATGATCGACCCCATCCTGATCTTCATCGCGTTCGCGCTCACGCTCGCCGGCTTCATCAAGGGCGCGCTCGGGCTGGGCTTGCCGACCGTCTCGGTCGGACTGCTGGCGGTGGCGATGCCGCCGGGCCGCGCCCTCGCCATCGTCATCGTGCCGGCCGTGATCACCAACATCTGGCAGACCTTCGTCGGCCCCTATTTGCGAGACATCGCCCGACGGCTGTGGCCATTGATGCTCGGCACCGCGATCGGCATCTGCCTGAACGCGTCGGCGCTGAGTCACGGCTCGACCCATTACGGCAACATCGCGCTTGGGCTCCTGCTCGTCGTCTACGCGCTGCTCGGCCTGTCGAAGCTCGCCTTCAGCGTGGCACCGCGCCACGAGAAATGGGTCGGCGGCATCGTCGGCCTGATCACCGGCCTGATCTCGGCCGCGACCGGCGTGCAGGTGGTTCCATCCGTCCCCTACATGCAGGCGATCGGGCTGCAGAAGGACGAGCTGGTGCAGGCGCTCGGCGTGTTCTTCACCGTGGCCACCATTACGCTGGCCTTCAACCTCACGAGCTCCGGCCTGCTCTCGACCGCCACCGCGCTCCCGGGCGCGGTAGCAATGGCGTGCGCTTTCCTCGGCATGTTCATCGGCCAGAGCGTGCGCTCGAAAATGCCGGCCGAAACCTTCCGCCGCGTCTTCCTGATCGCGATGATCCTGCTCGGCCTTTATCTCGTCGGCAGCGCCGTCCTGGAACTCTATTGGTAGATCTATCGCGCCTCCAGCAGCGCGATCCGGACGCCCAAATAGACGAACAGACCGCCGATCGCCCGGTTGAGCCACGCCATCACCTGCGAAGAGCGCTGGACGCGCTTGGCCGTCCTCGCCGCGACCGCGGCGACGCCGAGGCACCAGATCGTGCCGTTGAAAATAAAAATTCCGCCGAGCAGCAGAAAGGCCAAGGCCTTCTGCGGCGCGTCGCCTGCGACGAATTGCGGGAGGAAGGCGAGGAAGAACAGCGCCACCTTGGGGTTCAGCACGTTGGTCAGCGCACCCTGCAGGAACACGCTCCGAAGCGGAAGTGCCGTGCTGACGAAGCTCGTGCCCTGGGCAGATGAATGCTGCCGCGTGAGCAGCATCTTGATACCAACATAGGCCAGATAGGCCGCGCCGAGCCATTTCACGGCAAAAAACGCGGTCGCCGACGCCGCGAGCAGCGCCGAGAGCCCAACCGCCGCGGCAAACACATGGACCAAGCACCCGGCGCTGATGCCGACCGCAGCGGCGGCACCACCCCGCCAGCCCATCTGCACGCTGCGGCCAACGATATAGGCCGTGTCCGGCCCCGGCGTAACGTTGAGCAATAAGCCCGACAGGATGAACAGCCCGAAATCGTGAATCCCCAACATGGATGGCTCCTTTCAAAGTGACCGAACCGACGAGCGTTCACCTAGACGAATTATCAGTTGCAAAAGCATTGGATTCAACAGCTGCAGCCATGGTATCGGGAACGCAGGAGCGGGAGTGCGATGGAAAGACGGCTGGCTGCCATTGTTTGCGCCGACGTAGCCGGCTACTCGCGGATGATGGGAGCCGACGAAGCCGGCACGCATGCCGCGTTCAAGGCCCATCGCGGCGCGATCCATCCCATCATCCTCAATCATGGCGGCCGGATCATCAAGAAGACCGGCGATGGCTTTCTGCTCGAATTCCCGAGCGTGGTCGGCGCCGTCGAGGCGTCGGTCGCGATGCAGACCCTGATGGCCGAACGCAATGCGCATCTGCCGGCGGAACGCACCATGCGGTTCCGCCTCGGCGTCCACATGGGCGATGTCATTGCCGATGAGGATGAGGTGTTCGGCGACGGCGTCAACCTTGCGGTGCGGTTGGAAGCGGCAGCCAACCCCGGCGGCGTTGCGATTTCCGCCAAAGCCTATCAGGAGGCGAGCCGGCACGTCGCGGTCAGCTTCGCCGACGCCGGCAATTTCCGCTTCAAGAACATCGAAGACACCATCAATGTCTGGACCTGGGAGCCCGGCGGACCGGATAAGATCCGCGAGCCGCGCACCGCTTCGGTCCTGCCCCCACAATACCGGACCGCGATCGTCGGCGTTCTCCCTTTCGTCAACCTGAGCGATGCAACCGACGATTATTTCTCCGACGGGCTGGCCGAGGACCTCATTCATGCGCTCTCGCTGCAGTCGTTCTTCCGCGTGCTGAGCCGGAATTCGACCTTCGTTTTCAAGACCGCAGACCTGAGCGCCCGCCTGATCGCGCGCGAGATCGACGCCACCTACCTGATCCAAGGCTCGGTGCGGCGCGCCGGCGCCAAGATCCGGGTCACGGCCGAGCTGGTGGCGCCGGAGAGCGGCGAACAACTCTGGGCCGGGCGCTATGACCGGGATATCGGCGACGTGTTCGCCGTGCAGGACGACATCACCAGCAATCTGTGCGCGGCGCTGATCCCCGAGATCTACCGCGCCGAGGCCTCGGTCCCGACCCGGTCGCTCAACACCGATCTCACCGCTTGGGACCGCTTCCTGCGTGGGCTGTCGCACTATTATCAGCCGACCAAAGCGGATTATGAGCGGTCGATCGCGCTGTTCCGCGAGGCGATCGCGCTCGATCCGGCGCTTGCGATCGCCCACACCTATCTCGGCACCATCCTGCTGCAGGGCATCCATTTCGGCTGGATCAGGAGCACCCACCAATTGTGGGATGAGGCGATGCGGCTGGCCGAAACCAGCGTGCGGCTCGCCCCCCGCTCCTCCTTCGCCTATTCGCTGCTCGCCTACGTCAACGCGATGGAGGGGCAGCCGGACGCGGGCATGGCCGCGGCGCGGAAAGCGCTCGAGCTCAACCCTTACGACATGGGCGCCCGTGGCGTGCTCGGCGTGTGTCACATGGTTCGCGGCGAGCACCGGCAGGCTGTGGAGCTGTTCTCGATCGCAGCGCAACGCGGCAACAGCGACCCTCGCTATCAGTGGAACGTGCTGAGCGCGTTCAGCCATTATCTGCTCGGGCACTATGATGCGGCGCTGTCCTGGGCGCGGGAGGCCTACTACGAGAACCCCGACCATCTGCAGGGCCTCTCGATCCGGGCCGCCAGCCTCGCGCAACTTGGGCGATGCGCCGAAGCCAAGGAGGTCGTCGCCGCGATGCTCGAGCTCTATCCGTGGCTCACGGTGGAGCGGTTGTTGAGCAACCGTTGGAAAAGTTCGGATGACATCGCGCATTACCGTGACGGTCTGGTGAAGGCGCGCATGCCCTCGTCGAAGCTCACATTGGTGGAGACGGTCGCGCCCCGCGCGCGTGGATGAGAGCAGACGTCCGGCAGTGGACGCCCCGCGACTTCTGGTTGACACCAAATCCGAATACGCCATCATCCGCAGACTCTCGTGAAAATCCTCGCGTAGATGTGGGCTGGCTCACGTCCGGCCGCCTTGGTCCGCGCTACTCCTTTCATCACCGGTTTCTTCCCAAGGATGCGATTGCATGCCCCCAGACCCCGCCCCCGGCAGCAACGCGCTGCCTGAGCAGATTCCGGTGTCGGCCAACAATCCCTGCCCGTTCCTGCGCGCACTCGTGGCCGGCGGCTTCGTCGATAGGCACACCGTTGCGCTGCCGAAGATCAGCAGCACGATCCAGGCCGCGAGCGGCGAGACCGGCTTGCGGCGGCGGATGGTCTGGCCGCAGACCTTTGGTGTGGCACTGATCGCCAACGGGTTCGGCCCGCTGCGGCTGATCCACAGCCTGTGGTCGGGCGTGAATCTGGACCAGCTTCGCAACGGCCCGCTGGACAAGCACGGCGGCGGCTCGCGCATCCTCGATGCCGAGGCCCATGTGCACGAAGGCGAGATCGACCGCCTCGCCTGTTTCGGCAGCGACTATCCCAACCCTTGCGGCGGCACCGAGCGCGGGCTGAACGCGGCGCGGATCAAGACCTACATGCGCTCCAACATCGATCGGGACGGAGCCGATGCGCGCTGGTACTTCCCCTTGCTGATGCGAGGCGAATGGCCGGTGCTGCTGCGCGTGATGGGCAAGGGCGAAGGCGACAATCGCTATCTCAGCGTCGCCGAGGTGCGCACCTTGTTCGTCGACCGCCGCCTGCCCGAGCGGATCGTGACACGGCTCTTGACCAAGCCGAGGCCCGCGGGCCTGCTGTGGCGCCTCGGCCGGGCGACGATCGGCTTCGCGGTCGCGCTGGTTGTTCTGCTCGGCGTCGCGTGGATCGCCTTCCCCGACCAGACCGATGAGACCCTGAGCAGCATCCTGCCAAAGTCGATTGCGGAAATGGTCCCACCGGCGCTGCCGGCCTATGAGGCGCCGAAGACGGCGCATTGGCTGAATCAGGGCTGGACAGTCAAGGACCGCCAGTGGTTTCACCACGCAACCCAGGGCACGGCGACCTTCCCGGTGCCCTACAAATGGTTCATGGCGCTGGAGCAGCCTTATCTGTCGCCATTCGGTACGCCCGGCCGGATTTCCGACAGCAGCTATCTCGAACGTTTCGGCTTCATCCCGAGTCCCAAGAGCACCGATGGCGATTCCGCCGGCCTCAAAGCCTATGGCTTCGATGCAGCCGCGGATGCCAATGCGAGCCCTGCGCCGGCGCCGCTGCCGGGCCTCGCGCCGACCCCGGCCGCCAACAACGACGGCCTGCCGGTCGGCTTCGCGCGGCTGAGCGGCGCGGTCGATCCCGCAACCGGCGCGGCCGAGCCCGACAAGATCGGCCTCACCTGCGCGGCCTGCCATACCGGCAGCATCCGCTACAAGGGCACCAGCATCCGCTTCGATGGCGGCCCGGCGATGGTGGACTTGCGCAAGCTCGAAAAGGCCATGGGCTTTGCAATGATGCTCACGCAATGGGTCCCCACGCGCTTCTCGCGCTTTGCCGAGCAGGTGCTCGGCGCCGGCGCGAGCGAGTCGGAGCGCACGGCCCTGAAGAAAGGGCTGAAGGCCGCGACCGATTTCGCGCTGACCATGCAGGCCAAGAACTATCAGAAAGCGATCGAGGCCAAGGGCCAGAGCGAAACCCAGGAAGGTTTCGGCCGGCTCGATGCGCTGAACCGCATCGGCAACCAGGTGTTCTATCTCGACATGGCGGTCGGCGGCCTGCCCGGCTACCTCGACAATCAAGAGGCCATCGCTGCTCCCGTCAGCTATCCGCCGATCTGGACCGTGCCGTGGTTCTCCTGGGCGCAATATGACGCCTCGATCTCTCAGCCTTTGATCCGCAACGCCGGCGAGGCGCTCGGCGTGTTTGCCGCCGTGAACTTCTCGCCCGATCGGCCGGCGAATCGGCTGTTCCGCTCCTCGATCGCAATCGAGAATCTCGTGTACATCGAGAACATGCTGCACGGCCCGGATCCGTTCGCGGCCGACCCGCCGCGCTTCGGCGGCCTGACCTCGCCGAAATGGCCGGACAAGCTGTTTCCCGGCGACAAGGCGTGGACCATCGATCTGGCCAAGGTCGATGCCGGCCGCAAGCTCTATGGCAAGATCTGCGTCGAGTGCCATCTGGGCCCGGTCGACGATCAGAGCTTCGACACCGACGAAGACACCAAGGCGCTCAGCTTCTGGCGACGCGACGGCGGTCCTTGGAACAAGTCCGGCGACGCCGTGAATCTGGTGGAGAAGCCGGTCGCCGACATGAGGACCGACCCTGGCCAGTCCAGCATCCTGCGGACGCGAATGGTCAAGGTGCCCGGCTTCTTCGGTCTCGATCCGGCCAAGGACCTGAAGGGCTGCGGCCTGCCGCCGAGCACATCGACCACCGACATGCCTTACGCGCTGGCGCTGATGGACGTCGTGCAGCGCGCCAGCGACAAATGGTTCGACGAGCATCCGGTCGTCGATCGGAGCCAGGTGTGGGGCAAGCGCAAGAACTGCCCCAACCCGGCGCCAAAGCCGATCTATCGCGCCCGGCCGCTGAACGGCGTCTGGGCCACCGCGCCCTATCTGCACAACGGCTCGGTGCCTTCGCTCTACTGGCTGCTGAGCCCGGCCGCGGACCGGCCCACCTCGTTCTGCCAGGGCGCGCGCGACTATGATCCGATCACGGTCGGCTTTGCCGTGCCTGCCGGCGGCGAGGCCTCCTGCAAGACCGGCCAGACCCGCTTCATGGCATCCGACAGCAAGGGGCCGATCAAGGGCAACAGCGTGATGGGCCATTCCTTCGAAGGACCCGAGCGCGATCCGCACGACTATCCCCCGGGCGTGATCGGCCGCGGCTTCAGCGACACGGAGCGCTGGCAGCTGATCGAATATCTGAAGACGCTGTAGGAACGCACTGCCACGGCTCCTCCGCCACCCGTCATTGCGAGGCGCGCCACCGCCGAAACAATCCAGAGCTCAGCCAGGATTCTGGATTGCTTCCGCCGCAGCTCCAGGGGCTTCGGCGGACCGGTCGCTCGCGCTTGCAATGACGCAACGCCGCTCATTGCTATTCAACGGTCAAACAGCTTGAGCCATGCATCCGCGCTCTCGCGGCATGAGTTGCCCGAGCTTTGCTGACGACTTCGCCTTCGACCAAATCGGAGGCGCAGGGAAGGCCGCATAGGCGTTAAGGTAGCGCGAGCATCGATTGATACTTGCGTTTTCGAGGAGGCTCGCGAAGGTGGCGCCCCAACGCGCGTTTTCTGCGGCGCAAGCAACGGATGGTTGGTTGTGGAATGATTGCTTGCAGCAAGGATGCAACGAGCTGCTGCAGGACCCGCCAAGCGCCAGGCGTCGTTAAGCGGCCTGCGTCCAGTGGGGAGAGTCCTCGAAGTCGCTGGCAAGCGGCTCGAGCAACAGGATGATCAGGAGGTGGGCCAGCAGGTAGGGCTTGGCAGAGCGCGGATCGGTTCCTGGCGGCGTCTTGAGGCCAATCAGACTCTTCAGTCGCTTGAACCCAAGCTCGATCCGCCATCGCAATCGATAGAGCGCAAGCACATCTTTGGTGGAGAACTCGTCCCGCGCGAGCGACGTGATCAGAATGACCCAATCCGCAGCCTCCAAAGTTTCTTTGGAGATGATGCGGTTTTCATCTTTTGCGTCTTGCCGGGCTTTACGCCGAGAAGCAGCAGCCGCACCGGTGGGCTTCTTGATTGCGACCAGACGCATAGCCAGAGGCGCGCCGCCCTTGCGCTTGATCCAAATCTCCCGATCGACCAGTCCGCGCGCCTTCGCGGCACGCAATTGGGCCATCAGATCGAACGGAAGGCCTTTGGCGTCAAGCCAACGTGCGTTCTTCCAGCCCGCTCGGATCAAAACGTCGGCCCCGGCTTCGCGGACGGCCGCAATGCGGTCAGGTTGCAGATAAGCGCGGTCAGCAATGCGGATCTCGTTCTTGACCACTGGTATCCGGTCAAACGTTTCGCCCTCTTGCTGATCTGTCAGCTCGAAGTGACCAAAGCGCTCATAGGGCAGATCAAATGCGCTATGAACGCGCCAAAGCTCACTGTTCTTGCGCGCAGCCGGTCCCGCCTGAGGCACTGTCGTCGCATCGATGATGCGGATCAGGCGGCCTTGGCTCGCCTTCGGAGCTGCCGCAGCGAGCAAGCCCTCCACCAGCACCGCAAACCAATCACCACATTGACGCAGCCGATAGAACAACGCCACGCTGGTGAGGTCGGCAAGGCCAACAGAAGCCGCCCATGCGGCTGTCGATCTCAGCCCTCTTTCACCCAAACAATAGGCCAGCATCAGCCGAAGTAACGTCACCGCATCTGGAATCTGCCGCCGACGCGCGAAGGCCTTCGTCTGGCGCGCAGTTTTCTCGAGCTGCGCAGCCCCGCCCAGCTGCGCAACCACTCTCGTCCAGTCCTCGTTCAGGAGCGATTCGTCTGCCATCCCCTGTTCGAATCACGGCGGATTCCAACACTCAAGCATAAACTTAACGCCTATGGGGAATGCCGGGTGAAGGCCTCACCCATGGCCCGCCTGCAACAAAGAAAGCAGGCGGCAGTCACCACAGGTTAAGCCGAACATCCGGCATTCCCTGCGCGATGGCTTTACGACTTACTCCGCGCTCTCCCCAGGGACCGGCTTTATTGCCCCTGTCATCCGCGCAAACGTCAGCGCGAACTTGGCCTCAGCACCGGGAGACCAGGACCACACGGCTTGATCGTGCGCATCGGATTGTTCGTCCGCATGAATGATCACGCTGCAACCCGACACGCCCACCGCATCCCGCTACCCACGTCCGTGACGATCGCGATACGCCCTCCTGAAAGGAAGCGGGACGGCGCTGATTAATGCACGACTTCTGAAAAAACGAAAGTGAAATATTTTTCGCGCGGGGACTGGACAGGGTTTGGCAGAGCGCGCCTGGCGGGCAAACCACCCATCTCGCGGCGAAGCGCCGCCATGCCTGAACTCGAACGCACGATCAGCGTGTCTATCAGGGTCGCATCGCTACGCGGACGCACCGCCGACCGCGATCCGCGTCGCCCTGAGTTGCCGGAACAGCAGATAGAAGGCGGCGACATGCGTGATCATGAGCAGAGGCACGTAGATGACCGGGATCGCATAGGCGGCACCCAACTCGCCCGCCATCGATGGAAGGTCGACGCTGACGGCCTGGGCGTAGTCGACGAAGAGATCGATGATACCCACCACGTTGAAGGCTGTGACGAACAGCCAGAACAAGGGACGCATCCTGACGGCCAGCAGCGCCAGCGTGGCAAGGAGCCCGGTCACGAAATCCCAGTACGCGGCGAAGGTCGCGAAGTCGGCCGAAAGATGGGGCCCGACGTAGCCGGGCAGGATAAAGACCAGGCCGAAAAAGCGGAAGCTGTGCAGCGTCGCGATGGCACGCTGGGCTTCGACATGGTCCATGGATCTGAGACGCGGCCCGATATAGGTGGCGAAGCAAAGCAGCCACGCGACATAGCCGAAGACGAGCTGAGTGCGGAAGATGGCCTCGGGTGACATGATCTCCTCCTCTCAGGCGCTCGCCGGCGCGGCTTCGAACACGGCGGTCAGAATGACGATCCGGCCTTCCAGCAGATTCCGTCCGAGATTGGCGGACAGTTCTGCGAAATCCGGACCCATCACCACGCCGAGATTGGGCGACGGTGGCGGCCCCGAGGCGCGCAGTCGCGCGATCCAGGCTTTTGCCGCCTCGGTATCGTCGCGCCAGACCAGCGTTCGGAAGCCCGCCGATTCGATCGCCTCGCGCGTTGCGTCCGCGGTCAGCAGAAAGCTCGTCGCCGCGGTCCGTGCCCAGGGTACGGGATAGTGCGGCTCGGCGCCGTTCGAGACGACGTCGAAGATCGCGAACCTGCCGCCTGCCTTCAGCACGCGCCGGATCTCGCGATACAGCCGTGCCCGTTCCACGATATTCATCGCGACGTGCTGCATGAGAACGGCATCGAATGCGCCATCGCCGAAGGGCAGCTCCAGGGCGCTTGCGACTTGGAATGACACCTGCCCGCTTTGCCTCGTGCGCTCGGTCAAATAGCGCGCGGCCTCCACGAACGGGACGCTGAGGTCGATGCCGGTCACCTTGCAGCCGCAGGTCGCGGCGACAAAGCGCGCCGGACCGCCAACGCCTGAGCCGACGTCCAGAACCGACGTGTCGGCGGTGATTCCGGCCAGCTTGGCCAGTTCGTCGGTCGCGGCAAGCCCGATGCTGTGAAACTGGTCGAGACCAGCGAGCTGTCGCGGGTCGAGACGCTGATCCTCCGAGCCGAACGCGGCGAGCGCCGCCTTCAGCCGCTCCGTCAGACCCGTCGCCCGGTAATGGTTGCGTACACCATCAAGCGCATCGTTCATGGCGGTCCTCCTGATCGGCACGGATGCCGGTTGCAGCTCATGAGATACGCTCGCTTTCCCCGGACAACTATTCGCGATAATGTCGATGGGCCATGAAGCAGAGCTTCACAGTCCGGCAGGGTGCGCTCGACGGCATCGAGGCCTTCCTCGGCGTCGCGAAACACCGCAACTTTCGCAGAGCGGCGGCGGAGCTTGGCGTGACGCCGTCCGCGATCAGCCAGGCGATCAGAGCGCTCGAGACACGTCTCGGCGCAGCCCTCTTCATTCGCACGACCCGCAGTGTCGGGCTGACGGAGGCTGGCACGCGTTTCCTGTCCCGTGCGAAGCCGGCCTTCGAGGAACTCGTGGCCGCCAGCGAGACCGCGCGTGACCTCGGACGGCGGCCAACCGGACTGCTGCGGCTTTCGGTGCCGCGCGCGGTTCTGCCGGTCCTCCTGCAGCCGCTGATCGCATCCTTCTGCAAGGCCTATCCGGAGATCGAAGTCGAGATTGCCGCAGGCGAGGAGCTGGTCGACCTTGCGGCCGCGGGTTTCGATGCCGGTATCCGATTGGGGCAATTCATCGCGGCCGACATGGTCGCCGTGCGGCTGTCCCCGCCGTTTCGCCTCGTGATGGTCGGCAGCCCGGCTTATTTCGGCGGCAACCGGCGGCCCCAACGCCCGGACGATTTGCGTCATCACCGCTGTATCAGGCTGCGGCGCTCCAACGGTGCAGTCGGATCGTGGACGCTCAACGATGGCGACCGCTCCATCGAGATTGCGGTCAGCGGTCCGCTCATCGCCAACGATTTTACAACCATGCTCGGCGCGGCCGTCGAAGGCGTGGGGTTGGCGCAACTTCCCGAGCCGGTGGCCGCCGAGCCATTGCGCGCTGGAAAGCTCGTACAGGTTCTGGCGCCGTTCGCGCCAACCGCGCCGGGGGTCTTCCTCTACTATCCGGCGCATCGCGAGATCATGCCGAAGCTCCGCGCCTTCGTCGATCATGCGAAAAGCCACTCGCCGGCGATGCGGCGGTCCCGAACCAGGACCGCCTGATAACCTGCTGGCCAGTCGGAGGTAGCAGCCGGAATGCATGCCGCGATCAGGCCTTTTGGCGTTGAGAATGACGGTGGCGAGCGCTCGCCAGTCTCGCGGCAGGCCCGCGCGCGCCCTCAAAGGAGGCGGGACGCTCCTAATCGATTTTCGAAGATGAAACCGGAATATTTTTTGCGCGCATGATGGCCACCATGCCCAAAGCCGTCGGGTGGCCGTAAGTTGACCTACGTCAACAGTGCATTGCTTCGGGCTTCTTACACTGCGTGACGTCACCTGAGGGAGAGCCCCATGCGCGTGCAGGCAACCACATTCTTTGCAGCGACTCTGGTGTTGGCGATCGTCGCCTCGCCCGCCTCAGCCCAACCCGGGCCAAGCGCGACGCAAGGCTGGGGCCCCGGCATGATGATGGGCCCCGGAATGATGGGAGGACGCGGCTTCGGCTTTTTCTGCCACCCGCGCATGGCGGGGTTTGCAGAGTGGCGCATCTCCGCGATCGAGGCCGCCGTCAAGCCGAACGACACCCAGCGCGCACGCCTCGACGAATTGAAGGCGGCGTCCGCCAAGGCAGCTGACATCATCACGAAGGACTGTCCGACGGCGCTCCCGGCCAAAGCGACCGACCGCCTCGCCCTGGCCGAACAGCGGCTCGATGCCATGCAGCAGGCCATCAAGATAGTCCGGCCAGCCTTTCAGGCCTTTTACGATTCACTCGACGACAAGCAGAAGGCGACGCTGGATGCCAGCGGACCCCGCCATTGGGGATGGCACCACTGGCACTGGCCCTGGAGCGAGGATTAGTGGAATCGCCGCTCGCGCAGCGTCACGGCGTGCGCAGTCGGTCCCAACGTGCGGCACGACACCGGCCAAAGGAAAGCGCACCACCTGACCAGCGGGCGAAACGCACAGGTTGCGCCCGCATCGGCCACACTTGACGCAGCGGCCCATCGCACAAACGACGTCCGACTGCGCGATCACGGAAGATCCGTAGCAGCGTAATGCGCCGCCGTTCGTGAGCAGCTCAGCGTGAGAACACGCGCGGCCTCTGCACGCCACGCGTGCATCCGCAAGCACGCTTCCCCTCTCCCGCCCAGGCCGAGCTGCAGGGGTGTCTGCGCCGCGCGGTATTCGAAGACGGCGCGAGTCGACATTCACGTAAACCCAATCGCAACAGCCCGATGCGATCTTTCGCAGGTTGGCCGAACTCGCCTGGATCCGTCTGCACGCGCTGGGAACGCGATCCCGCTGCACGAAAACGGTCAAGGACGTCTTCGCCGCGAACATCGCCAACAAGCAAAGAGATCAAAGGTCTCTACCGCGTCGAGAACGGGATCTTGGAGGGCATGGCATGATGGGCGTCAGCCGAACAGCAAACCGGGCGATCGCCCTCTTGGCCCGCTTTTCGCGGGACAGCAACGCCAACATCGCGGTCACATTCGCAGTGGCGCTGTTGCCGATCCTCGCGGCGATCGGCTGTGCGACCGACTACTCGATGGCGATGCGCATCAAGACGAAGCTCCAGTCCGCGGCAGATGCCGCGAGCATCGCCTCGATCGCGGTCAATTCGGCAGGCTACAACGCGGCGATGTCGATGACATCGGACGGATCCGTTGCGGCCGGCATCACCGAGGCGAACAACATCTTCAACGGCGATGCGTCCACGGCGAGCGGCTACACCATAGTGTCGGAAACCAGCACCGTCACCAAGACCGGCTCCACATTGACGTCGCAAGTGCAATTCACGGCCAACGTTCCGGTCACCTTCCTGGTCGTGCTCGGCTATCAGAACCTGACGGTCAGCGGCAAGTCGTCTTCCTCGACCACGTTGCCGCTCTATCTCGATTTCTATCTGACGCTCGACGTCTCGGGATCGATGGGGCTGCCGTCGACAACGGCGGAAGCTCAGCGGATGCAGGCGGTCAGCCCGGACAACTACAGGCAATACCCCACCGGATGCACCCTCGCCTGCCATTTTTCACCGCAGAACAGCGCGTGCACCGATTCGGGCACGCAAGGATATCCCACCAACAATTATTGCCTGGGCTATGCGATCTCGCGCGTCAGTCAGAGCGGATACAAGAACCTGCTGACCACCAACCGCAACTACCCCAAGGGCGTTCAACTGCCGTCCTGGATCGTGTCCGGCCTGCCGAACTCGCTCTACAACAACCTGCCGACCGTCGCGAACTGCCCGACCGACGGCACGGATGCGTGTATCCAGCTGCGGCTGGACGCGGTCGGCTATGCCGTGAACCAGCTGTTCGTGACGGCGAACAATACCAAGAAGGTCAGCAACCAGTTCAGGATCGGCCTCTATCCCTTCATCCGCTATCTCTATTCCTACTTCCCGCTCACCAGCAACATCAACGGCTCGACGACCGATTCGTCGACCATCAACTATGCCGCGGCCAACCTTGCGACGCTTCTCGACACGAACACCAATAGCTATCTCGGCTCGGGCGGCACGCATATCGACACGGCCTTGTCCAGCGTCAACAACCTGATCGTCAGCGTGGGCAACGGCAGCGCCTCGAACAACACCTTGCCCTATGTGTTCCTGGTCACCGACGGTGCGCAGGACCCGCAGGTGAAGGGCGTCCCCAACGGCTCCTGGTCCGGCAGCAACCATGCCACCGTGATCGATCCGAGCACTTCCTGCAGCCCGCTGAAAAGCCGCGGCATCATCATTGCGGTGCTGTACATTCCCTATCAGCCGATCAATCCGGTCAACGCATCGTTCGCCGGCGACGAGGACGACTACGCCAACAACAACATCCCGTATATTCCACCGAGCCTGCAGGCCTGTGCGTCGCCGGGCTTCTTCTACACGGCGAACTCGCCGGCCGACATCACGTCGGCGCTGAATGCGATGTTCAACCACGCGGTGGCCGAAGCCCATCTGACGAAATAGCAGCGAGGACGGTTTGCGAGGATCCGCCCTGGTTCAGGCTGCGGCGAACGAAACGCTCCGCCGATCCGGCCTGACCGTTCCCTCATCCCGCCGCGTTCATCGCCGCCGCCTGCAGCAGCACCGCTTCGATCGTGTGCCGGGTCTTGTCGATGTGCTCCGTCATCGCGCTGACCGCGCGCTCGGTATCGCGCGCCAGCGCGGCCTCCATCAGCTCGCGATGCTCGCGTGCGGCATCGCGATTGCCCCGGTCGGTCTTGCGGGCGAGGTCGAGATAACGCTCATTGTGGGCGAACAGCAGATCGCGCACCCGCATCATCCAGGCGCTGCCGCAGGCCTGAGCGAGCGCGGCGTGAAACTCGCCATGCGCCACGATCCAGGCCGGCGAGAAGCTGCCGTCCGCGGCCGCGATCGGCGTGGCGGCCAGCCGATGGTGCGCGGCGACGATTGCCGTTTCCCAGGAGAGATCACCGTTGGCGATGGCGCGGCGCAGGCACTTGGTTTCGATCTCGATGCGCATGTCGGTGAGATCGCGCAGATCGGCGACCGACACCGGGGCGACGCGAAAGCCGCGCTGCGGCATCGCGGTGACGAGCCCTTCCGCCGTGAGCCGGGCGAGCGCCTCGCGGATCGCCCCGGTGCTGACCGAGAAAGCCGAGCCGAGCTCGCTGATCTTCAGCTTCTCCTCGGGCCGATAGAGGCCCGTCAGCAGGCTGGCGCGAAGCTGTTCATAGACGGTCTGGGTGGCGCTTCCGGACATGGGCGATTCTCGCTGCGGGCCGAGCCAGACTATCAAACCAAAAGTTCATTTTCTTCGAAAAATATATTTTTTGTTGCGAGACGTCAGCACGGTCCTTATGGTTGGCAAAAAGCCGCCGCCAGCGCGGCCCACCAGGGAGGTGTCCATGCGAAGCATCATCGCGATTGCAGGGCTGTTCGTCGTCTCGTCCGTGCTCGGCGCGCCTGCTCAGGCCGAAGACCCGCCCGGCATCACCGCCACCGAAATCCGCATCGGACAGACCATGCCCTATAGCGGGCCGGTCTCCGCCTTCGGCATCCTGGGCAAGGGCGAGGTCGCCTATTTCAAGATGGTCAACGACCGCGGCGGCATCAACGGCCGCAAGGTCAACCTGCTCTCCCTCGACGACAGCTACGTGCCGCCCAAGACCGTCGAGCAGACGCGGCGGCTGATCGAGAGCGATGAGGTCTCCTTCATCTTCTCGACCATGGGCACCGCGCACAACACGGCGATCGCCAAATATCTGCAGGGCAAGAAGGTGCCGCAGCTGTTCGTGGCCTCCGGCGCCTCGAAGTTCGGCGATCCCGCACAGTTTCCGCTGGCGCTGATGGGCGTGATGGCGCCGTTCCGCAACGAAGCCCGCATGTATGCGCGCTACGCGCTGCAGAAGAAGCCCGACGCGACCTTCGCGGTGCTGGCGCAGAACGACGATTTCGGCCGCGACTATCTCGCCGGGCTGAAGGACGTGCTCGGCGAGCGCTTCGACAGCGCGGTCACGGTCGCGAGCTACGAGTCGACCGAGCCGACGATCGACTCCCAGATCGTGAAGCTGAAATCGACCGGCGCCGACGCGCTGATCATCGCCGCGACACCGAAATTCGCCGCACAGGCGATCCGCAAGACCTTCGAGATCAACTGGCGTCCGATGACGTTCCTGACCAATGTCTCGGTGTGGATGTCCTCGGTGATGGAGCCGGCCGGGCTCGAGGCCGGTACGGGCATCATCTCCACGGCCTATGTGAAGGACCCGCTCGATCCGGCCTGGGCAGACGATCCCGGCGTGAAGGGCTGGCGCGACTACATGGCCAAATACGTTCCCGACGGCGACATCCGCGATTCCAACTACGTCAACGGCTACAACAACGGCATGCTGCTGGAGCACGTCCTGAAGGCCGCGGGGAACGACCTGAGCCGCGAGAACATCCTGCGGCAGGCGCTGTCGATCAAGGACCTGGAGCTGCCGATGCTGCTGCCGGGCATCAAGGTGAACACCAGCGAGAGCGACCATCTCCCGGTCGAGCAGGTGCAGTTCATGCGCTTCACCGGCAAGCAGTGGGAGCGCTTCGGCGAAGTGCTCTCGACCAAGTAGCGAAACGCTGCACCCGGCACCGCGTGATCGCGGCAAGCAACCAGGGCGAGCGGATGCCGCTCACGCTTATCCGGGCTGCGCTTTGGCTTGGCCGTTGGACTTTCGGCGCTGAAGGCGTAGAGCTTTCCGTCGAGAACAAGAGAGCCGCGGCGCCATGTCCGAGACCGATCCCCTCACGCTCAAATTCCGCTGCCCGAAGGAGCTCGAAGGCCTGATCCCACAGCCAGTCCCGGCGACGCTGGGGCTTCCCGATTGGCTCAAGGCCATGCCGTCGACGGCCTTCAGCGCGCTCAACCAGGGCGAGGAGCAGACCATCAAGCGCTGCCCGCCTTTCGTCGACGCGATGACATCAGGCTTTCTGATTCCGCTGGTGTGCGACCTCAAGGTCGAGGACGGCGGAATCAGCTGGGACAACGAGCTGCCGCCGGGCGGCGCGATCGATTTTCCGCGCTCGCCGGTCAGCTTCCACGATGTTGCGCAGGTCACGGGATCGCCGCTGTTCGAAGCCGACCGCTTCCTCCTCAAGTTTCACAATCTGTGGACGATCGAGGCGCCGGAAGGCTGGGCGGTGTTGTTCACCCATCCGATCAACCGTTTCGATCTGCCGTTCACCACGCTGACCGGGCTGGTCGACAGCGATCGCTATCACGACTCCTTCGTGCATTTTCCGGTCCATTGGCACGACACGGCGTTCCGCGGCGTTCTTCCGAAGGGCACGCCGGTGGCTCAATGCATTCCGGTGAAGCGGCAGGCGTGGACGATGCAGACGTCCAGCTTCACCGATGAGGAGATTGCAGAGGTGCACGAGGTGCGCGACGCGCTGAAACGCGAGCAGGGACTCTATCGCAAGAAGTTCAGGGCCTAGCCGTTCCCTGCGCCATCGGCTTGCAGAAATTTCGCGGCGGCGCTCGGGCGGAAGAAGAAGCGGCCATGCGAGCTGGCCGCCAGCGCATAGGCGGCGCGGGTGAGCAGATGCGGCCGGCCGCGCAACAATGTGCGCAGCGCCGCCTGCGCGCCGTCGCGCTCGCCCATTTCGAGCAGGCACATCGCCAGACTGGCGCGCGACTGCGTATCGTCGGGCCGCAAGCCGAGCGCGCGGCGGAAGGTGTCGGCAGCATCGGCATAGGCGCCGTCCAGAAACTGCACCGAGGCGAGCTCGATCAGGATATCGGGACGTCCGGGTGCGGCGTCCCGCGCCGCCACGAGGTTCGCATGCGCGCGTGCCCGGTCATTGGTCCGCAGACACAGGCGGGCGAGGTCGAGCTTCAGGTCGACGCTGTCAGGAGACAGAGCCAGCGCATCCTCGATGACGCCAATGGCATCATGGATCTGGCCCGCCTTGGCCAGCCGACCGGCCAGCTCCTGGAACGACGGCAGATAGGGCGGACGCCGCGCCGCGGTCCTGCGCAGCTGCGCGATGCCGTCGGCCGAACGCCGTGCATCGCAGAGCGCTGCGCCCAACAGGGTTTCGATCTCGGGATCAGTGCCGCGAAGCGCCGCCTTCTCCAGCGGTCCGATCGCCTCGCCGGCGCGCTGCTGGCCGAGCAGCGCATGCGCCAGAACAAGAAGTGCCGTCCGGTCGGTCCGGCTGGCTTTCAGGATCGAGGCGGCGATCTGCTCGGCGCGGGCGAACTGCCGCGCGCGCAGCGCGTGGATCGCTTCCTGCAGAGCCTGAGCCTGCAAATTTTTCCGCCGTTCACTCACGCGCTTCTGTCACGACTTGCGGGGACATGTCAGCACTAGCCCGATGGCCGAGGGGTGTCCAGCAACGCGCTCAGCCGAACAATGGCGTTCCCGGAACGAACGCGTCGAAGGCCGCCCAGAACTGCTCGCGATAGCGGTCCTGCTCCTGCAGGATCTCGTGCTTGGCGCCGGCAATGACGAGATGCGAGCCGGCACGCAGATGATAGGCGAACTCCTCGATCGCCGAGGTCGAGACCACGGCATCGTTGGAGGCGGCCAGCATCAGGACCGGCTGGCGGATCTGCGAGGGATAGTGGACGCCGCGGAAAGTGACCATGGCCGAGAAGGCGGCATCGGCCCATGCCACGGTCGGCGACGCGATGCCGAGCGTCGGGTCCTCCTCCAGGATCGCCGCGTTCCGGGCGTAACGCACGGGATCCGAGGTGACGGGATTGCTGACGAACGGCTCGAGCCCGGCCATCCTGTCGTTGCCGCCGGGCACATAGCTGCCGCCCTGCCCGGCGAAGCGCAGCGCCTTCAACAAGAGCCGCGCCGGCAACGCGGTGCGCCGGCCCGGCAGGTCGATCATCGGCGCCGACAGCACCATGCGGTCGAACCAGCGCTTGCCCGCATGGGCAAGCCTGAGCAGCACCGTGCCGCCCATCGAATGCGCCAGCGCGAAATGCGGCGGCGGACAATCCGGCAGCACCACCTGCTGGACGAAGGTCTCGACATCGACTTCGTAATCGGCGAACGAGCGCACATAGCCCTTGCGGGGATCGCGCAAGCGGCGCGACGAATGGCCCTGTCCGCGCCAGTCGAGGATCGCCACCGCGAAGCCGCGGTCGCGCAGGTCCCGCACCGTCTCGAAATACTTCTCGATCATCTCGCTGCGGCCGGTGAAGATGCAGACCGTGCCCTTGCGGCCCGAAGGCGCCGCCCAGCGCGCAAAGCGCAGCTCGGCGCCATCAGGGGTCTTGATGGTGCCGGCGACGACGTTTTCCGGGACGGGATTGGCAGGGATCGAGACGAGCGTCATGAGGCGCGATCGAATAGGTCAATGAAGCCGGGAATCAAGGGTGAACGAAGCGAAAAAGAGGGACGGCAAGATCAGCTTGAACGGCGCCGCATAAGACCCATATCAGCAGCGTGCAGGCCGCTACCAGTGCTTTCGGACGACATCCGGAACATCAGGCTGCACGACGCGGCCCGGCCCGATGGCGGGCGGGTCATTCGAAACAGTCGCTCAATTGGAGGACTTTCATGCGTACCTACGATCTCACCCCCTTCTACCGCTCCACCGTCGGCTTCGACCGTCTCTTCAACCTGCTCGACCAGGCCACCTCCGACGGCAGCCCCGGCTACCCGCCCTACAACATCGAGCGCACCGGCGAGAATGCCTACCGCATCACGGTCGCGGTATCCGGCTTCGGCAAGGATGATCTCTCGATCGTCGCCAAGGAAAACACGCTGACCATCAAGGGCGAGAAGGCCGCCAACGAGAACGCCAAGGCCAAGAGCGACGTGCTGTATCGCGGCATCGCCGCGCGCGCCTTCGAGCGCTCGTTCCAGCTCGCCGACCATGTGGTGGTCAAGAATGCCAGCCTCGAGAACGGCCTGCTCCATGTCGACCTCGAGCGCGAGATTCCCGAGGCCAAGAAGCCCCGCAGCATCCCGATCCAGACCGGCGCGCAGCAGCCGGTAATCGAGGGCTCGGCCGACAAGGCCGCCGCATAAGGCGATCCCGAACTATTCTGAATAATGCAACGCCCCGGGCCTCCGGGGCGTTCTTGTTTGCGCCGGTACCTTTTCCCGTTTGTTGCACTGCGATCAAACGACCGTGATGCAGTAATGGCGCACCGCTCCACGACGAAGACGAGAGCGTGACCAGATCGAGCCTCTTTTTCAGTTCCTCATGGAGCAAACCGATGAACCTCCTTCGCACTCTCACGCTTGCCGCCGCTGCATTGATTGCGGCCGGCACCGCCGCCTCTGCCGCACCGGCCGAGCCTGTCAAAGCCAATAATGTCGTGCTGGTGCACGGCGCCTGGGCGGACGGCTCGAGCTGGGCCAAGGTCATTCCCTATCTGCAGGCGGCAGGCCTCAAGGTGACTGCGGTCCAGAATCCGCTCACCTCTCTTGAGGATTCCGCCGCCGCCACCCGCCGCGCGCTGGCGCTGCAGGACGGGCCGACCGTGCTGGTCGGCCATTCCTGGGCCGGCACCGTCGTCAGCGAGGTCGGCACCGATCCCAAGGTCAGCGCACTCGTCTATATCGCGGCGCGGGCGCCGGATGCCGGCGAAGACTTCTTGGCGTTGGCCGGCAAGTTTCCCAATCCGCCGGCACGGGCCGGCATCGTCAACCATGACGGCGAGACCAAGCTGTCGGAGGATGCGTTCCTGAAGTACTTCGCCAATGGCGTCGATGCGACGACGGCGAAGGAGCTCTATGCGGTGCAATGGCCGACCGCCGCCTCGATCTTTGCAGGCCGCACCACGGCAGCGGCCTGGCACGACAAGCCTTCCTTCTATGCAGTCTCAAAGGAAGACAAGACCATCGATCCGGATTTCGAGCGCTTCCTTGCCAAGCGGATGAAGGCCACCACGATCGAACTGGATGCCGGCCACCTGTCGCTGGTCTCGCATCCGAAGGAGGTCGCGGACCTGATCCTGAAGGCAGCGGGACGGGCGGAGTAACAGGCGAGGCCAGTTCCCGGTCGATAAGCGATAGGCCAAGCTCCGGCTTCCTACTCCAGCCCCTGCACCGGCGGCATGGCCTGCGTCGGCAGCACCCGCGGCATAGGCTTCTGCTCTGCCGCAGGCTTCGGCGGCGTAACGGACGCCGTGGTCTGGGGAGCTGGCTTCGGCTCCGCCGCAGGCTGCGGCTGAGTGACGGTGGCCGTGGCCTGCGGCGCCGGCGGGCTCTCGACCGGCTTCGCCTCGGCAGGCTTGGGATTGAGGGCCGCGGTCTGTGCCGCCGGAGCGGCCGGCCTGACCGCGGGTGCGGCCAGCTTCGGCGCGGGTGGAAGCGCAACGCGGCTCGCCACCCGCGGCGACGGCACGGGCGCCGGCGGCATGAGCCGCGGATCGGCCCGGATCACCGTCGGCGGCGGCAGGCTGTCGATCTGGCCGCGCGGCGGCGCATAGCGCATCCGCTCGTAGTCGCCGCCCCACCGGGAGGCCGGGACGAAGCGGACGATGCGCCCGGATACGGCGTCGATCACGAGCTTGCCGTCCTCGCCGTCGCGATCGAGCACGGCGACGACATAGACATGACCACGCTGCCGCGGCGCGCCCAGAGGCGAGAAGCCGTGGTCGCGCAGGATCGCATAGACCTCGTGTGCCGGCAGGAACGCCGGAGCGTAGCCGTAGTCCGGCGCATAGCCCTCCGGCCGGTACGGCCGCTGCGGCGGGTAGCGGTCATCGGGCCGATACGCATAATCCGGAGCTGGAGCCGGCCCCGGCGCATAACCGTAGGGCGGCGGGGCCGGAACCGGCGCTGGCGGAAGCGGCTGGTCGGCATAAGGGCCGTCGAAATCCGACACCGCGCGGTAGGACGGCGCCAGCGGCTCGGCCTGCGCTGCGGCTGCTGCGATCAAGGCGGCCGAAACGGCACCAAGGGATAATTTCATGGCTTCACGCTCCTGAATGCCCCTGCACCTCGGAGCTTTACGCGCCTGAGGCGTTGGGGCGGAGACGTTCGGCCCCGATTCTGGCGGTCCTTGGCCGGGGCTGCGGCCGGATCACGGCGGCTGATCGCAATCGGTAATGCGATGGCCGGCCCGATTTCACGAAAAGTCCTGCTGGGAAGGCAGGTCCTACTGCGCGCGCCGGGACACTGCGGCCCTTGTATGATAAAGAAAGGTTTGACATGGTGAAGCGTTAGGACAGAATGACTGTCTCAAATTTCGTTGCAAAGAGTGCCTGACCTTTGCAATGATATTGCGGCGCCGAAGGGCGCTGTGACATGACAGGCAGACGTACCAGGCTCGGGCCGTCCGTTGGGACATTCACCCGGACCCCAGCCTGAATTCTGAAAATGCGGCTCGCTGATGAGGACGAGCGTGGGTTCCGGAGAGGGGCCGCGCGACGACCGAGGTGCGCCGGACGGTGGTGGTGGCAAGGCCCAGACCGAAAAAGACGAGGGATGGACATGAGCGGGTCGATGAAGCACGAACAATCGGGTGGCGCAGTGCTGGCGACGGATTCCCGCTTCAAACCGGCCGAGACCACCCACGAAATCCACAAGGAACTTCACACCTGGCGCCCGGAGGCCGAGGGTCTCTATGACCCGGCTCAGGAGAAGGATTCCTGCGGCGTCGGCTTCATCGCCAACATCAAGGGCCAGAAGTCTCACCAGATCGTTGCGGATGCGCTGAGCATCCTGTGCAACCTCGAGCATCGTGGTGCCGTCGGCGCCGACCCGCGCTTCGGCGACGGCGCCGGCATCCTGGTGCAGATCCCGCATGCGTTCTTCTCGCGCAAGGCGACCGAGCTCGGCTTCAAGCTGCCGGCGCCCGGCGAATATGCCATCGGCGCGCTGTTCATGCCGCGCGACGAGGCCTGGCGCAACGTCATCAAGAGCATCATCGCCGACCAGATCGAGGACGAAGGCCTGGTGCTGCTCGGCTGGCGCGACGTGCCCACCGACAACTCCTCGCTGGGCGTCACCGTGAAGCCGACCGAGCCGCGCACCATGCAGGTGTTCATCGGCCGCAACGGCGCCGCCAAGACCGAGGACGAGTTCGAGCGCAAGCTCTACATCCTCCGCAAGTCGATCTCGCAGGCGATCTATCAGCGCCGCGACCGCGGCATGTCGGGCTACTACCCGTGCTCGATGTCGTGCCGGACCGTGATCTACAAGGGCATGTTCCTGGCCGACCAGCTCGGCAAATACTACGCCGATCTGCACGAGCCGGATTTCGAGAGCGCGCTGGCGCTGGTGCATCAGCGTTTCTCGACCAACACCTTCCCGACCTGGTCGCTGGCGCATCCCTACCGCATGATCGCGCACAACGGCGAGATCAACACCCTGCGTGGCAACGTCAACTGGATGGCGGCGCGCCAGGCCTCGGTCTCGTCGGAGCTGTTCGGCAAGGACATCAGCCGGCTCTGGCCGATCTCCTATGAAGGCCAGTCCGATACCGCCTGCTTCGACAACGCGCTCGAATTCCTGGTGCAGGGCGGCTACTCGCTGCCGCACGCGGTCATGATGATGATCCCGGAAGCGTGGGCCGGCAATCCGCTGATGAGCGAGGAGCGCCGCTCGTTCTACGAATATCACGCCGCCATGATGGAGCCGTGGGACGGACCGGCTGCGATCGCCTTTACCGACGGCCGCCAGATCGGCGCCACGCTTGACCGCAACGGCCTGCGTCCGGCGCGCTATCTCGTCACCAAGGACGACCGCATCGTGATGGCGTCCGAAATGGGCGTGTTGAAGATCCCGGAGGACCAGATCGTCACCAAGTGGCGGCTGCAGCCCGGCAAGATGCTGCTGGTCGATCTCGACCAGGGCCGCCTCATTCCGGACGATGAGATCAAGGCGCAGCTCGCGGCCAGCCATCCTTATAAGGAGTGGCTCGCGCGCACCCAGATCCAGGTCGAGAAGCTGCCGGATGCGCCGACCAAGGGCGCGCGCACCAACCTGCCGCTGCTCGATCGGCAGCAGGCGTTCGGCTACACCCAGGAAGACATCAGCATCCTGATGACGCCGATGGCCGCCACCGGCGAAGAGCCCACGGGCTCGATGGGCAATGACACGCCGATCTCGGCGCTGTCGGACAAGCCGAAGCTGCTGTTCACCTATTTCAAGCAGAACTTCGCCCAGGTGACCAATCCGCCGATCGATCCGATCCGCGAGGAACTGGTGATGAGCCTGGTCTCGATCATCGGACCCAGGCCGAACCTGTTCGACCTCGAGGGCGTTGCCTCGACCAAGCGGCTCGAAGTGCACCAGCCGATCCTGACCGATGCGGACCTGGAGAAGATCCGGTCGATCTCGGAAGTCTCCGACAGCCATTTCGTCTCGCGCACGCTCGACACCACCTTCGATGCCGGCCTGGGCGCGAACGGTTTGGAAGAGATGCTCGACGATCTCTGCGGCCGCGCCGAAGCCGCGGTGCGCGAGGGCGTCAACATCATCATCCTGTCGGACCGCATGGTCTCGGCCGAGCGGATCGCGATCCCCTCGCTGCTCGCCTGCGCCGCCGTGCATCATCATCTGATCCGCACCGGGCTGCGCACCTCGGTGGGCCTGGTGGTCGAATCGGGCGAGCCGCGCGAGGTGCACCACTTCGCCTGCCTCGCCGGCTACGGCGCCGAGGCGATCAACCCCTATCTCGCCTTCGAGACCATCATCGCTCTGAAGGACAAGCTGCCTGGCGCTCTGAGCGACTACGAGGTGGTGAAGCGCTACATCAAGTCGATCGGCAAGGGCCTGCTCAAGGTCATGTCCAAGATGGGCATCTCGACCTATCAATCCTATTGCGGCGCGCAGATCTTCGACGCGGTCGGGCTCAAGGGGGAGTTCGTACAGAAGTTCTTCGCCGGCACGCATAGCCGCGTCGAAGGCGTGGGGCTCGCCGAGATCGCCGAGGAAACCACGCGCCGTCACACGGACGCTTTCGGCGAGGCGCTGGTCTACAAGAGCGCGCTCGATGTCGGCGGCGAATATGCCTTCCGTAGCCGCGGCGAAGATCACGCCTGGACTGCGGAGTCGGTGTCGACCCTGCAGCATGCGGTGCGCGGCAACTCCAAGGAGCGCTACCAGGCGTTCGCGAAGATCCTCAACGAGCAATCGGAACGGCTCTTGACCTTGCGCGGCCTGTTCCGGATCAAGTCGGCCGAGGACGATAAGCGCAAGCCGGTCCCGCTCGACGAGGTCGAGCCGGCCAAGGAGATCGTCAAGCGCTTTGCCACGGGTGCGATGAGCTTCGGCTCGATCTCGCGCGAGGCGCATACGACGCTGGCGATCGCGATGAACCGGATCGGCGGCAAGTCGAACACCGGCGAAGGCGGCGAGGAAGCCGACCGCTTCAAGCCGCTGCCGAACGGCGATTCCATGCGCTCGGCGATCAAGCAGGTGGCCTCGGGCCGGTTCGGCGTGACGACGGAATATCTCGTCAACTCCGACATGATGCAGATCAAGATGGCTCAAGGAGCGAAGCCCGGCGAAGGTGGCCAGCTCCCCGGCCACAAGGTCGATGCCACCATCGCCAAGGTGCGGCATTCGACGCCGGGCGTCGGCCTGATTTCGCCGCCGCCGCATCACGACATCTATTCGATCGAAGACCTGGCGCAGCTGATCTACGACCTGAAGAACGTCAATCCGGACGGTCAGGTCTCGGTCAAGCTGGTCTCGGAAATCGGCGTCGGCACGGTCGCGGCGGGCGTCGCCAAGGCCCGTGCCGACCATGTGACGATCGCGGGCTTCGAGGGCGGCACCGGTGCCTCGCCGCTGACCTCGATCAAGCATGCCGGCTCGCCCTGGGAGATCGGCCTTGCCGAAACCCACCAGACCCTGGTGCGCGAGCGGCTGCGCAGCCGCATCGTGGTCCAGGTCGACGGCGGCTTCCGCACCGGGCGTGACGTCGTGATCGGCGCGCTGCTCGGTGCCGACGAGTTCGGCTTCGCCACCGCGCCCTTGATCGCGGCCGGCTGCATCATGATGCGCAAGTGCCATCTGAACACCTGCCCGGTCGGCGTCGCGACGCAGGACCCGGTGCTGCGCAAGCGCTTCACCGGCCAGCCCGAGCACGTCATCAACTACTTCTTCTTCGTGGCCGAAGAGGTCCGCGAGATCATGGCGAGCCTCGGCTATCGCTCCTTCAACGAGATGGTCGGCCAGGTGCAGATGCTGGATCAGTCCAAGCTGGTCGCGCATTGGAAGGCCAAGGGCCTCGATTTCTCCAAGCTGTTCGTGAAGCAGAAGGAGCAGCCGGGCCAGAAGATCTATCGTTCGGAAGCGCAGAACCATCACCTGGAGGCCGTGCTCGACCGCAAGCTGATCGAGCAGGCGCGGCCCGCGCTCGATCGCGGCGCACCGGTGAAGATCGAGGCCGAGATCAACAACACCGACCGCTCGGCCGGTGCGATGCTCTCCGGCGCGGTCGCCAAGATCTACGGCCATGCCGGCCTGCCGCATGACACGATCCATGTCAGCCTCAAGGGCACCGCGGGCCAGGCCTTCGGCGCGTGGCTGGCGCACGGCGTCACCTTCGAGCTCGAAGGCGAAGGCAACGACTATGTCGGCAAGGGCCTCTCCGGCGGCCGCATCATCGTCAAGCCGCCGCGGATCTCCGGCATCGTGCCGGAGGAATCGATCATCGTCGGCAACACCGTGATGTACGGCGCGATCTCCGGCGAGTGCTACTTCCGCGGCATCGCCGGCGAGCGCTTCGCCGTACGCAACTCCGGCGCGGTCGCGGTGGTCGAAGGCGCCGGCGACCATTGCTGCGAGTACATGACCGGCGGCATCGTCGTCGTGCTGGGTAAGACCGGGCGCAACTTCGCGGCCGGCATGTCGGGCGGCGTCGCCTACGTGCTGGACGAGGCCGGCGACTTCGACAAGCTCTGCAACATGGCGATGGTCGAGCTCGAACCGGTGCTGTCCGAGGAGATGATCGCCGAGGACACCTACCACCAGATGAGCGATCTCGAGGCGCATGGCCGGGTCGACGTGTTCAAGAACCTGCTCGCCTCCGACGTCGAACGGCTGCATATCTTGATCTCGCGTCACGCCAAGGCGACAGGCTCCAAACGAGCGGCCGAGATCCTTTCGAACTGGAAGGACTATGCGCCGAAGTTCCGGAAGGTGATGCCGGTGGAATACCGCCGCGCGCTGAAGGAAATGGCGGCCAATGCCGACGCCGAGCCGAAGATCGCAATCGGGGCTTGATGCGGGACAAAGCCGCTAGCGTCATTGCGAGCGCAGCGAAGCAATCCATGGCTCCAGACAAAGGCTGGATTGCTTCGTCACCTCGCTCCTCGCAATGACGGGAATTACTTCGAGATTCCGGGTCTGCGCCGATCGGCGCGTCCCGGAATGACGGGACAAGGATCGTAAGGGACGTCGTAGGTTCATGGGCAAGGTCACAGGTTTTCTCGAAATCGAGCGGCACGATCGCAAGTACACGCCCGTGGCCGAGCGTCTGAAACACTTCCACGAATTCGTGGTCCCGCTCTCCGAGAAGGAGCTGCGCGACCAGGCGGCACGCTGCATGAACTGCGGCATCCCCTATTGCCACGGCACCGGCTCGGCCGCGCCGGGGGCGCCCGGGTGCCCGGTCAACAACCAGATCCCGGATTGGAACGACCTCGTCTACAACGGCAATTGGGAAGAGGCCGCGCGCAACCTGCACTCGACCAACAACTTCCCGGAATTCACCGGCCGCATCTGCCCTGCCCCGTGCGAGGCCTCCTGCACGCTCAACATCGACGACAACCCGGTCACCATCAAGACGATCGAATGCGCGATCGTCGACAAGGCGTTCGAGCAGGGCTGGATCAAGCCGGAGCCGGCGGCGGTGAAGACCGGCAAGAAGATCGCGGTCGTGGGCGCCGGCCCCGCCGGGCTCGCCTGCGCGCAGCAACTGGCGCGGGCCGGCCATGACGTCCACGTCTTCGAGAAGAACGCCAAGGCCGGCGGCCTGCTGCGCTACGGCATTCCCGACTTCAAGATGGAGAAGGGCATCATCGACCGTCGCCTGGCGCAGATGGAAGGCGAAGGCGTCACCTTCCATTACGGCGTCCATGTCGGCGGCAATGGCGGGCTCGATGCCAAGAGCCTGCTGAAGGACTATGATGCCGTGGCGCTGACCGGCGGCGCCGAGGCGCCGCGCGACCTGGCGATCCCCGGCCGCGATCTCTCCGGCATCCACTACGCCATGGACTTCCTGCCGCAGCAGAACCGCCGCGTGGGCAACGAGCCTGTCAACGCCACCGACATCCTCGCCGGCGGCAAGCATGTCGTCGTGATCGGCGGCGGCGATACCGGAAGTGACTGCATCGGCACCTCGCTGCGCCAGGGCGCATTGTCGGTCACGCAGCTCGAGATCATGCCGGCGCCGCCCGAGCACGAGAACAAGCCGCTGACCTGGCCGAACTGGCCCTTGAAGATGCGGACCTCGTCGAGCCAGGCCGAAGGTGCCGCGCGCGAATTCGCGGTGCTCACCCAGAAGTTCGAGGGCGAGAGCGGCGCAGTCAAGAAGCTGCATTGCGTGCGCGTCGATGGCCAGTTCAAGCCGATCCCCGGCACCGAGTTCGAGCTCGCCGCCGACCTCGTGCTGCTGGCGATGGGTTTCGTGCATCCGGTGCATGAGGGTCTGCTGAAGACTCTCGGCGTCGATCTCGACCCGCGCGGCAACGTCAAGGCCAACCTCACCGACTATCAGACCTCGGTGCAGAAGGTGTTCTCGGCCGGCGACATGCGCCGCGGCCAATCGCTGGTGGTGTGGGCGATCCGCGAGGGCCGGCTCTGCGCGCAGGCCATCGACACCTTCCTGATGGGCAGGACCGACCTGCCGCGGTGAAGCGGCGGTCAACCTGTTGGTTGCGGCGCTCGCGCCGCACCCGCTTTCGCGGGTGATCTAGCCGGATTTTCCGAAGCAGCGCCGCCTCTCACCCGCACAAGGCAGACTCACGTCGCCAGTGCAGTGCGAATGGCTCGCGCCAAATCGGAGCTGAGATACGGCTTCGGCAACAGCAGCACGCCCGCATCGAGCCGGCCGTGATGCACGATCGCGTTCTCGGTGTAGCCGGAGGTGTAGAGCACTTTCAGGTCCGGCCGCCGTTTCACGGCCTCGGTCGCGAGCTGGCGACCATTCATTCCGCCGGGCATGATCACATCCGTGAACAACAGGTCGATGTGGCCGGCTTCGTCGATGACCGCCAGCGCCTCGCCGGCATTGCCGGCGGCGATGGTGCGATAACCCAGGCGCTCGATCTGGGCCACGACGTAATCGCGGACCAGCACGTCGTCCTCGACGATCAGGATGGTTTCGTCGCCACGCTCGCTTCCCGAACTGGCGGGCTCGACCTCCGGCGCATCGGCCTCCGCATCCTGGGCGGGGGAGGCCTGCGGCAGATACAGCCTCACGGTGGTGCCGTGGCCTTCTTCGCTGTAGATCTTGATGTGCCCGTTGGACTGCCTGACGAAGCCATAGACCATGGACAGGCCGAGCCCTGATCCCTTGCCGAGGCCCTTGGTGGTGAAGAAGGGATCGAACACCTTGTCGAGCAAGGGACGCGGGATGCCCTCTCCCGTGTCGCTCACGGCGATCATGACGTAATTGCCGGGCCGGACCTCGCTGTTGCGGCTGGCATAGTCGGTATCGAGCACGACGTTCTTGGTCTCCAAGATCAGCTTGCCGCCATTGGGCATGGCGTCACGCGCGTTCAAGGCGAGGTTCAGGATCGCGGTCGAGAGCTGGCTCGGATCGATCAGCGCCGGCGCGGCATCGTGCGCCAGCATCGATTCGATTTCGATCTGCACGCCGAGCGTCGGGCGCAGCAGGCCCGCGACATCCACGACCAGGGCGTTGATGTCCGTGCTGCGCGGCTGCAGCGGCTGCTGGCGGGCGAACGCCAGCAGATGCCGGGTCAGGTCCGCGCCCCTCGCCGCGGCGGCGCCGATCATGGAGGTGATCTGGGCCAGCAGCGGCCGATCCTTGACGCCGTCGCTGAGCATTTCGATCGAGCCGGTGATCACGGTCAGGATGTTGTTGAAGTCGTGCGCGACGCCGCCGGTGAGCTGGCCGATCGCTTCCATCTTCTGCGCCTGCCGCACCTGAGCCTCGGTCGCCTCCATCTCCTGAAAGCGCCGGACCATGGCCTCGGCGTTGCGGCGCTGCCGGGTCTCCTCCTCGAGCGCCGCATAGGCCTGCAGAAGCTGCACACGCGTCGGCATCACCAGGAGATGCGGCAGTCCCAGCAGCAGCCCGGTCCCGAGCACGGCGGAGATCAGCGCCAGGACCACTTTGATGGCTACAGCCAGGCCATCGACCGGCACCCACAGCCCAGCGATCGAAAGCGCACAGCTCACGGCGCCGACCGCGGCGAGCCCGCCGAGTGCCCCGATCAGGCTGACGAAGATTCGCAACATGTCGCCATGCCGGCGCAGCAGGAAAACCGCGACTGCAATCGCCATCGCAAGCGATCCACAGGCGAGCACGGCCTCGGAAACCACATTCAACCAGAGCAATCCCGGCTGCCACGGCAAGCAGGCCTCGTGCGGGGTGAGCGTCGACATGTCCAGAACATCTCCAGGCCATAGCCACCCCGGCACCGGCTCCGCGCCGAGTCGGAATGGTCAGACGGATCATTCAGGTTCCTGCTTACCGCGCAAGCGCACAACGCCTGGATCAGGAGTGATCGTGGGGAAGGCTCCGGTCCCGCGGGGAGTGCCCGCCCGCTGGGCAGCCAGCGGGTGCGGCAACGTCCCGGGCTTACGAGCGCAAGCTCAACCCTGCCCCTCGATCCGACCCCAGATCTCGTCCGCTGACACCGGCAGCGTGACGCCGAAGGTCTCCTCGATCACCCGCCCCAGTTCGCCGGCGGTCTCGATCATACGCTCGGAGACCATCTCCCCGTCGCGCGCCTCGATCAACAGCCGCCGGTTGACGAGCTTGTAGCGCGCCTCGCGCGCAAGCCGCTCCATCACCACCATCGAGGTGAACGGCACGCTGGGGTGGGTGGAGGTGTACCAATTGCCCAGTGCATAGTCAGCCGGCAGCTGCGGATGCAGATCGAACACATACATCGTCCGCCAGCCCGCGGGCTGCTTCGCCGCGAGCCAGAACAGGCCGTCATCGGATTGGGTCAGGCGGAACGTCCCCATCGCCGTCGGCTGCACGATGTCAGCCTGAAGCCTCAGCGGCGCATCGAGCAGGCAGGAGCCGAAGCCGGCATCGGCCAGATAAGGCCCGTCGGCGAGATCGACCTTGAGCAGCATGTGCGTGCGCGGGCCGAGCGGAGCATCGGGCTCGAAGCGCCAGCGGACCCGCCCCGACAGGCTGGTGACCGTAAAGCCGACTGCCTCGAGCGCGGCCTGCAGCAGCGCGTTCTGCTCGAAGCAATAACCGCCACGACGGCCATCGACGAGCTTCCGCTGCACCGAGGCGAGATCGAGGTGAACGGGACGACCGAGCAGCGGATCGAGCCCCTCGAACGCGATCGCATCCACATGCGCGGCATGGAGTGCTGCCAACGTTTGCCGATTTGGCTGAAGCGGCCCGCGATAGCCGATGCGGGCGAGATATTTGTCGAGGTGGAATTCGTCAGGCATCGGCCGCGCCTCTGTTTTCTCTCGCTAGAGGGCATAGCATGGTCGCATGCAGTCGTTCCAGATCGCACGAGCTGCAGTCCACCCGCCGGCTGCGCAGGTGCTTTGCCCCATCCTACCCCCATCACCCTGCCTTCTTGCTCCAGCGCTCCGCGAAGTGATGCAGCGGCATGAAGGTTTCCAACAGTTCGCGACCAAGCGGCGTGAGTGCATAGCCGCCTTCGCCGAGCGCGACAAAGCCAGCCTCGCGCAGCTCGGTGATGCGCGTCTGCAGCACGGTTGGCGAGACCTCGTCGCAAGCCGTGCGAAGTGCACGCGAGGTCAGCGCGTCATCACGCAACTCCCACAGGATACGCAAGGACCAGCGCCTGCCCAACAGATCGAGCAGCACCATGATCGGACGGCCCGAGCGGGAGCCACGCACGGCTCGTGATTTGACCGGAGACGACTCGGCTGCAGCCGAGATGGTCCGACGCGATTTTGCCAGACTTGGCTTGTTTGGCCCCGGTTTGGTCGGTGCCGGCATGTCGTGCCCCCTTCGCACAGAAATACGGCTCTTGCCAAACGCTACAAAAAGCGTAGCGTTTCGCTACAATAAATGTAGCACACAGGAGGAGCCGCCGCATGCCCCGCATCCCCCCGCTGGAGCCGCCCTACCCTGCAGACATCCAGGCGCAGTTCGATCGCATCATGCGCGGCGCGCCGCCGCTGATGCTGTTCCGCGTCATGGCCGGCCACCAGCGGGCGTGGGGCAAGTTCGGTGGGGGCAGCTTGCTCGATCGCGGTCCCCTGTCCCTGCGCGAACGCGAGATTGCGATCGACCGGACCTGCGCCCTGAATGGATGCGAATATGAGTGGGGCGTGCATGTCAGCACGTTCGCTGCTGCCGCCGAGCTGACTGCCGAGCAAATTCGCGCAACCGTCCTCGAAGGCAGTCAGGCGGCCTGCTGGTCCGAAGCCGAGCGGGCGTTGCTCCTCGCCGTCGACGCTCTGCACCGGCGTGCGACTCTGGGCGTGGCCGAGTTCGCGACACTACGCGCACATTACAACGAGGATCAGATCCTCGAGATCATCCTGCTCTGCGGATTCTATCGCACCGTGTCGTATCTGGCGAACGCGCTGGACCTGCCGCTGGAGGAAACTGCGGCGCGTTTTCCTGCACGGACCTCATGCGGAGCGTGAGCGAAGCAATCCGGCGCTCAGCCCTAATCTGGATTTGCTTCGGAGCCTAACGCTCCTCGCAATGACGGCTGGAGAGAGATCACGCCACCCCGGCGCGCAGCAGATCGTGCATGTGCAGGATGCCGACCGGCTTGCCTGCCTCGGTGACGATCAGCGTGGTGATCTTCGCGGAGTTGAGGATCTCCAGCGCTTCCGAGGCGAGCGCGTCGCTGCGGACCGTGCGCGGCGTCTGCGTCATGATGTCGTCGACCAGCGCCGTCATCAAATCGGGCCGCATCTTCCGCCGGAGATCGCCGTCGGTGATGATGCCCGCGACGTGGCCGTTTCCATCGGTGATGATGACGCAGCCGAGCCCCTTGTCCGACATCTCCAGCAGCGCGTCCGTCATGACGGTGCCGAGCGGTTTCACCGGCACCGCATCGCCCGAGCGCATCAGATCGGCGATGTGCTTGAGCATCGCCCCTAACTTGCCGCCAGGATGGAAATTGGCGAATTCGAGCGCGGTGAAGCCGCGGCCTTCGAGCAGCGCGATCGCGAGCGCATCGCCGATCGCCGCCTGCATCAGGGTCGAGGTGGTCGGCGCCAGATTGTGCGGACAGGCCTCGCGCACCTTCGGCAGCTCCAGCACGATCCGCGCGGCCTGACCGAGCGAGGAGGCCGCATTCGAGGTCACCGCGATCATCGGGATCGCGAAGCGCTTGGAATAATTGACGAGGTTCTTCATCTCCGACTGCTCGCCGGACCAGGACAGCGCGATGATGACGTCGTCGCCGGTGATCATGCCGAGGTCGCCATGGCCGGCTTCCGCCGCATGCACGAAGAAGGCGGGCGTGCCGGTCGAGGCCAGGGTCGCCGCGATCTTGCGCGCGACATGGCCGGACTTGCCGAGCCCGGTCAGGATGGCGCGGCCCTTGGCCTCGCGGATCAGCGTCGTCGCCGCGATGAAAGCCGTTCCGAGCGTTCCCCGCAGCGCGGCCGAGATCGCGACGATACCGTTGCTGCCGATCTCCAGGGTGCGCAGCGCCGACTGCACATCGGCATGGTCGGCGGCGGATTCGATCAGGGGATTGGAGCTCGGCATCGACGCATTCCACGACAGACAGATGACGCGGAGGTCTTACCACGGGTCGGGCGGTAAAGGCGGCATCAACAGCCCATTAACCATATTTGTTTTTACTCCCTTCACGGCAGGAATTGCCGACCGGCGCGGGGCCGCGCGGGCCAAATACATGATTTCGTTGGAGTATTTTCATCGTGGGTTGGGGGCCCGACAGCGGCCGGATCAGGCGCCCTTCGTGGTGCGACCGCGCCGCCGCAAGCCTATGGCTCCTGGCCGCCGCGGCCGCGCCTGCCTCGGCGCAGACCACGGATATGCTTCGCCCGGTCCCTGACGGCTTCCTGCTGCCGCAGGATTCACCGCTGCGTCGGATCGCCACAAGCGAACTGCCCGCGCCGGCCGCCCCTGCCCGCGTTGTGCAGTCCCCCGGCGGCGCCGCCGCATCACGGGTCAGCCTGGGGCCGCTGGCCGGCCTGTCGGCCGCGAGCGGGGCGGCGGACTCTGGGTATGATTCGCTGAACCGCACCCGCAGGAAGCCGAAATATTATCCGGCGCAGCCCCGCCCGAAGCCCGCCCTCGGCCCTGGCACGCCGCCGCCCGGCGGCCTCGTCGGCGAGCTCCGCCCGTCCCTGCCGCCGTCTGCCGGTGCCAACAGGCCGCCGCTGCCGCCGGCGATGGCCGGCAGCGTGCCCGGCCAGCCACCCCGGAAGCGGCTCAGGGTCGACGACGATCCATTCGGCGCGGTCGGCGACTATATGGGCCCGTTCCTGGTGAAATCGGCGGTCGAGATCTCCGCCGGCTACGACACCAATCCGGCGCGGCTTGCGAACGCGCGCGGGCTGCCGTTCTGGGTGGTCGCGCCGGAGTTTCTCGCGGTATCGAACTGGGAGCGCCACGCTGTCGTCGCCGATCTGCGCGGCTCCTTCACCGGCTATGGCGGCTCGCTGCCGGCCATCATCGACGGCGGCATCAACCCGGCGCCCACCAATCTCGACCGGCCGGATTTCACCGGCCACGTCGACGGCCGGCTCGACGTCACCGGGGACACCTCGGTCGGCGCGCAGCTGCGGCTGCGGGCTGCGACCGACAATCCCGGCAGCCCGAACATCCAGGCCGGGCTCGCCCGCTATCCGGTCTACACCACGCTGGGCACGACGATTGGCGTCGACCAGCGCTTCAATCGCCTGCAGATTTCGGCCGGCGCCACCATCGACCGCACCAGCTACGAGCAGAGCAAGCTGACCAACGGCGCCATGACCTCGAACGACGACCGCAACTTCAACCAATATGGCGGGGTCGGGCGCGCCTCCTATGAAGTCTCGCCCGGCTTGAAGCCGTTCGTGGAAGTCGAAGGCGACAGCCGCGTACATGACCTGCCGTACGACCGCTCCTTCTATCGGCGCGACTCGAGCGGCGGCTACGCCAAGGCCGGCAGCTCGTTCGAGCTGACGCGACTTCTGACCGGCGAGGTCTCGATCGGTTACGCCGCGCGCAGCTATGTCGATCCCAGACTGAACCGGCTGCAGGGATTTTTGACCACGGCCTCGCTGGTGTGGTCGGCGACGCCGTTGACGACGGCCAAATTCCTCTCCGACACGCAGCTTGCGGAAACCACCGTGGCCGGCGCCTCCGGCGTCCTCGTGCGCACCTACACCGTCGAGGTCGACCACGATTTCCGCCGCTGGCTCACCGCCATCGGCAAGTTCACCTTCGGCACGCTGGACTATCAGGGCTACGGTCGCAGCGACAAGACCTACTCGACCGAAGGCAACCTGATCTACAAGATGACCCGCAACCTCTGGCTCAAGGGCACGTTACGCTACGATGTGCTGGATTCGAACGTCGCAGGCGCAAGCTCATCCGGCACGGTGGTGATGCTCGGCGTCCGGCTGCAGAATTGAGCTTAAGCGAACGACCGTAGGGTGGGCAAAGCGAAGCGTGCCCACCCTACAAATCGAAGTCGGCTCGCGCCTACGCTCCGGTCACCGTGAGATTGGCGCCGTCGGCCTGCACGATCCGCACGCGGCTGCCGGCCGGCGTATCGGGCCCGGCGACACGCCAGACGGTGTCGTCGACGCGCACCGTGCCGGAGCCGTCGACGATCGGCTTCTCAAGCGTGAAGACGCGGCCGACGAGCGCGGCCGCGCGGCGGTTGAGATAGGGATTATCGCTGGCCGGCCGCGCCGCGCTGCCGGCGAGCCGGCGCCAGACCGGCACTGCGGCTACCGCGAACAGCGCGAACATCAGGATCTGGATCTGCCAGGACGGCGTGAACGCAAACGATACGAACCCGACCAAAAGCGCGGCCAAGCCGAACCAGAACAGGAAGATGCCCGGGGCGAGCAATTCCAGGGCCATCAGGATGACACCGAAGATCAACCAGTTCCAGGTGCCCAGGCTCTCAAACATTTCGGCCATGACGTGACCCTCGCTAGATGCCCGCATCCTATCACGCGCGCGGCGGGAGCGGCGGCGCAGGCGGCGTCGTTCCGGCCGGCGGCACCGAGCCCGTTCGGCGCGCAGCCGCCGCGGCGGAGGCCGCGCTTTCGCCGAAGGTCGCCTTGGCTATCTCGCCGATGCCGGCCAGCGAGCCGAGCATGCTCATCGCTTCCACGGGCAGCATGATGATTTTCTGATTCGGCGAGTCCGCGAGCTGGCCGAACGCCTTGATGTATTTGTCGGCGATGAAATAATTGAGCGCGGCGACATCGCCCTTGGCGATCGCCTCCGACACCATCTGCGTGGCCTTGGCCTCGGCCTCTGCGGAACGTTCGCGCGCTTCCGCATCGAGGAAGGCGGATTGCCTGCGGCCCTCGGCCTGCAGGATCTGGCTCTGCTTGGCGCCTTCGGCGCGCAGGATCTCGGACTGCCGCTGGCCTTCCGCCTGCAGGATGTCGGCGCGCTTGACGCGTTCGGCCTTCATCTGCCGGCCCATCGCCTCGACGAGGTCGGCCGGCGGCACGATGTCCTTGATCTCGATGCGGTTGACCTTGACGCCCCAAGGCGAGACCGCGGCATCGACGACGCGGAGCAGCCGCTCGTTGATCTCGTCGCGATGCGACAGCACCTGGTCGAGGTCCATGGCGCCCATCACCGAGCGGATGTTGGTCATGGTCAGCACGATGATGGATTGCGAGAGGCTGGCGACCTCGTAGCTCGCCTTCGCCGCATCGAACACCTGGAAGAAGGCGACGCCGTCCACCGTCACGGTGGCGTTGTCCTTGGTGATCACCTCCTGCTCGGGAATCTCGATCACCTGCTCCATCATATTCATCTTGCGCCCGATCCGGTCGAAATAGGGCACGATGATGTTCAACCCCGGCGACAGCGTCCGGGTGTATTTGCCGAACCGCTCGACGGTCCAGTCATAGCCCTGCGGCACCGTCTTCACGCCGGCAAACAACGTAAAGATGACCAAGAGCGCCAGCGCAATCGCGAAAATGTCGAAACCGCTCATAAGACCTCCAAGACGAAAGACCCGTCACAAGGATGGGCTTCCGCACAATTCCACAGCAATCAAGACGTAAGGATTGCCGCGTGAATTTGTCTCGGCGGCGGCGGGGCCGGTTCAGCGAACTATTTTCGACATACCGACGTGGTAAAGGCCTTGCAGGCAGCAGCGGTGCTCCTAAGAAGCTACGCCCCGCCGGAGCCGCGGCACGTCACCAAAGCTTCAAATTCGAAGCGATCAACCGCCGCGTCCGAGATCCAGCCTGCTCAGATCCAACCCTGCAGTTCGCGCAGCACCAATTGCCGGATCACGTCCATGCCCGGCTCGCTGTCGTTCAGGCAGGGGATGGCGGAAAACGCCTCGCCGCCATTGTGCTTGAAGATCTCGGCGTTTTCCCCAGCGATCTCCTCCAAGGTCTCGAGGCAGTCGGCGGTAAAGCCCGGCATCACCACGGCGATGCGCTTCACGCCGTCCTTGGCGAGCTTCTCGATGGTCTTGTCGGTATAGGGCTGCAGCCACTCGGCACGGCCAAAGCGCGACTGGAAGGTGAGCAGAAGCTTGGACTCGTCCAGGCCGAGCCGCTTGCGCAACAAGGCGGTGGTGGCGACGCATTGCTCGAGATAGGGGTCGCCCTTGTCCACATATTCCTTCGGCATGCCGTGAAACGAGGACACGATCAACTCGGGCTTGAACGGCAGCGTCGCAAGATGGTCCTCGATCGAGGTCGCGAGCGCCTCAATGTAGAACTCGTCATCATAATAAGGCGGCGTCACCCGCAGGGTCGGCTGCGCCCGCAGGCTCGCGAGCACGCGGAAGACCTCGTCGCAGACGGTTGCCGACGTCGCGGCGGAATATTGCGGATAGAGCGGGACCACCAGGATGCGGTCGCAGCCCTTGGCCATCAAAGCATCGATCCCCGCCTTGATCGATGGATTGCCGTAGCGCATCGCCCAATCGACCACAACGTGTCCGGCATCGGCAATGCTCGCCGCCAGCTTCTCGCTCTGGGCGCGCGTGATCGTCTTCAGCGGCGACTCGTTCTTCTCATTGTTCCAGATGGTCTGGTAATCGCGCGCCTTCCGGCGCGGCCGCGTGTTCAGGATGATGCCGTTGAGAATGAGCTTCCACAGCAGCCCCTGGTCCTCGACCACCCGCGGGTCGGACAAGAACTCTTTCAGGTAGACGCGCACGCCGGCAGCATCGGCGGTGTCGGGCGTGCCGAGATTGACCAAGAGCACACCGACGCGCGATGGATTGGCGGTAGAGAGCGGCCTTGCATTGTCGAGGGAGATGGCAGCGGTCATGGTATCCAGGCTGATGTCGGACGGCTCGTGACGGGCGACTTGTAACAGGCCGCTTGGCGGGGTGCGGCAGCCCTGTCTAGATAATGGTTGTGACGACGATGTCATCAGGCCGGAGGAGCCATGACGATTGCTGAACTCTGCATCTTCGCCAGCGTGATATTGTACCTCTTAACGATCGCCCCGGTGAAATGGATCAGCGCCGGACAATACGACAATGCGCGCCCCCGGGACCCCGCTTTCTACCAGAGCGGCATCCGCGAGCGCGCGCTGGGCGCCCATCAGAACGGCATCGAGGCATTCCCGTTCTTCGCCGCCGCCGTGCTGCTGGCCGAGTTCCGCGCAGCGCCGCAGAACCTGATCAACGAGCTCGCGATGCTGTTCCTGATCGTGCGCACGGCCTACGTGCTCACCTATGTCGGCAACCGCCCGGCGCTGCGCTCGATCCTGTGGGTGCTGGGTTTCGCGATCACGGTGGCGATCTTCTTCCTGCCGCTGTTGCGCAACTATCTCCCAATCTGAGTGGAGAGGCCCAGCACCCATAGGATGACGCGGATCACATCGAATGGCTGTTGAGACGGTTAACGGCACGTGCAGGCCACCGATCCGGGAGTGCAGGCTGACGCACCTTTGTTCCGGCTTTGATCTAGGGCGCCACGGCCAATTGATTGGATTCGCCGCCAGAATTTTCTATACGGCGACGGAACTTTGGACCGGTGAAGGCGCCCCGCCAAGGGAAACGCCAAAGGGATTGTGATGACGTCGAACGGCCCGACGCTGGCGACCACGGCCAGCGCCCCCGATAATTTCCAGACCGCCCTGAAATCGACCGTGCGGGCGGCCGCCGATTGGCTGATCGCACATCAGAAGCCGGACGGCCACTGGGTCGGGCGCGCGGAATCCAACGCGTGCATGGAAGCGCAATGGTGCCTCGCGCTGTGGTTCATCGGCCTGGAAGATCACCCGCTGCGTCCGCGCATGGGGCAGGCGCTGCTGCAGACCCAGCGCGGCGACGGCTCCTGGCAGATCTATTTCAACGCGCCGAACGGCGACATCAATGCGACCGTGGAGGCCTATGCCGCCCTCCGCTCGCTCGGCCACCGCGATGATGAGCCGGCATTGCGCCGCGCGCGCGAATGGATCGAGGCCAAGGGCGGCTTGCGCAACGTCCGCGTCTTCACCCGCTATTGGCTGGCGCTGATCGGCGAATGGCCCTGGGAGAAGACCCCGAACCTTCCGCCGGAGGTGATCTGGTTTCCGGTCTGGTTTCCGTTCTCGATCTACAATTTCGCGCAATGGGCGCGCGCAACCCTGATGCCGATCGCGGTCCTTTCGGCGCGGCGGCCGAGCCGGCCGCTACCGCCCGAGAACCGATTGGATGCGTTGTTTCCGCAGGGGCGCGACGCGTTCGACTATGAGCTGCCGACCAAGGTCGGCGCCGGTGGCTGGGACAAGTTCTTCCGCGGCGCCGACAAGGTGCTGCACGCGCTGCAGAACCTCGGCAACAGGCTCAATCTCGGCCTCTTCCGCCCGGCCGCCGTGCGCCACGTGCTGGAATGGATGATCCGCCACCAGGATTTCGACGGCGCGTGGGGCGGCATCCAGCCGCCCTGGATCTACGGCCTGATGGCGCTCCATGTCGAAGGCTATCCGCTCAACCACCCGGTCATCGCCAAGGGCCTCGACGCCCTGAACGACCCGGGCTGGCGCGTCGACATCGGAGAAGCGACCTACATCCAGGCGACCAACAGCCCGGTCTGGGACACCATCCTGACCCTGCTCGCCTTCGACGACGCGGGCGTGATCGGCGATTATCCCGAGGCGATCGAGAAGGCGGTGAATTGGGTGCTGGAGCGCCAGGTGCGCGTGCCCGGCGACTGGTCGGTGAAGCTGCCGCACGTCAAGCCGGGCGGCTGGGCGTTCGAATATGCCAACAACTTCTATCCCGATACGGACGACACGGCGGTGGCGCTGATCGCGCTGGCGCCGCTGCGGCATGATCCGAAGTGGAAGGCCAAGGGCATCGACGAGGCGATCCAGCTCGGCGTCGACTGGCTGATCGGCATGCAGAGCCGAAGCGGCGGCTGGGGCGCCTTCGACAAGGACAACAATCAGCAGATCCTGACCAAGATCCCGTTCTGCGACTTCGGCGAGGCGCTCGATCCGCCGTCGGTCGACGTCACGGCGCACGTCATCGAAGCCTTCGGCAAGCTCGGCCTCTCACGCAACCATCCGACCATGGTGCGCGCGCTCGACTACATCCGTCGCGAGCAGGAGCCGAGCGGACCATGGTTCGGCCGCTGGGGCGTGAACTATGTCTACGGCACCAGCGCCGTGCTGCCGGCACTGGCTGCGATCGGCGAAGACATGAGCCAGCCCTACATCCAGCGCGCCTGCGACTGGCTGGTAGCGCATCAGCAGAACGATGGCGGCTGGGGCGAGAGCTGTGCCTCCTACATGGATCTCGGCGCGGTCGGCCGCGGCACCGCGACCGCGTCGCAGACGGCGTGGGCGCTGATGGCGTTGCTCGCCGCAAACCGCGCGCAGGATCGCGAAGCGATCGAACGCGGCTGCCTGTGGCTGGTCGAGCGGCAGTCCGAAGGCACCTGGGTTGAGCCGGAATTCACCGGCACCGGCTTTCCCGGCTACGGCGTCGGCCAGACCATCAAGCTCACCGATCCAGCGCTGCAGCAACGGCTGATGCAAGGCCCGGAGCTGTCACGCGCCTTCATGCTGCGCTACGAGATGTACCGGCACTATTTCCCGCTGATGGCGCTCGGCCGCACCCTGCGGCCGCAGGCGCATGGCAAGGCTCCGGTGCAAGGAGCAGCTGCGGCGCAGCCAGCAACGGCCCCTGCCGGCCAGCAAGGTCCGGAACTATCGCGCGCGTTCATGCTGCGCTGGGACTTGTACCGGCAATACTTTCCGGTCGCCGCGCTCGGCCGCGCGTTGCGGAGAGGGAACGCACAGCCCTAGCGACAGTGCGCGACCGACGTCCGCTCCTCTGCGTCAGAAACAGGTGGTGCGCTCGGCAGCGATGTAGCCGAGCAGCAGCCCGGTGCCGAACAGCAGCACGAGACCGGCGGCGCCGAATTCGAGCCCGCGCATGATCAGCACGCCGCCGCCCTCGCGCGCCTGGCTCAGCCGCTGCGCCACTCCCCGCGCCGAGACGGCAACCAGCGCGATGGTCGCGACCGTCACGGCGGTCCCGAGCCCCATCACGAAGGTTGCGGCGATGCCCGCCCAGAACAGGCCCTGCGCTAGCGCGAAGACCAACACCAGGATCGCTCCGGAGCAGGGCCTCACCCCGGCAGCGAACACCGCCTGAATACCCCGCTGCCAGCCGCCCGGGCCGGCAAGCTCGCTCGGCTCCGGCCCGTGCGAATGACCGCAATGGGCGTCATGGACGTGTGCGGGGCCGTGATCGTGGTCGTGATGGTGGTCGTGATGGTGGTGATCATGATCGCCATGGTGATGATGCTCGCGATAATGATGGCCATGATCATGATCGTGCGCGTGGTCGTGAGCCGCATGCGCGTGGACGTGTTCGTGGCCGGCCAGAGCCAGCGCCGGTCGCTGGGGCTGCAGCGTCCGCAGCAGCGCAACGCCCTTGGTCCAGACCAGCCGCGCCCCGAGCAGCGCGATCAGCGCGTAGCTGCCGATCTCCACTGCCTTCTCGGCGCTGCACATCGTCGCCGCGGTGGCGTTGAGCAGCCAGGCGCAGATGCCGACGATGACGACCGCGACCAGCGACTGCATCAGGGCCGAAGCAAATGACAGCAGGATGCCGCGGCGCGCGGTCTCCTGGTTGGCGACCAGATAGGAGGCGATCACCGCCTTGCCGTGGCCGGGACCGGCCGCGTGAAAGATGCCGTACGCGAACGAGATCGCCAGCAGCAGCCACACCGCCGAGCCGTCGGACTTGGCGGCGCGGATGGTCGACGACATCTGGCGATAGAACTCCGATTGCCTGGCCAGGAGCCAGCCGACGATGCCGCCTGCCTGGGGCTCGGCCGGCGCGCCGAACGGCGATTTGGCAAGCAGCACATGCGAGGCGGCATCTGCGGCGGCCAGCGCGGCAAGGATCGCAGCGCAGATCAGGAGCGGACGAACGGCGTTGGGGCGAGCTTGCAGTATCATGGGCATTCCACCGAGATCTTGTTGGCAAAGTTCATTCCGAAATTGGCGTTCGCCCCGCCGCTCAGGAATGTCTGTTCGTTCATCGTCTGCGCGACCGCGCCGCCATCGCTCGGCCTAACCAAGCCGAGCTTGCAGCCCGCCGGCGCACTGACCATCCGGACGGGATCCTTGTCCGCCATCTGGAAGTCGATGAAATAGCTCGGATCGAACACCTCGACCGAGAGCTGCTTCGGCTTGACCGGCGCCTTCAGCGGCAGCGTGAAATGCAAGATCAGCTTGGTGTCATTGTATTCGAGAAAATAGTCGACCGGGTCCTCGAACTTCTGTTTCTTGCCGTCCGCCTTCAGGAAGGTGAAATAGGCGTATTCCTTCAGCGACTCGACGTTGGTCTGCGCCAGCGGCGCCAACTCCTCGCGGGTGTAGACCCCGCGCGTCTTGCTCTCGGTGCCCTGCAGGGCATAGCTCGCGAACATGTCGTCGAAGGTCCACGCATGGCGCACGCCGGTGATCGAACCGTCGGGCGCGTAGAGCAGTTCGCTGCTCGCCGTGATCCAGACATGCGGATGCGCCTGCGCGGCGCTGGCGCCCACGACCAGCGCAAGCACGGTGAGAAGAGTGCGGAGCAAGGCCACCACCTCACGCCGCCTTGGGAACATCGAGCAGGCCGCGGCGCCGGAGCAACGCGTCCGGCTCCGGCTCGCGGCCGCGGAAGGCGACATAGGCCGCTTCCGGATCGACCGAGCCGCCGGAGGAATAGACGTTGTCATGGAGCCGCTTGGCGACCGCGGGATCGAAGATGTTGCCCGCCTCCTCGAACGCGCCGAACGCATCGGCATCCATCACCTCCGACCACATGTAGCTGTAATAGCCCGAGGCATAATGGTCTCCGGAGAAGATGTGGCCGAACTGGGTCGGCCGGTGCCGCATCGCGATCTCCGCCGGCATGCCGATTTTTTCGAGTTCGGCCCGCTCGAAGGCTCCCACATCCTTGGCCGCCGAGGCCGGCTGGGTGTGGAATTCGAGATCGACCAGCGCCGAGGCGACGAACTCGACCGTGGCAAAGCCCTGGTTGAACCTACGCGCGGCAAGAAAGCGGTTCAGCAGGTCGTCCGGCAGCGGCTCGCCGGTCTGGTAATGGCGGGCGAAGCGCTGCAACACCTCGGGCCGCTCCTGCCAGTGCTCGTAGAGCTGCGACGGCAGCTCGACGAAGTCGGTGAACACGGACGTGCCGGAGAGCGAGGGATAGGTCACGTTCGACAACAGGCCGTGCAGGCCGTGGCCGAATTCGTGAAACAGCGTGCGCGCCTCGTCCGGCGACAGTAGCGCAGGCTGGCCCTCGGCCCCCCTCGCAAAGTTGCAGACATTGATGATCAGCGGCGCCACCTCGCCGTCGAGCTTCTGCTGGTCGCGCAGCGAGGTCATCCAGGCGCCGGAGCGCTTCGAGGCCCTGGCGAAGTAGTCGCCATAAAACAGCGCCTTGTGCTTGCCGGCGGGATCCCTGATCTCCCAGACCCGGACGTCCGGATGCCAGACCGGAATATCCTTCCGCTCGGCAAAGGTGATGCCGAACAGGCGCGTCGCGCAGTCGAAGGCCGCGGCGATCATGTTGTCCAGCGTCAGATACGGCTTGATCGCATCGTCGTCGAAATTGGCTTTGGCCTGGCGGAGCTTTTCGGCATAGAAGCGCCAGTCCCAGGCTTCGAGCTTGAAGTTGCCGCCCTCTTCCGTGATCAGCTTCTGCAATTCGTCGCGGTCGGCCAGCGCCTTGGCGCGCGCCGGCTTCCACACCCGCTCCAGCAGGCCGCGCACCGCCTCCGGCGTCTTCGCCATGGAGTCCTCCAGGCGATAGGCCGCGTAGTTCGGGAAATCCATGATCTTGGCAGCTTCCTCGCGCAAGCTCAGGATCTCGCCGATGATGGCCTTGTTGTCATTGGCGTTGCCGTTGTTCCCGCGCGCCGTGAACGCTTTGTAAACCTTCTCGCGCAGGTCGCGCCGGGCGGAGCTCTGCAGGAACGGCTCGACCGCCGAGCGCGACAGCGTCACGATCGCCTTGCCCGGCAGACCCCGCTCCTCGGCCGCGGCCTTGGCCGCCGCGATGAACTGCTCGGACAGGCCGGCGCGGTCGTCCTCGGAAAGCTCCAGGAACCAGTCCTGCTCGTCGCCGAGCAGATGATGGCTGAAGGTGGTGCCGAGCTGGGCGAGCCGCTCGTTGATCTCGGCCATCCGCGTCTTGGCCTCTTCGGAAAGGCCGGCGCCGGCACGGCGGAAGCGGGTATAGGTGCGCTCCAAGAGACGGATCTCTTCGCCGGTCAGGTCGAGCGTCTTGCGGTTCTCGTGCAGCCGGGCGACACGGCCGAACAGCACCGCATTCATCTGAATCGGATTCCAGTGCCGCGCCATCCGCAGCGAGACTTCCTTGTCGATCTCCAGGATCTGCGGATTGGAGTGCGCCGAGACCAGATCATAGAACACGGCGGACACCTTGGAGAGCAGCTTGCCCGAGCGCTCCAGCGCCGTGATCGTGTTGGCGAAGTCGGGCTCCGCCGGATCATGCGTGATGGCGGCGATCTCCGCGGCATGATCGGCAAAGGCGCGCTCGAAAGCGGGGAGGAAGTGCTCCGGCTTGATCGCGTCGAACGGCGGTGTCTGGTGCGGCGTTTCCCACGCCTTCAGGAGCGGGTTGATCGCGGTCGCGTCGGCGGTGTCTGTCATCGGCAAAGGTCCGTGGTCTCTCGAAATCCAAATCTGGCTCCTCTTACCACGCAAGGCGCCCTTTTTGGGTCATTTCCCCTTGATGCAGCGCAGCTTTTCGGAGAGATTGCGGCCCGCCCACAAGGACCCGATCATGAGCTCAGAGAACCAGACCGCCGCCTCCCGCCAGATCGTCTGGACCAGCGTCATCACCGTGCTCTCGGCTGCGATCCTGATCGGCGCCGAAGTGTTCGGGGCGGCCTTCGCCGGCGGCTGGGCGCTTTCGATTCTGTTCGGGCTCGGCGACACCGGCACCCATGTGCTGCAGGCGCTGCTGTTCGCGCTCGGCGTCTTCGTGATGGTGGCCTTCATCCGCGGCGCGCAGCGCGTCGAGCCGTTCGTGAAGCGCGCGTAGTCCTGGCGCTGCACGAAAGCACTACGCCACAAGGCTTTCGCGCGTGACAGAGCTTTAAGCTAGCTTAACGTTCGTTCACACAAGCCCGCGCTCCCGCACAAGCTGTGTCCGCCAAGCACACCGTTAGGGAAATCACGCGCGAGACTTCAAAAAAATCTTGCGGTCGAAATTCAAAACGCTTATTTCCCGACTTGCCCAATTTCGCACGTGCCTGTGGTCGTGTGTCAGTCGGTAGGTATCCGGACAAGAGGCCGGACAGCCGCCAAGGGATGAGGAACCGAGGGGCCCTCGGCTTTGTTAGGATCGCGATCGCACCGATCGGGATCAGCACAAACCGAAAGCCCAGCATCTCTCTCAAGAGATGCCGCTGAAGGTGACCTCGCCTCTTGCAACCGTGACTGGCAGCCGGAGGCGAACCGGCGCACCCCGCTCTCAACGGGGGACGCGACTTAAAGCAACGACGGATCGGGCTTTTTTGGTCTCTACCGGCAGTCCAACGCCGGCGCGGGCTACTGAAAAGGCTTGTCCTTCATTGCCAGGTGTGCGGGCGGGAACCCTCCCAACCAATCCACGGCAGCACAATTCGGCTTCGGTCCGAGGTTTTGTCGCCTTTCCATCGGGTGGCAACGCCAAAGCACCGCCGTCGAGAACGTTTGAACGGGTCTCGTCGCTGGGGCCGTTTGGAGGGTGCTATGACCGAACGTATTCGGGAATTCCTGCGCAACCGCCGCGAGGAAGGTCTGGACACCGAGCCCTGTCTCGTTGTCGATCTCGACGTCGTGCGCGACAACTACATGAGCTTCGCCAAGGCGCTGCCGGACAGCCGCGTGTTTTATGCGGTGAAGGCCAATCCGGCCCCCGAAGTGCTGTCGCTGCTGGCCTCGCTCGGCTCCTCGTTCGACACCGCCACCGTCGCCGAGATCGAGATGGCGTTGGCCGCCGGCGCGACGCCTGACCGCATCTCCTACGGCAACACCATCAAGAAAGAGCGCGACATCGCGCGCGCCCATGCGCTCGGCATCCGCCTGTTCGCGGTCGACTGCGCCGCCGAGGTCGAGAAGATCGCCCGTGCAGCCCCGGGCGCCAAGGTGTTCTGCCGCATCCTCTACGACTGCGCCGGCGCCGAGTGGCCGCTGTCGCGCAAGTTCGGCTGCGACCCGGAAATGGCGGTCGAGGTGCTCGATCTCGCCAAGCGGCTGGGTCTCGAGCCCTGCGGCATTTCGTTCCATGTCGGCTCCCAGCAGCGCAAGGTGAAGGCGTGGGACCGCGCGCTGGCGATGGCCTCGACCGTGTTCCGCGACTGCGCCGAACGCGGCATCAACCTGACCATGGTCAACATGGGCGGGGGCTTCCCGACCAAATATCTGAAGGACGTGCCGCCGGTCGTGCAGTACGGCCGCTCGATCTTCCGTGCGCTGCGCAAGCATTTCGGCAACCAGATCCCGGAGACGATCATCGAGCCGGGCCGCGGCATGGTCGGCAATGCCGGTGTCATCGAGTCGGAAGTGGTGCTGATCTCGAAGAAGAGCGACGAGGACGAACTGCGCTGGGTCTATCTCGACATCGGCAAGTTCGGCGGCCTCGCCGAGACGATGGACGAATCGATCCGCTACGCGATCCGCACCCCGCATGACGGCGCGGACATGGCGCCGTGCGTGCTCGCCGGCCCGACCTGCGATTCGGCCGACGTGCTCTACGAGAAGCTGCCGTATCCGCTGCCGGTGACGCTCTCGATCGGCGACAAGGTGCTGATCGAGGGGACCGGGGCCTATACCTCGACCTACTCGTCGGTGGCCTTCAACGGCATCCCGCCGCTCAAGACCTATCACATCTGAGCGCTCGCATTTCCGAGCCCCGGGTGGGATGAGCCCCCACCCCGACCCTCCCCCGCAAGCGGGAGAGGGAGCGATAGAGCTTCCTTATTGACCTGACATGACGTGCTTGCGCGCGGGCGACAGTCTGCAGCGGCGAGCCGGGACTGATGTGCCATGACTGCTTTTCGGCCGACCGCCACTGCGCCTGTTCAAGCCGCCGCTCCGTTCGCGATCCGCAGCGAGCGCGGCTCCGACGTGCCGGCGCGCGAGGCGCTGCTCGATGCCTGCTTTGGCGACAACCGCCATGAGCGCACCTGCCAGCGCCTGCGCGACGGACGCGCGCCCGCCGCAGGCCTTGCCCTGTCGGCGGTTCGCGAGCGCCGGGTGATCGGGACCGTGCGGTTGTGGCACGTCTGCGCCGGTGGGCGCGATGCGCTGATGCTGGGCCCGCTGGCCGTCGATCCCGATGCCCGGAGCCTCGGCATCGGGGCCGCGCTGATGGAAGAGGCGCTCGCGATCGCGGCCGCCCGCGGCCATGGCGCGGTGATCCTGCTCGGCGATGCGCCCTACTACGCCCGCTTCGGCTTCTCGGCCGAGAAGACGGCCGAGCTGGAACTGCCGGGCCCGTTCGAGCGCGAGCGCCTGCTCGGCCGCGAGCTCATCGCCGGTGCGCTCGACGGCGCCTGGGGCATGATCGTGCCGACGGGCGCGCAAGAACGCAAATCGCGGCGCAGCCGCAAAGCGGCGCTGGTATCATGCGCGGCGTGACGGCCCGCACAGCGAAGGCGCAGCAGCCCGGAGCGGCCATCGCCGTGCCGGCGCGGCGTCGCGGCACGCTGGTCGCAAGCCTCGTCCTGCTCCTGCTCGCCATCATGATCGTCCGAGACATCGTGGTCCGGCGCTGGACGGGCTCCCCTGCAGCGCCGCCGGACGTCACCCGCCCGCGCTGACGATCTCCCAGCAATCCCGGCTCCGGGGTTGCGCAGGTGCAGCAAAACCCCTTAAACCCCGGCCAAATCCCATATGAGGTTGCCCATGTCCCGCCGCCTGATCTCCACCGGATCGCCCTTCGAGAAGACCTTTGGCTACAGCCGCGCCGTCGTCGACGGCGACTTCGCCTTTGTCGCCGGCACCACCGGCTACGATTACACCACCATGACGATGCCGGCCGACGTCACGAGCCAGTCACGCAACTGCTTCAAGACCATCGAGTCCGCCCTGAAGGAGGGCGGCTTCGAGATGGCCGACGTCGTGCGGGCGACCTACTACATCACCGATCCCAAGGACGCCGACGCCCACTTCGCCGTCTGCGGCGAGGTGTTCGGCGACATCCGCCCTGCGGCCACGCTGCTCGTCGTCGCCGCGCTGCTCAAGCCCGAGATGAAGGTCGAGATCGAAGTCACGGCCAAGCGCCGCAGCGCCTGAACCCGTTCAGTACCCTATCGTTTTCGGAGAACATGATGAGCTCGCAGATCCACGCGAAGATCACCGGTCCCATCGTCATGATCGGCTTCGGCTCGATCGGCAAGGGCACCCTGCCCTTGATCGAGCGGCACTTCGCCTATGACAAGAACCGCTTCGTGATCATCGATCCGCATGACAATGGCGAGCTCGCCAAGCAGCACGGCGTCCGCTTCATCCAGCAGGCGGTGACCCGCGAGAATTATCGCGAACTGCTGGTGCCGCTGCTCACCGAGGGCGGCGGCCAGGGCTTCTGCGTCAATCTCTCGGTCGACACGTCTTCGGTCGACATCATGACGCTGTGTCGGGAAATCGGCGCGCTCTACGTCGACACCGTGGTCGAGCCCTGGGCCGGGTTCTATTTCGACAAGAACATGGGGGTCGAGCAGCGCTCCAACTACGCACTGCGCGAGACGTTGCTGGCGGCACGCCGCAAGAACCCGGGCGGCACCACCGCCGTCTCCACCTGCGGCGCCAATCCCGGCATGGTGTCCTGGTTCGTCAAGCAGGCGCTGCTCGACATCGCCCGCGACACCAAGACCGAGATCGTCGAGCCGAAGAGCCGCGAGGGCTGGGCGCAACTCGCGCAGAAGCTCGGGGTCAAGGGCATCCATATCGCCGAACGCGACACCCAGCGTTCCAAGAACCCGAAGCCGATGGACGTGTTCGTCAACACCTGGTCGGTCGAAGGCTTCGTATCCGAAGGCATGCAGCCGGCGGAGCTCGGCTGGGGCACCAACGAAAAATGGATGCCGGACAATGGCCGCACGCACTCGGAAGGCTGTGGTGCCGCGATCTATCTGCTGCAGCCCGGCGCCAATACCCGCGTGCGCTCCTGGTGCCCGACGCCGGGCGCGCAATACGGCTTCCTGGTGACACACAACGAGTCGATCTCGATCGCCGACTATTTCACCGTGCGCGACGGCGACAAGGTGGTGTACCGCCCGACCTGCCACTACGCCTATCACCCCGCCAACGACGCAGTGCTGTCGCTGCACGAGATCTTCGGCGCCACCGGCAAGATGCAGGAGAAGTGGCACATCCTGGATGAGCACGAGATCGTCGACGGCATCGACGAGCTCGGCGTGCTGGTCTACGGCCACGCCAAGAACGCCTACTGGTACGGCTCGCAGCTGTCGATCGAGGAGACGCGCAAGCTCGCGCCCTATCAAAACGCGACCGGCCTGCAGGTCTCCTCAGCCGTGCTCGCCGGCATGGTGTGGGCGCTGGAGAACCCGAACGCCGGCATCGTCGAGGCCGACGAGCTGGATTTCCGCCGCTGCCTCGAAATCCAGATGCCGTATCTCGGCCCGGTCAAGGGCTTCTACACCGACTGGACGCCGCTGACCGATCGCCCGGGCCTGTTCCCGGAAGACATCGACACCAACGATCCCTGGCAGTTCCGGAATATTTTGGTGCGGTGATTCCAACGCCGTCGTTCCGGGGCGAGGCGTAAGCGTCGAACCCGGAACCTCGAGCTGAGGGAAACGACGCAAAACAACGTCGAGATTCCGGGTTCGCGTCTTCGACGCGCCCCGGAATGACGGTGAGAACTACTTCTTCTCGATCGGCGGGGCGACCTTCTCGGCCGGGGCTGGTGGCAGCGCCGGCTTGGCGCCCTCCTTCTGAGCGGCCGGGTCGGGTCGGGCGGGTTCGGGTGCCGGCGTCGTCGGCCGGGTGCCACCCGGCTTCGATTCGGCCGGCGGCGATGGGGAGGGCTCCGGCGAGGCTGACGGCGTCGCCTGCGCCACTTCGCCCAGGTGGGTCGCGCGGATATCCGCCAGCGACAGCACCGCGATCAGCGCACCGACGGCAAACAGCCCGGCCCCGAGCAGCAGTTCCCTGCGCAACCTTTGTTTGCTGTTCGCTAACATCATGGTCACACCCGCCAATCGATATTGCCGGGAACAACGAGCGGCGCTGGACGCGGTTCCCGGGGGAGCCGCGCCTACGACTGGCCTCAGACCTTCAACAGCCCCGCCCCACCGGCTTCATCGGAGAAGGCGAGCCAAGTTCCACCGGCATTCCAGGCCAGCGCCACCACCGGCGGCGTGCCGTTGCGGCGCACCAGGATCTCGGCACCGTCATGCATCCGTACCATCAGAACGGTGCCATCCTCATAGCCGGCGGCGAGGATGTCCTGCTTCGGATGGCAGGCCACTGCGGTCACCTTGGCCTGCAGCGGCGCCAGCATGGCCGGCTCCTTGCCCATCGGGCCATCCTTGCCGACGAAGGGCCACATGATCACCATGTCGGCGCCGGAGGTCGCCAAGAAGCGGCCGCCCGCCCCCCACGCCATCGACCTCACCCGCGAGGGATAGCCGGTCATGCGCATGTGCTTGCCGTCGGCGAGCCGCCAGCCGTGCAGCGCCGGCTCATGCATTGCGGTGACCAGGAACTTGTTATCCGGGCTGAAGCTGACGGCGAGATGGGAGCCGGCCCAGGCGAGAAATTCCGGCGTCCCCGCCATGTTGGGAAACCACAGGGTGGCGCCGTTGTAATGGGCGATCGCGAGCCGCAGCCCCTTGGGCGCGAACGCAAGTCCGCCGACGGTCGAGGGCACTTCGAGCGACTTCTCCTCGCCCTTGGGCGAGCGGACGAAGGCGGTCTTGCCGACCGACCAGGCCACGCTGCCATCCGTATGCACGGCGACATTATCGATCCAGCGCCGCTTCGGATCGGTCGCGAGCGCGGTCACTGCGCCCTTGCCGTCGACTGCAACGACTTTGCCGTCGTCGCTGCCGATCACGATCCGCGAGCCGTCGGACACGGCCGACAGAATGCCGCCGCCGACCACCTCGACCTTCGTCATCGCGCCTTCGGGATCGACAAAGGCCACGCTCTCCTCGGTGCCGACGAAGACAGCGCGATCGCCGAGATAATGCACGGCGGTCACGTTCATGCCGAGTTCGACCGGCTTCACCCGGTCGGTCACCGAAACGATGGATGCGGCCTCGCCGCCTGGCTCGAACGAACTCATCACGTCACGATGCAGCGCTCGAAACCTTCGCGAATGGCCTGTTCCGGCAATTCGCGGCCGATGAAGACGACGCGGCTTTCACGCGGCTCGCCCTCCTTCCATTTCCGCTGGTGATCACCCTCCAGCATCATGTGGACGCCCTGGAACACGTAGCGATCATCATCGTCCTGGAACGACAGGATGCCCTTGGAGCGCAGGATCTTGCCGCCCTCCGTCTGCACCAGGTTCTGCAGCCACGGCATGAACTTCATCGGATCGAGCGGCTTGTCGGTCCGCAGCGACAGCGACTGCATCTCCTCGTCGTGATAGTGCCTCAAGCCATGGCCGTGATCATGGTGATGGCCATGGTCATGATCGTGGTGATGATGGTCGTGGTCGTGATCGTCGCCGGCTTCCAGGAAGTCGGGCTCGATTTCGAGGATGCGGTCGAGATCGAAGGCGCCGCGCTCGAGCACGTCCGCTATCGCGATCTGACAGCGCTCGGTGCGATGCAGCTTGGCGTAGGGATTGATGCCGCGGATGCGCGCCTCGACCTCGGAGAGTTCTCCCCCGGAGACGAGGTCGGTCTTGTTCAGCACGATCACGTCGGCGAAGGCGATCTGGTTCTTGGCCTCCGGTGCATCCTTCAGCCGATCCGACAGCCATTTGGCGTCGGCCACCGTGACGACCGCGTCGAGCCGGGCATTCTTCTGCACGTCTTCGTCGACGAAGAAGGTCTGCGCCACCGGGGCCGGATCGGCGAGGCCGGTGGTCTCGACGATGATCGCATCGAACTTGCCCTTGCGCCGCATCAGGCCCTCGATGATGCGCACGAGATCGCCGCGCACCGTGCAGCAGATGCAGCCATTGTTCATCTCGAAGACTTCTTCGTCGGCGCCGACGATCAGGTCGTTGTCGATGCCGATCTCGCCGAATTCGTTGACGATGACGGCGTATTTCTTGCCATGGTCCTCGGAGAGAATGCGGTTCAGCAGCGTGGTCTTGCCGGCACCGAGATAGCCGGTCAATACGGTCACGGGGACTTTCTGGGAGGTCACGTCAGACATATTCGCTCCGGGAAGTAGCTCGCATTCGAAATCGATTTGCCGCGCTGAACATAGGCCGCCGGCCTAGCGGCCGAGCGCGCTGGTCAAGGCCTTTATATTGTGCCTGACCATCGCAATGTAAGTGGGTGCCGGGCCGTTTTCCTCGCTGAGGGCATCTGAGTACAGGGTGCCGCCGACCTTGGCGCCGGTTTCGGCGGCGATCCGGCTGATCAGCCGATCGTCATTGAAGTTCTCCAGAAAGACCGCGGGGATCTGTGCGCGCTTGATCTGCGCGATGATGCCGGCGAGGTCGCGCGCGCTCGGCTCGGTCTCGGTGGATACACCGAGCGGAGCGATGAACTCCACACCGTAAGCGTCGGCGAAATAGCCGAAGGCGTCGTGGGTCGAGATCACCTTGCGCCGCTCGGGAGGGATCTTCTCGATCTCGGCGCGGACCTCGCGGTCCAAACCGTCGAGCTCGGCCAGATAGCGATCGGCGTTCCGCTTGAACGTGTCGGCGTCGGCGGCATCGGCCGCGACCAGCGCATCGCGGATATCAGTCACATAGATCATCGCATTTTTGACCGACTGCCAAGCGTGCGGATCAGCATCGGCGCCGCGCTTCCGGGGCGTGATCCCTTGGGTCACCGTCACGATCCGGGCCTTGGCTCCGGAGGCCTGCAAGAGACGCGGCAGCCAGCCCTCCAGGCCGAGACCGTTGACGACCAAGAGCCGCGCCTCGGCCACATCCTTCGCATCATGCGGCGTCGGCGTGTAGACATGGACATCGCTGTCAGGCCCAACCAGCGTGGTGACATTGACCTTGTCGCCACCCACCTGCCGGACGAAATCGCCGAGGATCGAGAAGCTCGCGACGACATTAAGCCGCGCATCCGCATGTGCATGCGCCGAGACGAGACCGAACAACGCAACACTGAGGACTAAGCAGAAACGTCGCATGGCAAGGCTCATCAGGCTTCGAGATGGCGCCCGGGAAACAGCTGTGGGAGCACGCCGCCGACGCGCCCGAACAGCACCGAGGCGAGATAGATCAGCGCGGCGACCAGAATGATCGCCGGGCCGGAAGGAATCCGGGTCTGGAACGACAGCACCAGCCCGACATAGCCGGAGACGATCGCGGCCGCGACGGCGATGCAGATCATCGGCGTGATATCGCGCGACCAGAACCGGGCGATGCCCGCGGGCAGGATCATCAGCCCGACCGCAAGCAGGGTGCCGAGCGCCTGGAAGCCGTTGACGAGATTGACCACGATCAGCCCGAGAAAGACCAGATGCGCAGGTGCGCCGGCCCGGCTCACCGTGCGCAGGAACAGGGGATCCACGCTCTCGATCATCAGCGGGCGGTAGATCACCGCCAGCACGAGCAGCGTGAGCGTGGCGTTGCTGGCGACCATCAGCAGTGTCGGATCATCCATCGCCAGGATGTTGCCGAATAGCACGTGCAGCAGGTCGATATTAGTGCCCTTCACCGAGACGATGGTGACACCGATCGCAAGCGAGGCGAGATAGAAGGTCGCGAGCGAAGCGTCCTCCTTCAGCCCGGTCGAGCGTGACACGAGGCCCGAGAGCAGCGCCACCGTGAAGCCGGCGATCAGGCCGCCCGTCGTCATCGCGAACAAATTGAGGCCGGAGAGCAGAAAGCCGATGGCCGCGCCCGGCAGGATCGCATGCGCCATGGCGTCACCCATCAGGCTCATCCGGCGCAGCATCAAAAACACGCCGATCGGCCCCGAGCCGAGCGCCAAGGCGATCACCGCCGCCAGCGCGCGGCGCATGAACGCGAAGTCTGAGAACGGCGTGATCAGGACGTCGGTGATCATCATGCCGCCTGTGACGGAAGCTGGTCGGGCACGCAGGCCCTCGCTTTCTCGTCGAACGCTTCGCACATCCGCCGTGCCGTCGCGAGATTGTCGGCGTTCAGCACGTCTGCCGTGGGCCCCCAGGCGACCGGCTCGCGCGCGAGCAGGAGCGTTTGCGGAAAGTACGCACGGACCATGTCGAGGTCGTGCAGCGCCGCCAGCACGGTGCGCCCCTCCCGGTGCCAGTGCTCGACCAGCCGCAACAGGTCGGTCGAGGTGCTGGTGTCCATCGCATTGAACGGTTCGTCCAGCACGATCATCCGCGCATCCTGCAGCAGCACGCGCGCGAACAGCAGGCGCTGCATCTGGCCGCCCGACAGCGTGCCGATGCCGCGGGTCTCGAAGCCGGTGAGGCCGACGGCAGCGATCGCCTGTGCGATCCGCACCCGGGCCGCCTTGCCGATGCCGCCGAATGGACCCACGGAGCGCCACAAGCCGGTGCTGGCGAAATCGAACACCGAGATCGGGAAAGTGCGGTCGATATCGGCGATCTGCGGCAGATAGGCGATGCTCCGCCGGTCCAGGCCGCCGGTGCTGATGGCGCCCGCCAACGGCTTGAGCAGGCCGACGATGCCGCGGAACAGCGTCGACTTGCCGGCCCCATTGGGACCGACCACGGCCAGCAGGCTGCCCGCAGCGACGTCGCCGGAAAGGTGATGCACGGCGGGATGCCGGTCGTAGCCGAGCGTCACATCGCGAAATTGCAGCTGCATGGTCATCGGCGTCAGCGCATCGCAAGCCAGACGATCACCCACAGCCCGGCGCTCGCCGCCAGGGCCGCGGCGAGCCGCGCGGTGGCCGGCATCCGCAGGATCGACCACGGCGCGGCCTGCGCCGGATGCGGCATGGCCGGCCCGTGGCGGTGCGCATGCGGGTGGGGATGGGCGTGGGTATGAAGATCGTGTGACACCATAGACTAACGTTATATTATAACGTTACAGCTGTCCACGGCAGCGGCCGCCCGCCCCGGGCGAGGCCAAGCCTCAAGTGAGGTACCGCACCAGCGCGAGCGCTCCGAACAATCCGGCGATCGACAGCCCGACCGATCCCAGCACATAGAGGGCGGCGAGCCCCACGGCCCCACGCTCGTACAGGAGCGCGGTATCGAGCGAAAAGGCGGAGAAGGTGGTGTAGCCACCGAGAATGCCGGTCATCAGGAACAGCCGCCAGTGCTGGGTCGCCCCGCCCTTGAAGGCGAGATAGCCGGCGATCAGGCCCATCACGATCGAGCCCGTGACGTTGATGATGAGCGTGCCGAACGGAAAGGCCGTGCCGAGCGCCTTGGCGCTCGCCATGTTCACCGCGTGTCGAATTGAGGCGCCCATCCCGCCCCCGAAAAACACCAGCACGTAACCCAACAACTGCTTCACCTGAACCTCATCCCCGCAACGTCATTCGCACACGCGGCATGCCACCAAAGGCGGTCAACAGAGAAAAAAATTGCCGCAATCCTGCGCCTCTGACAAGAACCGCCCCCAACAAAAAGGGCGGCTGACCGAAGCCGCCGCCCTCTTCGCGCACCATAGCGGCGCGGATCAGATCGTCTTGCCGTAGAGCTCGTCGACATAATCCCAGTTGATGAGGCTTTCGACGAAGGCCTTCAGGTAGTCCGGACGGCGGTTGCGATAATCGATGTAATAGGAATGCTCCCAGACGTCGCAGCCGAGGATCGGGGTGGCGCCATGCACCAGCGGATTCTCGCCGTTCGGGGTCTTGGAAATTTCCAGCTTGCCGTTCTTGACCTGGAGCCAGCACCAGCCCGAGCCGAATTGGCCGACGCCGGCCGCGGCGAAATCCGCCTTGAATTTCTCGAAGCCGCCAAGATCTTCGTTGATCTTCTTCTCGAGGCGGCCCGGCAATTTGCTGCCGCCGCCATCCTTCTTCATCCACTGCCAGAAGTGGATGTGGTTGTAGTGCTGGCCGGCATTGTTGAACACGGCAGGATTCTTGCCGAACGAGCCCTTCACGATCTCCTCGAGGGACTTCCCTTCGAATTCGGTCCCCTTGATCGCATTGTTGCCGTTGGTCACATAGGCTTGGTGATGCTTGTCATGGTGATATTCGAGCGTCTCCTTCGACATATAGGGGCCAAGGGCTTCATAGTCGTAAGGGAGCGGGGGAAGAGTAAAGGTCATGGGGTGGTTTCCGCAACTTGTGGGAAGACGGGGATTTAACGGGACCTCCTTATAGAAGGTTCCAGGAGTGTAAAACACTGTGATTTTGGAAAAAGCGAGCCGCTTTGATGAGCATCGAGATCGAGGTCCTCAATGGCGCCGCCTCTTGGGAGCTGGTTCACCCTCTCTATCAAGCGGTCTGGCCGCCTGAGGTCGTCGCCACATTACCCTGGGCAGGTATCAGCTTTGCCCATGCCGATCTCCGCGTCCTGGTGCAGGACGAGGCCGGCGACCTGGTCTGCCACGTCGGCCTCTATCGCCGCGTCGTGACCTGGAATGGCCAGAAGATCAATGTCGGCGGCATCGGCGGTGTGATGACGCGCGAGGACGTGCGCAATCGCGGGCTTGCCACGATTGCGCTGAACGCCGCGATCCAGACTTTCAGGCATGAGGATTCCGTGAACTTCGCGATCCTGTTCTGCGAGCCGTATCGTGCACCGTTTTACATGGCGCGCGGCTTCATGCCGTTCGAAGGCGACGTCTATGTCGAGCAGCCGGACAAAGGACGCGTGCGCTTCGACGCGATTGGACCTCACGTTCACGATCTCAAGCGCACCGCGCCGACACGCGGCACGATCGATCTCTGCGGCCTGCCATGGTGAGCACCGGCGAAAGAGCACCGCAAGATGCCGACAGCGAAATGCGCAACTCATCGTGATGCGGCGGCATTGGACAAACAGCCGCGGCCGGTTGCATCGACGCAATTTGCTGTTATGGACATCGTCCTGATCCGGGGGGTATCATGATTGCGAAATTGAATATTCTTGCTCTTGCGCTCGCGGCGTTGATGGGAGCCGCGCATCCGGCCTTGGCGGCCGACGATCCGACCGGGACCTGGCTGACGCAAGCGGGCGACGCAAAGATCAAGGTCAGCAAATGTGGCGCCAACCTGTGCGGCAATGTGGTCTGGCTCAAGCAGCCGATCGATCCGGGCACCGCCAAGCCCGCCGTCGACGACAAGAATCCGGATCGCGAGCTGCGCCAGCGTCCGATCATGGGGCTGCAATTGTTCATCGGCGTGCACCCGGACGGGGCCAACCGATGGTCAGGCAAGATCTACAATGCCGATGATGGCCAGAGCTACGAAAGCCACATCTCCGTCGCCGGCCCCGAAGCGCTCAAGGTCGAAGGCTGCGTCGGCGCACTCTGCGGCGGCGAGACCTGGACGCGCGCGCACTAAGTGCGGTCAAGCTGTGACCGCCGCCTTCAGCGCGGTCGCAGCCGACGCATAACCACCGCGCGCGCCGTCGATGAAGTGCACATGATCGGGGCGCAGTGCCGAGGGCGTAAAGCAGGTCATCATCGCGGCATCCTGCCGATGCAGTCCGTAGCGCACGATACCGCGTGAAGCGGCATCCGCCAGGCGGTTGTTCAACGCCTGCGCAAGCTCCTCGGTGCAGTCGAGGATCATGCGCAGCGCGTCGTCATATTTGCGGAAGTCAGAATTCTCGACCAGCTGCTGCTTGTAGAGCTTCGGTACGAAGCCGCCGATCCGGATGCCGAAACGAAAGACCGCATAGACGAACAGCGTTCGTGCGAGCACACGAACCCAGCGCGCGACCAAGGGGCCGCCGCGCGATGCACGGACCTCGTAGCCGAAACCTTGGGGCGGCCATTTCAGCGCCGGCCCACCCGCCGGGACCGGCCTGCCGGAGTCGGGGCTGCGCTCGACCAGCGCGATGATCTCTTCGATCACCTTGCGATAGTCCGACGGATCAGTGCTTTCCGCCGGCAGTACCAGCACCGAGAGGATGAGCCCGCGCGCGGACGGAATTTCCTCGAACCGGCAGGACAGGCCGGAGAGATCCGGCTGCGTGCCGGGGGGCGCCGGCTGCACGGCGAATTCGCCGCGTTTCATCGCCGCCTCCGCCCAGCCGAGCCCGCCGCCGGAGAACATCGCATAGGACAGATTGGCGGACGGACCGTAACGCGCCACCCGCACGTCCAGCCCCTGGGCGCGGATCGCCGCCATCGGCACCAGCGCCACGCGCATGGTCAGTCCCAGATCTTCGCGCACCCAGGTCGCGGTTGCGGCCAGCGTGGCGCGTGCGCGATCGACATCGCCCGGCGCGACTGCGAAGCTCGCGCCATCGCCACCGAACACGAACGGAAATTCCCGTCCACCCAAGCCGTTGGTCACGGCGGCGATGACGGCGGCGCCTGCCATGTTGACAGCCTTGTAGCGCTTGTCGGCAATGGCCTTCGTCGAGTCGACGATATCGGCGACGCCGACCGTCCAATCGTCAGGCAGCGGCCGATATAGCGACGGCTCCATCAGCCGGGCGAAGCCGCGGAAGACCGGAATGGCGGCGTAGAAATCGGCGGCGCTCGTGCTCGACATGGATGGACGATCTGTCTCGGTTGCGACCTCAGAGAGGAGCTACGGCTGCAGCTGTCAAGCCGGTTCACGCCGCATCAGGTTTGAACCCGACATTGGCCAGCAGCAAGGCCGATGGCCGCCGCACGCGCGTTGTCGTCGAAATATCGCTCCGCCCCTGCTAGGCTGAAGGGATGACCCAGACCCCACCTGCCCCACAGCTCTCCGCCCGCGCGCTGCAGATCGCCGATCGCATCAATACCGCGGGTTTCGAGGGCCAGGTGCTGTCCGCGACGCCGCTTGCAGTCGGCATCGGATCGAGCGGCGTGGCTGTGGTGTTTCGCTATGGCGTCGTCGTGTTCATCGGCATGTCGGCGGCCGAGGAGACCGAGTTTCTCGAACGCTTGAGGCCGCGGCTGTTCGGGCTGATCAATCCCCCCGAGGAAGAGACCGCGAAAGTGCAGGTGGCGCGCGAGGCCGAAGAACCGATACCTGTCGGCGGACCGATCGTTGTCAAGGAGTTCTCGCTCGAGCGGCTGCTCGTCGTCGCCGATGCGCTTGCCAAGAGTGTCGTACTCGGGCGCGGCGAGCGCGAGGTCGCCAACGTCTTCGATACGATCGAACCGTTCGCGCGCGAGCTTGCCATGTTCGGACGCAGTTCGCGGAGCGGCACAGCGATGCTGAAGCTGCTCGGCGAGGCCCTCTTGGTGCAGCATCGGGTCTCAGGGCGCGTCGCCGTCGGCGAGAAGCCGGACGTGCTGTGGGATCGGCCGGACCTCGAACGGCTCTATGCGCGGCTGGAGGACGAATACGAGCTGAGCGAGCGCGTCGAGACCCTGAACCGCAAGCTCTCGGTGATCGCGGAGACCGCGACGGCGCTCGCCGACATCATCGACACCAAGCGTTCGCTCCGGCTCGAGATCATCGTGGTGATCCTCATCGCCTGCGAGATCGTCCTCGGCTTTTACGAAATTTACGCCCGCGGCGGACACTGACCGTTTACCTTCGCCAGATCAAAATCTTAGGTTGCATTATTTAGCGGCGCACCTATCATGGTTCCGATACAATGGCGGTCGGGGTCGCCGCATGAACGGTCTCTCCGGGGCATTCCGGCACGCGATGGGGGCAACTGTTATGAGCAGCGGACGCCCGTGGCATTCAGCCATGGTTCACACGACGAATGGAACATTTCGCGCCTGATCGATGACCGGCCCGAGGGGACGGATTCCGGCCTTGCCAGACCAGTTGGGTGAATTTTTGGGTGTGTTTTTGGACGACCAGCCAGTTTCGTCCGGCTCCGATGAGAGACCGACGGCTTCCGGCGAAGTCGTCCCCTGCATCATCGATCATTCCACCCAAGCGCTCAGTCACTCCAGCGCACTGACATTCCAGGTGGCATGACGTACCCCCGGCAATTTGGAGAGCTCGGCGGTGACGCGGTCGAGATCGCCCGGTTCGACCGCGAGCGGCACCAGCAGCGCCGTGATCTCGACATTGTCCGGGGAGCGGTAGGCCACCTCGGTCTCGCGAACCGGGTATTTGGCGGCCTCCAGCCGCTCGTCGATCGCCTCCCGTATCTCAGCGGCCCGCAAGCCGTCCGTGGTCACGACGATCTCGTAATTGGCTTCGGAGTGCTTCTCGGTGAGGGGGATACGGTCGATGGCGTTGACCAACGGCCGCAACAGCGTGTTGCCGGCGAGCACGAACAGCGTCAACGCCGCCGACTGCGCAATCAAATCGGCGCCGGCGCAGGCGCCAACCGCCGCCGAGGCCCACAAGGTCGCCGCGGTGTTGAGGCCGCGGACATTCATGCCTTCCTTCATGATCGTCCCGGCACCAAGAAAGCCGATCCCCGACACCACATAGGCGATGATCCGCACTGCGCCGTCCGCACCGGTGAGACGGTTGCCGAGATCGACAAAGGCCGCAGCCCCGACCGCCACCAGCACATTGGTGCGCAGGCCCGCGCTGCGCTGCCGATATTGCCGCTCGGCCCCGATCAAGGTCCCGAGCACGAAGGCCGTGAGCAGGCTGACCAGGGTGTCAAGGAAATCAAACAGCTGGAAAGTTTGCAGGAAGCGCATGCCAAGCCCGTTGCCGTCTCACTTGTGATTGTGCCGCAGGTCCCTAACCCTGCCCGGCATGGTGATCAACCAGTTCGCGCCGGCAAGCGACCGGACGGTCGATGCCCGCGCGGAGCTTCATTGATTGGAATCAAATCCCGTTCCGTCAAACCCATCTAGGCTGCCATGTGCAACAGACAGACGACGCCCGTGTTCGACGCGAGAAATGAGCTTCGTCCCGCCGTCCGGCTTGGACACGATGCCGTCAGCGCGGTGAAGCTGTCGCAACAGCTGACCGCGAAAATCGACGCCTGGGCAGAAACGCAGGAGATCACGCGGGCTGATGGTATCCGCCGCCTGCTGGAAATCGGCTTGCAGGCCTCAGCGCCGGCAGCCAGTCCGCGCAAATCCGTCTGCGATTCGATCGCACTCGAGCAGATCGTCGCCCAGCAGCTCGAGCGAATGCTCGCCCCGGATCTGCCGGCAGACGAACGCGAGCGCCGCATCCGGCGGCTGATCGAGGGTCCGCCGGAGTTCTCCAAAGATCGGCTCGACCGGCCGAAATATTCGCGGTGAGCACCGCGCTCAGGCGGCGGTCCGCTCGACCACGGCTTCGTAGATGTCGTCCTCCTGCGCGGTGTGCATCCGCACCAGCGTCTCGATGGCCTCGATCACGCGCTGGGCGTCGCGGACCAGATAGCGATCGATCTTTTCCGACGGAAGGTCCTCGGCGATGCGCGCCAGCAGCCGCGCCAGATGCAGGATCTCCCGATGGGCGCGGCTCATCGCCGAAAGTCCATGGCTCTCCTGTAGCAACGCGGCGAGCCTGGGATAGATCGCGCCTTCATCGTCGCGTTCATGCGCGACCACCTGATCCTGCACCAGGCGATTGGCTTCGGCGATCAGGGCCGGGGCCGACTCGGCAGCCGCCTCGTCCAGCGCGTCGGCGATCGCCCTGAGCCGATCGAGGCCGCGGATCAGCGCCTGGTGGTCGTGCCGAAGCTCGCGCCCGGCCTCGACGGGCATCTGCCCCGAGCTGCTGCGATAAGGCGGCAGCAATGCGCGCAGCGCGTTGAGAATGACGGCGACGTCGATCGCCTCCTGGATGAGCGCGGCCGGCACCGGCCGCAGCCAGCCGAACGCCGCGGCGCCCATGGCCAGGAAGGAGAGGCTCATCCCGATCGCGATGCTTTCCAGCGCGATCCGCCGCGCTCGCTGCGCGACCATGATCGCTTCGCCGACCCGGTCGAGCCGATCGGCGAGGATCACGACGTCGGCAGCCTCCGAGGAGGCGCTGGCGCCACGCGCGCCGAGCGCGACCCCGACATCGGCGGCGGCCAGCGCCGGCGCATCGTTGATGCCGTCGCCGACCATGATGGTCGGATGCAGGCGCTGCTCGGTCCTGACCGCATCGACCTTGTCGGCGGGCACGCGGTCGGCCAGCACGGCATCGAGATCGAGCGCCGCGCCGATCGCCTGCGCGGCCGCGGCACGGTCGCCGGTTACCATCACCATGCGCGCGACGCCGGCTTGCCGGAGCAGGCGAATGGCACGCGGCGTGTCGGGGCGCAATTCGTCGGCCAGCAGGAGTGCGCCCACTGGCCGCCCCTCCACCGCGACAAAGACGACGAGCGCCGAGCGCCAGGATGCGCGCCGGATCGCACGCGCCGCCCAAGGCGCGGGATTTCCGCTCGCCAGGATCAGATCGCGCGAGCCCGCGCTGACCTCGCGGCCCTCGATCATGCCGTGGAGGCCGGAACCCAGGGTCTCCCGCACCTGCTCCGGGACCTTGAGCTTGAAGCCGCGCGCCAGGCCCGCTTCGACGATGGCGTGGGCCACCACGTGATGCGAAGCCTGCTCGAGCGAGGCGCCGAGCAGCAGCACGGCATCGGCGTCCTCGCCGGGGGCCGCTTCGACCGACAGGAGGCGCGCACCGCCAACCGTCAGCGTACCGGTCTTGTCGAACAGAACGGTGTGCGCGCGCGCGAGCGCCTCGAGCTTGCCGCCACCCTTGACCAGGATGCCACGGCGCGCCGCCTGCGCCACCCCGGCGATAAAGGCGACCGGGGCTGCCAGGATCAGCGGACACGGCGTCGCCGCGACGAGCACCGCAAGGCTGCGGGTCAGATCGCCCGAGGCGAGCCAGGCCAAGGCGGCAATCGCAAGGCTCACCGGCAGGAAGATCAACGCATAGCGATCCGCCATCCGCACGAAAGGCGCCTTCGCGGTCTGTGCCGCGGTGACCAGCTTGACGATCCCGGCATACGTGCTTTCGCCCGCGGTCGCCGTCACCGACAGTTCGAACGTCTCACCCGCGTTCAACGAGCCGGACAGGATCCCCGTGCCGTGCGGCTTGTTGACCGGGATCGGCTCCCCGGTCAGCGCTGACTCGTCGACCACAGCGACCTCGGATTCGATCACGCCATCGACCGGCACGATCTCGCCCGCGCGCACCATCAGGAGATCGCCGATGGCGACATCGGCAATCGGCACATCCTGGATGTGACCGCCGATCCGACGATGCGCCTCGCGCGGGGCCCGGTCGACCAGCGCGCGCAGATCATGTTCGGCGCGCGCAACCGCGATATCCTCCAGCACATTGCCACCGGCGTACATCAGCGCCACGACCGCACCGGCCAGCGGCTGGCGCAGGATGATGGCCGCGCTCATCGAGACCAGAGCGATCGCATCGACGCCGACACGGCCGGCAAGAAAATCCCTGATGATGGAGACGATCAGGCCGATAATCACCGGCACGGTCGCCACTGTAAATGCGACATCCGCGAGGTCCGGCCGCGCGAACGCATGAGCAATGCCGCCGGCAGCGAGCCCGGCCACGGCGATCGCAACGAGACTCCACCGCAGAATACGTTCGAGCATGACCGACAGGATTCCATGAAGAAGACCTGCACTATCGCTGCCGATCGCAACCCGTCACTTGAGGAAAATCAACGGGAGGGAACGCGAGATTGCGACCCGGACGCAAGCTCCGTCAGGCCGTATTGCCGGCATCGACGGTGAGCACGGTTCCGGTGACGTTGCGGCCGCCCTCGCCGAGCAGATATTCGACCATCGCAGCAACATCGTCAGCGTCGGGCAGCCGCCGCAGCGCGCTGCGGCCGGCGATGCGCTGGCGCTGTGCGTCATCCATGCTCTGCGTCAGCTCTGTTGCGATAAAGCCGGGCGCGACCGCATTCACGGTGATGCCGACCTTGCCGACCTCACGCGCCAGCGACCGGGTGAAGCCGTTGGCGGCCGCCTTGGTCGCACCATAGACCGACAGGCCGTTATATCCGGTCTCGGCGATGATCGAGGAAATGTTGACGATGCGGCCCTCGCCGGCCGCCATCATGTGGCGAACGACGTATTTGGTGAGGATCATCGGCGCCAGCACGTTGAGGCGCACCAGCGCCTCGATCTCGGAATTGTGCATGGTGGCCAGCAATCCCTCGGTCCCGATGCCGGCATTGTTCACCAAGCCATAAAGCGGACCGAACTCGTCGCGCAGCGATTTGACGAAGGCCGGGATCGCGTCGATCGCGCTCAAGTCGCAGGCGCGAAACTGGATGCCAGAGCTGGCGGCGCTGAACTCGGCAACCGCCGCACGCAACTCCTCGCTCTCGCGACGCGCCACCGCGATGACGTCGTAACCGGCACCTGCCAGCCGACGCGCGAGGGCAAGGCCGATGCCGCGGCTGCCGCCGGTGACCAGGACGTTACGCATCGGTGCGCGCCAGCTTGCCGGCCGGCGTGACGTCGAGCGCCGGCACGAAGCGGATCATCGCCGGCACCTTGTGCGGCGCGAGGCTTTCACGGCACGCGGCCATGATCTCATCGCGGATCCCCGCCGCGCGGCTCGCGTCACTCTCCTCCGTCAGCACAACGTCGGCGACGACGATGCCGCCGGTGATCGGGCTCTTCCGCGACTTGGCCCGCGACATCCGCACCTCCGGATGACGGTTGATGACGGCTTCGATCTCCTCGGGGTGAACCTTCAAGCCACCGACATTGATGATGCCGTTGCGGCGGCCCACGAAGTAGTACCGGTTGCCGCGCAGCTCCACCATGTCGCCGGTATCGACAAAGCCATCCGCATCGGTGAGTTCGGCCGCATTGCGGCCGATATAGGCATGCGCAGCGCGCTTGGAACGGATGCGCAGCGAGCCGTCGACGACCTTCATGTCGACGCCGCGCGCTTGGCCAGCACCTTCATCCACGAAGCTCGCCGGAAACCCTTCACGCCCGTCATTGACGGCGAAGCCGACCCCCGCCTCGGTGGAAGCATAGGCGTGCCCGATCGAGGCGTGCGGAAACGCTTGAGCCAACGCGTCGAGCACCGCCTGGTCGGCGATCTCGCCGGACAGGCGCACATAGCGCGGCGCGAAGTCTTTGGCGGCGCCGCTCATCAGCAGCTTGCGCCAATGCGACGGCGTGCCGGAGATATGGGTGACGCCGCGTGCTTTCAGCCGAGCGACATGATCGGACAGCGCCTCATCCGGATCGGACAGCACCATCGAGCCGCCGCCGACGATCGCACGCAGGAATATCTGCAGGCCGCCATAGCGGCGGATGTCATAGAAGGTGGCCCAAACCGGCGTTGCGCCCGGCGCCGGACTGTCGCCGATGATCGCGCCGCAGAGACCTTCGAGCGTGTGACCGACGATCTTCGGCACGCCGGAGGTCCCCGACGTCAGCATCAGCCATTCGGTTGCGCGCGTCGATTGCACGGGGCTGTCGGCGGGCTGCGGCAGGCCCACCGTGAGCACACGATCGGAGCCGAATTCCGCAAAGCGCTCCGGCTGATCGGTCACGACCGTATCGATTTCGGCATCGGCGATCACGCTCGCCAGGTGCTCGGGGTTGAGATCGGGCGGGCAGAGCAGCATCCGGCTCGCCACGCCGTCGATCTCGATCATCGCAAAGCCGGCCAGCAGTTGGCCGGAGGTGGCGAGCAGCACCGCGCGCCCATCGAGTTCGCCGCCGCGGCCGCCAATGCAGCTCCGCGCCGCGAGTTCGCCCAGCGACAACGGCTGCCGCGGGTCGGAAATCGTACGCTCCGTCAATCCGGCGCCGAGATGGTCGCGCAGCGCAAAGACCTCACGCGGGGACATTCTCATAGGCCTTGATGAAATCGCCCACGGTGTACGGGAAGATCGCATCTTCGGCGAGCGTGAAGGGATCGACGCCGAGATCATCTTCCAGGCGCGCCACCAGGATCGCGAAGGCAAGCGAATCGAAGCCGGTTTCGTTGAGCGTCAGATCGTCGGTGAGCGGGGGCAGCTCGACCTTCTGCTCCTCGGCAATCTGCTTCATCGCCGCAATGATCTTTAACCTTACTGACATGGATGAACCCGCTTTTGCATCAAAATTGACCGGACGAATCATAGGCGGAAAAGGTGAAGGGAACACGGGACCAGCCCGAGCTTTCATCGCCTTGGTAAATGCATTGCAGCGCTTGCTACTGAAGGTGGCCCTCGCCCGATCTCGTCATAGCCTGATCTCCCCGGCTGCGATCCTCCCATAGGTCGCCGCATCGAGCGGATGGTAATTCCCGGTCGCGGCATTTCTGACAAACAAAGGATCGCGGACGATTCCCGGATCGAAACCGTCGCCCATCAATTGCTGCTTCTTCTGCTTGAAAGTCTCGGTCGCATCGAGCGAAGGGACGATGCGCAAGGCGACCGGCTGGGCATAGGCCGGCAGCCGGCGCGCAAGCTCCACGGCGAAGGCTGAGAGATCGAAATCACCGCCGGTCACCAGTGCGGCCATGCCGGCACGCCCGTCGGCGCCCGGCACGACCACGCCGTAAGTTGCGGCTTCGATCACACCGGGACATTGCAGGATCGCGGCATTGACCTCGCCGGTCGCGACATTTTCGCCTTTCCAACGAAAGGTGTCTCCAACCCGATCGACGAAATAGAAGAAGCCCTGCTCGTCCTGCCGCATCAGGTCGCCGGTGCGAAACCAAGCGTCGCCGTGTGAAAAGACGTCACGCAAGATTTTCTTCTCGGTCTCGCCGGCGTCAGTATAGCCCTCGAAGCGGCCGCCGCCGGAATCGGCCGTGCCGATGCGTCCGATCGCCTCGCCTATTTCACCGCGCGCGCAAGGAATGCAAAGCCCATCCGTGCCGCGCATCGGTCCACCCGCATCCTGGTCGATCCGAACGATCGCGGCCGGGAAGCGATGAGCGAGCAGCGACGGCACGCGGCCGATCGAGCCAGGCCGGCCCTCGACATTGTAAAGCGAGAAATTGCCCTCCGTCGCGGCGTAGAATTCGAGCATCTGCGGGACCGCAAAGCGGGCCTGAAAGGCCTCCCAGATGTCGCCCCGCAGGCCGTTGCCGCAGGCGAGCCGCAAACGATGGGCGCGATCGAGCTCCGACGGCGGCGCCTTCAACAGATAGCGGCAGAGCTCGCCGATATACTGAAACAGCGTGCAGTCGTGGCGAACGATGTCGCGCCAGAAATGGCGCGCGGAAAATTTCTCGGTCAGAACGGCACTCGCGCCGGCACGCAGCATGCTGCAAGGCGCGACGATGCCGCCGACCGAGTGATAGAGCGGCAGGCAATCATAGAGCCGGTCCTCCGGCGTGGCGCCGGTGAGCCCTGCGAACCAGCCGCCCCAATTGAGGATGCGGCGGTGACTGATGCTGGCGGCCTTCGGCAGACCTGTCGTGCCGGAGGTGTAGATCAGCAATGCGCGGTCGTTGATGGTGGTGCCACGCCGTTCCGCCGCAGATAAGGGTCTATCGTCGATCAGCGCGAGCGCCGCAGCGATGTTTGTCGCGCTACGATGCTCGCCATAGGTCCAGATCGTGGGGGCAGCCGGGATCAGCGGCGCGGCCTCCTGATAGGACTCCGCGAAGTGGTCGGCGAGGATGACGTGCAAGGGCTTGGCGACGTTGATGCAATGCGCAAGCGAGGCGCCGACGAGATTGGTATTGATCAGCGCGACCACAGCGCCGACCCGGCTGATGCCAAGCCATGCCGCCAAATAGTCCGGCCGGCTCGGCACCATCAGGCAGACCGTATCGCCCGGCGCGATGCCGGTTGCGAGCGCCCAGCGTGCATATTGGTTGATGCGCGCCGCAAGCTCGCGATAGCTGAAGCTTTCACCTTCCGATATCAGCGCCGGCCGCTGCGGCGCCGCTTCCGCCCATCCGTCGATGATGTCGGCGAACAGCCGCGCCGGTTCGGCCTCGATGCGCGAGGTCAGCTCGATTGCCTTCAGCCAGGTCTTCGCCGTCGACGGCAGCCCGCCTGACCGCGGCCGTTCCGCCGATCGATCCCAAAGCCCTGAATTCATTGCCGACCACCACCTGTCTCGCCCCGATATAGGCGGCCACGGCCTGCATAGCCGTTAACCGGCAGGGTTAACCCGGAACGATCAGGCCAGACGCGAATGCGACGTCCTTCCTTTACGAAGTTGAGGGAATTCGCGTGTAGGCTGCATATCGGTGAAACATGCCAAAGCAAGGCCGGCATGCGCGATGGAACCTTAACGGAAACCACCAAGGATGTGACGTTTACCAGACGTGCCTGGCTGCGTTCCGCAGCGTGGGCCACCATGGCCGCGAGCCCCGTTGCCGCTGCGCTTCCGGCTTGGGCCCAGCCCTATCCCACCCGGCCGGTCACCTGGGTCATTCCGTTCGCACCCGGCGGAGCCACCGACCAGCTGTCCACCCCCATCAGCAAACTGCTGACGGCGCGTCTCGGCCAACCCTTCACGCTTGAACATCGTCCAGGTGCCGGCGGCAATGTCGCCACCCGAAGCGTGGTCGAGGCCGCGCCGGACGGCTACACGATCCTGGCGACCTCGACCGCCAATCTCATCGGGACCTCGTTCGATCCGTCGCTGCCGTTCGACGTCACGAAAGACCTCGCGGCGGTCGCCGGCATGGCCCGGATGCCGCTGCTGCTGCTGGTCAATAACGATCTGCCGGTGCGCAACCTGGCCGAGTTTGTCGCCTATGCGAAGGGCAATCCCGGCAAGCTCAGCGTCAGCACCGCGGGGCCCGGCACCGTCCAGCATCTGTCGGCAGAACTGTTCCGCAGCAAGGCCGGGATCAAGTGGACGATCGTCCATTATCGCGGCTCCTCTCCCGCGCTGGTCGATGTCGCCTCCGGCCATGTTCACGCCGCTTTCGACAACGCTGCATCCGCCTTGGAGACGGTCAAAGCCGGCAAGCTCCGCGCGATTGCGGTCACGACCCAGACCCGATCGGAGAGGCTGCCAGACCTGCCTCCCATCGCCGACGTGCTGCCTGGCTTCGCAACGTCGGGCTTCTATGGTGTGGCGGTGCCGCGCGATACGCCGCGACCGATCGTCGAGTTGCTGAACCGCGAGATCAATGCGGCACAAGCCGATCCCGCGATCAGGCAACACTACGCCGAATTGGGCGCAATCCCGCTCGCCGGCACTGTCAGCGAATACAACGCCGTCGTCGCTGCGGAATCGGTCCGCTGGCGCAACGTCGTCGCGCTGCTGGATGTCCGCAAGACGGATTAGGCCGTAACGCCCTGCACCACCAACCGGTTGAGCCGGGCCGCGAACGCCGCGGGGTCCTCGGGCAACTCGCCATCCAGAATCTGGGCCTGCTCCAGCAGCAGGAACGACATGTCGTCGACCTTGGCCTTGTCGGCGGCGGCCTTCGCAATGGCGACCACGAGTGGGTGACGCAGATTGATCTCGAGGATCGGCTTGGAGCGTGCACCGCGTGCCTGCTGCGACAGGATGCGCTCCAGCTCACGGTCCGGACCATGGCTGCCGGCGACGAGACAGGAGGCACTGGTGGTAAGCCGGGTCGAGACCTTGACGTCGGTGACGCGATCGCCCAGGCTCGCCTTGATCAGCGCGATGGTCTCGGCCTCATTGGCGGCCGGCTTGGCCTCGTCCTCGGTCTTGTCCTCGGTGAGTGGGATCAAATCGAAATCGATGTCGCCCTGGCTCAGCGACTTCAGCGGCTTGCCGTCATGCTCCAGCCGCGCCGAGGTCCAGAAGGCGTCGACCGGATCGGTCAACAGCAGCACCTCGATGCCGCGCGCTTTCGCTGCCTCCAGCCGCGGATTGGACTTCAGCCGCTCGACGCTGTCGCCGACCAGGAAGTAGATCTCGGTCTGGTTGGGCTTGAGGTCCGCGACGTACTGTTTCAGCGACCGCCGCTCGCCTGTCGTCGTCGTGAAGCGCGAGAGCGAAAGCAGCTTGTCGCGCCGCTCGAAATCTTCATAGAGGCCTTCCTTGATCACGGCTCCGAAGGCGTCCCAGATCTTGTCGAAGTTGTCGGCGTCCTTCTCGGCGAGTTGCTCCAGCTCGCCGATCACGCGGCCGGTGACGGCCTTTCTGATCTGCACGAGCTGCGGATTGTTCTGCAGCATCTCGCGCGAGATGTTGAGCGGCAGATCCTCGCTGTCGATCACGCCGCGGATGAAGCGCAAATAGGCCGGCAGGATATCCGCCTCGTCGGTGATGAAGACGCGTCGGACGTAGAGCTTCACCTTGCCCTTGCGCGCCGGCTCGAACAGGTCGAACGGCTTGGTCGAGGGCGCAAACAGCAGCACCGCGTAGGAGTAGCGGCCCTCGGCGCGGTAATGCAGCGTCAAGGCCGGTTCGTCGAATGCGTTCGCGATCGAGTTGTAGGCCTGCTTGTAGTCGTCGGCCGAGAGTTCCGATTTCGAGCGCTGCCACAGCGCGCTGGCGGAGTTGATCTGGCGCGGCTCGCCCTCCTCCGGCACCAGTTCGATCGGAAACTGGATGTTGTCCGAATAGGCGGTGACGATGCGCTCGATCTCGTAGGTCTCGAGATATTTCTTGGCGTCCTCCTTCAGATGCAGCACGATCTCGGTGCCGCGGGTGACGCGCTTGGCGTCCGCCTCGAAGGCCGGCGCAACCTCGAACCCGGCACCACCGGAGGACGACCAGGTCCAGACCTCATCCGTTCCGGCGCGGCGACTGGTCACGACGATGCGGTCTGCGACCATGAAGGCGGAATAAAACCCGACGCCGAACTGGCCGATCAGGCCGGTGCCGTCCTTGGCCTCAGCCAGTTTCTGCACGAACGCCTTGGTACCGGAACGGGCGATGGTGCCGAGATGGTCGATCAGCTCCTGCCGGTCCATGCCGATGCCGGTGTCGGCGACGGTCAGGGTATCGGCCGCCTTGTTCGGGATGATGCGGATCTTCGGCGCTTCGCCGCCGCCGATCAGTTCCGGCTTGGTGATCGCCTCATAGCGCAGCTTGTCGCAGGCATCGGAGCCGTTGGAAATCAGCTCGCGCAGAAAGATCTCGGTCTCCGAGTAGACCGAGTGCACCATCAGATTCAGGAGCTCGGAGACCTCGGCTTGAAATTGGTGGGACACGGTGGCGGTGTCGGTCATCGTCATGCGTCAGCTCAAGGAAATGGTTTTGGAAGGCACCGTCGATATAGCGCGGCGACCACCGGGATCAAGCCTTGGTATCCAGGCAATGCATCCAAGCCGCGATATCCAAGTCCCGACATTCAAGCCTTGACATCCAGGTTTGGCATCCAGGCATTGACATGCGGACTTGGCATCCGGACTTGGCATCCACCCGCTCAGCGAGCCCCCTCCCCGTTCGTACGGCGAATGGTGAGATCGACTGCAACCGCACCGGGCGCCGGCGGGCTGGCACCGACGGAGTGCCACATGGAGCTGTTGACTGCATCGCGGATGCGCCCGCCCACGCGCGGCGCGCCACACCGACCGAGAACGCCGTGACCTCGGCGCTGGAGGTGCCGGCCTTGACCAGCCGGTTGAAACCAATAGCGCCGGCTGCAACGACGCCTCACCGAGACCCACCGAGAGAGAAGCCGTTCGACCGCTCCCTCGTCTTCCGACCTGACGACCCGACTGCAGCAGCCATTTTCTTCGATGCCGCGGTCGCTTTGGCCGACGTCCTTTGACCTGGATCAATGACGGGATTGCTCCGCTGCGGGCACTTTGCCTGATCGGCGCCTCGATAGGGACCAGCTACTTAGTTGCATATGCAACAAATAATCCACGGCGCGATCGCTTTCATTGTGACAACATCATAATGTCACGCAACCTTCACTGAAGCGCTTTACGGCTCGCCTCGCACTCCACAACGGCACGGGGATTCGCATGGCGAGCTACTACAGGACCCTGCAAACGCAGCGTTTCGACGACTACCGCTACTATCATCAGAGCCGGATCAATCAGACGCTCCACCTGATCAGCGCGGTGATCTTCCTGGTCACCTATGCCCTCCTGTTCAAGGATCCGGCCATGGCCGGCCTGATCGGATGGCTCGCGATGCTGACACGGCAAACCGGCCACTTCTTCTTCGAGCCGAACGGCTATGACAAAGTGAACGAAGTCACCAACGAGTACAAAGAGACCATCAAGGTCGGCTACAATCAGAAGCGCAAGATTGTGCTCTTGCTGGTCTGGGGCATGGTCCCGGTGATGCTGTTCGTGTTTCCGACCCTGTTCGGCCTGTTCTCCTCGCCCGTGAGCCGGATGGACTTCGTCCGTCATGTCGGCCTGCTCTGGCTTGCGGTCGGGATCGGCGGCGGCCTGTTCCGGACCATCCAGCTGTTCGCGATCAAGGACGTCGGAACGGGACTGACCTGGGCGTTCAAGGTGCTGACCGACCCGTTCCACAATATCGCACTGTACTGGAAATCGCCTCTCGCACTTGCCCGCGGCGAACTGATCGATCCGACCATCAAGGACGCCTCGCATTGGGGCGCGGTCGATGACGAGATCGAGGCCGAAGAAGCCGCGCACCTGACCTGAGGGCGCGATCCGATCGCCCCGCCGCTGGCAAGCCGGCGGCGGGAGCGGTATCCGGCGAGAGCGACGGCGCCGAAAAGCTCGCTCTACATGGAACAACTCCCGATGTCTGCCGTTGCGGCCTTCAGTGCTGGTGGCATGAGGAGTTCTTCGCCATGTGTGACTACAGCTTGCATACCGTCTCGTCCCGCGATGCCGAAATTTCCGACGTGCTGATGTCCTGCCGCTTTCCGGGCACCGAGACCCGCGGCTTCTGCAGCAAAGAAGACCCTTTGACCGCGGTTTGCCTGCGTCCGGGGACCGAGCTCGCGTTCGACGACGACGTCCGCATCAAGGGCCTGTTCTTCCGGCGCAAGGTCGGTGCGCATCTCGCCCGCTTCCGCAAGGTCGATACCAATAGGCCGACCGAACATCACGACGCGCTGGAATTCTCCAACGGCCGGATCGTCAAGGTCACGGACCTCGCCACCGGCCAGCGCGCCCGCGTGCTGCAACTGCCGGCCGAGCACGCACCCAAGCGCACCGCCAGCCCGGTGACGATCGAGCTGCGGGCAACGCAGCCCTGAAGGCAAACGCCAGCGCACCGGTGTCAGGCGCAGCGCCTCAACGCAACGCCTGACCCGCGGCCGTTGCCCGCCGCAGGCTCGCGGCGCGGTGATCGGGTGGTGGCGCCAGGATAGGGGGACGGCCGCCGCATGCCGACGATCGCCGGTCACGTTTCCGCATCCGAAGCGGCGGCGCCCGTCGCCGGCTGGACCAGCGAGCAGAGACACGTCGTCGCGGCGAGCTTTCTGGGCTGAACGCTGGATGCATTCGACTTCTTCCTGCTCGTCTTCGTGCTGAAGGACATCGCCGCCGAGTTCCGCACCGATATTGCCGATGTCAGCTTTGCCATCCTGCTGACGCTCGCGATGCGACCGATCGGGGCGCTGCTGTTCGGTCGCGCCGCGGACCGTTGGGGCCGCCGTCCGACCCTCATGATCGATGTGCTGTTCTACTCCATCCTCGAATTTACCTCCGGCTTCGCGCCGAGCTTGACCGCGCTGCTGTTGCTGCGGGCGCTCTACGGCATCGCAATGGGCGGCGAATGGGGCGTGGGGGCTTCGCTTGCGATGGAGACGGTGCCGCCACACGCGCGCGGCCTGGTTTCCGGCCTGCTGCAATCCGGTTATCCCACCGGCTATTTCCTCGCCTCGATCGTCTACGGGTCGTTGTTCCCGCTGATCGGCTGGCGCGGCATGTTCATGGTCGGCGTGATTCCGGCGCTGCTCGTGCTCTATATCCGCCGGAGCGTGCCGGAATCGCCAGCCTTTGCGAAAGGCCGCGCCGCTGGCGGCGCAGGCACGCTGCAATTGCTGCGCTCGCATTGGCGGCTCGGCCTCTACGCGGTGGTGCTGATGACCGCGTTCAATTTCTTCAGCCGCGGCACCCAGGACATCTACCCGACCTTCCTGGAGCTGCAGCACAAGCTCTCGCCGCACCAGGTCAGCCTGGTCGCGATCATCTACAATATCGGCGCCATCTGCGGCGGACTGCTGTTCGGCGTGCTCTCCGAACGCTATGGCCGCCGGCGCTGCATCATCGCCGCCGCGCTCCTGTCCCTGCCGGTGGTCCCGCTCTGGGCCTATGGCAGCAGCATCGCACTGTTGGCGCTCGGCGCATTCCTGATGCAATTCATGGTGCAGGGCGCCTGGGGCATCATCCCCGTGCATTTGAACGAACTGTCGCCCGCCGATGCCCGCGGCACCTTTCCGGGCTTCGTCTACTAGCTCGGCAATCTCATTGCCTCGGTCAATGCGCCACTCCAGGCCGGCATCGCCGCGCATTACGGCGGCAACTATGCCTTCGCTCTCGCCTGTGTCGCGGCGGTGGTCGCGGTTCTGATTGCAGTATTCACGGCGTTCGGCCGCGAGGCGCGCGGCATCAGCTTCGTGAACTAGACGGCCGGACTGGCAACTCCGGTTCCGATCCTGCTATGTCTCCGGTTGCGTCCGTCAGACCGGGGGATTTTAGCCGTGACCATTGCCATCACCTGTACCGCTGTGCTTGGCCTGCTGCTGTTCGGGCTCGGCCTCAACGTCTCCATCACGCGCAGGCGCCACGCCAAGGGCATCGGCCACGATACCGAACCGACCGATCCGGTGCACCGCGCGGTGCGGGCACATGGCAATACCGCGGAATATGCGCCATTCCTGGCAGTGCTATTCCTGTGGTACGCGGCACATGGCGCCCCGGCCTGGATCAATGCGGTGATCCTCATCGCCACCGCCGCCCGCGTTTTGATCGTGGCGGGGCTGCTGTGGGGCGGGCCACTGAACCGGGCCAACCCGCTGCGCGCGATCGGTGCATTGTTCACTTACATTTGCGGATTCGTGCTCGCCGCCGCGCTCGTGGTGCTGTGAGGTCCCGCAGCTCCGGCAGGCACCTCAAGCCAGCGGTTCGCCGAGCGTATGCATCAGCCGGTTGGCCCAGCCGAAGATCGCCACCGAGAGCACCAGATCGAGCTGCTCGAGCTCGCTCAGCCCCGCTTCTTTGAGGGCGCGCACGTCCGCGACGGTGGCCTCGATCGGCGTCGTCGACAGCTTGGCGGCGAAGTCGAACAGCGCCTGGTGACGCGGCTCGAGCTTGGCCTCGCGCTCATCGGCAAAGATCGCCTCGATCACATCATTGCGCTTGGTCAGGTTGAGAAAGCGCGAGGCGTGCACCGCCGTGCAATAGATGCAGCGGTTGACGACCGAGGCGCCGGTCGCGCCAAGTTCGCGTTCCGCGGAGGCAAGGCCGTCCTTGCCATACATGATCAGGTTGAACAGCGGCGAGCGGACCTCGAGCGATTCAGGATCGTGCGCCAACGTGAGGACGTAGGCCGAGACGCCCTTGTTGGACGGTGTGACCTTCATCGCAGCACGCTGTTCCGGCGTGGCCTGCGCGATGTCGACCGGGGTCACATAAGGCGACCACTCCGGAACCTCGGCCGTGAAGTCGTGGACCGGCTTCTTCATTGCCCCTCAACCTCCTTCAACAGCTCAAGGCCGGCAATCACGCGCAGCTGATAGTTCACGAACGCGGCAAGCTCGGAGAGCCGGACGATATCGGGCTCGCTGACGCCGGCCGCCTTCAAGGCCTCGATATCGTTGCGCGTCGCTTGCCGCGGCGCTCTCGTCAGCATGTCGGCGTGAACAGCCATCGCATCCTGCCGGGGATCGCCGCTCACCGCGCCGGGCTGCGCAAGCACCGCGACCTCGGCGTCTCCGGCATGCGCGAGATAGCCCTCATAATGCGCAACCAAGGCGTCGTTGCCGACATGGCGACACATCCGCGCCGCCAATGCCGCGCGTAAGGCGTGGCTCAGGCCACCGGGATCGCGCGGCACCAGCACGGCATCATGCGCCGCCTCGCTCAACCGCATCACCTCGGCGCGGATCTTGAGCGCCTCGCCGAGCCTGGAGCCGGGCGGCACGCCCGCAAGCTTTTCGATCAGCGTGGTCATGCGGCACCTCTCGAATGGCAGGGATTGTCGGCATCCTGAACCGAAACAGTCAAAGACTGCCCCGTCTCCAGGAAGGCCGCCAGCGCGGCCTCGTAAGGCGCGGGATCGAGCCCGCGCGCAGCGAGCCAGCTCGGCTCATAATAGGTCTGGCGATAGCGCTCGCCGGAATCGCAGATCAGCGTCACCAGCGATCCGGTCTGCCCGGTACGGCGCATCTCCGCCGCAAGCCGGCACAGCGCCAGGAAGTTCGTCCCCGTCGAGCCACCGACGGAACGTGGCAGCCGCCGCGTCAACACGTTCATGGCCGCGATTGACGCGGCATCCGGCACCTTCATCATGCGATCGACCACGCCCGGAACGAAGGACGGTTCGCAGCGCGGGCGCCCAACGCCTTCGATCAGCGATGGTCGCTCGCACACGCGCGTGCAATCACCGGCGCAAAAGGCATCGAAAAACGCCGAGTGCTCGACATCGGCGACACAGAGCCTGGTCGGATAGCGCCGGTAGCGCAAATAGCGCCCGATCGTGGCAGAGGTGCCGCCGGTGCCGGCACCCATCACGATCCACTCCGGCACGGGGTGCCGCTCGCCGGCGAGCTGCGTGAAGATCGACTCGGCGATGTTGTTGTTGCCACGCCAGTCGGTCGCCCGTTCGGCGAAGGTGAACTGATCCATGTAGTGACCACCGAGGTGACCCGCGAGCGCGGCGGCCTCGGCATAGAGCGCGCGCCCGTCGTCGATCAAATGGCAGTTGCCGCCATAATGCGCGATCGCGGCGATCTTCTCGGCCGAGGTGGTGCGCGGCATCACCGCATAGAACGGCACGCCGATCATCTGCGCGAAATAGGCTTCCGACACTGCGGTCGAGCCGGACGAGGCCTCGACCACCGGCGTGCCCTCGCGGATATGGCCGTTGCAGAGCGCATAGAGAAACAGCGAGCGCGCCAGCCGATGCTTGAGGCTGCCGGTCGGATGGGTCGACTCGTCCTTGAGATAAAGGTCGATGCCTGCGAGCGCCGGCACGATCAGCCGGATCAGATGCGTATCGGCGGTGCGGCACTGGTCAGCCTCGATCGCGGCGACCGCATCGTCGGCCCAGCCGCGGCGGAAGTTCGGTCCGGCGGCGGGATGGCGAAAGACGGGAGGTGGTGTCGACATGGGCAGCAAGGGACCATAATACGAATTGTGCATCAAGATTAATCTGTCATTCTTGTGGTGAATGATCGGGCAAAGCCCGGCTGAACTTTATGCTTCAAGCAAATTGATGTTGGTGCATAATGCCTGGAATGCATGATGACGTGATCGACATCCGGCTCCTCGAAGCCTTCGCCGCGGTGATGTCCGCCGGCAGCATCACCGGCGCGGCGAAGCTGCTCGGCCGATCGCAGCCCGTGGTGACGCGGCAGATCCAGGATCTCGAAGCCGACGTCGGCTATCAGCTGTTCTCGCGCAACGGCCCGCGCATCGCGCCGACGGCGAAAGGGGTGCTGTTCCACGCCGAGGTCGAGCGGCTGCTGCTCGGGCTGAAGCACGTCCGCGAACGGGCGGCGGCGATCGGCGCTGGCGCTCTGCCGGTGCTGAGCCTGGCCGCGATCCCCGCGCTCGCCGCCGGCGTGGTGCCGGGTGCGCTCGCCGCGATCGACGGCGATCTGCTGCCGGCCCACGTCCATGTGCAGTCGCTCTCGGCGGAGAATGTCGCGCAATCCGTGCTGTCCCAGTCGGCCGATTTCGGCCTGGCAAGCCTGCCGATCCAGCATCCCGGCCTCGACGTGCACTGGGTGTGCGAGGTGCCCTGTGTGGCGTGCCTCGCCGCCGATCATCCGCTCGCGAAGAAGAAGGCGATCCGGCTGAAGGACCTCACCGGCCGCCGGCTCCTGACCATGGCCAATCCATATCGACTGCGGCGTCGCGTCGAAGCGGCACTCGAGCGTGCAGGCGTCAGGCCGCGGGAGATGATCGAAACCAACGCCTCGCTGGCCGCGATCGCCATGGCCAAGCAGTCGCTCGGCATCGCCATCATCGAACCGGTGCTGACCGCAGGCCTCGACATGAGCGGCGTCGTCACGCGGCGGCTCGATGCGGCGATCCCGTTCCTGTTTGCTGCGATCTCGCCGGCCGGACGAGAGCTCAGCCCGACCGTGGCCGCCTTGAACCAGGCGGTGCGCGCCGCGGTGACCTTGATGCCGGGTGCCAGACTGCATGAAGGCAGCGCTGCCTTCGCCGACGCCCCCGACGCCGATCAATTCGAAAGAGCCGACCGATGACGATGACCACGCCCGATGCCGCAGGACTCGCTGCGCTGGAAGCGCGCCTGCGGCAGGACCTCGCCTGGCTGGAATGGCCGGCCAAATCATGGGTGCCGCGTCGCGTGATCGATGGGCAGGAGGTCGTCGACGTCGTCATTGTCGGCGGCGGCATGGCCGGGCTGGTGGCCTCTGCGATGCTCAAGCGCTTCGGCGTCGACAATCATTTGGTGCTGGATCGCGCCAGGGCCGGCCACGAAGGTCCGTGGGTCACCTATGCCCGCATGCTCACGCTGCGGTCGCCGAAGGAACTGACCGGGCCCGCCATGGGCCTGCCGGCGCTCACCTTCCGCGCCTTCTATGAGGCGCAGTTCGGCTACGACTCCTGGGAGAAGCTCGACCGCGCACCGCGCACGCTCTGGATGGACTATCTGATCTGGTACCGCAAGGTGCTCAATCTGCCGGTGCACAATGAGGCCGCGGTCGAGCGCATCTGCGCGCGCAGCGATGACCTGCTGGCGCTCGACATCCGCAAGGCCGGGACCTCGCGGCAGATCCTTGCACGGCACGTCGTGCTCGCCACCGGACGCGACGGTCTCGGCGGCCCGTACGTGCCTGAGATCGCCGCGCGAATTGACCGTCGTTTCCGGGCCCATACCGCCGAGATGATCGATTTCGCTCGCCTCGCGGGCAAGCGGGTCGCGGTGGTCGGCGCCGGCGCATCGGCGATGGACAATGCGGCGATGGCGCTCGAAGCGGGCGCGGCGCGGCTCGACCTGTTCATCCGCAGACCCGACATTCCGCGCATCAACAAGTTCACCGGCATCGGCAGCCAGGGCGTCGTGCACGGCTTTGCCGGCCTGCCGGACGAATGGAAATGGCGCTTCCTCGATCACACCATCAAGGCGCAGACGCCGCCGCCACGTCCCTCGGTATTGCGCGTCTCGGCCTTCGCGCAGGCGCATTTTCACCTGGCGAGCCCGATCATCGATCTCACCGAAAGCGGCGACCATGTCGTCGTGAGCACGCCGAAGGGCCGCCACGAGGTCGACTTCATCATCTTCGGGACCGGATTCGAGGTGGATCTTGCGCGGCGGCCCGAGCTCGCCGAATTCGCCCCACACATCCGCTTCTGGCGCGATCGCTTTCCGCCCCCGGAAGGAATGGAAAATGCGGAGCTGGAATCCTCGCCCGATCTCGGCGACAGCTTCGAATTCCTCGAGAAGATGCCGGGCGTCTGCCCCGCATTGTCGCGGCTGCACTGCTTCAACTATCCGGCCACGCTCAGTCACGGCAAGCTTTCCGGCGACATCCCCGCGATCAGCGAGGGCGCAGACCGGCTCGCACGCGGCATCGTGCGACGGCTGTTCGTCGATGATCGCGAGCGGCATTTCGAAAATCTGAAGGCCTTCGCCACGCCCGAGATCCTCGGTGACGAATGGACCGACGCCGACGCACCGGCCGCGCCGCAGCCGGCGGCGCTCGACGCTTCCACCTGACTTCGAACCGAACGGGCACGCGCCTATGCAAAAGACCAACAGGACGGCCGTCGTGGCGGCCATCGCCGGCAATGCGATGGAATGGTACGATTTCACGGTGTTCGCGCTGATGACGCCGGTCATCAAGACCCTGTTCTTCCCGGTCGATCCGAAAGTGCCCGGCAGCGAGATCAATGCGCTGCTGTTGACCACGGCGCTGTTCGGGACCGGGTTCTTCATGCGGCCGGTCGGCGGACTCGTACTCGGCTATTTCGGCGACATCAAAGGGCGCAAAGCCGCGATGACGCTCGGCATGGCGCTGATGGCGCTCTCGGTGGCACTCTTGGCGCTGACGCCGACCTACGCCACCGCGGGCCTCGCCGCGCCGTTCATCGTGTTGATCGCGCGGCTGCTGCAGGGCTTTTCGGTCGGCGGCGAGTTCGGCACCTCCACCGCCTATCTGATCGAGGCGGCGCCGCCCGGACGCACCGGCCTGTACGGATCCTGGCAGATCGGCGGACAATTGATGGCCAATGCGCTGGGCGCGACGCTCGGCGCCGGAATCACCCTGCTATTCACGCCGGAGCAGCTCAGCGCCGGCGCCTGGCGTATTCCCTTCATCGTCGGCCTTGCCATCGTGCCGATCTTGTTCGTGATGCGCGCCAGGCTCGCCGAGCCTGAGGCGTTCTCCCGCATCAAGACGGCAACACACAGCGAAACATTTGCGGCGGCGCTGAAATATCCCGGGCGCAATTACCTCATCGGCATGGGCATGGTGGTCGCGAGCGCGGTCTCGTTCTACATCACCTTCGGCTACACCGTGACCTACGCCAGGGAGGTGCTGAAGCTGCCGCTGATGCAGAGCTACCTGGTGCAGTTGATCGCGGCAGCGGTGATGATCGCCGTCGTGCCGCTCGCCGGCGCCGTCTCCGACCGCTATCCGCGCAAGCCGCTGCTGCTCGCCTCGCTGATCGGCTATTTCGCGTTGCTCTATCCGCTCTACGCCTGGGTGATTGCAGCACCTTCGATCGGCAAGCTCCTGATCTGCCAAATCGTGATCGGCTGCTTCAGTGCCTTTTTCCTCGGTGTCTACTGCACCACGCTGGTCGAGCTGTTCCCGGTGCGCATCCGCTCCACCTCGCTCTCAATCGTCAACAACGTGGCGGTGCTGATCTTCGGCGGCTTCGCACAGTTCTTCGTGACCTGGCTGATCGCGCTGACCGGCTCGCCACTGGCGCCGATCTTCTACGTGATGATCGGCGTTGGCCTTGGCCTCGTCGCGGTGCTCGCGATGCGCGGCGATCCGCGTGAGGTCGTGGGCGAATCGCCCGTGCCTGCAACGCTTCCGCTGCGCACGCCGAACGGCTGAGAGCGGGATGATCTCTCCCGCGCGCGTCAGCCGCTATGACAGCGCGCGGACTTTGCGTGGCCGCAGCAACAGCACGAGGACGAATGCTGCCAGCACCGCCGCGGCGGTTGCGGCAGAGAAGGCGACGAGCGAACCATAGGACAGGATCAGCTGCGCAACGACCAGGTAGAACGAGACCACGCCGATCGCGCCGATCGCATTACCGCGGACGACCCGGAGCGCGTTGGTGCGGCCACCTTCGAGATGCGCGAACAACGTGAGCGGCCAGGCGATCACCGGAACGAGCGAGACGACGCCCGAAATGTCGGGTCCGAGAAGCCGCGCAAAGCTCGTCGTCAGCAACACCATCGTAGCCGCGGTCACGAGGCGCACCGGCAGGCTGATCGCAGGGCCGCCATGGGCGCCGCGCGGCGCACCGATGTTGTCCTTGGTCAGTCCGAGCAGGATCGCGATCATCGCCAGCACGACCGCCACCGCCAGCACCGGCGATTGCAGCGCCAGCAGGGCCCAGGCAGAAGCACAGAACACGATTACGCTGAGTGCGCAGGCGAGCGCGAGCGTGCAGACACGCGTCAACAGCGCGTAAGCCAAGTAAGCGATGAGCACAGCCGCCAATCCGGCCAGCGATGCAACCGCCGCCCGCTGCGCAAACAGCTCGCCCTGCTCGACCGCGAGATACACAGAGATCGGCCCGGAGGTCAGCGGCAAGCCCGACAGAAGCCCGCTGACAAACGTGCCCCATTGCCGCGCGGCCAGCGAGATCGCCAGCATCATCAGCGGCGTCACCGCGAGCTTGATGGCGAGCATCATCCCATCGTCCCATCTGCATCCGACTCTGCGATACTCATGACGCGCCGCGGTGCGGGCCGCAAGTGGATCCGTTCCAAGCTCGGTGCAACCGCCTTATGCGCGGGAGAAACGCCTTGCAAAGCGGCCATCACAGCTGGAGTCGGACCTAAGAGCCTCCGACCGCAACCGAGTCATGCAGCTCGGGCGGTTGCCCCGGGACGCTGCGACCTATACGCACGGGCCGCAGCCGCGACGATATCTATTCAACAGAGCTTCGCATGGCCAAGCCCGCAGCAACCGAGATCGACGCTTTCGACGAGTCCGGCCCATGGAAGCGCAATCTCTGGGTCTGCGTGTTCGGCTCGTTCACGACGATCGTCGCGATGACGCTGCTGTTGCCCTTCCTGCCGCTCTACGTCGAAGAGCTCGGCGTGAGCGACCACGCCGCGATCGTGCAATGGTCCGGCATCGCCTTCGGCGCGGCGTTCTTCACCGCGGCGCTGACCGCGCCTCTGTGGGGATGGCTGGCGGACCGCTACGGTCGCAAGCTGATGCTGATCCGGGCGAGCCTCGGCATGGCGGTGGCGATGTCACTGATCGGCATGGCGCACGATGTCTGGCAATTGGTCGGCTTGCGGTTGCTGACGGGCCTGCTCGGCGGCTATGCCTCGGGCTCGACGGTGCTGGTGGCGGCGCAGACGCCGAAATCACTGACAGGATGGGCGCTCGGCGTGCTCTCGTCCGGCATCATGGCGGGCAATCTGGTCGGCCCCCTGATCGGCGGTGTGCTGCCGCCCCGAATTGGTATCCGCGCCACCTTCCTGATGGCGGGCGCGGTCATCTTCATCACCTTCCTCGCCACGACCTTCCTGATTCATGAGGAGAAGCGGCCGCCGAAAGAGCGCAAGGCGAGGTCGCGCGGCGGCTGGTCGCTGGTGCCGGACAAGCGTCCCATCGTCGCGATGCTCGCGACCGGCGCGTTGTTGATGATCGCCAACATGTCGATCGAGCCGATCATCACGGTCTATGTCGCGCAACTGGTCGAGTCCGCGCAGGTCACCTTCGTCGCGGGTCTCGTCATGTCGGCAGCAGCGCTGGGCGCGGCGCTGTCATCGTCGCAGCTCGGCAAGCTCGCAGACCGCATCGGACATTGGAACATCGTGATCATCTGCCTAGCGATATCGGCCGTCCTGCTGATCCCGCAGGCCTTCGTGACCACGGGCTGGCAGCTCATCGTGCCGCGCTTCCTGATGGGGCTGGCGCTGGGCGGCCTGCTGCCCTGCATCGCCAGCGTGATCCGGCACAACGCGCCGGAGGCCGTCACCGGCACCCTGCTCGGCTATTCGGTGTCGGCCCAATATGCCGGGCAGGTGGTCGGGCCGGTGGCCGGCGGCTTCATCGGCGGCCATATCGGCATGCGATCCGTGTTCTTCGGCACCTGTGTCTTGATGGCGCTCGGCGCGGTCGGCAACCTCATCGTCGCCAGAAGCGTGAAGGACGGCTAGTCGGGACAGCGGCGTTCGGAGTTTACGCCGGGGCGTTCACGCGATCGCGGCGAGATAGCGCTGCACCGACACATTGAATGCGGCCTTGGCATCCGAGGCAATGTTGCGGTCCCACCAACCGCCATAGATGCGATCGAAGGCGAGCGGTGCAACGACCTCGGCGATGCGGCGGACGGCTGCCGGACCGAGCGGGATGTAGTTCGGATAGGAGTACATGAAGCTGACGTGGCGACGGTCCATCGCCACCATCGCGATGTCACCGACGAACAATGCGCCTTGTCCATCGGCGCCCTTCTTCCAATGCAGTACGGTGGCTCCGGGAAAGTGTCCGCCGGTGCGATGGAGCGCGATATCGGCCGAGAGCTGGACGCTTTCGCCCGACCACGGCACGATCGAGGCGTGTGGCCGGGTGACGAAGGCGCGGTCGTCGCCATGCAGATAAATCGGCGCGCCGCCGAATGCTTCGCTCCAATCGGCAACCGCACCATAGAAGTGCGGATGCGAGACGGCGATCGCCTTCAGCCCGCCGAGCGAGCGCACATAGGCGATGGCGGCGTCGGTGGCGAGCGGCACGCAATCCCACATCACGCAGCCGTCAGCTTCGCATAGCAGCAAGGCGCGCTGGCCGATGGCAAAGCGAGGCTCGAGCTGAAGGCCGGGGACTCCGAGGTCGTCGCGCCAGATCAGCCGATGATCGCGCAACATCTGCTCGCAGCTGACGAAGCTTTGTCCCTCCCAGTTCACGAACTGCCGCTCGTCCTCGCAGATGGTACAGGCGGCGGGCGGCGCTGCCGTTTCGGGAAACTGCGCACCGCATTGGGAACAGGTCCAGAGGGGCATGGATGAACCGATCAAACAGACGCAAGCTGCGCCAGTGCGGCGGATTGCACGCTTCTATCACGAGATGCCCCGGCCGCCGAGCCGATCAAGACCTCAATTTGGTTGCAACGAGCTGACCGGAAACGAGCCGGGCGGATTCGACTTCACATCTCGACAGGCCGGCGCCGCCTCGAATCCGCTCTATCGCACCACGCTCGTCCCCGCCGGAAGCAGCGGTCCCCCCGGAGGGTTGCTTTGCACCGCGTGACGATGTGAGTATCAGCTGCAGCCGCAGCGCTCGCCTCAGGCACGAAATCCGAAACCGCTTTGATGTCACTTCGCGCTCTCCGCACCTTCCTCGCCATCGCCAAGCACGGAACGTTCGCGCGGGCGGGGACCGCGATCGGGCTGACGCAATCAGCCGTGAGTCTGCAGGTGAAGGCGCTGGAACGGGAATTCGGCACGCCCCTGTTCGATCGATCGACCCGCCACCCCCGCCTGACCGAAGCCGGACGCAGGCTGCTGAGCCGTGCCGAGAACCTGGTCTCGCTCTACGACACGATTCCGGAGACGCTGAGTGATGAGCGGAATCTGACCGGGCGCCTGCGTCTGGGTGCAATCCAGACGGCGCTGGCCGGGCCGCTGCCCGAGGCGCTTGCCACCCTGCGTCAGGCACATCCGGGTCTGCGGATTCACGTGTCGGCCGGCATGTCTGCCGAGCTTGCACAGCGCGTCGCGGCCGACGAGCTCGATGCCGCGATCACCACCGAACCGGTGCGGCCCCACCCGGGTGGATTGACCTGGACCGCCCTCTACGAGGATCGGTTCTGGGTGCTCGCGCCGGAGAGCCAGGCTGGGCGCCCTCTGCAGGCGATGCTGCGTGATCTCCCCTTCATCCAATTCGATCCGCGGGCCTGGGCTGGGCGCACCATCGCTCGGGAGCTGCGGCGGCAGGGCCTGGAGCCTCAGCAAGGCATGGTGCTGGACAGCCGGGACGTGATCGTCCGCATGGTCGAGCGCGGCCTCGGCGTCGCCGTAGTGCCGGTCTCGGAAGCCATGCTGCCGGCCTTACCGGCGATTCACCGCGCCCCGTTCGGCAAGCCGCAGCTGCGGCGCGACGTCGTGCTGTTGGAACGACGCGAGCGGCCGGCCAAGAAGCTGGCGGAGGCGATTGCCGAGGCAGTGCGCCAATCGATGAGGATTTCTCAAGTAAAGCAAAAGAAATAAGAATTTTTCATCAAGCCTGCTGCCGGCTAATCAGTGCCGTCGTCGCAGGAATCGCTATGCTCTCATCCACGCTCATCCTGACCGCAACGCCGGGTTCCCTGTTGCCGCAGGTCGATTGCCGTAGCTTCGCAGTGAAGCTGGAGCGACCGGCATGACCGGCGCCGTCCTCCTGGCCCTGGTGCCGGTCATTATCCTGATCGCGCTCGGTGCTTTCCTGCGCCGGCGTGTCTTTCTCGCCGAGGCATTCTGGCCGCAGGCCGAGCGCCTCGGCTACTACGTGCTTTTGCCGTCTCTGTTCCTGCACGGGCTGGCGACTGCGCGGCTTGACGCGCTGCCGGTGTTCGGGATGGCGTCCGTGCTGGTCGTCTCCACCATCCTGGTGGCCGGCCTGGTCGTGCTGCTGAGACCGTTGCTGCCGATCGATGGCGCCGCCTTCACCTCGGTGTTCCAGGGCAGCGTCCGCTTCAACAACTATGTCGGCGTATCGATCGTCGCCGGATTGTTCGGCGCCAAAGGCATCGCACTTGCGGCGATCTGCAACGCCGCCATCGTGCCGACCGTAAACGTGCTCTGCGTCATGATCTTTGCAGCCTTCGGCGCCGCGCGCATGAACGCGACTGCGATGCTGCGGCAGATCCTGGTCAATCCGCTGGTGCTCGGCTCAGCCGGAGGTATCTTGCTGCAGGCGCTCGGCCTCGGCCTACCGTCCATGCTCGAACCCGCGCTGCGTTCGCTCGGTGCCGCATCACTGCCGCTCGGCCTGCTGTGCGTCGGCGCCGCGCTGGAGTTCGGCGCGATTCGATCCTGGGTCGGTCCGGTCGCGGTGTCATCGCTCGCCAAGTTCATCGCCATGCCGTTGGCGGCCGTTGCGGCGGCTGCAGCCACCGGGCTCACGGGCCAGGGCCTCTTCACCGTGCTGCTGTTTCAGGCGCTGCCGACGGCCTCTTCGGCCTACATCATGGCACGGCAGCTCGGCGGCGATGCACCGCTGATGGCCGGCATCACCGCGACTCAGACACTCCTGGCGATTCCGGCGATCCCGATCGTGCTGGCTCTGCTTGGAGCGGCAAGAGACTTTTGACGAGACGCCTGGAAAGCGGCGAACTGCAGCGTCCGCGCACCGAAGCAACGTCGCTCGAGATTCCGTCGGACGAAATGTGCTGACCGACTCGATGAAGCCGGCGCATGTCGAACATACGACCCGTGCCACAACGACTGAGTGCCTGATTGCACCTTGAGCGTCGCGAGCGATCACGTGTGGCGGCGCGCCATTGAACGCGCTCTCAGTTATTCGCTTCCGAGTCACTCAGCCGTCACGCAGCCGTTACACGATCAGAGTTCATTCGTCGCGCTGCTCCCAGCAGCAATCGCGACATGGGCAACGCGTTGCACGCGGCGGCTCGATTGCGCCGTGCATCGGGGCCGGCTCTCGTCGCATCCTCTTCACGCATCACACTCGGCTGTCATTGCTTACCAGCCATCAGGAGGCACCATTTAAATGAAAAAGACTGTTATCGCCCTGCTCGCCGGAGTCGCAACGGCGTCGGTCGCAGCGACCGCGTTCGCGAAGGAAGGCCCGGTCCCCTATGGCATGCGCCATCTCGATCACGTGTTTCTGATCATGATGGAAAACCACGGCTACGCGGAGATCATCAACAACCCGAACATGCCGTTCACCAACAAGCTAGCGAACAAGGCCGGGCTCGCGACCAATTATTTCGCCGTCGGCCACCCCAGCCTGACGAACTACCTGGAAGTCGTCGGCGGTTCGAATTTCGGCGTGCTGAACGATCATTCGCCGGATTGGCACAATGGGAGCTGCCAGACCAACCTCAGCACCGGCCAGCCGGCTTTGGATCAGAGCTCGTATCCGAACATCTGCCCTTTCCGCGGCGCGGGAAATGATGCGGCGACCCCTGCGATCGACACCGGCAACCTCGAAGGCAACCAGCCGGGGCCCGTGATCAACATCAATGGCTCGGCGTCGTACCCGGCGCAACCGACCGTCGCGAAGACGATCGCGCATCAGATCGTCGCGAAGGGCGGCACCTGGAAGACTTATCAGGAGAGCCTCCCGCCGACCGGCGCCGACAACGTCAACAGTGCCGACGGCGTGTTCTCGAACCTCAACCCGCCAACCAGCGCCGGCGTAACCGACGGCGTCGTCGGACTGTATGCCGTGAAGCATAATCCGTTCGCCTATTTCCTGGACATCCAGAACGGGACGCATCCCGGGCTGAGCCTCGGCAATGTCGCAAGCTTCGACGGCAACACAGGCCTGTTTGCGGACCTCCGCAAAGGTCACGTGCCGACGTTCTCGTTCATCGCGCCGAACCAGTGCAACGATCAGCATGGCCGCAGCGGCGCCGGCCCGCAGTGCGATTACGATCCGAACGATGTCGGAACGCAGAAGGGCCTCAACCCGGCCTTGATGTATCAGGGCGACGTCGCACTGGAGAGGATCGTCGGTGCGATCAAGGCCTCGCCGTCATGGAACGAAGGCAGGAACGCCATCGTCATCGTCTGGGATGAAAGCGACTACGCCAACGCTCCGATCACCAACCAGGTGGCGCTGATCGTGGATACCAATGACGGCGACCACGATCACGACGCCGATGATTCGCATGCACGCAAGAGCGGTCGTTACTATACGCACTACTCGCTGCTGAAGTCGATCGAGGGGGCGCTCGGGCTGCCCTGCCTCAATCACGCATGCGATGCCACGACCGATACGATGAACGATCTCTTCGACGGGCGGAAGTAATATCGCATTCGTCGCATGTCCACGCTCAGCCGCCCGTCTCGACACATATCCAGCACGGGCGGACCGCGCCGAAGGCGACGAATTCCGCCATCACCGCCTCACGATCGACGAATGGAAGACCGCCCGCGAGGCGGTCTTTCTTTTAGTCCCGATACCGATTGATTGCATCGCCCAGACTGTCCTTCAACGGATCGAGCCAGGGCGCGTAGTTCCGCCACTGCGAAAGTCCGTCGCGGAACAGCGGCCGGCGCACCTGCTCCGAGCTTGGGGTATTGATCGCACGGCGGTTGCTGTGGAATTCCAGACAGGCGGCGTCGAATGCGAGCCCACAATGCGCAAGGATCCGACGCACGCTGCCATCGAGATCTTCGACCAGGTCTTCGTAACTGACCCGCAGCACCCGGCCCGGCAGGACTCGATCCCAGTGACGCATCAACTCCAGATACGTCCTGTAATAGCTCGCGATCTCCTCGATTCCGTTGCAGAACTCCTGCCCTCTCGCGAAAAATTGCTTGAGGTTGCTGACACAGCAGGCCATCGGCTCGCGCCGGATGTCGATGATAGTCGCATTCGGCAGCATCAGGTGGATCAGGCCGATGTGCCAGAAATTGTTCGGCATCTTGTCGATGAAACGCGGCCGCCCACACCGATAGACGCGCGTCTCGTCCACGTAGCGCCGCCCGAGGCGTTCGAACAGAAGCGGGTCGAGCCCTGGCAACAGATCCGGATAGCGTCCGCGGAATTCCGAAACGGCGCGCGGAATGTCGTGCAGTTCCTGCGTCCCGTCCACGTCCGGGTGCGAGGCCAGGATCTGTTCGAGCAGCGTCGAACCCGAGCGTGGCAGGCCGACGATGAAGATCGGATCGCGGTCGGCGGCGCCGGCACCGCTGCGGGCCGCAAGGAATTCCTCGCTGCAGGTCTCGATCAGGCGACGTGCGCGATCATCCGTGACCTCGGCGCGATAGCCCCTCTTCGCTCGCACCAGCAAATTGCCGCGTTCGTAGAACGACCAGGACGCGCCAAACTCGGCCCGATCCTCCAGCGCCTTGCCGAGCGCGAAGCAAAGATGTTCGCGATCCGGCAGCCCCGGAGCCGGTAGCGCCTCGAGCTCCCGCATCCGCCTGATCTCGTCGCCGCTGAACCGATATGTCTTCAGGTTGGCGAGGCTCCAATATGCATCGCCGATATCGGCTCGGCCGTTGGTCGCGTCCTGATAGGCTTGCACCGCCTCGTCGGCCCGGCCGAGCGCCTTCAGCGAATGCCCAAGCACGATGCGCAGATGATTAAGCTCCGGCGTCTCCGAGAGCAGTTCGCGGAAGATCGGCACCGCAACGTCATGGCGACCGAGGCCCGCGAGGCTCGTGGCGCGCAAAAATCGGGCATCGGAATCGGACGGCTCCGTCTGCAGGCGCGGCTGGATCTCGTCCAGCGCCGCCGCGTATTTCTGGCGCTCGATCAAAATGCGCACAAGATCCAACCGCGCGGCGGAATAACCGGGTGCATTCTGCACCACTTCGCGGAAAAGACTCTCGGCCCGATCCGTTGCGCCGCGCCGCTGCGCGATCCGCCCGAGCAGGCGCAACGCCTCGACATGCCTTCCATCCTGCTCGATGTAGCTCGTCAGAAGGTTCTCCGCTGCCAAGTACTCGCCGTCACAGAACCAGCTGCCCGCCTCCACGACCGCGCGCGGCAATTCGCTCAGTTTCGAAAGGTGCTGTGATGCCACCTGCGCTCTCCGCCTCTGGCCGGCAGCGCCGAGCAGTCGTTCGAGCATCGCCCAGCTCGATCCGAGTGCAGGATTGAGTTCGACCGCGCGTTCGAACGACTCGATCGCGGACGCCGGATTTCCCAGCGCCACTTGGCAATGACCGCGCTCTTGGAACAGCAGGCTGAAGCTTGGCTGAGCGCGCTCGAACCCATCCAGCGCCTGGAGAGCTTGCTTCGGCTGATCGAGCAAACGAAGGTTCAGGGCCGAAAAATAAAGCGCGCGCCGCTGCGATGGCGCCCGCTGCAGCACTGCGCGGGCCGCGGCCAGCGCTTCCGTGTGCCGACGAGCGGAGGTCAGATCCTGAACGTGACGCAGCTCCGCGGCTAACGTATCGGCATTCGTATTGCGGCGATCGAGCTCGGTCACCATCACTTCACTCTCGCTTCATAGATATTTCATCTGCGCGCAATGATCGGTTCCTAGCGTGCGCCCCTCACCTGATTTCGAGCGATGCCGTTCGGCTTGCCTCGATCAATCTTCGCACAGCATGACTTGGGGGCTAGCTCGTTGACCAATACCGATCGTCGTCAGTTTCTGCAAATGTTGGGGGCGGGCGCCGCAGCGACCACGCTCAGCACAAACGTCGCGAAGGCGCTCGCGATTCCCGCTCATCACCGCACAGGCACGATCAAGGATGTCGAGCACATCGTGATCCTGATGCAGGAGAATCGTCCGTTCGACCATCACTTCGGCACGCTGCGCGGCGTCCGCGGCTTCGCCGATCCGCGCGCCGTCAAGATCAACCTGCCGCTTCAGACCGGAGGCGCCGTGAAGGCGTCGGTCTTCCTGCAGCCTGCCAGCGCGGCAAATATCGCAGCCGGTTATTCCGTTCCGCCGAATTACGGCAACCTCGGCGGCCCGGCCAACGGCGTTCCCGTGATTCCGCCGCTGCGCATCGACCCGCAAAAGATCAGCGCCGGCCTCAACAGCCTCGGCCTCACCTATCTCGGCGGCACCGACCATGGTTGGAGCCGTAACCACATCGCCTGGAACATGGGGCAGTACGACGGCTGGGCAGCGCAGAAGGGCGCAGTCGCGATGGAGTACTTCACGCGCGCCGACATTCCCTATCACTTCGCGCTGGCCGACGCCTTCACGGTACTGGACAACTACTACTCTTCGATCTTGGGCCCGACGAATCCGAACCGCTGCTACATGTGGACCGGCAGCATCGGAAACGTCGATTACGTGGGCGCGGGCGGAACGGACGGCTTCGGCGCAGGCCCGATCACCAGCAATGGCCTTCCTCAGGGGCACTACCTGAGCTGGGAGACGTTTCCCGAGGTGCTGACCAAGGCCGGCGTGAGCTGGAAAGTCTATCAGGACCTGGCGGGTAGCACGTTCGCGCCGGACTTCGGCGACGGAGGCCCGGCCGGCGATTTCAGCGGCGACTATACGGATAATTCGCTGCTGTATTTTGCCCAATACGCGAACTCTAGCGCCGGCAACCCGCTGTTCGACAATGCCTGCACCGGCACACAGCTGGCCTACAATCAGCCTGCGGCCAACGCTCCGGCCTCCGCCTGGACAGCCTGGGCTCTCAGCCAGTTCGACCAGTTCAAGGCCGACGTGCAGAACGGGACGCTGCCCCAGGTCTCCTGGATCGTCGCGCCGGCCGGCTACACCGAGCACTCCTCCTGGCCCGTCAACTATGGTGCCTGGTACATCTCGCAGGTGCTCGACATCCTGGTGTCGAAGCCGGAGGTGTTCAGCAAGACGGTCTTCATCATCAACTACGACGAAGCCGACGGCAGCTTCGACCACGTCGTTCCGCCCTCACCGCCGCCGGCCGTGTCGGCCACGCCCGACATGGGCGCCTCGACGGTCGACTACCACAACGAGATCGTCACGACCGCATCGCCGGCCGGCCCGATCGGACTGGGGACCCGGGTGCCGTGCCTCGTGATCTCGCCGTGGAGCAAGGGCGGTTACGTGAACTCGCAAGTCTTCGATCACACGTCGACGATCCAGTTCATCGAAAAGCGTTTCGGTGTCTACGAACGCAACATCTCGCCCTGGCGCCGCGCCGTCTGCGGCGACCTGACTTCGGTGTTCAATTTCAAGAATCCGGATCGGGATCGGGACGACGACGATCAGGTCAAGCTGCCGTCCACCGCCGGCTATCTGCCGTCGGTCGGCGAATTGTCGGGCACCGTCAGCCCGCCGACGGTCGCAATCAAGCCGAACAACGTGATCATCGGTATTCCTGAGCAGGAAAAGGGCATTCGCCCGGCGCGCGCCCTGCCCTACGAACTGAATGTCTATGGCAAGGTCGACGTTACCGCCGGCACGATCGCGTTGCAGTTCATCAACAGCGGCAAGGCCGGCGCGGTGTTCCACGTCCGCTCGGGCAGCACCACCGACCCGGTCCGGACCTACACGGTCGAGGCCGGCAAGACCCTGTCGGGATCCTGGACCGTCACCGGAACGTACGACCTCACCGTCTACGGCCCGAACGGGTTCACCCGCTCGTTCAAGGGCAGCGTCGGCTCTGGCGCGGTAGCGCTCGATATCCGCTCTGGCTATGGAGATGACGACGACAACTTGATCTCGCTGTCGGTGCGGAACACGCGGCCGCAGAAGGCCACCGTGACCCTGTTCGATGCGTATACCGGCGAAAAGATGGTCCGCACGCTTGGCCCGAACGGGCGTGCCGACGGCAGGCTGCCGCTTGAGCGTTTCCACGGCTGGTACGACCTCGTCGTCACGGTCGCGGAAGACCCGCATTTCGAGTACCGGCTGACCGGGCATGTCGAGACCGGACGCGACAGCAAGTCGGACCCGGCGATGGGCGGTCTGCTGGCGTTGAAGGCCTGAGGGGGCGCCGCGCGTCGAATAACGGATGAAGCTGATTTGACGTTTGCTCCGCAGTTCGCGGGACTGCTCAGGCGAACGTCAAATCCTACGCTTCACTAGACTAAGCGTTAGAACGGCCGTGCCGGTAGGCGCGGCCGTTCTTCTTGCGTGCGGAATCGCGGAAGCACGAGAGCAATGGCACCGCGCTGGTGCGGCGAACTGGCGTGAGACTCGTCGTGCATGACACGGCCGGCAAATCATCTCGCCAAACAAAAATGGCCCGCGCAATGCGGGCCATTTTCGTATCGGAACCGGTGATGTCCGAATTTGGTTGCGGGGATAGGATTTGAACCTATGACCTTCAGGTTATGAGCCTGACGAGCTACCGGGCTGCTCCACCCCGCGATAAACCGAAGCGCGCTTGCCAACAAACCGAAGAGACAAATGATCCTGGCTAACGCTCCTCGCGCGCCAGTCATCCGTCTATTAAGGCTTCCTGAGAAGGCTTAGGCCCCGACGGCCGGGTCGGCTGTGGGGCGCGGCCGGTATGTACCAACGCCGGGCCGGTTTGGAAAGGGGCTTGGCGCAAGTTTTTTTCCAGATTTGTGACACTCGGGGACGGCTGGGGCCAGGATCGAATTCTGATGATACGTCAATAGGATACGACCGGCACAGGCCTCCGGCACGGATCGGCTTGAAGCGCATGCCTCAGCACCGCGCCTGGCTGAACCCGCCATTGCCTGGCCACGCCCTTCCCCTCCCCTTGCCAACGGTTCCGCAAAGCGCGAGCTTTCGGCGCAAACGACGGTCGCGCAGGCCGAGACGATAAACGCATCCGCAGGAAACGGTGAAGGAGACGTCCATGGACCGGTCGCTGAAAAGCCCGCCTTTATCCGCGCTGGACGACACTTTCCACGCCATGGTCGAGGCATCGCGGAGCGCGCCACCGCCCGCTTTGCCGGCGCGACTGTCGCGGCTGAAGAGGCTGCGCAAGCTGCTCGCCGATAATGAGCAGCGCTTCGTCGCGGCGATCTCCGAGGATTTCGGCCATCGCTGCGCGATCGAGACCACCATTGCCGAGACGCTGTTTCTGCAGAGCGAGCTCCGGCATACCATCAAGATGCTGCCGCGCTGGATGAAGCCGCGCTGGATTGCCACCGCGCTGCAATTCTGGCCGGCCGCCAACCGGCTGATGCCACAGCCGCTCGGCGTGGTCGGCATCATTGCGCCCTGGAATTATCCGCTGCAGCTGACGCTGGCGCCGGCGATCGGCGCGATCGCCGCCGGCAACCGCGTCGTGATCAAGCCGAGCGAGCTCACTCCGCGCTTCTCGGCGCTGTTGAAGGAGCTGATTGCCGCCGATTTCGAGCCGGCGGAACTGACCGTCACCGGCATCGAGGATGGCGTCGCGGAAGCCTTCGCACGCCTGCCGTTCGATCACCTCGTCTTCACCGGCTCGACCCGGGTGGGCCGCATCGTCGCGGAAGCCGCCGGAAGGAATCTTACGCCGGTCACGCTCGAGCTCGGCGGCAAGTCACCGACCATCGTCGATCGCTCCGCAAATCTCGACGAAGCCGCGCAACGCATCGCCTATGCAAAGCTGCTCAATGCCGGGCAGACCTGCATCGCGCCGGACTATGTGTTCGTGCCGGAGGCCTCGCTGGCTGAGTTTGCCGGCAAGGTACATGGGCACATCCAGGCGATGTTCGGCACCGATCCCGCCAATAAGGACTACACCGCGATCATCTCCGAGCGCCATTACAGCCGGCTCGAGAGCCTCGCCAATGACGCTGTGGCGAAAGGCGCGAAACTGTTGCAGCCGGCAGCTGCCGGCGATCCCGCCTGGAAAGGCTTGCGTAAATTCCCGCCGACCGCGGTCGTCGGCGCGACGCCAGAGATGGCGATCATGCAGGAGGAAATCTTCGGGCCGCTGCTGCCGGTCCTGATTTACCGCGAGCCGAAGGAGGCCGTCTCCTACATCAACGCGCATGACCGGCCGCTCGCGCTCTATTGGTTCGGCACCGATGACGCCGCGCGTGACGAGGTGCTCTCGCGCACGGTCTCCGGCGGCGTCACCATCAACGACTGCCTCCTGCATTTCGCGCAAATCAACCAGCCGATGGGCGGGGTCGGCGCCTCAGGCACCGGCTGCTATCACGGCCAATGGGGCTTCGACACTTTCAGCAAGCTGAAACCGGTGTTCTACCGGTCGCCGCTCAACCGCATGGCCGATCTCTATCCGCCCTATGGCGCCAAGATCGCGCGGATCGAAAAACTGCTGCGTTGGCTGAGCTGAGGAAACCCATTCATCGTTCCGAGGAACGCGAAGTCCGAACTCGGGATCTCGAATGCACGACGTCGTCATTGCGAGCGAAGCGAAGCAATCCAGTCTTGCCGAGAAAGCTGGATTGCTTCGTCGCTTTCAGCTCCTCGCAATGACGACGGAAGCAACACAAGAAAACTGGTACACCTAGGGAGAAATACGTGGCGAACGAGGTCGATTTCATCGTGGTCGGCGCCGGTAGCGGCGGCGCCACCGTGGCCGGGCGGCTGTCGGAGGATTCCGGAACGTCCGTTGCGCTCCTTGACGCCGGCGGGCGTTGCGACAATTGGATCGTCACCACGCCTTATATGCTGTTCCTGATGGTGGCGGGTCCCGTCAACAATTGGGGATTCACCACGCTGCCGCAGAAGGGCCTGAACGGCCGCACCGGCTATCAGCCGCGCGGACGCGGGCTCGGCGGCTCTTCCGCCATCAACGCCATGGTCTATATCCGTGGACATCGCGCCGATTACGACCATTGGGCCGCGCTCGGCAACACCGGCTGGTCGTTCGCCGACGTGCGGCCCTATTTCAAGCGTGCCGAGAACAACGCCGATTTCGACGGCGACTATCACGGGACGACCGGACCGTTGCATGTCAGCCGGCTGCGCACGGACAATCCCGTGCATGAGATTTTCCTGCAGGGGGCGCGGGAAGCGCAGTTTCCGATCCGCGACGATTTCAATGCCGAGCATCAGGAGGGACTCGGCCTCTACCAGGTCACCCAGCACAATGGTGAGCGCTGGAGCGCGGCGCGCGCCTATGTGCAGCCGCATCTGGGCAAGCGCAGCAATCTGCGCGTCGAGACGAGCGCGCGCGCGACACTGATCCTGTTCGACGGCAAGCGCGCGGTCGGGGTGAAGTATCGGCAAGGCAAGGAGGTGAAGGAAATCCGCTGCAGGCGGGAGGTGATCCTGGCCTCCGGCGCCTTCCAGACGCCGCAACTGTTGATGCTATCGGGCGTCGGCGATGCCGCCGAGCTGTCACGGCTCGGCATCGCGAGCGTGCACGATCTGCCCGGGGTCGGTAAGAACCTGCAGGACCACCCCGATTTCATCTTCGCCTACACCTCCGACAATCCGAACTTCTCCTCGCTGTCGCCGAAAGGGCTCGCGCGGCTGATCCGAGGCATCGGCCAATACCGGCACGAACGCCGCGGGATGATGACGTCGAACTTCGCCGAGTGTGGCGGTTTCCTGAAGACGCGGCCGGACCTCGACGTCCCGGACATCCAGCTGCATTTCGGCATGGCCGTCACCGAGGATCACGGCCGCAAGCGGCACGGCAACGGCTTCTCCTGCCATGTCTGCCTGTTGCGGCCGAAGAGCCGCGGCACGGTGACGCTGAAGAACGCCGATCCGCTCGCGGCCCCCCTCATCGATCCGAACTTCCTCGGTGAAGACGAGGATCTCGCGACCATGGTCGCCGGCTACAAGACGACACGCCGTCTGATGGAAACCCCGGCGATGCGCGGGTTGCAGACGCGCGATCTGTTCACCGCCGACGTGAAAACGGACGATGACATCAGAGCCATCCTGCGCGCCCGCGTCGACACGGTCTATCACCCGGTCGGCACCTGCAAGATGGGCGTGAACGATCCACTCGCCGTCGTCGACCCCACACTCAAGGTGCGGGGCATGTCAGGATTGCGCGTGGTCGATGCCTCGATCATGCCGACGCTGATCGGCGGCAACACCAACGCGCCAACCATCATGATCGGGGAGAAAGCGGCCGATATGATCAGAGGCGAGATGCGGTGAGCGATAAAGCTGCGACTGCGCCGTCATGGCCGGGCTTGACGGAGAGCTTTGAATCAGCGGCGCACTACGTCAGCAAGAACCCGCCATCGACGGTGACGACGCTGCCGGTCATGTAGCGTGAGGCGGGGGAGGCGAGCAGCATGATGGCGCCGTCGAGATCGCTTTCGTGGCCGACGCGCCGCTGTGGGATGCGCTTGATCAGCTTCTCGCCCGCCGGCGTATTCCAGATGTCGTGGTTGATCTCGGTGTCGATATAGCCGGGCGCCAGCGCGTTGACGCGGATGTCGTTGGCGGCCAGCTCCAGAGCGAGCGCCTTGGTCGCCTGGATCACGGCCGCCTTGGAGATCGCATAAGGCGAGACGAACTTCACCACGCTCGAGCCAAGCACGGAGGCGATGTTGATGATGTTGCCGCCCGACTGCCGCGCGATCATCCGGCGCGCGATCTCGGTGGCGGCGAAATAGGCGCCTTTCAGATTGGCGCCGATCACGGCATCCCAATCGGCCTCGCTCTGCTCGATCGCGAGCTTCTCCACCGCGATGCCGGCATTGTTGATCAGCACCGTGACCGGGCCGAGCGTGGCTTCCGCCGCATCGATCGCTTGCGCAATCGACGCCGTGCTGGTGACGTCCATCTGCACCGCCGCAGCGCGGCCGCCCTTCGCCTTGATCTCGTCCTCGAGCGCTTTCAGCTTGGACGTCTGCCGGGCCGCGAGCGCCACGGCCGCGCCATGCGCCGACAAGACCCGCGCGAATTGCCGGCCAAGGCCCTGGCTCGCGCCGGTGATGAGGATCACTTCCCGGCTGACATCGAACAGATCGGACATGGGCGACCTTGCGTTTCCTTTATGTGTTGGCGCGGATTGATACAGACGATTTGAAGGCGCGCAAAGGCGAATTGTTTACGCACGCCGCGTACAACCCAGGCGGATCAGCCATGAACAGCTTCGACCTCGCCGTTTACGTCGCACTTGTGATTGCCGTCTATAACGGCTTCAGCACCGGGCTGTTGCGCAGCGCCGTCAACATCCTCGCTTATCTCCTGGCCATGCCGCTCGCTGCGGCGGCGACCGCAAGCCTCGGGCCAATTCTGCAGGCCCAGCCGGTCTCGCCCTTCCTGCAGAATTGGGTGCTGTTCTTCGCCGCCTTCCTCCTGATCGGGATGGCCTTCGGCCAACTCGCGCGCATGCTCCTGGACGAGGCGATCGGGCCGGAGGCCGGATTCGGCGACCGGCTCGGCGGGGCGGCGCTCGGCGCGGTGCGCGTCGGCATGGTCGCAACCACCCTGGTGCTGGTATTCGATCAGCTGGTGCCGGCCGAACGCCAGCCAGGTTTTCTCACCGGCTCGCAGCTGCGGCCGCTGTTCTCGCTGGCGGCACAGCGCGGTTTCCGCTCGCTGCCTCCGGAAGCCGCCGCGGCGATCGAGCGCCTGAAGCAGCAACAGCGCATCTGATGCCGCGTTGCGGCACGGCATCGGCGTGCGAGGCGAGGCCTGCAATGAGGCATGCAATTCGGCAGGGGCCGTTTGCGCTTATCAGCGCCGCCTGCCTTGGCTAGAATGCCAACCTCTTTCAAGCCTCAACTGATATCGTGGAGTGATCAATCGTGGATCTCGGGATCAAGGGCCGCCGGGCCATCGTCTGTGCTTCCAGCAAGGGACTGGGCCGCGCCTGTGCCTTCGCGCTCGCCAATGAGGGCGTCGATGTGACGATCACTGCCCGCGGCGCCGAGGCGCTGGCCAAGACGGCATCCGAGATCCGCGCCGCCTCGCCCGGCATCACCGTGACCGAGGTGGTCGGCGACATCACCACGCTGGAGGGGCGTGCGGCCGTGCTGAAGGCCTGCCCGGAGCCGGATATCCTGGTCAACAATGCCGGCGGTCCGCCGCCCGGTGATTTCCGCAACTGGACCCGCGACGACTGGATCAAGGCGCTCGACGCCAACATGCTGACCCCGATCGAGCTGATCAAGGCGACGGTCGACGGCATGATGGCGCGCAAGTTCGGCCGCATCGTCAACATCACTTCGGCCGCGGTGAAGGCGCCGATCGATATTCTCGGCCTGTCCAACGGCGCCCGCGCCGGCCTCACCGGCTTCGTCGCAGGCCTGTCGCGCAAAACCGTGATCAACAACGTCACCATCAATGCGCTGCTGCCGGGGCCGTTCGAGACCGACCGCCTGATCGGCACCGCGAAGGCCGAATCCGAAAAACGCGGGATCCCGCCGGAGCAGATCCTCGCCGATCGCGCCAAGACCAATCCGGCGGGCCGCTTCGGCAATCCGGAAGAGTTCGGCCTTTTCTGCGCCTTCCTGTGCGGGGCCAAGGCCGGCTACATCACCGGGCAGAACATCCTGCTCGATGGCGGCGCTTTCCCGGGCACCCTGTAACGGGACGCGCGAGCGGCGCGACGATCACGACCGCTTGGTGATCTCGTCCTCGTCGCGCTCGCTCGGACTGGCGGAGTCAGCAGTCGTGCGCTCCTCGGTCCAATCGACGCCGAACGCTGCGAGCCCCTCGGCGAGCAGATCGCCGAGCATCGGCTCGCCGAGCAGATAGCGCGCGGTGTGACGATCGCGCTGTCCGGCCGCCTCGGCCCGCAGATCGTCCCAATCCTCGATATCGCCGTCGCCGCGGCCAAGCCGCATCAAGGCGACGAGATCGGTCTGCTCGTCCTCGGTGAGCGCATTGATGAAGCCGGTGATCTCCCGTACCACCGGATCGTCGGGGGTATCCTCGAGCACGTCGACCATGTCGTCATCGGCGGCATTCGATCCCGATTCCGGATCGCTCGCGTCCTCCTTGACGTCAAACTCCCGCGCCTTCTCGATCAGGAACGCGACCTTCTCGGGCGATATGGTCAGCTCTGGCATCTCGCTCTCCTCTTCGCCGATAACGCCGGCTTTCGAAAGATGATCCATTGCACGGGCCAGCATAAGCCCGCATCGTCGCGGTTCAACGACAAGATGAGATCGGGGAGGAGATCATGCAATGGACGGTCGGGCGGGTGCGGATCACCAAGCTGGTGGAGCTGGAGACGATCGGCCACACCCGCTTCATCCTGCCGCAGGCGACGCCTGAGGAAATCGCGAAACTGCCCTGGCTGATCCCACATTTCGCCAATCCCGAAGGCAGGCTGAAGCTCTCGATCCATGCACTGGTGCTGGAAACTCCGACCGACCGCATCCTGGTCGATACCGGGCTCGGCAACGATAAGCAGGACCGCAGCGTGCCGGCCTGGAACAACCGCAGCACGCCATTCCTGGAGATGATGGACGCCGCAGGCTTTCCCCCAGAGAGCATCGACATGGTGGTCTGCACGCATCTGCATGTCGATCACGTCGGCTGGAATACGCGGCTCGCTGACGGCAAATGGGTGCCGACCTTCGCCAACGCGCGCTACGTGTTCGGCCGCACCGAATATGAGGATTGGCGCGACCATAGCGAAAGGCCGGAGCAGATCGCCGTCTTCAAGGATTCGGTGCAGCCGGTCATGGAAGCCGGCCGGGCGGAGCTCGTCGCCAGCGACGCCCGGCTCACCGACGAAATCAGCCTCATTCCGACCCCGGGCCACAGCCCGGGCCATATGAGCCTGCATATCCGCTCCGCCGGCGAACAGGGGCTGCTGACCGGCGACGTCGCCCATCACCCCTGCCAGATGGCCCATCTGGACTGGTCGTCCACGGCGGATTCGGACCCCGCGCAAGCGGCAGAGACCCGGCGCGCGCTGTTCGGCCGCGTCGCCGACCAGGACGTGCTGGTGATCGGCGGCCATTTCGATGCCGGGCACATCAGGCGGGATCACAGCGCCTTCCGCTTCGAGGCGCTGGCCTGATCCTCGGGTCGGCGTGGGATGCGGAAACGCCGGGCAGCCAGGGCCAGCCATGCGCGGCTGCGATTGAATTTCATGTCCTCTTGCTCCATGACAATGCCCTCTGGAATGCCAGAGACGGTCTAGGGAGAGAAACCAGATGAAGCTTGTGCGTTACGGCGACAAAGGCGCGGAGAAGCCGGGCCTGATCGACACATCCGGCCAGCTGCGCGACCTGTCGGCGCATGTCAGGGACCTCGACGGCGCCGCCTATGCGCCGGAATCGTTGAAGAAGCTTGCAGCGATCGATCCCGCTTCCCTGCCCGCCGTCTCCGGCAATCCGCGGCTCGGCGCGCCCGTGACCGGCATTTCGAAATTCGTCGCCATCGGCCTGAACTACTCCGACCATGCCAAGGAGACCAATAATCCGATTCCGGCCGAGCCGATCTTCTTCCTGAAGGCCAACACGGCGCTGTGCGGCCCGAATGACGCCGTCGAGAAGCCGCGCGGCTCGACCAAGCTTGACTGGGAGGTCGAGATTGCAGTCATCATCGGCACCCGCGCCAAATACGTCTCTGAGGCCGATGCTCTCAATCATGTCGCCGGCTATTGCATCTGCAACGACGTCTCCGAGCGCAATTTCCAGATCGAGCGGCTCGGACAATGGACCAAGGGCAAGTCGCATGACACCTTCGGCCCGGTCGGCCCCTGGCTGGTCACCAAGGACGAGATTGCGAACGTGCAGAACCTCTCGATGTGGCTCGACGTCAACGGCCAGCGCCGCCAGACCGGGACCACGGCGACCATGATCTTCTCGATCGCCAAGTGCATCTCCTATGTTTCGCAATTCATGACGCTCCTGCCGGGTGACATCGTCACCACGGGGACGCCGCCGGGCGTCGGCATGGGCATGAAGCCGCCGACCTTCCTCAATGTTGGCGACGTCGTCACGCTCGGCATCGAAGGGCTGGGCGAGCAGCGCCAGGTGATCATCGAGGCCTAAGCCGACGCCGTCATTGCGAGCGAAGCGAAGCAATCCAGAACTGTCACCGCGGAAAGACCCAGGATTGCTTCGTCGCTGACGCTCCTCGCAATGACAACGTTCTGCTCGCGTCAGTAAGGGGCACCATCATGAAACTCACCTTCTCTCCCGCTTCACCCTTCGCGCGCAAGGTGCGCATCGCCGCGATCGAGCTCGGGCTGATCGATCAGATCGAGTTCGTGCCGGCGGCGGTCACGCCGGGCCAGCCGAACGACGAATATTCTCGACTGACGCCGCTGAAGAAGCTTCCGGTCCTGATCCTCGATAATGGCGATGTGATCCTGGATTCCTACGTGATCGTCGAATATCTCGACGAGCTCGCGGGCGGCGGCAAGCTGATCCCCGCATCCGGCCCTTCGCGCTGGAAGGTGAAGACAGAGCATTCGATGCTGCAGGGCATGCTCGATTCCATGCTGCTGTGCCGTTACGAGGCGCTGGTGCGCCCGGAGGCGTTGCGCTGGAAGGCCTGGAGCGATGATCACTGGAACCGGGCCTGGACCGGCATGGCGCGCTTTGCGCAGCAGGCGGATCTGTTGTCACGTCCCTTCGACGTCGCAGCGATCGGGCTGGTTTGCGTGCTCGGCTATGCCGATTTCCGCTTTGCCGATTGCGGCTGGCGCAAGGCCTATCCCACGCTCGATGCGTTCTATCAGAAGATGCAGGAGCGCGAGTCCGTCAGGGTCTCGGCGCCCCCGGCGGCGTAACAGGCGAAGGAAGCGGCTCGTGAGCGCGACATTGTCCGTCAACGATCTCACCATACAGCGTATCGTCGAGCAGGAAGTCCCCTTTCTCGCAGCACGCGAGATGTTTCCTGATCTTACGCCTGACATGCTCGATGAAAGCCGCGAGAGCCTGAAACAGGCGAAGGCGATCGACGATCGCGATACGCTGATCCTCTGCTTCCAGTCCTATGTGGTGAAGACGCCGCATCACACCATCCTGATCGACAGCTGCATCGGCAACGACAAGCCGCGACCGGGGCGGCCGGCCTGGAACATGAAGACCGACGACACCTATATGCGCGCGCTCGCCGGCGCCGGCGTCTCCGTCAATGACATCGACTTCGTGATGTGCACGCATCTGCATGTCGATCACGTCGGCTGGAACACGCGGCTCGACAACGGTCGCTGGGCGCCGAGCTTTCCGAACGCTCGCTATATCTTCGGCGCGCACGAATACGACCATTGGACGGCGCAGAACGCGAAGGCTGAGGTCCCACCGTTCACGGACAGCGTGCTGCCCGTGGTCGAGGCGGCCCGCGCCGATATCGTCGGCGATGATTTCTCGATCGGCGATCACGTGCGGATCCTACCGACCCCCGGCCACACGCCGGGCCACGTCGCCATTGCCGTCGGCAAGGGCCGGGACGAGGCGCTATTCGGCGGAGACCTGATGCACTCGCCGCTGCAGCTGCGTTATCCGGAGTTGTCGCCGAAATTCGACGTCGATCCGAGACAGGCCGCAACGACGCGACGGCAATTCCTGGAGCGCTGTTGCGACAGCGGCGCATTGTGCTGCCCGGCGCATTTCCCCTCGCCCTCGATCGGCCGGATCCGTCGCAGCGGCAACGGCTTCAGCTGCGAGTGGGTGTAAGCGCGCGCTCCGCGCTCACCCGAACAGGCTCGGCGTGTAATTCACGGCGGCGCCTTCGATGGCCAGCATCTTCAACTTGGTCTCGACGCCGCCATTGGCGGAGAAGCCGCCCGGCTTGTTGCCGGCCGCGAGCACCCGATGGCAGGGCACGACGATCGGGCACGGATTGCGGCCCAACGCCTGACCGACCTCGCGCGACAGCTCGACGCCGCCCAGCTTCTTGGCGATTTCGCCATAGGTCATGGTCTTGCCGGGCGGAATGGTGCGCGCGATCGCATAGACCCCGCGATGGAATGCCGGCACGCCGTCGAGATCGAGCGGGATGTCGCTGAGATCATCGGCCTCACCGGCCAACAGACGCGTGATCCGCGCGATCGCGAGACTGACCTGCGAGCTCGGCGCGGCCTCCCGGATCTCGCCGAATCGCTGCCGCATCCGCACGCGCGTCTTCTCCGGAATGCCCATCGGCAGCTGCACGCCGTTGATGCCGCGCGGTCCCCAGGCGATCGCACAGGCGCCGACCGCGGTGTCGAACAATGCGAAATATTCATCTTGCATGGCGGGCTCCATCGTTTGCTGCCCCCTATCAACATGGACAGAATCTAGTCTTGGAGAATGTTGCGATCCACCCGGATTCTGCCAATCTTGGCCGGCCGTCCCGCCGTTTTGAGGACCACGCGACCCAGGAATCACGCCAATCGGAATGATCCCATGAACCTCTTCTCCCTCCTGCAGGCCCGCAACGCCACCGGCAAGCCGGTGCGCGTGGCGCTGATCGGCGCCGGCAAATTCGGCTCGATGTTCCTGGCGCAGGTCCCGCATGTGCCCGGCCTGGACGTGACGGCGATCGTCGATCTCGATCCGCAGCGTGCGAAGGACGCGTGCAAGACCGTGGGGTGGGACGAGGCGTTGATCGCCGCGACCGCGTTCACGTCCGATGCGGCAAAGGCGATGAGTGCGGATGTCGAGGTGGTGATCGAGGCCACCGGCAATCCAGCGGCTGGGATCCGGCATGCGCGCGCAGCGATCGCCGCCGGCAAGCATATCGTGATGGTCAACGTCGAGGCCGACGTGCTCGCCGGCCCGCTGCTGGCGCAAGAAGCGCGCAAGGCCGGCGTGGTCTATTCGCTGGCCTATGGCGACCAGCCGGCGCTGACGGCCGAGATGGTGGATTGGGCCCGCGCCACCGGCTTTCGCGTCGTGGCCGCAGGCAAGGGCACCAAGTACCTGCCGGCCTACCACGACGTGACGCCGGAAGGCGTCTGGCAGCATTACGGATTGACCGCCGCAGCGGCGCAATCCGCGGGCATGAACCCGCAGATGTTCAACTCATTCCTCGACGGCACCAAATCCGTGATCGAGATGGCGGCGATTGCGAATGCAACGGGGCTGGGCGTTCCCGGCGACGGGCTGTTGTTTCCACCGTGCGGCGTCGACGATCTCCCCCATGTGCTGCGACCGCGCGAGGCCGGAGGCATCCTGGAAAAAGCCGGCATGGTCGAGGTGGTCTCTTCGCTGGAGCGCGACGGCCGCCCGGTGTTTCGCGATCTGCGATGGGGTGTTTATGTCGTGCTGGAAGCACCGAACGATTACACTGCCGACTGCTTCAGGCAATACGGGCTCAAGACGGACGCCAGCGGACGCTACGCCGCGATGTACAAGCCCTATCACCTCATCGGCCTCGAGCTGAACATTTCGGTGCTGTCGGCCGCACTGCGCAAGGAGCCGACCGGACAGCCGCTTGGCTTCCATGGTGATGTCGTGGCGGTGGCGAAGCGCAATCTCCGGAGCGGCGAAATGCTCGACGGTGAAGGCGGGTACACGGTCTGGGGCCGGCTGATGCCGGCAGCGACGAGCCTCCAGCTGGGCGCGCTCCCGATCGGACTTGCGCATCGCGTCAGGCTGACCCGCGACATCGTGCATGGCGCCGTGGTGCGCTGGAGCGATGTCGCGATCGAACCGAACGATGAGACGGTGAAAGTCCGAAA